>JAZDIQ010000087.1:0-47937 GCA_043804825.1 Pseudomonadota bacterium
CCGGCCCCCGCCCGGGGGGGCGGCGCCGCCCGCCCCCGCCGCCGCCGGACCCAGCCCCCCACTGCTGGAGATGTTGCGGCGGTTGGCCGACGATCTGCGGGATCAGAGCGCGCGCCTGGTCCCGCCGCCCATCGCCGCCCAACTGGAGGATCTGTGGCAAAAGGTCGAGGCGGCCCAGCGCGAAGAGGCCGCCGGCAGCGTCATCGAGCCGGACATGTTCAAGACTTTGGAAGAGACCATGGGGGTGATCTTCGGCTCGGCCAGCAACATCATCGAGGCCTTGAGCTTCCAGGACCTCCAGGGCCAGGCCATCTACCGCATCGTGCGCCTGTTGACCGATTTCCAGGTCCAGCTCCTGGCCATGGTGGTCAGCTTCGGCTCCAAGCTCAAGGTCAAGGAGACCCAGACCGCCGTCACCAACGACGAGAGCGAACGCATGGCCCAGGAAGAGGTCGACAAGGTTCTGGGCTCCCTGGGGGTCAGCGAGGCCGAAACCGCCGGCCAGGACGGCGCCAAGCTGGATCAGGACGCCGTCAATTCCATGCTTCAGAGCATGGGCTTCTAGCGGCGTGCCCGCCGCGGGGCATTAACGGGTCTAGCCGCGAGCCGCGGCTGGCGTAAACGGGTCGGTTGGCGTTGAGACAGGCGCGCAGGCTGGCGGCTCCCGTGACGGGCTCGCGGGCCAAGCGAAAAGGCATGCCAGGGCCTTCCCCTTTTGCGCCCCCCAATGGGGGGAGAGGGCGGGGCGCCCTGGCTTTCATTACGGTGGGGCGAGGTTTTGCTCCCGGGGGCGGCCGGCCCTAGGGGTTCAGGCGGGCCCGCACGGCCTGATGGATATCGGTCAGGGCCTGGCGGCTCAATTGGCTGAAGGCCTGGCTCATGGCCTGGGCCAACTCGCCGGCGCCGGGCCGGGGCATGGGCGCGCCTTGCTCGTAGGTGCGCTGGAATACCAGCCGGCGCGGCAGGTCGCTGAAGCTCAGGTCCAAGAGGGTCAGATTCAAGGACAGCCTGGCCCGCGGCCCCGTGGCCTCGTCGCTCTCCAGAAACTCCTGCACCGCCCCCTCCAGGCGGAAACGGGCCGGCCCCGGGTTCTGGTAGGAGAAGACGGCCTTGAACAGACCGCTGGCGCGCAGGTCGCGCAGCAGGTAGTCGGTGCACAAATCCGCCGGGTTGACCCGCCAGCGGTGATAGGCGTAGACCTGGCGCTGATAGTCCACGGGCCGGTAGACCATGGCCTGGCCGTTGAAATCCTGGGCCACGCTGAAGCGCTCCACGCTCAGGCCCTGCTCCAGGTGGCTCAGTCCCGCCAGGGCCGGCGGGGGGTATTCCAGAGTGTACTGCTCCACGGTCACCGAGGGTTTGGAACCAGCCCCCAGGCAGCCGGCCAGGGCCAGAAGCAGCGACAACAGCCCCAGGCGGGCCAGGGCCTTGAGGCGGGTCTGGGCGGGGGAGGCCATGGCGCTACCTACCTTTCTCGTCCGGCGGGGACCGGTCGGCCGGCGGGGGCCGGCGGGGGCTGGCTGAAGAGCACGTCCGAGGGGTTGTTTTCCAGACGGCTCAGCAGGCGTTCCAGGGTCTCGGAGGCCCGGCGCAGGCTGTCGGCGGTCTGGCGCATCTCGCCGCCCACCTGGGCCACCCGATCCTGCACCTGGTCCATCACCTGGTCGGCGCGCTGCTTGCTGCTGGTCAGGTCCAGGGCCTGGGCCTGGGCGCGCAGGTCCGTCATCAGCCCCTGGGCCTCGGCCAGGGCGGTCTTGGCCTGGGCCACGGTGGCCTCCACCTCGCCTCGGGCCAGGTAGCGGTCCACCCGCCCGGTGAGGCTCTCCAGGTTGCTGGCGGTCTTTTCCAGGGACTCCACGGTCTTCTGTATCTTGACCCCGCTGAAGACCCCCCGCGCCGCCACCAGCGCCCCTTGCAGATCGTCGGCCAGGGCCTTGAAGTCGATGGTGCGCACCTGGCGCACCACCTCCTCCACCAGGCTGAAGAGTTGGCTTATTTCGGAGGGATGGGACGGTATCACCGGGTAGCGGGCGGCGAAGGAAAGCTGGGGAGCCTGGTCCGTGGCGCCCGGGAGTTTGCGGTCCAGCTCGATGTAGGCGATGCCGGTGATGCCCACCATCTTGAGGGTGGCGGTGATGTCCGGGGGCACGGAGCCTTCGTAGTGGATGCCCATCACCACCTCGATGAGGGTGTTGTCCGGGGCCACCTGGATGGCCTTGACCCGGCCGATCTCCACGCCCCGGTACTTGACCACCGAGTCCACTTGCAGCCCCTGCACCGATTCGGAGAAGTAGGTGACATAGGTGGTGGTGCCCTTGAGGTAGCGGCTGGCCCCCAGCCACACCAGGGCCGAGACGGCCATGAACAGCCCCACCAGCACGAAGAGACCCACCTTGAATTTGGATGCCTGTCTGGACATGGTTAAGACTGCCTGCCTTTCATGCCGGCGGCTGGCGATGAAAAAAGCCCAGCACCCGGGGGTCCTGGCCGTTATCGCGCAGATCGCGGGGATCGCCCACGGCGATGACGCCCTTCTCGGCCTTGTCCAGCATCACCACCCGGTGGGCGATGCTGAAGATCGAGGCCAACTCGTGGCTGACGATGACCATGCTGGTGCCCAGGCCGGCGTTGATGCGCAGGATGAGCTGGTCCAGCTCGGCCGAGGTCACCGGGTCCAGACCGGCCGAGGGCTCGTCGAAGAACAGCACCGCCGGGTCCAGGGCCATGGCCCTGGCCAGCCCGGCCCGCTTCTTCATGCCCCCGCTCACCTCGGAGGGCAGATGGTTCTCGTAGCCGGCCAGGCCCACCATGCCCAGCTTCACCCGGGCCAGATCCAGGGCCAGGGGCTTGGGCAGGTGGGTGAAATCCAACAGCGGCAGGGCCACGTTCTCCACCAGGCTCAAGGAGCCGAACAAGGCCCCCGACTGGAACAGCACCCCGATGCTCTGATGCACGCGCACCAGGTCGGCTTCCCGGGCCTGGCCGATGTCCACCCCGTCGATGAGCACCCGTCCGCCCATCAGGGGGTGCAGGCCGATCATGTGTTTGAGCAGGGTGGACTTGCCGCAGCCGCTGCCACCCACGATGACCAGTATCTCTCCCCGGGGCACCGAGAAGCTGACGTCCTTGAGTATCACCTCGCCGCCGTAGCCGGCGCTCAGGCCCTCCACCACGATGACCGGCTGGCCCTTGGCCGCCGCCGGGGCCGCTGGGCTCTCAGCCGACATAGTGCAGCACCACGGCGAAGATGGAGTCGGCCACGATGATCAGGAACATGGCCGAGACCACCGCCGAGGTGGTGGCCGTGCCCACGGCCTGGGCTCCGCCGCGCACCATGAAGCCGCGCTGGCAGCCGATGCCGGCGATGAGAAGCGCGAAGGTGGCGGCCTTGAGCATGCTGGTGACGATGTCCTGGGAGTTGAGGCTCTTGATGGTCTGGTCGATGTAGGAGCCGGCGGTGAGCCCCATGCCCGCCACGCCCACCACCAGCCCGCCGGCGATGGCCAAGAGGTCGGCGAACAGCGTCAAGAGGGGCACGGTGATCACCGCCGCCACCACCTTGGGCAGGGCCAAAAAGATCAGCGGATCATAGCCCATGACCACCAGGGCGTCCACCTCCTCGTTGACCTTCATGGTGCCGATCTCGGCGGCAAACGCCGAGCCCGAGCGCCCGGCCACCAGGACGGCGGTCATGATGGGACCCAGCTCCTTGACCATGGACAAGGCCACCAGGTTGGCCACGTAGATGTTGGCCCCGAAGGGCTGCAATTGCAGGGAGGACATGAAGGCCATGATCAGGCCCAGGAGGAAGCTGATCAGGCCCACGATGGCCAGGCCCTGCACGCCCACCTGCTCCATGTACAAGAGCACCTCGTCCAGGCGCAAGAGCCGCGGGTGCAGCATGACCCGGCCGCAGGCGGCCAGGAACTCGCCCAGAAAGGAGGTGACCAGGTAGAAGTCCCTGACCGTGGCCAGCCAGGACTCGCCCACCTGGTCCAGGAAACCCCCGCTGCGTTGGGCCGGGATCAGGGGCTGCTTTTTGAGCCCCTCCACATCCAAGAGCCCCTTGATGCCCTGGGCCGCCGTCCCCAGGCCCTGATAGCTGAGTTCCGCCCCCCGGGCCTGGGCCTGGCTCTCCAGGCCGGCCAGGGCCAGGGCCCCGGCGCTGTCCAGATAGACCACGCCGCCCATGTCCACCACCAGGCGCCGGGGCGCGTGCTGCTCCCACACCCCCTCCAGGTCGTGCTTCAGCTCCTCCAGCCCGGCCAGGTCCAGGCGTCCGGCCAGGGTCAGGCGGACCTCGCCCGGGGGCTCGCAGGCCAGGGCCAGGCTGAAGCCGGCCTTGCCGGGGGTCTTCTTGTGCAGGCCGGAGAGCCGCCGGCGCCAGGCGGGCCTGGTCAGGTGCAAGGTGTTACCTCATTCACAAAGGGAAGCGGGCAATCGACGGGCGCCGCCGGCCGGGCCGGCGCCTGTGGAACAGCTTAGATCATGTCGCGTTGGCGGGCAAGTGCCATGAAAGGGGCCGGCGCCCGGGCCGGGAATGCCCCGGCCCGGACGGGCATGGCTGGCAAAAACCCCTGGGTGTCTGCCCAGGCGGGAGCGCGGCTCACTCCCAGGCGGCGTGTTCCATGGGCTGGGGCAAGAGAGGGCGTGAGCCCGCCCCGGCCCGGCGGCTGGGCCTGGGAACCTGCTGCCTGCCCACCAGGGCCAGCAGGTCGCCCACCATGTCTTGCAGGTGGTGGGCCTGGCTGTCCAGCTCCTCGGCGGCCGAGGCCGATTCCTCGGCCCCGGAGGCGGTCTGCTGAGTCACCTGGTCCATGTCGCGGGTGGCGTGGTTGACCGCCTCTATGCCCTGAGCCTGCTCGGAGCTGGCGGCGGCGATCTCGGCCACCAGGGCCCCCACCTGCTGGGCGCTGTGGGCCACCTGGCCAAAGGCCTCGTCGGTGCCCCGCACCAACTCCGAGCCCTCGGCGATATTGCGTAGATTCTGCTCGATGATGGCCTGGGTGTTCTTGGCCGCCTCGGCGGCGCGCATGGCCAGATTGCGCACCTCCTCGGCCACCACGGCGAACCCCGCCCCGGCCTCGCCCGCCCGGGCGGCCTCCACGGCGGCGTTTAGGGCCAAGAGGTTGGTCTGGAAGGCTATCTCGTCGATGGTTTTGATGATCTTGCCGGTCTGCTCGCTGGCCTCGCTGATGCGCGCCATGGCCTGGCGCAGGGTATCCATGGACTCCAAGGCCTGGCTCACCACCTGGCCGGACTGGTCCATCAGGCTGTTGGCCTGCTGGGCGTTGTCGGCGTTCTGGCGGATCATGGCGGCCACCTCTTCCAGGGCGGCGCTGGTGTTTTCCAGCGAGGCGGCCTGCTCCGAGGAGCCCTGGGCCAGGCTCTGGCTGGTGGAGGCCACCTGGCTGGAGGCGGCGGAGACCAGGGAGGCCCCCTCCCCCATGTGGCCAGAAATTCGCCGGAGCACCCCGCTGATGCTCCGGGCGATGAAAAAGGCCAGCAACAACCCGCCGAGCACCGTCAGGGCGCCCACGGCGCTTACCTTGATCTTGCAGTCCTGGGCCTGGGCCAGCATAGCCTCGTCAGTGAGGATGGCCTTGCGGGCGGTGGCGCGCAACTGGTGCAGCAGCCCCTGGGTGGCTCCCAGGGCGGGCAGGGTCTGGCCATTGTAGATGGCCTCGGCCTGCTGCTTGCCCTGCACGGAGGCCTTGGCCTCCTCAATCATCTTCTTGAGCACACCACCGGTGTCGGTCAGGGCGGCCTCGGTCTGCTGCTGGTAGATATCCTGCGCCTTGGCCATCTGCCCGGCGTCCAGGGCGCCCTGGATGGCTATGGCCGTGGCGTGCAGGCGTTGGTGGGGCTCGACGATCTGCTCCAAGAGGGCCTTGAGCCGGGGATTGCTGGCGAGCGCGGCGGCCTCGGGGCTGGCCAGCCATTTGCCCAGGGCGCACTTGGTGGGGTCGGTCTCCACGCCCAGATGGGGTTCATGGTTCAACAGGGCCTTGGCCACGGTGTTGGACCAGCGCAGATGGTCGGCCTCGCGGGCGGCCAGAAAGCCGGGCAGCTCCGCGTCGCCGGGGCGGAAAACCTTGGCGATGGCGATGGCCGACTGGTGCAGGCGCTTGTGCGCCTCCTCGGTCTGCTTGAGCAGGGGCGTGAGGGCCGGCACCTGGGCCTCGGCCTCCTGGCGACCCTGGCCGTAGAGCCAATGCCCCAGGGCGCATTTGCTGTGGTCGGTCTCCACGGTGATCTGGTCGGCCTTGGGATCGCTCAGGGTGGCGCTCAGCTTGTTGGCCCAGGTCAGGTGGTCCACCTCGCGTTGGGCCAGAAGGCCGTCCAGGCGGTTGCCCGAGATCACCTCCTTGGCGTTGTCGACCACGCTGTTGACGCCAAACAGGGTGAGCAGCACCGACACCGCCATCAGGACCAACACCGCCCCGAAGCCGGCCAGGATGCGTTGGCCAATGGTCAACTTGCTTAATTTCATAGGTCTTGTCCTTTGGGGGCAGGCAAACCCATATCCGTTAAACCACCAACTCTCTGGCTTTGCCCGACCAGCGGGCAACGCCAGAAATCCTAACGGGGCTCCCCCCCAGAGCACACCGACCGTAATCACTAAATTTGCTTTGACGTCCACGGGCGGAGGCACGGGACGCGGGCACGCTTTGGGCCGCTCCCCGGCGCCGCTCATCCCCACGAGACGGCGTCGGGCTGGGTGCTCACCGCCACTTTACCGTGGCCAGACTCCGCTAGGCAATAGAGCAAGCCCAGTGCCAATTAATCATATAATATTAATATGCTTTAATCCTGCGGCATAACTGGCGGTATTCATGGATATACGGCGGGTGGTTCCATGGCCGGGGTCTGTAAATGCCCTTGGCGGTGTCTCGCCGGGCAGTACTTTGTCTAGTCCGGCAGTACAATTTTGTAACTCCACGGCCCCGGGCCGGCCCTTGCCAGCCGGGGGCGGCCTGGCTATGCTTGTAGCTGGCAAACGTTCACCCTCCCAGGAGAAAACCATGGAACTGGCCAACCTGCCCCCGGACCTGCAGGAAGCGGTGCGCTTTCACGGCCACCTGTGCCCGGGGCTCTTGATCGGCTATCGCGCGGCCCGGGCCGCGGCCCAGGCCTTGGGCCTGACCCGCAGCCAGGACGAGGAGCTGGTGGCGGTGGTGGAGAACGACTCTTGCAGCGTGGACGCCTTCCAGGCCCTCTTGGGCACCACCTTCGGCAAGGGCAACCTCAAGTGGCTGGACCACGGCAAGCAGGTCTTCACCCTGACCGACCGGCGCCAAAACCGGGCCGTGCGCGTGGCCTTCAGCGGCGACGCGCTCAAAACCCGCCTGCCCGACGGCTCCGTGGACCGCCAGGCCTTCATCCGCCTGTTGCTGGAGTCGCCGGAGGCCGACATCCTGAAGGTGCACTTGGTGGACCCGGCCCCGCCGGACCTGGCGCGCATCGAGCCCTCGCTGACCTGCGCCCGCTGCGGCGAGGCGGTGCAGGAGAGCAAGGCCGTGCTGGTGGCGGGGAGTAAGCTGTGCCGGCCCTGCGCCAGCGAGGTCCAGTCGTGAAGGGTCTGGCCCGTTTTATGTTCGAGGCCGGCATGCTCAAGAAGATGCGCCGCACCGGCTATCCTTTTTTGGGCAGCGGCGGCGAGTCGGTGGCTGACCACTGCTTCCGGGCCTCGCTCCTGGGTTATCATCTGGCGCTGATGGACCCGTCCCTGGACGCCCCCCGGGTGGCCCTGATGCTCCTGCACCACGACCTGGCCGAGTCGCGCACCAACGACCTGAACTACGTGCACAAGCGCTACGCCAAGGCCGACGAGGACAAGGCCCGCCGCGACCAACTGGAGGGCCTGCCGCCGGCGGTGGCCGACAAGGCGCGGGAACTCTCGGCCGAGTTCGAGGAGGGCGCCAGCCCCGAGGCCCGCCTGGCCCACGACGCCGATCAACTGGATTTGCTGGTGGAGTTAAAGGAGCAGAAAGACCTGGGCAACCCCTACGCCGCCCACTGGATACACTACGCCCTAAAGCGTCTGGCCACGCCGGCCGGCCAGGAGCTGGCCCAGGCCATCCTGTCCACCGACTGGACCGAGTGGTGGTTCGAGAAACGCGACGACTGGTGGGTGCCGCCCAAGGGCTAGGGTCCTAGTCGCCCCAAAGGGTGTCGTGGGCCTCCTGGAGAATGGGCAGGTCCAGGCCTTTTTCGCGGGCCACCAGGTGGGCCAGATGCAGCTCGTCATAGGCCCGCACCTTGCGGCCGGCCTCCAGCTCCTGCTGGCACAGCTTGCGGGCCAGGGCCGGCAGGTCCTTGGATTTGCGGGATTCCTTGCCGATGAGCCGGCCCAGTTCCTGCACCGGCCCCGACAGGCCGGTGGCGGCGAAGCTGGCGGTCCAGGCCGGGCTGGCGGCGCTGAAGGTCTCGGCCCGGCCGCCCAGGGCCATGGCCAGGGCGATGGCCTCGGCCGAGGCCTTGGCCATGTAGTGCCCCACCTGGGCGGCGCCCAGGATGCGCCCCAGGCGCATGAGAAAGCCGCCCCACAGACTGTAGACCTGGGCCATGATCCAGGCCACCTGCACGCCCACGGGGTCGGTGCTGGTGGTGACGCCCACCGGCGGCCAGGCGAACAGGTCGGCCAGCTCGCCCAGCCCCTCGGCCGGACCGGCCAGCACCCCGCCGGCCAGGCGCGGGTGCACCAGGTCCTGGGCCAACAGCGGCCCGCCCAGCACGTAGACCGCCACGTCGCCGCGCCCCAGTTCCTGGGCCAGATCGCGCACCACCTGATAGCAGAGCTTGTGGCTCAGGGGCTCGAAGGCGTTGGTGGCCACGATGATCCTCAAGGCCTGTTGCGACTCCTCCAAAAGGGTGCGCACCTGGCGGGCGAACTCGGCGGAGGGGGCGGCCAGGATCACCTCGCTGGCCTTCTTGAAGGCGCTGGGGGGGTCGCTGGTGACGAAGACGTTCTTGGGCAGGCGGTGGTCCTCGAAGCGTCCCGGGGGGTTGCGGTTGACGCCCATGTCGGCGGCCACTTCCACGCGGGAGTCGTGCAGGGTCAGACTGGCGTTGAGATAGCGCTTCTCCTCCAGGATGCGGCTGCCCACCAGGTGGGCCAGGGCGAAGCCCCAGTCGCCCGCCCCCACCACCACCAGGTTTTCCTTGGCCTGGGGCGAGTAAAGGCGGCGGTCGCCGTGGGTGGCGTAGTAGGCCAGGCCGGCCTCGCTCCTCACCCGGGGCAGGCCCAGCTCGTCCTTGCGCAGGCAGTGCAGCACCGCCCTGCGCTTCAAGGTGGCCAGGCCGTCGGCCACCACGTCCTTGAGCGGGCGCTGCACGATCAGGTCTTCCAGGTCCGGGGGCTCGCCGAAGGTGGCCTGGTGATATTCCTTGAGTCCCTCCAGCTCCTGGCGCACCGCCTCCAAGAGGTCCGGCCGCGGGGCCGGCGCCGGCTGGGCGCCCTGGCCCTTGGCCGCCGGGCGGACCTGGCGCCGCGCCCGGGTCAGCCCCCGGGCCACCAACTGGCTGGCCATCACCTTCTTGGCCCGGGCGATGTCCTTGATGGCCGTGAGCGCCACGAACTCGTCCAGGCTCAGGCCCCCCGCGTCATCCTGGGCGTGCATCTGTTTCAGCTCGCTCAGGAGCCGGGGGCGGGTCAGGGTGCAGTAGGCCCGGCCGTAGAGACCCTTGGCGGACCGCCACAGGCCGCTCTTGGGGTGCAGGACGGACAGGCCCAGGGTGCGCAGCAGGCCCAGGCCCCTGAGCCAGCCCATGCCCCCCTGGCGGGCGGCCAGGGAAAGGTCCTCGGGCACGGCGGCGTAGGAGATGGCCACCGGCTGCACCACCACGTCGCCTTCCACGGCCAGGGCGCCCTTGAGGGTGACCAGGCGGCGGGGGTAGCGCAGGCTGCCGTCGCGGCTGCGGGCCCCGCCGTGCCAGGCCTCCAGGAATATGCCCTGCTGCTGGCCGGTGTCGCTCAGGGCGCGGCAGTAGTTGAACAGGGTGGCCAGGTAGGCCTTGCCCGCCCCCCGGCGCTGCACGGTGTAGGCCCCGGTCATCAACAGCTTGGCCAGGCTCTTGATGGCCATCATGTTGGTGCCGGCGGCGAACAGGGGCAGGCCCAGCAGGCGCGACTGGAAGACCACGTCGGCGATGAACTCGTCCACGTGGGAGGAGTGGTTGCACAGGTAGACCACGCCCAGGCCCTGGCCGGTGTATTGCTTGAGCAGCTCCAGGTGGGCCAGCTCCCGCTGGTCGGCGGAGACAAAGGGCTGGCGGGGGTCGGCGTGCTCGAAGAGATGGGACATCAGCACGCAGATGGCCGCGGCGGCCTCCAGGTGCCGGTCAGGGTCGTATTGGCAGGAGACGGCCTCGGCGTGGGCGCGCACCTCCCGGGGGTCGGCCGGCTCGCCCTGGGCGGCCAGTTGGGCCAGGGCCAGCTCCACGGCCCGCTCCAGGGCCTCCTGCTGGCGGGGACCGTCCAGGGGGGCGTGGGCCTGGAAGTACTCCAGCCAGGGCCGGCCGGGGACCGTGCGGTTGATGCGCTTTAGCAGCGCCACGAAATCCACGCGCTCGGCCAGGCCCATGAGCCCCTTTTGCAGCAGACGGCCGGGGCTAAAGGATTTCTTGCGGCGTCGGGCCTGGTTGCGGGCGTTGTCCTGGGCGGCCATGCTGATCTTCCCTTGGGATGGTAGGGTGCGCCGGCTGGCCGGAAAGCCCTCGGCCTCCCTGACCGCCAGGGCGGTGCGAGCCTCGGCGTAGCGCTTATGGTACGCGCCCGGCGCAACCCCCGCAAGGGCCTGCGCGGCCTTCGGCCAGCGGCGGCGGAGCTGGCTCCGGGGCTTGGCGGGGCCTACAGTTTGAAGCCCTCCACGCGGGCTTGCAGGTGACCGGCCAGCTCCATGAGGCCCTGGGCGGCGGCGGCGGTCTCCTCCACCAGGGCGGCGTTTTGCTGCACGGCCTGATCCATCTGATTGACGGCCTTGTTGACCTCTTCGATGCCCTGGGCCTGCTCCTGGGTGGCGGAGGCGATGCCGCCCACGGTGGTGGCCAGTTCCTGCACGTTGGCGATGATCTCCTGTAAGAGGCGGCCGCTCTCGTCCATGAGGTCCCCACCCTGGGCCACCTGGGCCGCGCTCTCGGCGATGAGGGTCTTTATCTGCTTGGCCGCCGCCGAGGCCCGGCCGGCCAGGCTGCGCACCTCGGAGGCCACCACGGCAAACCCGCGCCCCGCCTCACCGGCCCGGGCGGCCTCCACGGCGGCGTTCAAGGCCAACAGGTTGGTCTGGAAGGCGATCTCGTTGACCACGTTGATGATTTCGCCGATCTTGCGGCTGGAATCCTGGACGCGGCGCATGGCCTCGGTGGTGCGGGCCACCACCTCGCCGCCCTGGTGGGCCTGGGCCGCCGCCGAGCGGGCCAACTCGTCGGCCTGGCGCACGCCCTGGGCGTTGTTGCGCACCGATGAGGTGAGCTGCTCCATGGCCGAGGCGGTCTGCTCGATGGCCGCGGCCTGCTGCTGGGTGCGGTCGCTGAGGTCCTGGTTGCCGGAGGCTATCTGGCTGGCCCCCCCGGAGACCGCCGTGGCGTCATCGCGGATCAGCCCCACGCTGGCGTTGAAGGAGGCGCGCAGCTGGCCCAAGGAGTGGGCCACGTCGCCGATCTCGTCGTTGGCCTGGCCACGGTGGGCAAAGGGGCGCAGGTCGCCCTGGCTCAAGAGCCCCACGTCCTCCACCACCTCATCCAAGGGCCGCACCATGCGCGCGCGCACCAGCCACCAGGTAAAGGCGAAGACGGTCAGGCCGACCAGCAGGCCGGCCAGCATGACCGCCTGCAGGGTGCGCACCTTGGCCCCCGCCCCGGCGGCATACATCTCGGTGGCCTGGTTCATGCCCTTCATCAGGCCCAGGTTGCCCTTGATAACCTCGGCCAGGGCCTGCTCGAATTCCCGCGATCCGGGCTGGCCAACGGTCAGGGTGGCCAGGGCCGCCTGCACCGGGGCCCACTGGCCTTGCACCTGCTCCAGTTGGGCCAGGATGGCCGTGTCGCCGGTGGCGGGCAGACCCCTCTGAGGGTTGCCCTCCTTGAGGTCCTTCAGGGACTGGCCGAACAGCCGGCCGGTGGCCTCCAGGTCGCGGCGCAGCGCGCCGGCCTGGTCCTGGCCCAGGCTCAGGAGCAGGGCCTCCTTGGCCATTTTCTGGGAAAGCATGCGCTGGCGTCCGGCGATGTTGACCACCTCGCCGTCGGTTTCCTGCTGGCTCAAGAGCCACCAGGCCGATATCACCAACGACACCAGGCACATGAGCAACACGCCCATGGCCAGCACCAGCTTGACAAGTATGGAAAGACGTCTGCCTCCGGTCATCTTCTCTCTCTCGCTCAGGGGTAGGCCTTGGTGGTCATATTACCATGGCGGGACCTCTCACAAGCCATATCATCCCGCCATGCCGCCAGCCCCGGGGTGGCCCGCAAAAAATATTGCCGGGTTTCGGGTTGGGGTGTAGATTCCTGGCCATGCAAGAGCACTCCCCCGTCATATTGAGCGCGGAACAGGCCGTGGCCAACCTCCAGGCGCTGGAACGCCCCTGGGCCGCGGACTATCTGGTCATGTATTCCTCCTGGCTGGGGGCATCGTCAAGGAACCCTGGCTGATGCAGGTGCCCATCGACGACCACATGGTGCACCGGGGCGACGGCGTCTTCGAGATGGCCAAGTGCGTGGCTGGACGCCTCTATCAGTTGGACCGCCACCTGGTGCGCCTGGCCGGCTCGGCCCAGGCCATCCAACTGGGCCTGCCCGCCGACTTGGGCGCCCTCAAACGCCTGATACTGGCGGTGACCAAGGCCGGCGGTCATCTGGACTGCGCCGTGCGCATCTATCTTAGTCGCGGCCCCGGCGGTTTCACCACCAACCCCTTCGAGTGTCCGGCCCCCGGGGTATACGTGATGGTCAGCCATCTGCACAACCCCCCCGAGGCGGCTTTTGACAACGGCGTGCGCCTGGGCGTGAGCCGGGTGCCCACCAAGAGCGGCTTCTACGCCTCGGTCAAGAGTTGCAACTACCTGCCCAACGTGCTCCTGAAACGCGAGGCCGTGGCCCGGGGCTGGGACTATGGCCTGGGACTGGACGAGCAGGGCGCCCTGGCCGAGGGCTCCACGGAGAACGTGGGCCTGGTGGACGCCGAGAACCGCCTGCTCCTGCCCCTGCCTCACCACATCCTGGAGGGCACCACCGTGCGCCGGGCCACCGAGTTGGCCGCCGGCCTGATGCAATCCGGCCGCCTGGCCGGCGTGGAACACCGCCAGCTCTCCCTGGAGGACCTGGAGCAGGCCCGCGAGATCATGCTCTTCGGCACCACCCTGGACGTGCTGCCGGTCACCCGCCTGGAGGGACGCCCCGTGGCCGACGGCCGGCCCGGACCCGTGGCCAGGGAACTCTTGGAGCTTCTGCGCCGCGACATCCTGGGAAATCCGGAGCTTTCCACGCCGGTCTTCGTTTAGCCGACACCGCCCCCCTGGGGGGGCTGCCGCCCGTCAAGGCCCAAGCGATCGCCATCCCAATCCCCGCCCCAAAAAGCCTTCAAGAAACCAGCGCCCCCTGCCGATTCATTATTTGAGTCGGCGGGCAGGGAAGCCGCGCCGGCCTCGGCAAAGGGCCCAGGCCCGCGCCGCGCGTCAGATCAACGCCCAAGGAAGGGGCCACCGTTGAGCCAACGGGGTGAATGGATAGCCAATTGCCGGCCCGACCGGGTGCAACGCATCTCCTCGGCCAGCATATTTAATTTGCGGGTGGGTCCGCCACGGCCCAACCAGTTGCAGACCATGGAAGGCCTGGAATCCGAGGGCATCGTGGGCCTGTACCGCGTGGGCAAGAAGCAGGACCAGGACGCCCGCGCCGACCAGGAACGCTATCTGGCCGAGTCGGAGTTCCTGCCCAGCCCCGAGTCCCTGCGTGATCTCTTGGGCGACCTGGGTCCCTCGCGCACCCGCTGACCTAACGCCGCCGCCCCCCGCCAAACGACAGCCCAGCCCTTGCCGGCTAGCTCCAACGGGAGCCCATAAGGCCCAGTTGCACCACAACGCCAACCGACCCGTATAAGCCCCGTGGCGGGCACGCCACCTTGACGGGCAGGCACGGGCTGGTACACCATGAGTTTCCCACATTTGGATGCGCCTCATGGAAGCCCGCGAATACCAGCTCATGTACGCCCTGGAAAAACAGCACTGGTGGTTCGTGGGCAAGCGCTGGGCGGCCAGCGCCCTGCTGGAGGGCGTGGAGCCCATCCACGGCCTGCGCCTGGACCTGGGCGCCGGCACCGGGGCGCTGTTGCAGGAGCATCTGAGCCACGGCCCGGCCTTGGGGGTGGAGCTGGACCCCCAGGCGCTGGCCCTGGCCCGCCGGCGGGTGGGGCCGCGCCTGTTGCGCGGGCTCAGCCACGCCCTGCCCCTCCAGGACGGCTGCGCGGCCCTGGTCACGGTGATGGACCTGCTCTACCACCAGGGCGTGGAGGTGGCCGGCACCCTGGCCGAGTGCCACCGGGTGCTCGCGCCCGGCGGCTACCTGCTGGTCTTCGACTCGGCCTATGAGGGGCTGATGGGTCCCCACGACCGGGCCATGCACGGGGCCAGGCGCTTCGCCCGCCAGGGCCTCAAGCTGCGCCTGGAGAACGCCGGCTTCACGGTGCTGCGCGCCACCTACCGCAACAGCCTCCTGGCCCCGCCGCTCATCGCCGCCCGCCTGGCCGCCCGCTGGCTGGAGCGCCTGCGCCCACCCGGCGCCAGCGCCCCGGCCTCGGACGTGGATCAGCCCCCGGCCTGGCTCAACCGCCTGCTCCTGGGGGTGATGCGCCTGGAGGCCCGCTGGCTGAAAAAGCATGACCTGGCGTTGGGCAGCACGGTGTGCGTGCTGGCGCGCAAGGGGTAAGGGGCCTGACATCTGCCTGGGTCCATGGGGGTCATGGAGAACAACAAGAACATAGCCGGCACCCTGGCCGGGCTTGCTCTTGCCACTCTCGGTGTCGTGGGCATGGTTATCTGGGGGGTGAAGTCACCAGCCATCTTGGCGGTGGTGGTCGGTGTCCTCGGTGCTTTTGGAGCAGCGTGGCCGCTAGTTTTTCCGGACGCCAGCCGGAAGCGGGCCGAAGAGACCAAAGTCAAGCAACTCATGGCTCGCCAACCCGGCCCCGCCGCCAGGTAACCACCTAGTAAGACCCTCCCCGACTCCTTCCCGCAACATTGACATCGCCGGTGCCCCGTGTAATATTATCCGTCTGGTATTGCCTAAAAGGATAGAATAATGAGTTATCTACGCCATTCAGACCCCGCCGTGGCCGCTCTGATCGCCCAGGAAGCCAGCCGTCAGGCCTCGGTTTTGCGCCTGATCCCCAGCGAGAACTACGCCTCGCCGGCGGTGATGGAGGCCACGGGCAGTGTATTGACCAACAAGTACTCGGAGGGCTATCCCTTTCGGCGTTACTACCAGGGTCAGGAGTTCATCGACCAGATCGAGGACCTCGCCCTGGCCCGGGCCAAGGCCCTGTTCGGGGCCGAGCACGCCAATGTGCAGCCCTATTCGGGCTCGCCGGCCAACATGGCGGTTTACCTGGGCCTGTTGAAGCCCGGCGACCGGGTGCTGGGCATGGACCTGGCGGCGGGCGGGCACCTGACCCACGGGGCCAAGGTGAGCTTCTCGGGCAAGTTCTACCAGGTGCGCCAGTATGGCCTGAGCCGCCAGACCGGCCTGGTGGACTACGAGGCGGCCCGGGCCATGGCCCGGGAGTTCCAGCCCAAGCTGATCTTCACCGGGGCCTCGTCCTACCCGCGCAGGCTGGATTTCAGCATCTTCCGCCAGATCGCCGACGAGGTGGGGGCCTTTCTGGTGGCGGACATCAGCCATATCTCGGGGCTGTGCCTCTCCGGCGACCATCCCCATCCCCTGCCCCACGCCGACGTGGTGACCACGACCACCCACAAGCTCTTGCGCGGCCCCCGGGGGGGCATGATCCTGTGTCGGGGCGAGTTGGCGGGCAAGATCGACAAGGCCGTTTTCCCGGGCATCCAGGGCGGGCCGCACAACCACGTGACGGCGGCCATCGCCGTGGCCCTGGGCGAGGCGGCGCGGCCGGAATTCAAGGAGTATTGCCACCAGGTGGTGAGGAATGCCCAGGCCCTGGCCCAAGGGCTTTTGGAGCAGGGCTTCAGCCTGGTCACCGGCGGCACGGACAACCACCTGGTGCTGATCGACGCCACGGCCCTGGGGCACACGGGCAAGTCCCTGGCCGGGGGCCTGGAGCGGGCGGGCATCGTGGCCAACGCCAACAAGGTGCCTTTTGACCCCCGGCCGGCCGAGGACCCCAGCGGCGTGCGCCTGGGCACCCCGGCGCTCACCACGCGGGGCATGGGCGAGGCCCAGATGGCCCAGGTGGCGGAGTTCATCGGGCAGGTGGCCCGGGAGCTGGACAACCCCGCCAGCCTGGAGCGGGTGCGGGCGGCGGTGGCCGAGATGTGCGCGGCCTTCCCGGCCCCCGGGTTGACGGTCTAGCATGTTCTTGAATATCAAGCCCTTGCCTGGGCGGTGTAAATTTTCTGTCCCTGGGCCGGCGGCGGTTCAGTTTTTTGAACCGCTCAATAGCGAAGCACATCGCGGACTTATCCCCTCGGCCCCCCGCGAGCCCCTGGGAAGGCGGTACAAATTTTTGTACCAGGCCTGAGAGGGTGGCCAGACCCCTACGGCAGGACCTGTCGAGGGCTACGCAGGCAACGCACTGATTGTAAAGGGTAATATCTAAAAAGCCCCGAAGGGGCCGCTGGTGGCACCGAAGTTGCTTATCTGGAGGGCACCAGCTTCTCAAAAACCCTTTTCTTCTTTTCGGAGCGCGCCGGGTCCCCCAGACTCGGCGCGCTCTGTTTGGCCTGGCGGCCCCCGTCGAATCCGTGGCGATATCTGTTTGGTTATACTTGATAATTTATGGTAAGGCCCCGATGGCCCAGCGGGCGGGGGCCAGGGCGAGAGGGTCTGACCCGATAGTTGGCACCCGCATTGCATTGTCTACGGGCACCAGCTTCTCAAAAACCCTTGCTCCTTTTTGGAACGCGCCGAGCCCCCAACTCGGCGTTTTCCTTTTGTCCGCGCGGACCTCTGGAGATATCTATCTGGTTTGGCTAGATAATATGTTGAAAAGCCCTGATGGTTTGGCGGGCGGGGGGCAAAGCGGGGGGCAAAGCGGACGGACCTGACCCGATAGTTGGCACCCGCATTGCATTGTCTACGGGCACCAGCTTCTCGAAAACCCTTGCTCCTTTTTGGAACGCGCCGAGCCCCCAACTCGGCGTTTTCCTTTTGTCCGCCAGGCGCCACGCCGCCACCCCGGCCCACCATCGAACGATCAAGGCCATCCCCGGTTTGGCGGGGCCGCCCCGCCCGGCGCGGAGCCGTTGCGCAAACCTGGCCCGCCGGGGGGCTTGATGATGATTCCCCGCTAAAATATGGCAGTTGAGGGGTGCTCAGGCATGCATCCCAGCCAGGGCGCTGCCTGGCTGGGATGGATATTGGGCTAAATCAGTACCCCAGCTTGCGCAGGCCGCGGTCCTGATGGGACCACTTGGGCTCCACGCGCACGAAGAGGTCCAGGAAGACCGGGCCGCCCAGCAGGCGTTCCATGTCCAGGCGGGCCGCCGTGCCGATCTTTTTGAGCATGGCCCCGCCCTTGCCGATGACGATGGCCTTCTGCCCCCCGCGCTCCACGTGGATGGTGGCGGTGACGGCCGTGGGGCGGCCCTCCTCGCCCGGCTCCAGGAACTCGTCCACGGTCACGGCCACCGAGTAGGGCACCTCGCGCTCGGTCAGCCGGAAGACCTTCTCGCGGATCAACTCGCCGACCAAAAAGCGCTCCGACAGGTCGGTGACCATGTCCACGGGGAAAAGCGGCCCGCCCTCGGGCAGGCACCTGGCCAGCTCGGTCACCACCTGACGGGTGCCGTCGCCCTGCAAGGCGCTGATGGGCACCAGGGCCTGCCAGCCGCCCCAGGAGGAGACCTCCTCCAGCATGGGCAGCAGGGTGGACTTGTCGGGCAGCAGATCGATCTTGTTCAGGGCCACCACCACCGGCTTGCCGCAGGCGGTGAGCACCCCGGCGGCCTTGGACCCGGCCTCCAGGCCCTTGGCCCCCGCCTCCACCACGAACAGCACCGCGTCCACCTCTTGCAAGGTGGCCAGGGCCGTCTCCACCATGAGCTTGTTCAAGGCCCGGCGGGGCTGGTGCAGCCCGGGGGTGTCCAAAAAGACCACCTGCAGGTCCTCCTGGTTGTGCAACCCCAGGATGCGGTGGCGGGTGGTTTGGGGTTTGTCGCTGGTGATGGCCAGCTTGAAACCCAGCACTTTGTTGAGGAAGGTGGACTTGCCCGCGTTGGGCGCGCCCACGATGGCCACGAATCCGCTACGCATGGGTCTATTGTCTGACATAAACCGGCCTGAAGCCGTCTCCCGCTAGGGTCCTGATTTGCGCGGGGGGGCCGGCCAGGCTCCTGCTCCCGCTCATTTATACTACCTCGGATGCCGGGAGAAAGAAACCCTGGCCAGCGACCGGGCTCAGTTCCCGGGCCCCGCCGGGGCCAGAGGCAGGCGGATCAGGCTCAGGGTGCCGCCGTTGAGCCCGCCGGCCAGACTGAGGAAGCCCTGGTTGCGCCGCGCGGCCAGGCTGGCGATGGGCAGTCCGAAGCCGGTGCCCTGGGGCTTGCTGGAGTTGAAGGGCGTGAAAAGCCCGGCCAGTTCCTCTTCCGAGGGCGGTTTGCCGGTGTTGAAAAGTTCCACCTCCAAGAAACCCTCCAGGCGGCTGGGCCGCGAGGTGATCTCCAGCCGGGGGTCGGCGGGATCGACGGCCTCCAGGCAGTTCTCCAGCAGGTACCAGAGCATGGTCTCCAGGTCCCGGGCGTCGCACTGCGCCAGGCCCAGCCGGGGGTCCAGGGCGCGGCGCACCTGGTAGCGCTCCAGGGGCCAGGTCTTCGCCAGGCGCTCCAGCACCGTCGCCAAGATGGCCGCCAGGTCCACGGCCCGGGGCTGGGGCTCGCCGCGAAAAAGCTCGTTGTAGACTACGATGTCGCGCACCATGCGCTCCAGGCGCATGTTTTCCTGCAAGACCGTCTGGTAGGCCCGAAAGGCGGGGCTGTCCTCGGGCACCTGGTTTTGCAGGCGCTTGATGTTGCCGCCGATGACCATGACCGGGTTGCGCACCTGGTGGGCGATGCCCTCGATGACCTGGCGGTCGCAGCGCTCGGTGACCGAGATGAGCGAGTCGGTGGCCACCAGCACGCAAAAGTCCAGCATCTTGTCGATGGCCGCCAACAGGGCCGGGGCCTGGGCCGGATCCACTTGGCTGACCGTCACCTGGTGGCAGAACTGGCGGGCGATGGTGTAGCCCAGGTTGACATAGCGCTGGTCCAGGTTCACTTCCACGTGCCTGAGACCGCTGTCCCACAGATGCTGGATGAAGCCGGGGCTGAAATCCTCGCTGAACATGCGGGCGAACCACCAGCCCAGCACCCGCTCCAGGTTGCGCGGGGGGTTGTCGTGCTCCAGGATCAGGCGGGTGCGCGGTATGCGCGAAAAATATTCGTAGAAAAAGGCCCCGAATTCCTGGTGCCGCTCCACGAAGATGTGGCGGTGGCTGGCCACCAGGGCCAGTTCCTCTGGGGAGAGCCCCACCTTTTCCTGAAAATACTTGAGCCGCTCCAGGGGCATGGGGTAATCAAGCATGGCTTATCCGGGTTGAGGAGGTCGGCGGCGGCGGGCACCGGTGCACGGCTCGGGGCGCGCCCAGGGAATTTGTATTGTATCATAGGCATGGCGGCGGCCCGGCGCCAGCCCCGCCGTCCCCAACGCCGCGAAAAGGAGGCCCCCATGGACCAGGAAGCCCTGCTTAAGAACATTCCCTTTGCCCAGCCCCAGGTGCTTTGCGAGATGGTGGAATACCAGCCAGGCCAGGTGGTCAGCCGCACCCTGGCCCAGAACGCCTTCCTGAGCCTGACCCTGTTCGCCTTTGACCAGGGTGAGGGCATCAGCGCCCACTCGGTGCTGGCCGACGCCCTGGTGCTGATCCTGGACGGTAACGCGGCCATCACCATCGGCGGCCAGGAGGTCTTGGCCAGCACTGGCCAGGCCGTGGCCATGCCCGAGGGCGTGCCCCACGCCCTGGAGGCCCGGGAGCGCTTCAAGATGCTCCTGTTCGTGGTCAAGCGCCCCCAGAAGCTGACCTTGCAAGCGTGAGGCCCCAGTTGCGCCTCAGCCAATGCCCCCGGCGACTAGACATGCGGGCCATGGATGGCCTGCCGGGCGCGCACGCGCCCGGCAGGCCGGGTAAAAACACTCTTTTGCCCGGCCGATACGCGATCAAAGCCATGGACGGTTTTGATCGCATCCTGCAATGAAACAGCCCGTAACCACGGTCATAGACCGGGAGCTGTGCACCGGCTGCGGCCTGTGCATCGCCGTCTGCCCCTCGGGCACCCTGAGCCTGGTGGACGGCAAGGCCCGCGTCACCGGCGACCGCTCCCTGGGCTGCGGTCACTGCCAGGCGGTCTGCCCCACCGGGGCGGCGCGGGTGGAGGGCCTGGAGGAGCCGGCCTTCGCCAGCTTCAGCCCCGACCGTTCCTGGCTGCCCCCCGGCCAGGGCGACCCGGCCCAGTTGGCCCGCCTGATGCTCAGCCGCCGCTCCTGCCGCAACTTCCAGGAGCGCCCCCTGTCCCGCCAAGTGCTGGCCGACCTGGTGTCCTTTGGCCAGGCCGCGCCCAGCGGCACCAACAGCCAGCTCTGGACCTTCACCATCCTCGCCCAGCGGTCCGCCGTGCTGGAGTTGGGTCAGGAGGTGGGGGCCTTCTTCGCCGATCTCAACCGCCTGGCGGCCAGGGCCTGGCTGGCCCAAGGGCTCAAGCTCCTGGGCCGGCCACAGCTGGCCGACTACCACCGCGACCACCACGACTCCGTGGCCAAGGCTTTGGAGGAATTCAAGGCCAGCGGGCGCGAGCGCCTGTTCCACGGGGCGCCGGCGGCCATCCTGGTGGGCTCCCTGCCCGGCGGCTCCTGCCCGGCCGAGGACGCCCTCTTGGCCAGCCAGAACATCCTCTTGGCCGCCCACGTCCTGGGCCTGGGCTCCTGCCTGGTGGGCTTCGTGGTGGAGGCCCTGCGGCGCCGCCCGGCCATCAAGGCCCGCCTGGGGCTGGGCCCCCAGGAAACCGTGCACGCGGCCATCGCCCTGGGCTACCCCGCCGAGCGCTACGCCCGCCAGGCCGGCCGCCGCCCCCTGGCCCCGCGCTGGCTTTAGCCGCTTGCATGATCCAACCAGCCCCCACGGGGGCCGCCGGCGCCGGCTAGCTCCACACCCCTTACCGACCCGTATACGCCCAACCGGGGGTGCCCGGCCCCCTCACCCCGGCCCTCTCCCCCCAGCGGGGGGCGAGGGAGGGGAGGGCGTGGGTGTTTCTTCCCTGCCGCAACCCCTCCACGGTAGTAGCCGACGCTGGCTAGCTCCACACCCCTTACCGACCCGTATACGCCCAACCGGGGGCGCCCGGCCCCCTCACCCCGGCCCTCTCCCCCCAGCGGAGGGCGAGGGAGGGGAGGGCGTAAGTGTTTCTTTCCTGCCGCAACCCCTCCACGGTAGTCGCCGGCGCCGGCTAGCTCCACACCCCTTACCGACCCGTATACGCCCAGCCGGGGGCACCCGGCCGGGGCGCGCCGCCTGGCCGAGGGTTGGCACTCGGTTTGCTTGGGGATAAGGGTGGAGTCCTGCCCCGGCCTTGGGGAGTGGTGGATAACCTAGTTGTTTAGGGGGGGGAATGTTAGCAAATGCCTACCGGGCCAAGCCCGATGAGCGACCCTTGATCGACCAGGGGCTGCTGCGGGACGTGCAGAGCCTGCCAGTGTTGCCCTGGTTATGGCGGCAGGTCATGGGGCATCTCGACAATCGCTGGAGTTCCCTGGGCGACTTGGAGGGCGTGATCCGCCTGGACCATTCCCTGAGTTCGGCCGTCATCAGCGCCGCCAACAGCTCCTACTACGGGGCCGCCCGGCGCATCACCACGGTGTCGCGGGCCTCGGCGGTGTTGGGTCTGGAGGAGGTGCGGCGCTTGTGCCTGGCCACCGGGCTGTGCCAGCTTATGGATTCCGGCGATGGCCAGCAGTTGGCCGACAGCCAGGAGCTTTGGCGGCACTGCCTGGATGTGGCCGCCGCCGCCGCGCTCCTGGCCCGGGGCCGCCGGGGCCTGGACGTGGAAACCGCCTTTACCGCCGGGCTGTTGCACGATCTGGGCAAGGTTCTTTTGGTGGCGCGCTTTCCCCGGGCCTATCGGGTGGTGCGCCATCTACAGGCCCGGGAGGGGCTCACTTGGCTGGAGGCCGAGGAGATGCTGGACCTGGACCACCAGGAGTTGGGCCTGTACCTGGCCGAGCACTGGAACCTGCCGCCCTTGTTGACCGAGGTTATCGGGCGCCATCATCACCCCCAGGCCGGCCTGTCCCATTGGCCCCTGGTGGCCCTGGTGCACCTGGCCGACGGCCTGGCGCGCCAGGAACAGGCCCTCGCGGGGGAAAGGGCGGCCTGGGCCGGGGCGGAGGAAACCTGGCAGGCCTGTCTGGCGGCCGTGGGCCTGGACCGGGCGGGATTGGAAACCTGCCGCCAGCGCTTCCAGATCGAGCGGCGGACCCGGCACCTGGGCGGCCTGGAATAGCCAACCCCCGGACCAGGTGGCCGGGGGTTGGCTGATTACCAAATCGTAATCTAATTTTAGTCAGGCGTTACGTTCTCGTGCCGGGCGGTCAGCCCCGGGCCGGCCAGATCCTAGAATTCCTCGAAGCCCTCCAGGTCGCCAGCCCCGAAGAAGTCGTCCTTGCCCGCGCCTTGAGCGGCGGGCTTGGCCGCCGGCTTGGCCGCCGGCTTGGCCGGAGCGAGTTTGGAGGCCGGCTTGGCCGCCGGGCGGGCGGGGGCCGCCGGGCGGGACGGGGTCGGGGAGGGCAGGGAGCGCATGGCCTGCTTGCCACCGCCCCGGGGCTTGAACTGGCGCATCTGGGCGCTGAGTTCCTCGGCGGCGGCGGCCATGTTCTCGCTGGCGCTGGCCGCCTCCTCCACCAGGGCGGCGTTCTGCTGCACCGCCTCGTCCATCTGGCTGACGGCTTTGTTCACCTCCTCGATGCCCGAGGCCTGCTCCTGGCTGGCGGCGGTGATCTCACCGATGGTGTCGGCCACGTTCTGGACATTGCTGATGATCTCGTTGAGAATGCGCCCGCTCTCGGCCACCAGCTCGTTGCCCTGGTCCACCTTGGAGACGCTGTCGGTGATGAGCACCTGAATCTCCTTGGCGGCCTGGGAGGAGCGTCCGGCCAGGTTGCGCACCTCGCCGGCCACCACGGCGAACCCCCGTCCGGCCTCGCCGGCGCGGGCGGCCTCCACAGCGGCGTTCAGGGCCCACAGGTTGGTCTGGAAGGCGATCTCGTTGACCACGTTGATGATCTCGTTGATTTTCTTGCTGGATTCCGTGACGGCCTGCATGGCCTGGATGGTGCGGTCCACCGATTGTCCGCCCTGCTGGGCCATGGTGGCGGTGCGCCGGGCCAGGTCGTTGGCCTGTTGGGCGTTGTGGGCGTTCTGCTTGACCGAGCTGGTCATCTGCTCCAGGGCGCTGGCCGTCTCCTCGATGGCCGATGCCTGCTGCTGGGTGCGCTCGGAGAGGTCCTGGTTGCCCTGGCTGATCTCCGAGGACGAAGAGGCCACGGTCAAGGCCGCCACCGCGGACTCTGACACCGTGATGGAGAGCGTCTCGGCCATCTTGTCCACGTCCCTAAGCATCTCGCCCAACTCGTCGCCACGCTCCAGCATGACCCTGTCGATGGCGAAGGTGAAATCGCCCTGGGCGGCCAGGCCCACGGCGCCCACGGTGGCCAGCACCGGCTTCATTACGCTCCTGGTCACCAGGTAGGCGACGATCACGCCCAGGACCAGGGCCACCAACAGACCCACCATCATCACCCACACCGAGAAGTTGAGCGAGGTGACGTTGGAGGCGGACAGACTCAGGGCATGCCCCAGGCCGGCCTTGGCCACCGTGTTGCATTCGGACAGCACGGCGTTGGCCAACTCCAGGCGCTTCTTGTCGCTCTCCTGGCTGGTGGCCATGGCGGCCAGGAATTCTTCCATCAGCTTCTTGTAGGCCCGGGCAGACTCACCGACCTTCTTGAGCTGCTCCTGGTTGGCCGGTATGACAATCATGGGGGCCAGGGTGGCCAGCTTCTTTTCCATGTCGTCGAAGTTCTTGAAGGAGGCCTGAATGATCTTGGGATCCCGCAGGGTCTGGCCCTTGAAGTTGGCCACGCGCACGGCGTTGCCGGCGTTGATGATCTCATTCAAGAAATTGGTCTTCATGTCGCGTTCCAGGAGCCTTTCCGCCCCGGCTCCCGCGCGTATCTCCTCGACGAACTTTTTCTCCTGGCTGTCCAGGCAGTCAGAAGCGTTCTTCATGAACTCGGCCGCGGCCGCGTCCATGCGGTGGCGCATCTCTACGATGGCCTCCACGCGCACCACGGTCTCCTTGACCATGCCCTCCCATTCCTTGACCTTGCCCTCCATCTGGGCCAGCGCCTCCTTGAGTTTGACCAACTCGGGGTGCTTGGCGGCCAACTCCTTGGCTAGCTGGAGGTATTTGGCCATATCCTTGAAGGCGGCCAGGGTTTGGTCGGCGTAGCGCCTCTCCTCGGTCCAGTTGTAGCCGCGGATGTGGTACATGGCCTCGCGGGTGGCGCGCTCCAGGTTGACCACAACGTCAACCTCGGGCATGTACATATCGGCCAATTCGGAGGAGGCACTGCTGGCCCGGGACATGTTCCACAGAGCCAGTCCGCCCAGGAGCAAGGCGATGAGTATCAACAGGCCGAAGGCGGCGCCGATTTTGCTGCCCAGTTTGAGATTTTTAATCATTAGTACATCCTCGTGGCCAGAAATCTCTTCGGCCTGTGCTTGGGGTGCGGGACAGGGGGCGCCGCCTGGCGCCCCGGAGATGATATGCGAACCATACTTGTACTATTTTGCAGGAAAAGGCTGGAGTTAAAAATAATTTTTTTAGGGGCCGGGGCGGGCCTAGTGTCCCCGGCAGATTTTAACCGCCACGCCCTGGCCCCGCCGGGCCTGCTGGCCAGCGGCGGGGGACTGCTGAACCACCCGGCCCATGAGGTCCTGACGCTGGCATTTGGCCCGCCGGGTGACGCGCATGCCCAGCCCCGCGGCCTTGAGCGTCGCCTTGGCCTGGGCCTCCTCCAGGCCGATCAGGTGGGGCACTTCCACCCGGCGCCCCGGGGCCAGTTCGGGGCAAATGGTGATGTCCACCCAGGAATTGGGGGGCAGCCCCAGGCCCGGCTCGGGGCGCTGGCGCATGACCAAGCCGACGGAGCCCGGGTCCTGGCAGGCCCCGGCCTCCTGGTGCACACGGCCCCGCAGGCCGGCTCGGCTAAGTTCGGCCCGGGCCGTGGCCTCGGGCAGGCCCAGCACCTTGGGCACCGGCACCTGCACCTGGCCCAGGCGCCGGCTGTTGGCGGCTGGCCAGGCGTCGGCGGCCCAGGACCAGGCCGCCGGCAGCAGAAGGGCCAGCCCCAGCACCAACAGCCCCCAGGACATGCGTGCGCTCATGCCAACTCCCGGCCACAGCCTGGTAAAATAAGCAATGTCAGGGGGCTTCGCGGGCGCGGGCGGCATTGGCCGCGTCCCGGCCAGCCCTTTTGGGCGCCCCCCCAAGGCGTTCAACCTTAACATGATGTTGAAAAAGTCCGTCCTTGGACTTTATTCAACTCGAGTTAGCCGAAATTAATTCGGCTAACTCTCCCTAAAAGCTTGGCTCTTCGAGCCTGCGCTTTTTAGCGGGCCGTCCCTGGCCCGCCAACAGGCTGTTTTTCAACAGCCTGTCAATGTAATAATATACACCAAGATGGCCAAAACCCCGAGCCCGCGGGGATTAGCCGCCCGCGTCCTAAATCTGATAGTATTTAAGCAGCAGCCCTGCGCAAGACCCCCAAGAACGGGAGGATGACCGGCCGTGGTCAAGATCGCCAAGATACTTTTCCCCGTGGATTTTTCGGCGAACAACCTCAAGATAGCCCCCTACGTGCGCCAGATGCTCCAGGCGCATGACGCCGACTTGATCCTGCTGCACGTTGTGGCTGATCTGGGCCAACACCTGGGCCTGGATGACCCCCACCCCGACCTGGGGCGCTGGCAGGACCAAACCCTGGGGCAGTCTCGGCGGCAACTGGAGGGCCTCAAGCGGGAGCAGTTCGCTGCCTGGCCCCAGGCCCAGCTCCTGGTGCTGGTGGGCGATCCCGCCCAGGTCATCGTGGAGCAGGCCCACCGCCAGGCAGTGGACCTGATCGTCATGGGCACCCACGGACGCCGGGGCCTGGAGCACGTCATCTTCGGCAGCGTGGCCGAGCGCGTGGTGAAGAACTCCCCGACGCCGGTGCTCACGGTCAATCCCCACCTGCTGCCCGGCGAGGAGCGCTCGTGAGACGGCGGGGGCTACCCGGCCGGCCGGGCCGCCGTCTGGCGGCGGCGCTATTGGCGGTCTTGCTGGCCCTGGCCGGCGGCTGCGCCGTGTACCAGGAGCCCGGCGCCAACCCGGCGCGCCTGGGGGTCAGCGCCCGAGCCTCGGTCACGCCGGCCCAGGTGGCCGACGCCCTGGAGCGCCAGGCCCACCTGAAATACGCGGCCCTGGGCGGGGTGGAGGAGGTTTCGGAGCCCTTGTGGGACCTGCGGGCCTTCGTGCCCCGCCCTGACGGCGGCCTGACGCCCTTAAAGCCCCTCCAGCCGGTGGAGAATTTTGAGGGGCATGATTTCGCGGCCAGGGCCGAGTTCCTGGCCCCGGCGGGCACTTACCCGGTCTTTTTGCTGCTGGAGTGCTCGGTGCGGCACGTGGACCTTTCGGGTCCGGTGCCGGTGGTGGAATATATCTACATTTTGACCTGGCGCCGGCAGCAGACCGTGGAGCTTTGCCCGGGCTGCCGCCTGGAGCTGAACCCCTTTGCCCAGCCGGCCAGCCAGCCCTGAGGCGGGCGGCGGTCCTGTTTATCCGCGGGCTGGTGGAGTTGGCCCTGGGCCGCGCCCGGCGGGCTGGGTAGGGGCCGCCAGAGAGACCGGCCGCCTCCCGCGAGGGGGCCGGGGGCCTCAGCCCGCCACCCTCCTGGAAGCACGGGGCCCGCGCCGGCCCAGCGTCTCATCCTCCACCAGGGCGGCCTCCAGGGGGTTGTCCCGCCCTCCGGCCAGGTCCACGTCGCTCAGGCCGCGGCGGTTGTTCTCCGGTTGGCGGGGTTCCTCGGGGAAGTTTCGGGCCTCGCGCTTGAGCATCTTGGTTATGGGCGCGTGGGCTTGTTTCACATGCCACCGGAGATGGACCGGCCGGCCCTCCACTTGGGACAGCCACAAGAGGCTGGCGGTCAACAGGGCCAGGGCCAGGCAGGTCCTGAGCAATCCGCGCATGAACATGATCCCCTCCAAAATCTAGGTCGCGCCCTGGCCCGGCCAGGCCCGCGCGCCGCTATGGATCACTCTGATACCCCCGTACCAGTCCCTGGTCAAGCCCTCCGCCCGCCCGGCCCCCAAACAGCCAGGCGCCCCCGCCGAGGGGGGCGCCTGGCCGGCTTAGACGTGTAAATACGACTTGTTAGCTTTGCAGGTCCGGCAGGTTGGCGAACAGGTCCAGGCTGGCCGGGTTGGCCAGGGCGTCCTTGTTGAGGACCGGCTTGCCGTGCACCACGTTGCGCACCGCCAACTCCACCTTCTTGCCGCTGATGGTGTAGGGGATGTCGGCCACGGGGATGATCTTGGCCGGCACGTGGCGGGGGGTGGTGTTTTGGCGGATGGCGGTCTTGATCTTCTTGACCAGGGCCTCGTCAAACACCACGCCCTGGTTGAGCCTGACGAAGAGCACCACGCGCACGTCGTTGTCCCAGTCCTGGCCCACCACCAGGCTGTCGGCGATCTCCGGCAGGTTTTCCACCTGGCGGTAGATCTCGGCGGTGCCGATGCGCACCCCGCCGGGGTTCAGGGTGGCGTCGGAGCGGCCATACATGATCACCCCGCCCTCGGGGGTGATCTCGCAGAAGTCGCCGTGGTGCCACACGCCGGGGTAGACGCCGAAGTAGGCGCCCAGGTACTTTTTGTCGCCGGGGTCGTTCCAGAAATAGATGGGCATGCAGGGGAAGGCCTTTACGCAGACCAGCTCGCCCTTGTGGCCGATGACCGGCTGGCCGCTCTCGTCCCAGGCCTCCACGGCCATGCCCAGCCCCGGGGCCTGGAGCTGGCCGGCGTAGACCGGCCCGATGGGGTTGCCGCCGGCGAAGCAGCTCACGATGTCGGTGCCGCCGCTGATGGAGGACAGGCAGATGTCCTCCTTGATATCGCGGTAGACGTATTTGAAGCTCTCGATGGAAAGCGGGCTGCCGGTGCTGAGCATGGCCTTTAGCGGCTTTAGATCGAACATCTCGCGGGGCTTGAGCCCGCTGTTCTCCACGGCGGCCAGGTAGCGGGCGGATGTGCCGAAGATGGTCATGCCCTCATCCTGGGCCATCTGGAACATGGCTTCCGGGCCGGGGTAGAAGGGCGAGCCGTCGTAGAGCAACAGCGTGCAGCCCGAGGCCAGGCCGCTGACCAGCCAGTTCCACATCATCCAGCCGCAGGTGGTGAAGTAGAAGAGCTTGTCATCGGGCTTGACGTCGGCGTGCAGCAGGTGCTCCTTGAGGTGCTGGAGCAGGGTGCCGCCGGCCCCGTGCACGATGCACTTGGGCACCCCGGTGGTGCCCGAGGAGTACATGATGTACAGGGGGTGGTCAAAGGGTAGCTGCGCGAAGTCGATGGCCAGGCCCTCCTGGGGGGCCAGGTAGTCGCCGAAGACGGCCGCGCCCGCCACGCCGGAGATGTCCGGGCTCTGGCTGACGTAGGGCACCACCACCACCCGCTCGATGCTCTTGATCTCCTGCTTGACCTGGGCGGCCTTGGCCAGGCAGTCGTGGGTCTTGCCGTTGTAGTGGTAGCCGTCGGCGCAGAACAGCACCTTGGGCTGGATCTGGCCGAAGCGGTCCATCACCCCCTGGAACCCGAAGTCCGGCGAGCAGGAGGACCAGATGGCCCCCAGGCTGGCCGTGGCCAGCATGGCCACCACGGTCTCGATCATGTTGGGCATGAAGCCGGCCACGCGATCACCCTGGGTCAGGCCCTGCTGTTTGAGCGCCTGGGCCAGGCGGGCCACCTGGTCGTAAAGCTGGGCATAGGTCAGCTGGCGGCGCACCTTGTCCTCGCCGCGAAAGACCATGGCCACCTGGTCATCGCGGCGGCGCAGGAGGTTCTGGGCGAAGTTGAGCCGGGCGCCCGGGAACCACTTGGCGCCGGGCATCTTGTCGAAGTCGCGCACCACCTGGCCATAGGGCTGGCTGGCCACCACGCCGCCGAACTGCCACATGGCCGCCCAGAAGTCCGGGGCGCTATCCACCGACCACTGGTGCAGGGCGGGGTAGTCGGTGAATGATTGGCCATGCTTGTCGTTCACAAAGGCCATGAAGCGGGTCAGGTTGGCCTGGGCGATACGCTCCGCCGAGGGTTTCCACAACATTTCGCTCATTTGCTACTCCTTGGTCCCTCCCTCGCCCCAAGAGGGGGGAGAGGGCCGGGGTGAGAGGGGCTGTCCCGGGGCGCGGCTAATAGGTCAAGACCATGCCGCCGTCGAAGAGCAGATCGCCGCCCACCAGATAGCGGGCGTGGCGGGAGAAGCCGAAGAGGAAGAGGTTGCCCACCTCCACGGGGTGCATCATGGTCTTGACCCGCGAGTGCCCCAGCATCACGTCGGTGACCACCTCCTCCTGGCTGATGCCCCGCTGGGCGGCCTGGGCCGGTATCTGGCCCAGGGCCAGGGGCGTCTTGACGAAGCCGGAGCTGACGCTGAAGGAGCGCACCAGGCCGCCGCCCTCGGCGCTGATGGACTGGCTCAAGGCGCGCAGGCCGAACTTGGTGATGTTGTACACGGGCTTGTTCATGGTGCAGATGTGGCCGTGCACGCTGGACATGTTGCCGATGGCGCCGGTGCCGTCGGGGCTGTTTTTCATGTGGGGGATGCACAGCTTGGCCAGGTAGAAGGGGGCGCGCAGCATGATGCGCTGCATGAGGTCGTATTTTTCCATGGGGAAGTTCTCAACGGAGTCGATATGCTGCAAGCCAGCGATATTAGCCAGGTATTTCACGGTGCCCAGCTTGGCGGCCTCGGCCACGGCGGCCTCGATGTCCTGGTCGCTGGTCAGGTCGCACTTGAGGAAGACCATCTGGCCGCCCAGGTCGCGGGCCATCTGCTGGGTGCGGCGGCCCTCGGTTTCGTTGATGTCCAGGCCCACGGTCATCAGGCCGTTGACCGCCGCGGCCAGGGCGGTGGCCCGGCCGATGCCGGTGGCCGCGCCGCTGACCAGGCACACGTTTTGGGCCGTGAAGTTGGGGTCCTCCAGGATCAGGACCTCCTGGCGGGTGATGGCCGGTTCGTTGATATCCATGCTTCCCTCCCGGGCTGATTGTGGGGCGGCGCGGTTGGGCCCGCGCCAACCCTCAGGTCAAGCAATAGGCGCGCCAAGGCGTCCCGTTAGCCTAAATCCTGCCAGGACGACCAGTTAGGGCTTGCCAGGCCGGCGGACGGCGGGCAGAATATGTAGCATGCGTGCCACATGTAGCACCATGACTACAAAGGAGCCGCCATGCCCCGCCCCCAGCGCCCTCGGCGCCCCCAGCCCCCCGTGGACCCCGCCAGCCTGCCCGCCTGGGCGGCTAGGCAACTGGAGATGTACCATCTGATCCTGGAGAACATCCACAACGGGGTGATGGTCACCGACACGGATGGTTATATCACACACTTTAATGAACCCTACGGGCGCTTTTTGGGCGTGGAGCCCACGGCCCAGATCGGCCGCCACGTCAGCGAGGTGGTGGAGAACACCCGCATGCACATCGTGGCCCAGACCGGGCGGGCCGAGATCAACCAGCCCCAGCGCATCAAGGGCCAGGACATGGTGGTCCAGCGCATACCCATCAAGCGGGACGGCAAGGTCATCGCGGTGTTCGGCCAGGTTATGTTCAAGGATGTGCGCGACTTGGGTCGCCTGGCCCGTCAGCTTTCGCTGCTGGAGTCCAAGGTGCGCTTCTACGAGAACGAGCTGATCTCCCTGCGCTCCACCCGCTACACCATGGAGAGCATCCAGGGCCAGAGCGCCGCCATACGCGACCTGAAGCACGAGGCCCTGATGGCCGCGGCCAATCTGCTGCCCGTGCTGATCACCGGCGAGTCCGGCACCGGCAAGGAGCTGTTCGCCCAGGCCATCCACGACGCCTCCCCACGACGGCTGCACCCCTTCATCCGCATCAACTGCGCGGCCATCCCGGCCGAACTCTTCGAGGCCGAACTCTTCGGCTATGAGCGCGGGGCCTTCACTGGCGCCCGCCACGAGGGCAAGCCGGGCAAGTTCGAGTTGGCCGACGGCGGCACCCTGTTCCTGGACGAGGTGGGTGAATTGCCCCTGGTCTTGCAGCCCAAGCTCCTGCGGGTGTTGGAGGAAAAGGAGGTGGAGCGCGTGGGGGGCACCGCTCCGGTGCGCAGCGACTTCCGGCTCATCGCCGCCAGCAATCAAAACCTGGATCAAATGGTTGAAGCTGGCGCCTTCCGCAAGGACCTGTTCTACCGCCTCAACGTCATACCCTTGGCCATCCCCCCCCTGCGCCGGCGTCCGGAGGATATCATACCGCTGGCCCTGCACCTTTTGGCGCAGATGGACCAGGGGGCCACCCCGGGCGGCCATGACATCGCTCCCCGGGCCGAGGCGGTCATGGCGGGGCACGCCTGGCCCGGCAATGTGCGCGAGTTAAACAATGTGCTCGAAAGAGTTCTCTCGGGCCTGAACGGCACGACCATCGCGCTGGAGGACCTGCCCTATTATCTGCGGCGCGCCCCCCGAGGCCCGGCCGCGCCACCGGCCCGCGACCTGCGCCAGGCGCTCCAGCAGGCCGAGGCCCAGGCCCTGACCCAGGCCCTGGAGCTGAGCGGGGGCAACAAGGCCCAGGCGGCGCGCTTGCTGGGCATTCACCGCACGCTGCTTTACAAGAAGCTCAAGCACCACGGCCTGGGAAAGCAATCCGGGGCCGTGCCCACCGATCTGTAGCAAAAATACTACACAGCCTGGGCGCGCGTCGGGGCTAGAAGTCCTCGCGCCCCTCCGGGGCGGGCAGGCTGCGCCGGGGCTGGGGATGGCGGGCCGCCGAAGCGGCCTGGGCTTCCTGGCCCTGGTCGGTGGTAAAGCGTGACATCTCCGCCGCCAGTTCCTCGGCCACGGCGGCGTGGCTCTGGGTGACCTGATCCACGTTGGCCATGGCCTTGTTGACCTGCTCGATGCCCTGGGCCTGCTCGTGGCTGGCCTGGGCGATCTCCACCACCAGGCCGCCCACCTTACCCAGATGCGTCGCCACCTCGCGGTACTGGGCGTCGGTGTTCTCCAGAAGTTGGCCGCCCTGCTTGATCTTGAGCACGATGTCGTTGATCAGGCGGTCGGTGTCCTGGGCGGCCTGGGCGGTGCGCTGGGCCAGGTTGCGCACCTCCTCGGCCACCACCGCGAACCCCGCCCCGGCCTCGCCGGCCCGCGCCGCCTCCACGGCGGCGTTCAAGGCCAAGAGGTTGGTCTGGAAGGCCACCTCCTGGATGGTCTTGATGATCTTGCCCACGCTGTCGCTGGCCGTTGAGGTCTCGCTCATGGAGCCGCTGAGCTGGCGCATGGCCTCCCGGGCCCGCTGCAACAGGTCGTTGGTCTGATCCATCAGGGACTTGGCCTCTTGGGCGTGATTGTCGTTCTGATGGATCATGGAGGCCATCTCCTCCATGGAGGAGGCGGTCTCTTCCACGCCGGCGGCCTGGGCGCTGGCCCCCTGGGCCAGGCCCCGGGATTTTTCGCCCACCAGGCCTATGACCTGGTTCAGGTTGCTGGAAACCTGATCCATGGAGCGGGCCAGGTCCCCCAGTTCGTCCTTCTGGCCGATATTGAGGGTGTGGGTCAGGTCGCCCTGGGAGAGCGTGGCGGCCAGATCCACCAGCCGGCGCACCGGACGGATGACCTGCATGGAAATAAGCAGGTATATCAAAAATATGGCCAGAAGGCTGCCGGTCAGGCCAATGACGGTGTTGCGCAGGCGGATGGCGTTTTGCTGGGCCTGGGTCTTGGCGATGTCGCGGCGCACCAGCACCCCGCCCAGGGTCTTGCGGCTCTGGCCGTGGCAGTGATAGCAGCCGGGTTCGTTGTGCATGGGGCGAAAGAGGGTGAGCACCGGCTTGCCGTCCACCGTCTCGTCAAAGGCCCGCGTGGGCGCCTGACTATGGCTCACCAGTTGTTGCAGGGCCTGCTTGGCATCGGCGCTGGCCAGGATGCCGTCCAGGTTCTGGTGCAGGCGTTGGGGCAGGGAGGCGTAGGACACCATCTTGTCGAAGCCGAAGATGAGCACCTCGCCGCCGGAGAGGTTCTTGCGAAAGGCCTCCATCTGCTGGTTGATGGTCTGGCTGTCGCCGACGCTCATGGGTTGCAGGATGCCGTTGTACACCGCGTCGGCCAACAGGTTGGCCGTGGTCTGCATCTCCTCGTGGCTGCTCTGGCTCATGTCGCGCAGATTGATGAAGCTGATGGTGCCCAACACCAGGGTGAACATCACCGCCAGGCTGCCGATGACCTTGAATTGCAGGCTGTGCAGGAAACGTTTGAACTCCATCAGTGGGCCCCCCCGTAGATAATGGGGCGGAAACGGAAGGCCCCCACGCGCTCGGAGTTGTGACAGACCTCGCAGTCCTTGAGGCTGGGCCGGCGGCGTATCTGCTTGCTGTCCTGGCTCTGGGCGTGCAGGCTGCCCGGGCCGTGGCATACTTCGCAGCCGGCGTTCATCAACTGGGGGGTCTCGCTTTCGGAGCGGAAGCCGCCGGGGCGGTTGTAGCCCGTGGTGTGGCACTCAAAGCACTTGCGCTGCTCCTCTGCGGTGAGCCCCTTGGCCATGCGCTTGACGCTGGAGAAGGAGTGGGCCTTCTTGGCGAACTTGCCGAAACGCTCGTACTGCTCCTCGTGGCATTCCTGGCAGGCCTGGGAGCCCAGATAGGTGGCCTGGTCACTGGGCTCGGCCCCCACGGGCAGGGCCGCCGTCAGGCAGACCAAGGACGCCGCCAGGCCCCAGCCCAAGAAATTCATTGGCAATTTGCGGGAATTACCTTTGAACATGCTCAAGCCATCCCTTGTTAATAGGTGGTAACGCTCGGGGATTACTCTACGATAATATTGGTGTGGAATTCAAGGCGTTTGCCACAAGGCGACGCACAATTTATGCACAAATTCGGTAAAATTACTGCTGGTTAGTCCGCGGACCGCCAGGATAAGCGGCGCTGGCGGATGGCGGTTGGCGGCGCCTGGCCGGCTGGGGGATGGGGCGGAGCCGGGCCGGGATTAGGGGGCGCGGGGATGGCCCGGGGCGCTGGCGGGCAACGAAAAGCCGCGCGTCCGAGGTCTGGACGCGCGGCTGCCGGGGCGGGGAGAGCGGGGCTAAAAGTCCTTGAAATCGGCGTCGTCCAGGGGGATGACCTCCTCGGGGCGCTTGGGTCGTTGCTCCAGGGCCTTTTGCGCCGGGGGGGCGCTGGCGGTCTTGGCCGGGGCGGCGCCCGGCGCTCGGCGAGCGGGCGCGGGCAGGGCCGGCGTGGCCTTTTGGGCGGGCTTGCTCTTGCGCCCCAGGGAGAAGCCGACCGCGGGCCGAGCCGGCTGGGGACGGCCCGCCCCACCCTGCACCACCGACGTCAGGTCGCCCACGAAATCCTTCATGTGCCGGGCCTGGCCGTTCATCTGCTCGGCGGCCGAGGCCGTCTCCTCGGCGGTGGCGGCGTTGGTCTGGGTCAGGCGGTCCATCTGGTTCATGGCCTGGTTGATCTGCCCCAGGCCCTGGGCCTGCTCCTTGGAGGCGGCGGCTATCTCGCCCACCAACTCGCCGACCTTCTTGGAACTGCTGGCCACCTGCTGGAAGTCCAGGTTGGTCTTGTCCACCAGCTCGGCCCCGCCCTTGATCTTGTGCACCGTGCCCTCGATCAGCCCGGCGGTGTTCTTGGCCGCCTCGCCGGCGCGCATGGCCAGGTTGCGCACCTCGTCGGCCACCACGGCGAACCCCGCCCCGGCTTCGCCGGCCCGGGCGGCCTCCACGGCGGCGTTAAGGGCCAAGAGGTTGGTCTGGAAGGCTATCTCATCGATGGTCTTGATGATCTTGCGTATTTCCTCGCTGGCCTGGGTGATCTCGCCCATGCTGGTGGTCAGCTTCTTCATGGATTCATTGGCCTGGCCCATGGTCTGGCTGGAGGCCCGGGTGATGACGTCGGCCTCGCTGGCATGGTCGGCGTTCTGGCGCACCATGGAGGCCAACTCCTCCAGGGAGGCGCTGGTCTCCTCCAGGGATGAGGCCTGCTGGGAGGCGCCATCAGCCAGGCTCTGGGAGGCCGAGGAGACCTCGGTGGCCGCCGAGGTGACCTGGTCGGCGGCCTCGCCCAGGCCCAGCACCACGCGCATGATGGGCCGGTTGACGCCGCGCACGAAGAAGAAAATGCCCAGCAGGGCCAGGGTCAGACAGATGCCGCCGATCAAGAGCACCACATTGCGGATGCCCCGCACCGGGGCCATGAATTCATCCTCGTCCTGGGTGGCGGCCACGGACCAGCCGGTCAGGGGCACCGGCGCGAAGCCGGCGTGCTTGGCCACGCCATTGAACACGTAGCTGGTCACCCCGGTTTCGCCGGCTTGCATGCGCCGGCCAATCTCCTCCATGCCCTTTATGGTATTTACATTAAGCTCCATGATCAGCTTGGGGTTGGGATGGGCCACCAACAGGCCATTCTTGTCGTTCATGAAGGCGTAGCCGGTCTGGCCGATCTTGGTGGCGGTGATCTTTTGGCTCAAGACCTCCAGCTTCATGATGGCCATCATGATGCCCACGAAGCCGGAGTTGGAGGGTATGGGCGCGGCCACCACCACCACCGGATTGCCCGTCTTCTTGGACTTGACCGGCTGGCTCACCACGGCCTTGCCGGCCTTGGCGCCCTGGAAATAGTCGCGGTCGGCGGTATTGATGCCCTTGTTGGTGCCGCCCACCCCGTCGGAGATGACCTTGCCCGTGGCGTCGGTGACCAGAATGGACTCGTAGTCGTCGCCGATGTCGCGCATGGCGCTGGCCAGCTTCTTGTCAAGCTCGGCGATGTCGGAGGCCGATGCCTCCAAGCCGTCCTTGGCCACCTTGGCCGTCACGCGTATGGGTGTGTTGCCGCTGGCCAACTCCTTGACCAGCTTTATCTCCTCGCTGAGCAGGGTCTGGGCCAGGTCGGCCAGGCGCTGGGCGGTATGCTCCGCTTCCAGACGGGCCATGCCCTCGATGGCCGCGCCCGAGCGGTACTGGGCCAACCAGCCCACCAGGAACAGGGGAATGATCACCAGGGCCACGCCGCCGATGGTCAGCTTTTTGCCGAGACTGAATGCTGCCACGCCCGTCTCCCATTACCTATTGTTAATTAAAATGAAATAGACGATACGCTGGGCAAGGATCAATATTTGTCTGGTCCGCGAGCCGAACCGGACCCTGGGGGGCCAGTCAAATCCCTGAGGTGCTGGGGTGGCGGGCAAGGGCCATTGTCCACAGGGGCTTCTATTATGATAATCCAGGTGTTGAAAAAAAAACAATCCCCAAGCTGGCCGAACCAGCCCAACCGGGCAAATAAATTTAATTCAGAACCGCTAGTTGGCTAACATTCCTAGGCCGAACCAGACCCTGGCCAGGCTGTCGTCCATGGCGCCTGAATACAATTCAAAAATCCGCCGGGCCGCCGCCCTGTCCCGCGACCCCGCCCCGCGTAAATGGCCCCCCGGCCAGCCAGGGAGGCCGAGGGGCGCGCGGCGCAAAAAGGCCCTGGCCCCGGGGCGGACTATGAGCAATAATTGACCTTTAATTCTCAGGGCCAGGCCGGGGCCGCCGGCCGGAAGGAGAATAGCTGTGATCAACACGCGCGGGGGCGAGATAGTGCCCGGGTTCCACGCCTTGGGGGCGGTGGAGGTGCCCTCCTATCTCCTGGAGGCCCCCCGGCCGGCCCTGTTCGACGCCGGGTTCGCCTGCGTGGGCCCCCGCTACGTCAGCCAGGCCCGGGAGGTGCTGGGCCAGGCCAGCCCCCGGTGGCTTTTCTTGACCCATGCCCACTTCGATCACTGCGGCGCCGCCGCCTATCTCAAGGCGGCCTTCCCGGAGATGCGGGTGGCGGCCTCGGCGCGCGCCGCCGAGATAGTACAGCGCCCCGGGGCGTTGGCCCTTATCAGCCGGCTCAACCAAGAGGCCGCCCAGAACGTGGGGGAATGGCATCCGGACCTGTTGCCGGCCAAGGAATTCCGCCCCTTCGCGGTGGAGGTGGTGCTGGCCGAGGGGCAGGAGCTGGACCTGGGCGGGGGCTTGACGGTGCGGGTGCTGGCCACCCCCGGGCACACCTGGGATTTCCTGAGCTATTTCATCCCCCAGCGCGGCATCCTGGTCTGCTCCGAGGCCGGGGGCTGCGCCTATCCCGGGGGGCACGTGGTCAGCGAGTTTCTGGTGGACTATGAGCGCTACCTGGCAAACATCGAGCGCTTCCTGACCCTGGGAGCCCAGGTGCTCTGCCAGGGCCACCGCCTGACCTACGTGGGCCAGGAGGAGGTGCGCGGCTTCCTGGAGCAATCGCGCCGGGCGGCGGGGGAGTTCCGCTCCTGGGTGGAGCGCCTCCTGGACCAGGAGCACGGCCAGGTGGAGCAGGTGGTGGCCAGGGTGAAGGCCCGGGAATATGATCCCCAACCCCAGCCCAAGCAGCCCGAGCCGGCCTATCTGCTCAACCTGCGGGCCAGGGTGGGCCACCTGGCCGGCCTGCGCGGCGCGCCGGCGGCGGCCGGCAAGGAGCAAGGCGCGTGAAAGCGATACCCGGGCGCCAGGCCCTGGCGGTGCTGCTGGCGACCCTGCTGGTCCTGGCCCTGGCGGGATCGGCCGGGGCCTGGCAGCGCCAGGCCACCATGCCCAACGTCAAGGGCAAGCAACTCAAGACGGCCCAGTATCTCTTGAAGCTGGAAGGCTTCGAGACGGTGAATATCTTCACCGTGGAGACCGACAAGCGCGGCCTGGCCGGGGTGGTGCAGTCCCAATCGCCGGCGGCCGGCAGCGTGTCCTCGGTGGGGGTGACGGTGAAGCTTACGGTCTACGAGTACGCGCCCTAGGAGCCTGTGGGTCCCCAAGCAAACTAAGTTCGCTCGGGGACCTCGGAGGTGGCTTTCGCCGACACTCCTAGTCTTCGCGCTGGCCCAGGGCCTGGGCCATTTTTTCGCGCAGCTCCTTGAGCCGGAAGGGCTTTTGCAGAAAACCCGCCAGCCCCTTGCCGCTGAAGCGGTTGGTGGCGTCCTGCTGGTTGTAGCCCGAGGCCAGGATCACCGGCACCGAGGGGGCCAGCCGGCGCATCTCGCCAAAGGCCTCCTCGCCGTTCATGTGGGGCATGGTCATGTCCAGGATAACCGCCGCCAGCTCGCCGTGGCGTTGCTTGAAAAGCTCCACCCCCTCGCGGCCGTCGGCGGCGGTGATGGCCTGGTAGCCCGAGCGCTCCAGCATCATCTGGGTCATGGTGCGCACCGACTCCTCGTCATCCACCACCAGCACCAGTCCGCCGGTGGTGGAGGCCTGGCTCTCCGGGAAGGGCTCCACGGTCTCCAGACCGTTCTGCTCCTGGGAGCAGGGCAGGAGCACCTTGAAGCTGGTGCCCCGCCCTGGCTCGCTGTAGACCTTGATGGCCCCGCGGTGGCCGCGCACGATGCCCAGCACCGCCGACAGACCCAGGCCGCGCCCGGTGAACTTGGTGGTGTAGAAGGGATCGAAGATGCGCAGCCTGGTCTGGGGGTCCATGCCGCAGCCGGTGTCGGAGACCTCCACGTACACGTAGAAACCCTCGGGCAGCTCGTCGTTGACAAAGGTGTCGCGCAGGTAGCGGTGGTCCACCTGGGTTACCCCCGTGCTCAGCGTCACCACCCCGCTGCGCTCGCCGATGGCCTCCGAGGCGTTGATGATCAGGTTCATGATGACCTGGCGCAACTGGGAGGGGTCGGCCTGCACCAGGGGCAGGTCGGGGTGGAAGCTGTATTTCAGCACCACGTTCTTGGCGATGGAGACCCTGAGCAGGTGGGCCATCTCGTCCACCAGGCGGTTGAGGTTCAGGGATTCCACCAAAAAGCGCCCCTTGCCCGAATAGGCCAGCATCTGCGCCGAAAGCTCCGAGGCCCGGATGGCGATCTCGCGCAGGTCGGTTAGCCGCCCGCGCACCGGCGACTCCGGCGGCAGGTCCAAAAGCGCCAGTTCGGCGTTGCCCAGCATGCTCACCAAAAGGTTGTTGAAGTCGTGAGCGATGCCCCCGGCCAGCACCCCCAGGCTCTCCAGCTTCTGGGCGTGCTGAATCTGGCCATCCAGGCGCTGGCGCTCATCTTCCTCCCGCCGGCGCTCGGTGATGTCCTCGCCGGAACTCAGCACCCCCAGGATGCGGTCGTCGCCGTCACGGAAGTAGGCGTTGTGCCAGGCGATGAGCCGCTCGCCGCCATCCTGGCGCAGCACGGGGTTCTCATGGAACTCGGTCATCGCCATGCCGCCGCCCACCAGCTTGCGGAAGACCTCCCTCACCTCGCCGCGCGCCCGCGCGGGTAGGAACTCGTCGAACCAGTCGCGCCCCAGTATTTGGTTCTCGCTGCAACCCAAGACCTGGCAGCACTTCTTGTTGGCCAAGATCACGCGCCCTTGATCATCCAGGGCCAGGATCATCACCCCGGCGATGTCCATCAGGGTGCGCAGGCGGTCGCGCTGGCGTTTAAGCTCCTCCTGGGCCTGCACGCGCGGGCTGACGTCCTGGAACAAAACCGCGAATTGGCCGGGCTTGGGGCTGAAGGCCTTCACCTCGAAGTGCTTGCCAAGCTCCCGGCTGAAGCTCTCGAAGGCCTCTGGTTGGCCGCCCAGGGCCACGCGGCCGTAACGCCGCACCCATATATCCTCGGTGCCCGGCATTATCTGGCGCACCGTCTTGCCCCGGATATCGTCCAGCCGCAGACCCGTCAGGCGCTGGAAGGCGGGGTTGGCGTCCAGGAAGCGGTAGTCCACGGGCTGGCCCTGGTCGTCGCAGATGATCTCGTGCAGGGCCAGGCCGCTGCTCATCTCCCGAAAGAGCTGGCGGTAGTGCCGTTCGCTTTCCTGCAACTCCAACTGGGATTGTTTTTGATCGGTGACATCGCGGGCCACGGCGAAGATCAGACCCTGCTCCGGCGAAGGGCTGGAGACCCAGGAAAGCCAGCGCCAGCCGCCGTCCTTGGTCTGATAGCGGTTGTTGAAATGTAGCACGCTCTGGCCTTTGGCCAGGCGTTCCATCTCGATCAGGGTGGCCGGGCGGTCCTGGGGGTGCACCAGGTCCAGGAATGGCCGGGCCAGGAGTTCCTGGGGACTGAAGCCCAGGGTCCGCGTGAAGGCCGGGTTGACCCGCCGGAAATAGCCGTCCAGGCCGGCGATGCACAAAAGGTCCGAGGAAAGCTCGAAGAAGCGGTCCAACTGCGCCTGGGCCGCGTGCTGTTCGGTGGTCACCTGAAAAAATACCGATACACCATGTTCGTTGGGGTATATGTGCACCGCGTACCAGTTGCGGTAGGGCTGGGCCTCAAACCAGGCCTCGAACCGCAAGGCCCGGCCCTCCCGCAAGGCCTGGTTGTACTTCTCCTCCAAGAGTGAGCCTCGGGCCTCGGGAAAGACCTCTAAAATATGCCGGCCCACCACGTCCCGCGCCTGCCGCCCCAAAAGGCGCTCGGCCGCGCGGTTGAAGAAAGTGACCTTGAGGCCTCGGTCCAGGGATACAAAGCCGTCGCTGATGTTGTGCAGCAACTCCAGCACCTGGCGCTCCAGGCACGGGGGGAACTGATCGCCGTGGCCCGGGGAGGGCTGCCCCGGCCGGGAGGCCGGATCGTTGGCCGCGCTGGCCCGAGGGCCGGCCGAGTCTGGGTGTTGTGGATCGATCATGCCTGCCCCCCCCAAGCTGACGAGTAGGCCATACTTTAGCAAACCCCACGGCCAAGATACACTGGTAAAACCAATATACCCATGGGGTGCCGCCTCGCAAGGCCCGTGGTGGTCAGGGCAAAAAGGGCTCCGGCCCTGGCAGGGGGGAGTCTGCCAAGGCCGGGGCGGGATCGGGTAGGTGAGGCGTTGCCGAGAGGGTTGCTTCGCGCCACCTTTCCCAAGAGATCAGGATGGCCAGCCCCGGCCATCAAGGCCGGCATCGACGTCCCCCCAACTCCAGCCGTTGTGTGTGGTCAAGCTGTCATTCCCCTTGGCTGGTGGGGCAGGCAGGGACCGCGAGAGGCCCCTTATCGTCGTGCCTCGGTCCCTGGCGGACCGGGGCTGGCCTGGGTTTGGCGTCCGCCGGCGGCGAATCCGGCAGGGAGGGTTGGGTCATCACTCGTTGATCACCTTTGAGGCACACCGTCGTGGCTGGACGGCTCGGCCCGGGGGAGATTCAACCACCCTTGGCAAACGCCTTTCTTCTATTCTGACCGCCAAAAGTACACCCTGTATTTTTGGCTCCTCGGCCAGGTAACACGTGGTTTATCCTGGCCTCCCGGGCGCTTTGGCGCTCGGCCCCGCGTCCTGCGGGGCGGGGAGCGGCGCTAACCGCTAGTTACGGCCGGTAGAGCAGACGGCCCAGCAACCAGCCCACGGCGCCACCCACTGAACAACCTCCGTATACCAGCAACAAGTCCATCATGGTCCGTCCCTTTCGTGGCAGACGTGGCGTTCAGGCCGCTTTCTCTTGGCCGGCCCCCAGGGCCGTCACCCGCCGATGCAGGCGTCCCTGCCGCATCAGCCGGGCCAGGGCCGCCACCACCACCTCGTCGTTGTCGGTCTGCTCTTGCAGGCAGGCCACGATGCGCTCCAGGGAGGTGGAAACCTTAAGGCTGCCAGCGGTCCGGTTGTTATAGGTTGTGCTGCGCTGGCTCATGGTTCGTTCTTCCTGCTCGCTTGGCTCGCGGCGTCTATTCATCTTGCCCGTTACATAGAGCAAGGGCCGTGCCAGCCCCCCCGGCCGCCTCGGCGCGGCCAGGGCCTGGCGCCCAACGGACGATCCGCGTGGCCGCCGGGGGCCAAGGTTGGCCGCACAGCCTACGATTTTGCTAGGCTATTAGCGGGGGGCGCTAGACGGTTTAGTCTGGCAAGCCGAGCGCTTGCGCGCTGGCCGCTCCTTCAGGGCATTTGATCAGCCCAGCGAGCGCTCCCCTGGCGTGCCGTCCGCCTGGTCAGGGCGCGGCCCGCCCCCGCCGAGGGCTTCGGGGGCGGCGGAGTACGGAGATATCCGAGCCCGCCGGATACCTGTCTTGTGCCATAGGACATCCATGTCGCGCGGTATGACAGACTGGCGGCCTGGGGAATAATTGTGACAAGGGCGGGGGCCGCGGGTTATAAAGATAGCCATCCCTCCAGGCCCGGCGGCCCTGGCCCCGCGCCAAAAGGGGCCAACGCCATCGGGAGTACGCCGTGCCGGCTCGAATCGCCTACTGCGGCCTGGACTGCGCCCTCTGTCCGGCCTATCTGGCCACCAGCCGGCAGGACCAGGGCCTGCGCCGCTGCACGGCCCGGGAGTGGTCGCGGGTCCATGACAGCAGCATTGAGCCCAGGCAGATCAACTGCCTGGGCTGCCAGCAGACCGCCGGCCCGCGCTTTTTCATCTGTCATCAGTGCTTCATCCGCGTCTGCGGCCTGGCGCGAGGCCATGAGACCTGCGCCGACTGCCAGGACTTCCCATGCCCCCGGCTCAAGCGGTTGTTGGATCTGGCCCCCACGGCCCGGGACAATCTGGAGTCCTTGCGGGTGCTGGCGGGCGCGGGCTAGGCCCGAGGCTTGTGGCGCCCGGCGGCGGCTTCCGTGAGGGCGCTGGCTGACGGCCCGCACCGGGAGCCGTTGGCGTAGGCCCTTGCCACACGGCCAACCGACCCGTTTACGCCCCGCCGGGGGCACCCGGCAAATCCAAGCGGTTCTTTTTTGTGCCCTGCCCAGCCGCCCGGCCATACCGCGCGCCGGCGATGCGGGGGCATCATCGAGGCGGCCCAGTCCCGTGTTCTCGGGCTGGCCTGGCTGTCTCGCCGGGCCAGGTGAGGCATAAGAGCGCGGCCCCCTGCCGGCGATTAAGAATGGCCGGGCTGAGGGCGGGGCACGGGGTCTGGGTGGGGAAAAGGACGAGGGCTGCTGGCCCCAGCGTGGTGCGGGCTGAAGGCGGGGGTGTGAGCGCCCGGTTTCTTTACGATGGCCTCTCCACGGGAGCCGCCAGCGCTGGCTAGTGGAGCCCGGCTAACCGACCCGTATCAGCCCGGCGGGGGCACCCGCCCCGGCGGGGGGCACCCCGCGCCCGGCCTAGCAGCAGCCGCTGGATTTGGGGGCGGGGCCGCTGGCCTGGGAGGGGTCGCGGGGTTCCAGGGTGCAGCAGCAGGACCCGGAGGTGCGCCCCAGGGCCGAGTTGATCACCGCCTGGGCGCAGCCCACGCCGGCCTGCACGCTGATGGCGGCGCTGGGGCAGTTGTTGGCGCAGGCCCCGCACTCCATGCAGGCGTCGCGGTCCTGAATGGCGGCCTTGCCATCCTCCAGGGCCAGCACCGCCTGGGGGCAGACCGTCACGCACAGACCGCAGCCCACGCAACGGGCGGCATCCAGGCGCAGGGTGGTCACGTTTTTCAGGTAGCGCAGGGCCATGGTCGGCTACTCCTCTAGGCCCACGGCCCGGCGGCCAGCCACAGGGCCAGCCCGGCCACGGCGCAGGCGATCTGGGTGGGCACCGCCCAGCGCATCTCCTTCTTGACCCCCGACAGCGAGGTGTAGGTGGAGGCGCCGGTGAAGTTCATCACCAGGAAGGAGATCACGGCCAGGCCGAACAACAGCCAGGCCGCGCCTTCCAGGGGTTGGGGGCCGCCGGCCCAGCAGGCCGCTCCGCCGGCCAAGAGGCCCAGGGCCAGGCCCTTGGCCGCGAAGGCCCTTCCCGGCAGCCAGGGCAAGAGCGCCGGCCCCAGCACACAGCCGGCTAGCACCGCCCAGAGGAGCATCAGGGCCGCGGGCCAGCCCTTGGCCACGGCCCCGGCCGTCCAGGCGCCGGCCTGGGTCAGGCCGCCCAGGAGCACCAGGACCAGCATGGCCGGCAGGGCGAATTTTAGGGCTATGACCAGCTCCACCGGGGCCAGGACCAGGCGCTCGACCAGGGGGAAGTCCTTGCGGCGCATGGCCGGGCTGGCCTGCATGCCCGCCGCCAGGAAGGCCGGCAGGTCGCGGGCCATGACCGGGCCGAAGACGGCCTCGAAGCCCGTCAGGCGGCGCACCTGGGGGGCGCTCACCCCCGGGGCGGCCAGTTGGGGCAGGATCAGGCGGCGGTGGTTCACCACCCGCCTGAGCCCCCAATGGTTGATGGCCTCGACCAGGTTGGCCGTGCCCATGGTGCCCTTGCCGGCGGCGCACCACACGTTGATGCCCTTGGTGTCCAGCACCAACAGCCAGGCCGCCAGGCCGGGGCAGGCCGCGCGCAGGTGGTCGAAGCTGAGCTTGTAGTTGGCGCTGACCAGCACCGGCGAGTCGGGGCCGGGCTGGCCCAGGGCGTAGAGGCCGGGGTCCACGGCGTAGGTCATGCGCCCCAGGCCCCAGCGCACCCGCCAGGCCCCCAGGCGGTCGGCGGTGGCCAGGAGGCTTTCCACCCGGGGCACCGCTCCGGAGGGGGTTTGCAGGGTGCCCGCCACAAAGGGCTGATCCAGACGAGGCGGCCGCGCCGGGGCCGCGCCGGCCGGGCTTCAGCCGCCGCCGGTGGAGCAGGCCGCGGCCGGCGGAGCCAAGGTGGCGCCCGCCAGTTCTGGGGGCTGGGGGAACGAGGGCATTACCGGCCCTGTCGGTGATGATTGGCTCATGGATTGATTATACCCCGGCGCGCCGGGGCGGCCAGGGCGGGCTGGCTTCATACCAGGTCCTTGGCCAGCCACAGGGGCATGAACCATTTGAGGGAGAAGTATACCGACAGCCACAACCAGGCCATCTTGAGCCAGCGGCTGCGCGGCGAGCTGCCGATGAGCACGTACAAGGGCCAGGCCATGACGTTCTGGCGGTACACGGCCTCCAGGGACCCGCTGCTGGGCCCGGCCACCACGGTGATGATAAGCAGCGCCCACAGGGCCGGGTGCATGCCGTGGCTAAAGACCACCATGGCCCCGAGGATCAACACCATGGTGATGGCCTCTGGGTACTGGGGCGGGTCGTGCATAATCCCGTCGACCAGGGCCGACCAGGGCCAGGCCGGATGCCGACCCCACATCTCGTGCCCGGTGATGGGCAGAAAGAAATCGTCGAACAGATACCAGTGGTGCAGGCAGAAGGTAATGAGCCCCAGGGCCGGGGCCAGGCTGACGATGATCAGTTCCTTGAGCAGGGGCCAAGGGTCGCGGGCGGCGCGAATCTCCGGGGTCAGCAGGAAAAGGGGCAGGATGCCGGCCAAGAGGGCCGTGGGGTAGGTCAGGCCCAGCAGGTAGCCCAAGCCCACCGCCCAGGCCAGGCGATGGTGGCGCACGGCCAGGAAATAGGCCAGGCTAAAGGCCAGGGCCAAGGCGTAGGGATAGCCCAGCAGCAGATACCAGGAGCAGGGATAGCCAACCAGGGCCGCCAGGGTCCAGCGGGCGGAGCTTGCCCCGTAGAGTTCGCGGACCAGGCGGAAGAGCAGGAAGAACACCGCCCCGGCCGCCGGCCACACCACCAGCATCATGGCCCAGTCGATGTCCACGCCCGCCAGGTGCCACAGCCGGCCCAAAAGGGGCAGCAGCATGTGCCAGGGGTAGTTGCCGGAGATGCCGCCGGTGGGGGTGCGGTGCAGCCAGTACCAGTTCTCGGCGATGTCCTTGTATTGCAGGGCGTCCCAGGGCGCCTCCAGCAAGGCGTAGGGCACGTAGGCCCCCAGGCAGGACAAGGCCCAGGCCACATAGGCCGCAAAGAGCAGAAAGGCCAGGCTGGGCAGGATCAGGCCCTCCCGGGCCAGGTAGGCCTGGCGCCAGGCCGCCAGGCGCTGGCCGCCCAAGAGGCGCTGGGCCAAGATTTGCAGCAGGCCCCCGGCCAGGCCTCCGGCCAGGGGTATCCCCAACATGGGCCACGGGTCGTCGCCATCCTGGGTGGACAACAACCGCGTCATCTGCCAGAGCATCACCACCCAGAAGCCGGCCCAGAAGCCCGGGGCCAGGGGCCTGACCCGGGCGTAGAGGTCCGACAGCCAGTGGGGGTCGCGGATCACGCTCCAGGCCAGGGGCAACAGGCCCAGGAGCAGGGCCAGGGTCAGGGCATAGCCGGTGCGCCGCTCCCAGGCATCGCGGCTGGCGCGCATGGCCAACCAGGCGCCCACGTCCACCTCGGGCTTCAAGGCGCTCAGGTCCACCGGCCGGCCGGCCTCGTCGCGTATCTCCACCGACAGGCCGCTCAGCTTGTTGACCTTGAGGTAGTCCACCTCCAGGAGCAGTTGCCCGGCCGGCACCTCCTGGCTGAAGCGGGCGTCGAAGCCCAGGGGATAGGGGCGCCACTGTTCGAAGATCGGCTCGCCCTGGATATATATGGATACGCCGTCGTGGCCCCGCACCCTGAAGAAGAGACGTTGGGGGGCCTCCAGGGTCAGGCCGGCCAGGGCCTTGATCTTGTAGTCCTTGGCCTCGCTCAGGGGGCCGCGCCGCCAGTCCAGGGAGGAGACGGTCAGGGCGGTGTAGAAGTAGCGCTTGGGGTTGCCGGGGTCCAGGCGCATGCGAAAGACGCGCGCCCCCGTGGTCTCTGGGTCCAGGGCCTGGGCCCACACCGCATCGTAGGCCTTCTCGGCCCGGCGGCTCTCCCACCAGCACAGCCCGGTCAGGCCCAGGCCCAAAAGCCAGCCGGCCAGGCCGATGACCAGGATAATGCGCCACAGCCGCGCGGCGCGCTCAGCGCCGGTCGACGGGGCCTTTTCCTCTTTGTTCCCCATGCGTCCATCCATCGGGCAAGAACATAGCACGTGCGGGCAAAATTATCAGAAACCGGTCTTAAAATCGCCCTGAATCTTGCCCAGTCCCCCGGGCGGGGCCGGTTGACAAGCGCCGGGGTTGGCTCTAGGGTTTAAACAGCCGGCAAGACCCCACCCCTTTCCCTGGCAGGCACCCATGTCGCAGATCAAGCAGATACTTTGGCCCGTGGATTTCAGCCCCGCCCAGGAACTGATCCTGCCCTATGTGCTGTGCCTGGTCAGGCAGCACGGCGCTCGCCTGCACCTCCTGCACGTGACCATGGACCTGGAGCAGTGCGCGGGCATCTACGACCTGGAGCCCTTGCAGGTCAATTTCCTCTCTGGCGCCCAGGCCAAGATGGACGCCCTGTGCCAGGGGCCCCTGGCCGGCCTGCCGGGGCTCACCGCCCTGGTGGCCTGCGGCGACCCGGTGGAAAAGACCCTGGAATACGTCCAGGCCCAGGGCATCGACCTGATCGTGGCCGGCACCCACGGACACAAGGGCCTCATGCACGCCATCCTGGGCAGCGTGGCCGAAAACCTGCTCAGGCGCTCGCCGGTGCCGGTCTTCACCGTCAACCCCCACCGCCTGCGTGCCGCGGGAGGCCATAACGGGTCGGGTGGCGTTGTGGCTTGAGCCAGGGTTGCGGGCTCCCGTGGGGGTTATGTTTTCAGGCCAGCCCACCGCCTGCGTGCCGCGGGAGGCCATAACGGGTCGGGTGGCGTTGTGGCTTGAGCCAGGGTTGCGGGCTCCCGTGGGGGTGAGGATAGCCTACAAGCCCAACGCCAGCGG
>JAZDIQ010000088.1:0-72324 GCA_043804825.1 Pseudomonadota bacterium
GAGGCCACGGGGCTGCCGGTGGTGACCGAGGTCATGGACTCCGGCGACATCCCCCTGGTGGAAGAGTACGCCGACATGATCCAGGTGGGGGCGCGCAACGTGCAGAACTTCTCCCTGCTCAAGAAGCTGGGGCGGGTGAGCAAGCCGGTGCTGTTAAAGCGCGGGCTGATGACCACCCTGGATGAGCTTCTGATGAGCGCTGAGTACATCCTGGCCGCGGGCAACCCCCAGGTGGTGCTCTGCGAGCGCGGCATCCGCACCTTCGAGACCGCCACGCGCAACACCCTGGACCTGAGCGCCATCTGCGTGCTCAAGGAGCGCACCCACCTGCCGGTGATCGTGGACCCCAGCCACGCCGTGGGGCAGCGCCGCTACGTGGCCCCCATGGCCCGGGGGGCCATGGCCGTGGGCGCCGACGGGGTGATGGTGGAGGTGCACTGTTCGCCGGAGACGGCCCTGTGCGACGGCGAGCAGTCGCTGACCCCGGCGGAGTTCGCGGCCATGATGGCCGAGCTGGCCGTGATGGGCCATCCCCTGCACCGTGAGCTATAATCTAGAGCAAGGCGAGAGCAAAGACATGAAAACCTCCCTCGATGCCGTGAGCCCCTACGCCGGCCCTGGAGCGATGAGCGTGGACCAGCAAGAACTACTAGCCCTGCGCGGGCAGATAGACCAGATCGACCGCGAAATATTGGCGCTTCTCAACCAGCGGGCCGTGCACGCCATGGCCATCGCCCGCTGCAAGGAAAACGGCAACCTGCCGGAATTCGCGCCCGAGCGCGAGATGAGCATCCTCAAGAACTTGGTGGAGATGAACCGCGGCCCCATACCCAACGCCTCGGTCAAGCCCATCTTCGCCGAGATCATCAGCGCCTGCCGGGCCGTGCAGCGGCCCCTGAAGGTGGCTTTCCTGGGACCGGAGGCCACCTTCACCCATCAGGCCGCCCTGCGCCACTTCGGCTCCTCCTGCGACTTCGCGCCCCAGGCCTCCATCATCGACGTCTTCGACGAGGTGGCACGCGGGCACTCCCAGGTGGGCGTGGTGCCGGTGGAGAACTCCAGCGAGGGCGGCGTGAGCGTGACCCTGGATCAGTTCATGAACGCCGACCTAAGCGTCTGCGGCGAGGTCTTCTGGCCGGTGCGCCACGTGCTCATGGCCAGCGGCGGCTCCCTGGAGGAGGTGGAGAAGGTCTTTTCCCACCCCCAGGCCCTGAACCAGTGCCGCGACTGGCTCAGGCGCAACCTGCCCCAGGCCGTCCTGGTGGAGACCAGCAGCACGGCCGCCGCCGCCCGCCAGGCCGGCGTGACCCCGGGGGTCGCCGCCGTGGGCAGCGAGCTGACCGCCAAACACTACGAGCTGGAGATACTCTCGCGCGACATCCAGGACAACCCCCACAACATGACCCGCTTCTTCGTGCTGGGGCGCCAAAGCTGTCCCCCCACGGGCAGCGACAAGACTTCGGTGCTCTACCTGGCCGCCCATCAGCCCGGCTCGCTGTACCGCTCCCTGTCGCATTTCGCCGAGCGGGGCATCAACATGACCCGCATCGAATCGCGGCCGGCCAAGAATCGCCCCTGGGAATACGCCTTCTTCCTGGACTTCGAGGGGCACCAGGACGATCCCCGGGTGCGCGAGGCCCTGGAGTCGCTGCAAGAGAACGTGGATTTCCTCAAGGTGCTGGGCTCCTACCCCATGGGCGACCCCACCGGAGGGCGCTAGATGGACGCGGGAGACTTTGGCGGGGAGCAGGACCGGGGGGAGGTGCCGTTTAGCCAGAGGCTGCAAAAGTCCGTGCCTGGACTTTTGCAGCCCGAGTCGGCCGAAGTTGATTGGGCTGACTCTGCCCAAAAGCTTGGCTCTCAAGAGCCCGCGCTTTTGGGCTGGCCCCGGGTGGGCATCATCGGCGGGCGCGGGCGCATGGGCCGTTGGTTGGGGGGGCGCCTGCGCCAGGCGGGCCACGAGGTGCTGGTGGCCGATGCCGCCCAGGGGCCGCTACTGCCAGAGATAGCCGCCGCCTGCCCGGTGCTGGTGCTGGCGGTGCCCATCCCGGCGGTGGCCGGGGTGCTGGAGCGCATCGGCCCGCACACGCGGCCCGACGGCGTGTTGCTGGATATCGCCTCGCTAAAGGCCGAGCCCTTGCGCCTGATGCTGGAGCACGCCCGGGGCGAGGTGATCGGCACCCACCCCCTGTTCGGCCCCTCGGCGCCTGATCTGCAAGGCCAGCTATTCTTCGTCTGCCCCGGGCGGGGCAGCCGCTGGCTGGCCTGGCTGAAAGGCTGGCTGGAGGCCGGCGGCGCCCGGGTGCAAGAGATCGACGCCCAGGCCCACGACCGGCTCATGGCCCAGGCGCAGACCTTGAGGCACATGCTGCTCCTGGGCCTGGGCGGCGCCCTGATGCAAGGGGAGTTCGATTTTGCCCGCGACCTGCCCTTGGCCGGCCCCTGGTTCGGCACCCTGATCTCCCTGTTGGAGCGCCAGGCCGGCCAGCCGGCCGAACTCTACGCCGACCTGGCCCTGAACAACCCCCACGCCCCGGCGGTGGTGCGGGCCCTGGCCGAGAGTCTGGGCCGGGCCGCCAGTTGCCTGGACGCCGGCGACCGCGACGGCCTGGTGGCCATGCTGGAGCAGGTGGGCGGCTTTGTGGGAGGCATGACGGGCGGCGGCGACTCTGGCTGAAATTATTGGCGCCGAGGCGCACAAATCCCTTGACGGTCTGACGGACTGGGTATACTGTATACAAAATTTGCGGGGAATGGACATGATGTTTTTCTCGACCTCTTGGCGGTATTGGCGTTGGCAGGCGACCCTTGGTCGTCCGCTGCCCCCGGAGGTTTGAGAGCGCAAAACCTCCCGCCAAGCAGGCGACCAGGGCCGTGGACCTCAATAAGAGCAGGTTCGCGGCCCTCGACTTTTTAGCCCCCAAGGATTGACGACCATGCAGCCCAACTTTTTCGGCGATAGCGCGCGCAGCCCCCGCCTCTGGTGGTGGCGCGGCTATGGGGGGATGTCTGTCCGCCCCGGGCCTTGCCGCCCGGGCTAGAGCCGAAAGGGGCCGCGGACAGACTGGCAAGTCTGACGCGGCCCCGGGTTTTTAGGGGCGGTGGGCGGAGGGAAAACGTGGCGGCGGGGGAAAGTAAACAGGGAGGCCGGCAATGATCCAGGAGGCGATAGCCAAGGCGGTGGGTGGGTCCCATCTGGGCGAGGATGAGATGGTGGCGGTGATGGACCAGGTCATGGAGGGCCAGGCCACCCCGGCCCAGATCGGGGCGCTCTTGATCGCCCTGCGCATCAAGGGAGAGACCGTGGATGAGATCGCCGGCGCGGCCCGGGTGATGCGCCAGAAATGCTCGCCCGTGCCCTGCCGCAGCCGGGGGCAGGTCATCGTGGACACCTGCGGCACCGGCGGCGATGGCGCCCATACCTTCAACATCTCCACCACCGCGGCCTTCGTGGTGGCCGGGGCCGGGGCCAAGGTGGCCAAGCACGGCAACCGCTCGGTGAGTAGCCGCTGCGGCAGCGCCGATGTGGTGGAGACCCTGGGCATCCCCCTGGATCTCACCCCGGAGCAGGTGGGGGCCTGCATCGACCAGGTGGGCATCGGCTTTCTGTTCGCGCCCTTGTTGCACGGGGCCATGCGCCACGCCATCGGCCCCCGCCGGGAGATCGGCCTGCGCACCATCTTCAACCTGCTGGGTCCCCTGACCAACCCCGCCGGGGCCACGGCCCAGGTGGTGGGGGTCTACGATCCCGCCCTGTTGGAGCCCCTGGCCCGGGTGCTGGGGCGCCTGGGTTGCGGCCAGGCCTTTGTGGTGCACGGCCCCGGCGGCCTGGACGAGATCGCCTCCACCGGCCCCACCCAGGCCGCCCACCTCAAGGACGGACAGGTCAAGACCCTGACCATCACCCCCGAGGAACTGGGGTTGACCCGCTCCCGGCCCGAGGAGTTGACCGGCGGCGAGGCGCTCCAGAACGCCGCCATAACCCTGGCGGTGTTGCAGGGGCAGCCCGGGGCCTGCCGCGACACGGTGCTGATGAACGCCAGCGCGGCCCTGGTGGCCGCCGGCCTGGCCGGCGATCTGCGAGAGGGCGTGGCCCTGGCGGCCGGGGCCATCGATTCCGGGGCGGCCCTGGCCAAGCTGGAGGCCCTGAAGGCCGCCGCCCGCCTGGCCGCCGGCCGGGCCAGCCGGGCCTAGGGTCATGGGTCAAGACATGCCCTCGGTGCTGGCGCGCATACTGGCCAGCAAGCGCGGCGAGGTTGAAGCCCTGCGCGTGGCCCGGCCCCTGGCCGAGCTGCGCCGCCAGGCCCAGGACACGCCGGCGCCCCGCGACTTCCTGGCCGCCCTCAAGGCGGCGCCCCGCGTGGCGCTCATCGCCGAGATCAAGCGCTTCTCGCCCTCGGAGGGTAGCCTGGCCGGGGAGATGTCGGTGGCCCGGCAGGCCCGGGCCTATGCCGCCGGCGGGGCGGCGGCGCTCTCGGTGCTCACCGACGGGCCATTCTTCGGCGGCAGCCTGGCCGATCTGGCCGAGGCCCGCGCCGCCGTGCATCTGCCCATCCTGCGCAAGGACTTCATCCTGGACCCGGCGCAAATATATGAGGCCCGCCTGGCCGGGGCCGACGCCGTGCTTCTGATCGTGGCCGCGCTGGAGCCGGCGCTGTTGGCCGAACTGCACGGCCTGGCCCGCGATCTGGGGCTCACGCCCCTGGTGGAGGTGCACGGGGCCGACGAGCTGATTCCGGCCCTGGCCCTGGGGCCGGGGCTCCTGGGCATCAACAACCGCGACCTCAAGACCCTGGCCGTGGACCTGAACACCAGCCTCAGGTTGCGGCCCCTCATACCGGCTGGAGTGACCGTGGTGGCCGAGAGCGGGGTGCAAGGCCTGGCCGACATCCGCGGGCTTAAACGCGGCGGCCTGGACGCCTTCCTGGTGGGCAGCGCCCTGATGCGCGCCGCCGATCCCCAGGCCGCCGTGGCGGCCCTGGTAGGCGCGGTGAGCGAGCCATGACCCGGGTCAAGATCTGCGGGCTGACCAACCTTGCCGACGCCCTGGCCGCCGTGGCCGCCGGGGCCGACGCCCTGGGCTTCGTGCTGGCCAAGAGCCCCCGGCGGGTGACGCCCCAGCAGGTGCGGGATATGGTGGGCCAATTGCCGCCCCTGGTGGCCACGGTGGGGGTCTTCGTGGACACGCCTCTGGAGGAGGTGGCGAAGATGCGGGCCTGGTGCGGCCTGGACTGGGCGCAACTGCACGGCGCCCAGACGCCGGAGGAACTGGCGCCCCTGGGCTCCAGGGTGCTCAAGGTGCTCTCCGTGGGGAGCCAGGCCCCGGACCCCGAGGCCTTTCCGGGGGCGCATTTGCTTTTGGACACCGCCGTGCCCGGCCGCGCCGGCGGCACCGGCCGGGCCTTCGACTGGAATCTGGCCGTGGAGTTGGCCCGCCGACGCCCGATCATCCTGGCCGGCGGGCTCAATCCAGACAACGTGGCCCAGGCCGTGAACATCGTCAAACCCTTCGCCGTGGACGTAAGCAGCGGCGTGGAAAAGGAACCGGGGAGAAAAGACCATGCCCAGATCAGAAACTTCATCGCCCGCGCCAAAGGCCTGGCATGACCAGCCCGACGCCGGGGGCCACTTCGGCCCCTACGGCGGGCGCTACGTGCCCGAGACCCTCATGCCGGCCCTGGGCGAACTGGCGGACGCCTTCGCGGCGGCCAGCCAGGACAGCGCCTTCCAGGCCGAGCTGGCCGATCTGCTGACCTATTACGCCGGCCGGGCCACGCCGCTTTACGAGGCCAAACGCCTGAGCGACAGGATGGGCGGGGCGCGCATCTTCCTCAAGCGCGAGGACCTGACCCACACCGGGGCGCACAAGATCAACAACGCCCTGGGCCAGGTGCTCCTGGCCAAGAAGATGGGCAAGAAACGCATCATCGCCGAAACCGGCGCCGGCCAGCACGGGGTGGCCACGGCCACCGCCGCCGCCCTGATGGGCCTCACCTGCGCGGTGTACATGGGCACCCTGGACATGGAGCGCCAGGCCCTCAACGTCACCCGCATGCGCATGCTGGGGGCCACCGTGGAGCCGGTGGAAAGCGGTAGCCGCTCTCTCAAGGACGCCGTGAACCAGGCCATCCGCGACTGGGTGACCAACGTGCGCACCACCCACTACATCATGGGCTCGGTGATCGGCCCCCATCCCTACCCCCTGATGGTGCGCGACTTCCAGGCGGTGATCGGCCAGGAGGCCCGCCGGCAGATACTGGAGCAGGCCGGCCGGCTGCCCAACCTCCTGATGGCCTGCGTGGGCGCTGGTTCCAACGCCATGGGCCTGTTCCACGCCTTCCTGGACGACCCCGTGGAGATGGTCGGCGTGGAGGCCGCCGGACACGGCCTGGCCAGCGGCCAACACGCCGCCAGCCTGGGGGCCGGCCGGCCGGGGGTGCTGCACGGCTGCCATCTGTATCTGTTGCAGGACGAGCACGGCCAGGTGCGCGAGGCCCACTCCATCGCCGCCGGCCTGGATTATCCCGGCGTGGGGCCGGAGCACGGCCTCTTGAAGGACGTGGGCCGGGTGCGCTACACCTCGGTCAGCGACCAGGAGGCGGTGATCGCCTTCCAGGAGCTGGCCCGCGTGGAGGGCATCATCCCGGCCCTGGAGTCCTCCCACGCCCTGGCCCAGGCCCTTAAGACCGCCCCCTTCCTGCCCCGCGAGACCATCCTGCTCTTGTGCCTGTCGGGCCGAGGCGACAAGGACGTGGCCCAAGTGGCCGCCTATCTGGAGGAGAGATCATGAGCCCGGCCATTGCCCAAGCCTTCGCCGCCGCCCGCCAGGAGGGACGCGCCGCCTTTATCCCGTTTCTCAGCGGCGGGCTGCCCGACATGGCCACCTCGGCCCGGCTGCTCCTGGAGTTGGACCAGGCCGGGGCGGACATCATCGAGGTGGGCATACCCTTCAGCGACCCCATGGCCGACGGCCCGGTGATACAGCAGGCCAGCAAGCAGGCCCTGGACGCCGGCGCCACGCCCGTGGGGGTGCTGGAGTTGATCGCCGGGCTCCAGGGCCGGCTGCGGGCGCCGGTGGTGGTGATGACCTATTACAACCCGGTGCTCAATCTGGGCCTGGAGGCCTTTGCCCGCCAGGCCGCCGCCGCCGGCGTGGCCGGGGCCATCGTGCCGGACCTGCCCCCCGAGGAGGCCTCTCCCTGGCTGACGGCGGCCCGCGCCGCCGGTCTGGACACCATCTTCATGGCCGCACCCACCACCCCCGCCCAGCGTCTGCCCGCCATCCTGGGGTGCTGCTCGGGATTTTTGTATTATGTGTCCATGACCGGCGTCACCGGCGGGGGCCTGAGCCTGGACCCGGAGATGCTGGCGGGCATCGCCAGGGTGCGCCAGGCCGCCAGCCTGCCGGTGGCGGTGGGCTTCGGCGTGGCCGAGCCCGCCCAGGCCGCCGCCCTGGGGCGGGTGGCCGACGGCGTGATCGTGGGTTCGGCCCTGGTCAAGCTGGTCCTGGGGGCTGGCTCGCCCGACCAAGCCCAGGCGGCGGTGCGGGGTCTGGCCGGGGAACTGAGCGCGGCCCTGGCCGGGGGAGGCAGGTAGCCGCCTGCCGCGGCGGGAGGCCCGGCCCCGACCGGGGAAAGCCTCCCGCCGCGCCCGGCCGCCGGCCATCCCTGCCCATCTACTGGGAATTACCTACCTTTTCGTATTATCATCGTCTGGTAGCCACCTTTGTGTAGGCTGATTGTGCCTATTTATCACCCCTTCACACGGGGGCCGCCAAGCCAATATTGCAATAAAAATCACATGATGCCCCCCGCGCGCGGCTTGGCGGCCGTCGCTGGCCCGGCCTTTGCGTTACAAGCCTAAGACTTTGCTTTACTGCAACTTGTCCAATGGGCGGACGGGCGCGGCGCGGGGTATCCAGGGCCGGACGCCAGAGGGAGGTAGCCGAGTGACATCCTGCGGGGCGGGCCAGCCGTCAGCCACGGCCGAGGCGGAGTTGGACCTGGGGCAACTGATCGCCGAACAAGGCGTGGTTTGTCATTTCCAGCCCCTGTTGTCCATGCGCAGCCAGTCCCTGCTGGGCGTGGAGGCCCTATGCCGGGGGGTGCACCCCCAGACCGGGAAACTGGTGCCGCCCCAGCGCCTGTTCGCCCTGGCCGGCGACGGCGAGCTGCTCATCGGCCTGGACCGCCTGTGCCGCCAACAGGCCTTGGTGGCCTTCCGTGATCTCTGCCAAGAACACCCCAACCTGATCCTCAATCTAAATTTCGAGGCCGCGCTCCTGGACCAGGGCGTGGTGGGCTCCGGCCACCTGCTGGGTCTGGTGCGCCGGCTGGGCCTGGACCCCGGGCGCATCGTCATCGAGATCGTGGAGTCCCGGGTCAGCGACCTGAAGGCCCTGGAACGCTTCGTGGCCGATCACAAGGGCTATGGCTTCCTGCTGGCCCTGGATGACGTGGGCTCCGGGCATTCCAACCTGGAACGCATCGCCATCATCCAGCCCGACGTGCTCAAGATCGACCGCAGCCTCATCGGCGGCCTGGATCGCCAGTACCACAAGCAGGAGGTGACCCGGGCCCTCTTGAACCTGGCGGGCAAGATCGGGGCCCTGGTGGTGGCCGAGGGCGTGGAGCGCGAGGAGGAGGCGCTGATGGCCCTGGAGATGGGCGTGGATGTGTTGCAAGGCTATTATCTGGCGCGCCCCGGGCCGGGGCTGTCGGGGCTGCGGCGCTGCGAGGAGCGCGCCCGGGAGCTGGCGGCCAGCTTCCGCCGCTACACCGTGGAAAAGATCGCGGCCAAAAAGGCCCAGCATCGCCTCTATAGCCAGGTGATGAACGACCTGTGCGAGCGCCTGCGCGGCCTGGACCTCCAGGCCCTGGACCAGCGGCTGAGCGCCCTGGTGGACTTGAATCCCTGGCTGGAGTGTCTCTACGTGCTGGACGAGCAGGGCATCCAGCTCAGTGGCACCGCCTGCCAGGCCAGCAGGCTCAGCCGCCAGCGGGGGGCCATATTCTGGCCGGCGGCGCGGGGCTCCGACCAGTCGCTCAAACACTACTATCTGCTGCTCAAGGCCGGCCTGGAGCGCTACGTCTCCGATCCCTACATATCCCGGGCCTCGGGCAACCTGTGCCTGACCATCTCCACCTGGTTCAAGGACGCCCAGGGAAACCGCCTGGTATTGTGCGCCGATTTCGAGACCCATCCCGAGGCGTCCAGCCCCCAGGCCCCTTGAGGACGGCCTGGCTGGCCTGGCAGGCGCGGCATTGCCCTCCCCCGCCGGGGCGGGTACACTGGGCGGCCAGGGAGGCCAGCATGTCCAGTATGCGCGAAAAGGCCGTGGAAGGGCTCAAGGCCGGCGACAGCTTCGAGATCACCCGCACCTTTGGCCAGGCCGAAACCGAGGCCTTCGGCCACCTGACCAGGGATTACAACCCCGTGCATTATGATCAGCCGTTTTGCCGGGAAAAGGGACTGGAGGGCCTGATCTGCCACGGCCTGTTGGTGGCCTCCATGATCTGTCAGGTGGGGGGGCAGATCGCCTGGCTGGCCTCGGGCATGAACTTTCGCTTCCGCCGGCCGGTTTATTTTGGCGACACCATCACCTGCCGCCTGGTCATCAGCGAGGTGGACGACAACGGCCGCGCCCTGGCCCAGGCGGTATATCGCAACCAGCACGGCCAGGTGGTGCAGGAGGCCCAACTGCGGGGCTACCTGCCCGCCGCCCGGGAACGGGAACGGTTGGAGGCCATGACACGAGCGGGCGACCCCACCAACCCCCTGGTCTAGGGACGGGCGGGGACGCCGCGTTGGGGGCCTGTCGGGGGGTTAGTCCGCCAGGCTTTTAGTTCTCCAAGACGAAGATGACTTCCAGGCGCACCCGGTATTCGGAGATGGTGTCGTTGTCCACCGACACGCGCTGCTCGATGACCTTGATGCCGGTGACGCCCCGCAGGGTTTTCACCGCCCGCTCAAAGCCCACCTTGACGGCGTCATCAAAACCGATGGGCGAAGCCGCGATGATGTCGGTTACCCGGGCGACTCTTTTCTCAGCCATTTCCCGCCTCCTTGTCACAGAATTTTCGCCAGGCACCCCCGGGGCCGTCCCGACCCCGCGCCAGCCCGTGGCCCCCTGGCGGGGGCCTGGCCGGCCGGAGCGGGCAGGTCCGCTTCCCGGCCGCAGATGGATGCCCTCCCTGCCGGCCCAGGGCCCGCCGCGGGTAGAGCTCGTCTTGCACGATGCTTACTTATTACGGTAGCAAAGCCCACGGCCCGCGGGCAAGGGGGATTCGCCGCCGGCCACCCAGTTTCGGCGGCCGGCGGGTTGACGGGCCTATTTGTTGAGCTGGCGGAGCTTCTTCAGGTCCACCTTGGACACGAAGTCCTTGGCGGTCTCGCCGGGATCGGCCAGGCCCCGGGCCTCGGTCTTGACCAGTATCTTGTTGTCCACCACCATCTGCACCTCGGCTCCCTCGCTGCCGTGGGTCTGCAGGATGGCCTTTTCATCGCCGATGCGGATCAGCTTGCTGCCCTGGGCGCTCTGCACCATCATGGGGTTGGTCAGCATCATGGCCACGCCCTGCAGCAGGGGCGAGTCGCTCATCACCTCGATGGTGACCTTGCCCTTGCCCTTTTCCTGCTTGTAGGTACGGGTGGCGGAGATGCCGCCGCCGAAAAAGGCCTTGCCCATGGCCTGGGTTTCGGGCTTTTCGGCCTTCCAGCCGCTGGGGGGCTCGGGGAATATGGCGGTGAGGCTCTCGGCCTTTTTCTGGCGCAGCAGGCCGCTGGCGAACTCCAGCTCGTTGAGGGCCTCGCTGACGTTGCCCTCCTTGTACAGCTTGATGCTACGCTCGATCTGGTCGGTGATCTCGTCGGCCCGGGCAGGCCCGGCGCCAAGGGCCAGGGCCAGGGCCACGGCCAGGGCCAGGGCCAGGGGTGCCTTGAACATGCTGCTTACCTCCGGTCAGGTGGTGAAAGGGTGGATATCCATGGCCGCGCGGCGGGTCTCCGGCGGCCGGGACTGAGCAAACCTTGTCATCGTGGCGGCCCCAGGTCAACCGTTAATCGCCATCCAGCCCCTGGCATGTCCCACCTGTGCCGTGGCCCGGCTTAATGATAATATGATTGCCAGTAGCGCTGGAAACCATCCCCCACCCGGTGAAGCGTTCGCCATGCACCAAGAATCCCCCGCTCGCGGCCCGGGCAGCACCATCCTGTGGCAGGCCATTTTGGGGGCACTGGCCCTGAGCGGGCTGACCCTGACCCGCTTGCACTCCTATCTGCTCTTCCACACCCTGGCCGAATTCTTCAGCATCGTGGTGGCCTGCGCGGTGTTTATCCTGGCCTGGAACGCGCGGCGTTTCATGGACCAGGGGTATCTGCTCTTCCTGGGGGTCTCCAGCCTGTTCGTGGGCGGCGTGGATTTGCTGCACGCCCTGGCCTTCCAGGGCGTGGGCGTCTTGGGGAACAATGGGGCCAACCTGGCCACCCAGTTGTGGATCGTCGCCCGCTACCTGCAGGCCGGGTCCTGGCTGGCGGCCCCCTGGTTCCTGCGCCGGCGGGTCCGAGCCGCGCCGCTCTTGGCCAGCGGGGGCCTGGCCACGGGGCTGGCCCTGGCCGCTATCTTCAGCGGCCATTTCCCCGATTGCTTCTTGGAGGGCTCCGGACTGACCCCCTTCAAGATCGTCAGCGAATATCTGATAGTGGCCCTCCTGGGCCTGGCCGGGCTCTGGCTGTGGCGGCATCGCCTGGGCCTGGAGCGCCGGGTGTGGAGCGGCATGCTGGCCGCCGTGGCGCTGTCCATGGCCTCGGAGTTGGCCTTCACCGCTTACAGCGAGATCAGCGGCCTGGCCAACTTGCTGGGGCATCTGTGCAAGATCATGGCCTTCTATCTGATCTACCAGGCGGTCATCGTCACCGGCCTGCGCCAGCCCTACGATCTTTTGTTCCGCGAGCTCAAACGCGGCGAACAGGAACTCAGGCAGAGCGAGCAGACCGCCCGCACCCTGCTCAACGCCCCCCGGGACGCGGCCCTGCTCCTGGACCTGGAGGGCTTCACGGTGGCCGCCAACCAGGCGGCGGCGCGGGAGATGGGCGCTAGCCCCGAGGAATTGCGGGGCCGCCTGGTCTGGGAATATCTGCCCGCCGAGGTGGCCGATACCCGCCGGGCTCTTCTGCAACAGGCCGTGCGCACCGGCCAGATGGCGCGCCTGCAGGATCAACACGGGGGCCGCTGGCTGGATATCGCCGTCTATCCCCTGCTGGACGAGCAGGGCGTGGTGTGGCGGCTGGCCGTGTTCAGCCGGGACATCACTGAACGCAAGCTGCGCGACCAGGAGCGCGAGCGCCTCTTGGCCCAGTTGCAAAAGGCCTTGGCCGAGGTCAAGACCCTGAGCGGGCTCTTGCCCATCTGCGCCCACTGCAAGCGCATTCGCGACGACAAGGGCGAATGGGAGCGCATCGAGAACTATATCAGCCGGCGTTCGCAGGCCGAGTTCACCCACGCCATCTGCCCCGACTGCGCCCAGAGGTTCTACCCCGAGCTGATGGATAAATAACCCCGGCCCCTGGCGGGGCCGGCATTCGGTATTATTGTAGTAAACAGGTAGGCTTTAATACCGCCGCGCGCCCATGGGGCGCGGCTTGGCGGAGGTCAAGCATGGATAGAATGCTGCAAAAGGACGAATGCAAAAACGAGTTGCAGATCATCGATTCCCTGGGCCTGCGCATACCCCAGGTGGTCGGCGAGCTGGTGGCCTCCTGCGCCAAGGAGGGCTGTTTCGCCCACGTCAGCCCGGTGGCCATCCCCTCCCGCGAGGCGGTGGTGGATATCATCCTCAAGGCCAGGCGCATTCTTTTTCCCGGTTACTTCAACCAGACCCGCATCGATCCGGTCAACCTGGAATACTACCTGGGGCAGGAGGCCACGGCCCTGTACCAGGACCTTTCGGTGCAGATCGCCTGGGCCATCCGCCACGACTGCTATCGCTACGACCAGTCGTGCAGCCTGTGCGAGGAGAGCGGTCAGGCGGCGGCCCTGGATTTCGTCAAGGCCCTGCCCGAGCTGCGCCGGGTGCTGGCCACCGACGTGCGCGCCGCCTTTGACGGCGACCCGGCCGCCGGCAGCCACGACGAGATCATCTTCAGCTATCCGGGGCTGTTCGCCATCACCGTCTACCGCCTGGCCCATGTGCTCTACGAGCTGAAGGTGCCCCTGCTGCCGCGCATCGTCAGCGAGTACGCCCACGGCCAGACCGGCATCGACATCCATCCCGGGGCCGAGATCGGCGAGAGCTTTTTCATCGACCACGGCACCGGAGTGGTCATCGGCCAGACCGCGGTCATCGGCCGGGGGGTGCGCATCTATCAGGGCGTGACCCTGGGGGCGCTCTCCCTGCCCCGCGAGGCCACCGAGGCCCTGCGCTCGGCCAAGCGCCACCCCACCATCGAGGACGAGGCCACCATCTATGCCGGGGCCACCATCCTGGGCGGCGAAACCGTGGTGGGGGCGCGCTCCACCATCGGCGGCAACGTCTGGCTCACCGAGTCGGTGCCCCCGGACACCAAGGTATTCATCAAGAAGCCCGAGCTGGTCTACGTGGGACGCAAGTAGGCCCCGGCCCACCGGGGCGGCGGGGGCGGGCCGGGCTGTATTTTTTTCGGCCTCGACACTAGCCAAGGAGGCGGCATGCTCAATATCAATCCCGACGTCGTACGCACCGTGGGCGGCACCCCCCTGGTGCTCCTGGGCGCCAGTTGCCAGCAGGAGCTGGTGGCCACCGTGGCGGCCAAGCTGGAGTTCAGAAACCCCCTGGGCAGCGTCAAGGACCGCATCGGCGTGGCCATGATCGGCGCCGCCGAGGCCGAGGGCAAACTGAAGCCCGGCGGATTGATCGTGGAGCCCACCAGCGGCAACACCGGCATCGCCCTGGCCTTCGTTTCGGCCATCAAGGGCTACCGCCTGATCCTGACCATGCCCGAGACCATGAGCCAGGAGCGGCGCAAGCTCCTCAAGCACCTGGGCGCCGAGCTGGTGCTCACGCCGGGTCACCAGGGCATGAAGGGGGCCATCCAGCGCGCCGAGGAGATCGTGGCCGAGAATCCGGGGGCCTTCATGCCCAACCAGTTCGCCAACCCGGCCAACCCCGAGGTGCACCGTCGCACCACCGCCGAGGAGATATGGCGCGACAGCAACGGGGCGGTGGACATGGTGGTCTGCGGCGTGGGCACCGGCGGCACCATCACCGGCGTGGCCGAGGTGCTAAAGGCCCGCAAGCCGGGCTTCAAGGCCGTGGCCGTGGAGCCGGCCGACTCGCCGGTGCTCTCCGGCGGGGCGCCTGGGCCGCACAAGATTCAGGGCATCGGCGCCGGCTTCGTGCCCGCGGTGCTCAACACCCAGATCATCGACGAGGTGGTCACGGTCACCAATGATCAGGCCTTCGCCACCGCCCGCGCCCTGGCCAAGAAGGAGGGCATCCTCTGCGGCATCTCCTCGGGCGCGGCGGCCCATGCCGCCTACCAGGTGGCCCGGCGGCCCGAGAACGTGGGCAAGCTCATCGTGGTGATCCTGCCCAGCACCGGCGAGCGCTACCTGAGCACCGAGCTGTTCCAGGACTAGGCCGCGAGCCGCGGCGGGGGCGTCGCGTTGGGAAATTAGAACGGGCGGGGGGGGAAACCCCCCCCCAACAATCAACCCTTTCACTTGGGTTTTTTTTTCTTCTGGTGGGGGGGGGTTCCCCCCCCGCCCGGTTTTGTTGTCCGACAGAGCTTCTTCGGCAGTCGACGGGGCTGGCTAGGGTAGGGGGCCACCCTGCTCGTTTACGCCCCGTGGGGGGCACCCCACTAGGAGCAGCAGGAGCCGGGGTTGCCGCAGCCGCTGGCGGGGTCGGGACCGCAGCCGCCGCTGCCGTCGGAGCCGCAACCGCAGCCGCAGCCGGCGGCCATCTGGGTGGGCGTCTGGGTGATACCCGCCAGGCGGATCTTGAAGATCAGGGTCTGGCCGGCCAGGGGCGAGTTGAGGTCCAGGGTCATGTTCTCTTCGTCCAGGGCGGTGACGCGCGCCGGCAGCGGGCGGCCGTCGGGGGCGGTGAGTTGCAGGGTCATGCCCACCTGGGGATTGATATTGGCCGGCACGTCCTTGAGGGGGAACTGCATGATCATGCGCTCATCGGGCTGGCCGTAGGCCCGCTCGGGGGGGATGTTGACTTCTTTTTCCTGCCCCTCGCTCATGCCCATCACCGCATCGTTGAATCCGGGGATGATGCCGCCGGTGTCCATCTGGAACTCCAGGGCCGTGCCGCCCTCGTTGGAGTCAAAGACCTCGCCGTTGGTCAGCGAGCCGGTGTAAAAGACCTGCACGAAATCTCCCGCCTTGGCGGTGCCCATATTGACCGTCCCTTCACGATATGGCCCCCTTGGCGGCCGTCACTAAAAAACCGAGCTGCAAGCTCGGGAGGCTACTGTGCTGATTAGGCAAAACTACCCCATCCCCGGCGGCTGTCAAGGGCTCGGGCTTTGGCCGGGGGCGGGTTGGCTAGGAGGTCAGGGCCTGGGCCACGGTGAACAGGAGCAGGGAACGGTCCACTGGCTTGTGCAGCACCGCGAAGGCCGGCGGCACCCCCGGGGGAGCCTCGCTGAGGCCGGGGTCGCTGGTCCAGCCGGTGACCAGTATGAAGGGGATGGCCGGTGTGCCCGAGTCCTGGCGCTCCTGGTCCAGGCGGGCGGCCACCTCCCAGCCCTGGCCGTCGGGCAGGCCCAGGTCGCAGAGCACCAGTTGGGGCTGGAAGTTACCCAGCGCCGCCACGGCCTCGGCCACGTTGGCGCTCAGGTGCACCTGGTAGCCGGCCTCCTCCAACAGCGCCCGCCCGCCCATGGCCACCAGGGCCTCGTCCTCCACCATGAGCACCCGCGCTCCCACCACGGCCTGCACGGGATCCAGCGCCGGGTGGGCCTGGGTCTGGCTGGGGGTGCTCAGCGGCAGGATCACGCTGAAGGTGGTGCCCTGGCCGGGCTGGCTGTGCACGGTGATATCGCCGCCGTAGGCCCGCACGATGCCGCGGCTGGAGGCCAGGCCCAGGCCCTGGCCGGCCACGCCCTTGGTGCTGAAGAAGGGCTCGAAGAGGCGGCGGGAGGTCTCGGGAGTCATGCCCAGGCCGGTGTCGCTGAAGCGTATCACGGACTGCTCGTCTTCCTTGGCCGCGCTCACCGTGAGCCGGCCGCCCTTGGGCATGGCCTCCAGGGCGTTGCGCAATAGGTTGAGGCAGACCTCCATCAGCTCGTCGCGCTGCACGCCCACCCACAGGCCCGGCCGCAGGCTGGTTATGAACTCCACCCGGGCCTGGTCCAGGGGGCGCCAGGCCGCCTGGGCGATCTTGACCGTGGCCGCGGCCACCTCGGCCACGTCCACCGATTCATAGCCGCTGCTCTGGGGGCGCCGGCCGCCAACGTAGGCGGCCAGGCGCTGCACCAGGCCCCGGCCGGAGATGGCGCCATGCACCACGTTGTCCAAGAGCAAGCCCAGGCGGCCCCGCTCTTGGCCCTGGGCGCGCAACTCGGCCTCGGCGGCCTGGGCATTGCCCAGGATGGCGGCCAGCAGGTTGTTGAAGTTGTGGGCCACGCCGGCGGCCAGTTGGCGCAGCACTTCCTGGGCGCGTTGGCGCTCGCTGATGTCGCGGCTTATGCCGAAAAACACCCGCCGGTCGCCCCAGCGCCCCCGGGTGATGCGGGTCTCCACCGGCACCAGGGTGCCGTCCTGGGCCATGAGGGGCAGGTGGCTGCGGTCGCAGTCGCCGGTGATGATGCTGGCCACCACGTTGGCCGCCTCCTCGCGCCGCTCCGGCGGGTGCAGCATGGTCACCTCGCGGCCCAGGAGCGCCTCCTGGCCGTAGCCCAGGCGCTCGCTGACCGGGGGGTTGACGGCCACGATGCGCCCCTGGTCGTCCAGCACGTAGAGGAAATCCTGCAAGGAGTCGAAGATGGCCTGCAAATCGGCCCGGCTCTGGCGCAGGGCGTCCTCGGTGCGGCGGCGCTCGGCGATCTCGTGCTGCAACTCGCGGTTGGCCTGGCTCAGCTCGGAGGTGCGCTCGCCCACCAACTCCTCCAGGTGGTGGCGATAGCTGTCCAGCTCGGCCTCGGCCCGCTTGCGCTCGGTGACGTCGCGGATCACGGCCAGGACGCAGGTCTCGCCGCCGACCTGGATCATCTCGGCCGACCACATGACGTCCCTGATCTCGCCGGTTTTGATCCGCAGACCGCCTTCCTGGTTGTGCAGATAGCCCTGTTTCACCAGGGCCTGGGCCAACCCGGCCCGCAGGGAGGGGTCGGGCCAAAAGTTGACTTCAAAGGCTGTCTTGCCGATTACCTCCTGGCGCTCAAAGCCCGTGATGCGCAAAAAGGCCTCGTTGGCCTCCAGCAGACGCCCCTCGGCCAGGGTGGTGATGATCAGGCCGTCGGGGTTCAAGGTAAAGGCCTTGGCGAATTTGGCCTCGGAGGTCTTTACCGCCTCGTCCAGGTCGCGCAGGTGGAAGGCCATGGCCAGGGCCAAGCACAGGGAGAGCCAAATGGAGCCCACCCACATGATATTGAAGGGCAGGAGGGGCATGTGCAGGGCGAAGGCGGCGTCGTGCAGTCCCCCGAAAAACCATATGGACAGTCCGGCCAGCAAGGCCCGCACATAGGCCGGCTTGCCTGGCCCCCGCCACCAGCGGAACCAGAACAGCACCATGGTGGTGAAGACGACGACCAAGTCGAAGGTGTAAAGGATGGGGCGAATCAGTCCGGCCTGGGGGTGCCAGATGCCCACGTGGGGTTGCCAGACCAGGGGCGGCCCCAACACCAGGGGGTGCTCCACAAGGAGCAGCAGGGCCGCCAGGACCAATGACAGGCCCAGGGAACCCCAGGCCCAGGGGCCGGGGCGGATATCTTGCAGGCTGCAGGCGAACCACACCCAGGCCACGGGAGCGAAGCACAGGGCCAGCAGCATCAGGCGGTACCAGGCCAGGATGGATTGCTGGGAGAACTGGTAGCCGTAGACGGTGAAGCCCAGGAAGTAGCCGCTCAGGGTCACATAGAACAAAAGCAGGAACTTGAGCGGGCGATAGCTGCGGTAGGTGAGCAGGATGACCAGGCACAACAGGGCCAGGAGGCCGTTGGCCACCAAGCCGATGAGTGGGCCGACGCTGTAGGCCGGCACGAAATGGGGCAGCAAGACAGGCTCCGGGGCTGGGGTGAAACACCTAGCATATACTATAGAAAGCTGGCCCGGGAGGCGATAATTTTCGCGTCTCCCGCCGGCTCGTGGGCCGTTGCGTCACATTATTTAGTATTTAGACCGACAATGCTCAAAGATATTATCAATTATGAAGAGCGATATGAAAAAAAGCCGTAACACCCGCCAGAACTCCGCCTGGTCCTGGCCGTCCTGGGGGCGTTTCCGCGCTGGGCGTTCACCCGGCCAGGCGCCGGGCCGGGGGCCCGGCGGGGCCGCTCCGGCCCGCCCGGGGCCCAAGGCGACCATATGCGGGCAGGCTGTGGGGCCAGGGATTCTATTTGAGTCGTTCCAGGGCCTTGTTCGCCAGAAGCTTGGCCTGGGCCAGGTTGTGCTCGCCATCGCTGCTGGCCACGGTTATGGTCAGGTAGGCGTCGCGCTGGAGCACGTGCAGGCCGGCCCCGGCCTTCAAGCCGCTGCCCCCGAAAAAGGCCGCCTGGCCCAGACCCGGCACCTCCTGGGGGTTTTCCAGCAGGGCCTTGGTGTCTTGGAAGAGCCGGGCGGCGCTGTAGCCCTGCTGGCGCATCTGGGGGGCCATGCCCTGGTCGCGCACCAGGGACAATTGCACGAAGCGGACCTTGTCTTCCGCGGTGGCGGCGTAGACACAGATGACCTGGCCCAGGGGGTTGTTGGTCTTGCGGGTCTCGGGCGGCAGCACCGCCTGGCCCAGGGCGGCCTCGGCCTCGGCAAGGGTCACCAAGCCGCAGGGGTCAACCGCCGCCGCCGCCGCGGGCGCGGGCGCGGGTTTGTCTGATTCGCCGCTACAGCCGGCCGCCAAGGCCAGGAGCAGAGCCAGGGCGGCGAAGTGGATTTTGGGGGACATGGACATACTCTGTTCTCCGGGGATCGCGGGTCGGGGCTGGCCCGCTGTTACTGGGGGCATGGGCCCCGCCACCTGCCGCCCTGCCGTCAGCGGGGCCTTTGGGGGGTGCCGGGGGGACCATTGTTTAGTAGCATACCCTAAAGCCCTAGCCAAGCGATGACATCGCTAAAAATGCGCAGCCCGGGACCGGGCTTGACGGTACACTAGTAATTGCTATGTATTATAGGTCTAATAAAGCTCTTGTTACTAGACACCTTATCAATCAAAATAACAAACTATGGCAGACATTCTGATTATCGACGACGATCCCATGATCTGTCGTCTATTGGCCCGCATGGTGGAGCGCCAAGGGCACAGCGCCACGCAGGCGCATACTCTGGTCAGTGGTTGGGAAATGGTCCAGGCGCAGCCTTTTGATGTGATCTTTCTGGACGTGCGCCTACCCGACGGCAATGGCCTGCAGCGTCTTTCCGATATCCGCGCCAGCCCAGCCAGGCCCGAGGTCATAATCATGACCGGCATGGGCGACCCCGACGGCGCCGAACTGGCCATCAAGAACGGCGCCTGGGACTACATCGAAAAGCCGGCCTCCCTGGAAAAGATGACCCTGCCCTTGATGCGCGCCCTGGACTATCGCAAGGAGCGCCAGGGACGCTCGGCGCCAAAGCTGTTGAAACGAGAGGATATAATCGGCGACAGCCCCCCCATGATGGCCTGCTTGGACACCATGGCCCAGGCCGCCGGGTCCGACGCCAACGTGTTGATCACCGGCGAGACCGGCACCGGCAAGGAGCTTTTCGCCTGGGGCATACACCGCAACAGCCAGCGGGCCGACAAGAGCTTTGTGGTGGTGGACTGCACGGCCCTGCCCGACAACCTGGTGGAGAGCCTGTTGTTCGGCCACGTGCGCGGCTCCTTCACCGGCGCCGACCGCAGCCAGCGCGGTCTGGTGGAGCAGGCCCACGGTGGCACCCTGTTCCTGGACGAGGTGGGCGAACTGCCTCCCACCCTGCAGAAATCCTTCCTGCGGGTGATCCAGGAACGCCGCTTTCGCCCGGTGGGCAGCGACAGTGAGGTGGCCAGCGATTTCAGGCTGATAGCCGCCACCAACCGCGATCTGGAGCAGTTGGTGGGCCAGCAGTCCTTTCGGCAGGATCTGTTCTTCCGCCTGCGCTCCTTTAATATCGACCTGCCGCCCCTGCGTACCCGCCTGGAAGACATGGCTGACTTGGTGACTCATCACCTGGCGCGCCTATGGCAGCGCTACAAAATACGCAACAAGGGGTTTTCCCCGGATTTTCTGGAGGCCTTGCAGGCCTATCCCTGGCCGGGCAACGTGCGCGAGTTGGTCAACGTCTTGGAGCGCACCGTGGCCTCGGCCCTCAACGAGCCCATCCTCTTTCCCTACCACCTGCCGACCTTTTTACGGGTGGAGGTGGCCAAGGCCTCCCTGCGCCGCGAGGCCGCGCCTTCCCCTGGCGGGGCGGCGCCAGCGTCCCTGTCCGGCCACGTGCTGGCCCCTCTGAGCCAATTCCGGGACGAGGTGCTGGGGGCGGCCGAGAAGCGCTACCTGCAAGACCTGATGGCCCTTAGCCAGGGTGACATCCCCGAAGCCTGCCAGATATCTCAGCTCTCCCGTGGGCGGCTCTATGCCCTATTAAAAAAATACGGCATATCGCGTCCCAAGTCCGACTAGCATCTATCAGATTGAGATTCTAGGCGTTTTGTACTGCCTGGCGGGACGTTTTCTTGGCGGGCATGACAAATACCCGCTTGCTGTCTGTCCTGACGCCCGATCCAGTTGGCCGTTATATTAATAATCAAAATAAAACAGATTGTTACCCACGGCGGTGCTGGTGGCATGGATATTGATTAATCAACGGCTAAACTGGGCGATGCCCTAACACCTCCACCTGCCGGGGGCAATGACATGCACCTACTAATATATTTCCCCGCCCGCCATCAGGCCGGGCAAACATATGGCCCGTTGTTGGGCGATGTTAGCGCCTATGGGGATAGCGAGTTCTGCGACACCCTGGAGAGCTTGGCCAGCAATCTGGGAGCGCCCACGCAGGAAGGCACGGTGGTGGTGTTGGTGCCGGAGAGCGCCCAACAGATGGATGACATCTTGTCCCTGCGCAACCTGCTGGGGGACCGGCCCGTGACCGTGGTCCTGCCCAGCCACGACCCTTGCCTGGTGGGGCGGGCCCACCTGCTACGTCCTCGTTTCCTGACCTACCAGGATCAGGAGCCGGGGGTGCTTTTGCAGGTGCTGGCCAACATCGCCAGAAAGCACTGGCCTTGTCAGGAGCAACACCTGCTTTTGGACAACGGGCGCTCCCTGAGTTCAGGCGGCAGGCGCTGAGCGCCGCCCGCCCGCGCCCCCGCCGCCCGAAGACCGCCCTGGTCGAGGCCTAAAGGCCGGCCAGGGCGTTGCTATTAGCAGAGGCTTGACGTTTACAGGGCTTTTGGCTACCATCCCGACTACTGGAACTAATATTTCGTAGAATGGAACGTGCCAATGGCCCGAGAAAAACCGCCGGTCACGGCCCTGGTGCGGGGCCTGCAGGTCTTGGAGGCCTTTGGCCGCCGGGGATTCAGCCTGCCCCTGGCTGACTTGGCCAGCGAACTCAAGCTGCCCAAGTCCACGGTCTTCCGCCTGCTGAGCACCCTGATCAGCCGGGGCTACGTGCAGCAGCCGGTCAAGGGCGGGGCCTATTGCCTGGGGCCGTCGGTGCTGGACATGGGCTTCGCGGTGCTGGACGGCCTGGAGGTGCGCGAGGCGGCGCAGCCCTTCCTGGAGGCCCTGTTCCACGAGGTGGAGGCCAACGTAAACCTGTGCGTCCTGGAAAAGGGCGGCCTGGAGGTGATGTACGTGGCCCGCCACCGCCGTCAAGAGGTCTTGAGCCTCAACCTCAACGTGGGCAGCCGCCTGCCTGCCTATAGCTCCTCGCCGGGGCGGGTGTTGTTGGCCAACCTGCCCCCGGCCGAGCGCCGCCAGGCCCTTACCCGCCTGCTGGCCGATCCCCAGGCCGCCCAGTGGCTGCGCCAGCGACAGGTGGACCTGAACCTGGCCCTGGATGAGGTGCGCGCCCAAGGATACGCGGTCAACGATGGCGACTATCTACCCGAATTGTTTGCCATGGCCGCTCCGGTGTGGGACCGGGAGGGCAGGGCGGCGGCTGCCGTGAGCGTGGCCCTGGTCAAGCACCGCCAGGACGGCCGGGCGCTCTTCCAACGCCTGCGCGGCCCTGTGCTGACCTGCGCCCGCCGCCTCAGCGCCGTGCTGGGCCGCCGGCCCCAGCGACCAGCCCCGCCGCCCACCTGAGACGCCGGCCTTTGGGCGCAATTTCCCACTTGACTGCCACCTAGACTATCGTATAGTGTATAGCCAATCATGGGTGGTCCTGGCGCGCTGGCATCGGGGCCAAGTTCGTTGTGCTCTTGCCGGGAGGTGGCCATGACCCGCGGTTTGACTGACCGCCAGGCCCAGGTGTTGGAATTCATAAACAGCTTCCTGACCCGCCAGGGCTACCCGCCCACGGTGCGCGAGGTGGCCTCCCACTTCGGCTTTCGTTCGCCGCGCGCCGCCCACGACCACATGAAAGCCCTGCAAAAAAAAGGCTTTCTGCGCTCGGCCCCCGGCCTGCCCCGGGCGCTGAACGTGGTGGGTCAGGCCAAGAACATCCCCCTGTTGGGGCGCATCGCCGCCGGCCAGCCCATGCTGGCCGTGGAGGAGTCCGACGAGTACTTGGACCTGGACCCCGCCTTTTTCGGCCATGGCCAGTTTTTTGCCTTGAGCGTGCGGGGCGATTCCATGGTCGGCGATCACATCCAGGAGGGCGACATGGTCATCCTGCGCTCCCAACCCGACGCCCCGGCCGGCGAGGTGGTGGCGGTGCTGTTGGAGGACGAGGTGACGCTCAAGCATTTCCACCCGGTCGGCGATGGCGTGGAACTGCGCGCCGCCAACCCCATGGTCAAGACCATCAAGGTCAACCACCAGGACAACCTGCGCATTTTGGGGGTCATGGTGGGTCTGGTGCGCAAGGTCTAACCGGCCGCGAGCCGCGGCTCGCTATAACGGGTCGGGAGACCCCCTGGCAAGGTCGGGCGGGGCCGGCTCCCGTTGCCACCATGTCGCGCAACTGAGGGCGGGGATAAACCCCGCCCCCACCTTGAGATGACGATCTCAATGTAGGGGCGGGGTTTATCCCCGCCCTTTATATGCTTTGCGGTCAGGTCGTAAGGCCCGGGGATCGGCCCGGCCTCACTCCACCTTGGCCACCTGGTTGCCCGCCTCGCCCCAGGCCTTGATGCCGCCGGGGTAGCGGTACACGTTCTTGTAGCCCAGCTTCACGGCCCACATGGCCCCGTTGTGGCTGCGGGTGCACTTGGGGAACCCGCAATAGATCACCAAGAGCCGGTCCTTGTCCGGGCCCAGGAGCTTGGTGAATTCGGCTTGTTGAGCCGTCGACATCTCCTTCAACTCGGGGATGGGCAGTTCATAACAGACCGCGCCGGGGATGTGCTGCTTTTTGAAGCTGGCCTCCAGGGGCATGGTGTCCACGATGAGCATGGGCTTCTTGGCATCGATCCACTGCTTAAGCTCGGCGGTGTCCACCACCTTGTAGCCGCCGCGCTGGACTTCTTTGTAAAAGGTCACCACCAACTGCTCGTTGTCCAACTCCTTGTCGAAAAGCGCCCAGGAGGGGCTGGCCAGGCCCAGGCATAGCAGGGCCGCCAGGAACAGGGGGGCCAGGGTCTTGATTTTGCTCATCCGTTAATTTCCTCCCTCATGTTTGTCTTCTGCCAAATCAAACGCCAGCCGCGGGTTTTTGCGCTTATGGCCCCGCGCCAGCGCCACAGGTACAGATAGGCGGCCACGGCCAGCAAGGCCAGGTCGCGGTATAGGGCCTGGCGCAGGCCGTCGTGCTCGGCCAGGTCCTGGGGCGCGAAACAGCCGCAGTCGATATCCAGGCCTTCCAGCACCCCGAACCACAGCACCCCGGCGAACATGACCAAGAGGGCGCTGAGCAAGGTCAGGCTGCCGCGCACCCCGCAGATCAGGCCCAGGCCGGCCAGGACCTCCAAGAGGGGCAGACCCACGGCCGCCGGCAGCAGCAGGGGCTCGGGCACCAGGTGGTAGCGGGCGATGATCACCCCGAAGGCCTGCACGTCCCACAGCTTGGCCGCTCCGGCGTAGACGAACAGCGCACCCAGACCCAGGCGGGGCAAAAGGTAGAGCCATGACCGGGGCTCGCGGCGGTTTGTTATAGATAAAGTCAATAGAAAAAATCCCAACGTATCAGCCGCGCCGGCCCAATAAACACCCCAAATGCATAGGCAAATTTAATATGATCTATATTAGCGATTGGTTACGATAAGTCAAATACGAAGGAGAGATGCTGCGCGTTGGTAGGTATCGGCAATGGCGATAATTAATTGCTGGGTCTTGCCCGGCCAGGGTGCGCCGCCAGCCCGCTCAGAGGCGCATCCGGGGTAGCCAGGCCACCAGCAGCAGGGCCGGCAGGGCGTGGGCCCACCAGATGATCAGCAACCAGGCGTCCGAGGGGCCGCCCCAGGTGGACCACAGGCGCACCGGCAGCCAGCCAAGAAACTCGACGCCCGCCCAGTCGGGGCGGGTGGCGGCCAGGCGGGCGTATTCCGTAAAAAAGCCGCCAACCGTCACCCAGAGCAGGAGCCCCAGGCTGACCCAGGAGGACCCCGAGCCACCCGCCCGATTAGTGGCCCGCCGCGCCGCCAGGCCCAGCAGGGCCAAGAGCAGCAGGCCTCCGGCCACCTCCAGGGTCAGGGCGAAGACCAGATAGGCCTGGCCGCGCAGGAAGGGGTGCGCCAGACGGTGCAGGTTCCACGAGAGGCTGCCCAGAGCCAGGACCAGCAGGGCGGCGCGCAGCAGCCCCAACAGGGCGGCCTCCACGGGCTGGGGGGCGCGGGGGCCATCGCCCAGGGGCAGCAGCCAAGGCCGGCCGCCGGGGGACGGGTCAGGGGCGCAGCGCAGGCGGGCGCGCAGATTGCGTATGAATAGCAGCAGGCCGGCGGCGGCCAGCACATAGAAAACCCAGGCCGGTCCACCTCCGAAGAATGCGGGGCGTCCGGCCTGGGTCAGCATGGCCAATACACTTTCGGCCCTACCAGTCGGGGGGGCTGTCCTGGATGATCTGGGCCACCCGCCGGGCGTCCTCGGGGCGGTCCACCTCCGGCGAGTCGAACTGGGTGATCACGCAACGCAGGCGATAACCGGCCTCCAGCACCCTAAGTTGCTCAAGCTTTTCCAGCTCTTCCAGGGTGCCGCTGGGCAGGGCGGCATAGGTGTCCAAGAAGGATTTGCGGTATACGTAGACCCCCAGGTGCTTGAGGAAGGTCACCGGCGCGCCGTCGCGGGGATGGGGTATGGGCTGGCGCGAGAAATACAGGGCGTCGCCGTTCTGGTCCAGCACCACCTTGACGTGGTTGGGGTCGGTGACCTCCTCGGGCCTGGTGATGGGCACCACCGGGGTGGCCATGCCCAGGCCGGGATCGGCCAGCAGCGGCGCGGCGGTCTGGCTGATCACCTCCGGCGGCAACAAGGGCTGATCGCCCTGCACGTTGACCACCAGGTCGTCGCCCTTTAGGCCCATGGCCTGGGCGGCGGCGGCCACGCGGTCGCTGCCGGTGCGCAGGTCGCTCTTGGTCATCACCGCCCGCCCGCCAAAGGCCTCCACGGCCCGGGCGATGCGCTGGTCGTCGGTGGCCACCGCCACCTCCACCACCCCCGGGGCGCGGCCGGCCCGTTCCATGACGTGTTGGATCATGGGCCGGCCGTTGATGGCCACCAGGGGCTTGCCGGGAAAGCGCGTGGAGCCGTAACGAGCCGGTATGATGACGTAAAGTCCCATGGCTACAGGACGCCCACCGCCTGGTTGACGGCCGCGGTGCGCTTTTTCAGCTCGGCCTCGTCCCAGTTAAGCATGATCTGCCAGGACAGGCAGCGCGACAACAGTTCGCTGGTGCGGGGCAGGTCCTGGGGGCCATAGGCCAGATCGCCCTGGGGGCGCTTGTAGGGCCAGCCGTTCTTGTGGGGGGTGGCGCCGGCGTGCAGGTGCTCCCAGTGGGGATAGGCGTGCCAGGTGTTCAGGCCCCAGGGCACGGCGCCGGCCCCGTTTTCGGCCAGGATGGCGGCCATGGCCTGGGCCTTGCCGGCATCGGGCAGGAACCAGGAGAGGAAGGTGGCCGAGTCGCCGGCGGCGTCGGGCAGCTCGCGGAAGGTCAGCCCCGGCACCCGCGACAGGGCCTCCTTGAGGGCCTGCTTGTGGGAGCGCATGCGCTCTACCATCTGGGGCAGCTTGGCCAACTGGACCAGGCCCAGGGCGCCTTGCAGCTCCATCATGCGGTAGTTGAAGCCGTGAAAACGCCGGCTCTCGTTGCCGCGCCCCACGGGCTTGTGGTCGTGGCCGTGGTCGGAGTACTCGCAGATGTTCTGGTACAGGGCCTCGTCATCGGTTATGACCATGCCGCCCTCGCCGGTGGTGAGCGTCTTGACCGCGTCGAAGCTGAAGGTACCGCAGGCGCCGAAGGTGCCCACGTATTTTCCCTCCAGGGTGCAGCCGGCGGCCTGGGCGGTGTCTTCCAGCACGGGGATGCCGTGACGCTCGGCCACGGCCTTGATCTGCCCCATCTTGGCCTGGGCGCCCAGCATGTGCACGGCGGCGATGGCTCGGGTCTGGGGGGTGATTTTCTTCTCCAGGTCGGCCGGGTCCAGGCACAGGGTCTCGTCGATCTCGCAGAACACCGGCGTGGCCCCGCAGTCAAAGACCGCCTCCCAGGTGGCCACGAAGGTGAAGCCGGGCACGATCACCTCGTCGCCGGGGCCCACGCCCAGGCCCACCAGGCCCACCTTGACCGCGGCGGTGCCGCTGCCCACGGCCAGGGCGAAGCGCGCGCCGCAGTACTGGGCGAATTTCTTCTCGAACTCCTCCACGTACTGGCCACGGCCACCGGGCATGTCGTAACGGAAGAGGATGCCCCGGTTCATGACATCCAACAGGGCCTTGGTTTCCTTGTCGTCCAGCCATTCGAAGCCGGGCATGACTTGTCTCCTCATATAGGGGGCCGGCCCCGGGGGCGGGGCCGGCTGGTTGATCGCTGGTGGCCTTGGGGGGCTAGTCGCCCTCGAAGGCCGTATGGTAGATGCCCTCCAGGTCGCTGGCGGTCACCTTGCGGGGGTTGTTGGCTATGGGCCGGGCCACGGTCATGGCCTTGGCGGCCATGGCCGGCACGTCGGCCTGGGGCACGTTCAGGGCACCCAGGTTGGGGGGAATGCCGATGTCGTAGGACAGCTCGAATATCTCCTGCACGCAGGCCTCGGCGGCCTCGCGGGTGCTTAGGTCCTCGGGCAGCTCGGCCAGGGCGTAGGCCATGGTGGAGAAGCGCTCGGGGCAGGCCATGAGGTTGAAGCGCAGCACATAGGGCAACAGGGTGGCGTTGGCCTCGCCGTGGGGGATGTCGTAGAAGGCCCCCAGGGGATAGGCCATGGCGTGCACCGCCCCCACCCCCGCCTGGGCCAGGGCCAGGCCGGCCAGGTAGGAGCCCAGGAGCATGTTTTCGCGGGCCTCCAGGTTTTCGCCGTGGGCAAAGGCGGCCCGCAGGTTCTCGCCGATCAGCTCAATGGCCTTCAGGGCGTTCAGGTCGCTAATGGGTGTGGCCGCACGGCTGGTGTAGGCCTCCATGGCATGCGTCAGGGCGTCCATGCCCACGATGGCCGTGATGTAGGGCGGGCAGCTCACGGTCAACAGGGGGTCCAGGATGGCCGTGTGGGGGTAGAGCAGACGGCCGTTGATGCCGCCCTTGAACTTGTCGTGGCGGCGGGTGAAGACGGCGGTGAAGGTCACCTCGCTGCCGGTGCCCGCCGTGGTGGGCAGGCAGATCACGGGCTTGCCGGGGCTCTTGATCAGCTCCAGGCCCACGTAGTCCGTGGCCAGGCCGGGGTTGGTCATCAGCACGGCGGCGGCCTTGGCCAAATCCAGGGCGCTGCCGCCGCCGATGCCCACCACGGCCTGGGCCTTGAACTCCTTGCCCGCCTGGGCGGCGGCGTCGGCCTCGGCCGGCTCGGGCTCGCGGGTGAGCTTGTCAAAGATATGATAGGCCACGCCGGCTTTCTTGAGGCCGTCCAGGACCGGCTGCACCACCCCGGCCGCCAGCACCTGGGGGTCGATCACCACCAGGGCCCGTTTGGCCTCCAACAGGCGAATCTCCTCGCCCAGGCTGGCGGCGCTGCCCTGGCCGAAGACGGTGCGGCGGATGCCTTCCATGCTGAAACGGGGGATCATGAGCGTATTCCTCGCTTATGGTATCGAGTTGGCTGGGGAAGGCCCCAGGTTTACCTCAATGATCCTAACATATGCGGAGCAGGCGCGCACCCGCCAGATGGGTCTCTTGCCCCCCGCCGGCCGCGCGGGCGGCGGGGCGGGAAAACAAAGCCAGGAAAAGAGATTACCCCCCTGGCTGCCCGCTTGACCGCTTACCGCCGGGATGCTAGCCTGCCCTTGAAACCATGTCCCCACGCCCTAGAGCCCAGGAGGTAGCCGTGCGCGATGATCACCACCAGGTGGAGCCCTCCCAGACCCAGATTCAGACCCTGGGGACGGCCAAGATCGCCAACCCCATCTTCAGGTCCAGCCGCGCGGGCGGGCAGGGGCGGCAGCGCTTCGTGGACGAGAGCGTGCGCATGCGAGTGGACCCCTACCTGCGCCCCCAGGACCCCGTCTGCGGCGAGGAACCCAGCTTCGAGCGGGCCGGCCCCCGCGAAAAAATCTACTTCGACCCCACCAAGCTCAAGGCGGCCATTGTCACCTGCGGGGGCATGTGTCCGGGCATCAACTCGCTGGTGCGGGCCATTGTGCTGCAATTGCATTACATCTACGGCGTGCGCAACGTGGTGGGCGTGCGCTATGGCCTGCAGGGCTTCATCCCCTCCTATGGCCATGACCTGATGGAGCTAAACCCCTCCACGGTGCAGAACGTGCATAGCCGCGGGGGGTCGTTTTTGGGCATGAGCCGCGGCGGCCAGTCCATCGAGGAGATCGTCGACTCCCTGGAGCGCCAGAATATCGGGCTTTTGTTCATGATCGGCGGCGACGGCACCCTGCGCGCCGCCCAGTCCATCACCGAGGAGATCACCAACCGGGGCATAAAAACCGGGGTTGTGGCCATCCCCAAGACCATCGACAACGACATCAGCTTCGTGCAGGTGACCTTCGGCTTCCAGACGGCGGTGGAGGCCGCCACCCGGGCCATCCTCAGCGCCCACAACGAGGCCACCGGCGCGCCCAACGGCGTGGGCCTGTTGAAGCTCATGGGCCGCTACAGCGGCTTCGTGGCCGCCCACGCCACCCTGGCTCTCACGGAGATCAACTTCTGCCTGATCCCCGAGGTGGACTGGGACCTGGATGGATCGCGGGGGCTCTTGAGCCGCCTGGAGGAGCGCATCAAGGGGCGGGGGCACGCGGTGATCGTGGTGGCCGAGGGCTCGGGCCAGAAGCTTTTCGAAGGCGCGGACCTGGGCCAGGACGCCAGCGGCAACATCAAGCTGGGCGACATCGGCACCTACCTCAAGGACCGCATCAACGGGCATTTCAAGGAGCGCGGCCAGGAGCTGAACCTCAAGTACATCGATCCCTCCTATATGATCCGCTCGGTGCCGGCCACGCCCAACGACCGCGTGTACACCGGCTTTTTGGCCCACCACGCCGTGCACGCTGGCCTGGCCGGCAAGACCGGCCTGTTGGTCTCCCTGTGGAACGACCATTACGTGCATGTGCCCATCAAGCTGGCGGTGAGCCATCGCAGCTACGTGGACCCCGACGGTGGGCTGTGGCGGGCGGTGCGCGAGGCCACGGGCCAACCGGATTTGCTCAACGAGGTATAGGGCCAAAGGTCCCGGGCCATGGCCTTGCGTTTCCGCCTGAACGACCTGCTGCGCGCCACCCTGCCCCAGGGCCAGGGCTGGGTGGGGTTGGTGGGGGTGGAACCAGGGGGCCGGGATTATCACGTGCTGGCCCCGGTGGAGTTGGAGTTGGCCCTGGGGCTCATGCGCCTGGGGTGGGCCGGCCAGTGGCGGGCCTTGGGGGGGCGACAGGGCTGGCATTACCGCCCCTGCCGCGCCTATGCCCCGCCGCCGCCTGGGGCCGGCCGGCCGCCAGCGGCGGAGTTTCGGGCCGCCCGTCTGGCCCAGGCCCTGGCCACCGGCCGCGAGTTGGTGGACTGGGCGGGACGGTGGGGGTGGTGGGCCAGCCTGGAGCGGGACCAATCCTGATCCCGGCCCAGGAGTCTCCTTGCCTAACGGCTGATTTATTGCTAGGTTAGGCTCACGACCCAAACGCAAGACAGGAGTCTCCTCTCATGGATATTTCGACCAGCGTGCAGCAGGAAGTCACCGTGGTGGCCCTGAACGGTCGCTTCGACGCCCAGTCGTCCGGCCAGATTGATTCCAGCCTGCAAGCCCATATCAAAGACGGCGTCAAGAAGCTCGTGGTGGACATGGGCCTGGTGGAGTACGTCTCCAGCGCGGGCCTGAGGGTGCTGTTGTCGGCGGCCAAAAAGTCTGGCGCCCTGGGTGGCCGCCTGGTGCTGTGCGGCCTGCAACCCTATGTGCTGGAGGTCTTCGAGGTGGCGGGCTTCACCTCCATTTTTCAGATAACCCCCGACGCGGCCGCGGCCCTGGCCAGCTTCTAGGCCCCGGGGCAGACAACCCTAGGATTAAGCGTGGCCGATTTTCAACAAAACGGCCTGTTCGCCACCCTGCACCGCCTGGGCCAGCCCGACCGGCCGGCCCTTGAGGCCGAGCTGTTGACCCTGGCCCAGGCCCGCCCCCTGGGGCTGGTGCTGCCGGTGCTGGCCAGCGACCTGCAAGGCCCGGCCTTCGCGCCCATGCTGGAGGAGCTGGCCGGCGCGGCCTATCTGGGCCAGGTGGTCTTGAGCCTGGGCCGGGCCGGCAAGAAGGACCTGCAAGCCGCTCGGCGGCTCTTGGCCGTGCTGCCGCAGACCACGCGGATCATGCACAACGAGGGGCGGGGCCTGCAACGGCTTTTGGGCGAGATGGAGCGGGCCGGCCTGGGGGTGGGGCAGGAGGGCAAGGGCCGGGCGGTGTGGCTGGCCCTGGGGCTCCTCCTGGCCGGGGGACAGAGCCGGGTGGCGGCGGTGCACGACTGCGACATCGTGGACTACGACCGCCTGCTTCTGGGGCGCCTGGTCTATCCCCTGCTCAACCCCCGCCTGGGCCACGCCCTGGCCAAGGGCTATTACCCGCGCTTCACCCATCGCCTCTACGGGCGGGTCACGCGGCTGTTCGTGGCCCCCTTGCTGGCCGCCCTGGAGGTCCTGCTGGGGCCGCTGCCCCTGCTGGGTTTTCTGCGCGCCTTCCGCTATCCCCTGGCCGGCGAGGTGGCCCTGGACCTGGAGCTGGTCCAGGACTGGGGTTTTTCCGCCGACTGGGGCCTGGAGATCGCCACCCTGGCCCAGGCCTGGCGGCGGCTGGCCCCCCGCCAGGTCTGCCAGGTGGACCTGGCCGAGAGCTACGAGCACAAGCACCAGGGCCTGTCCCAGGAGGACCCCCACAAGGGCCTGTTGCGCATGACCGTCGACATCACCCTGTGCCTGTTGGGCGAGTTGGCCCAGGCCGGCGCCCAATTCTCCCCGGGTCTGGCGCGCTCCCTGTGCGCGGCCTATCTCCGCCTGGCCGGCCAGTTCCAGGAGGCCCACGCCGCCGATGCCGCCATCAACGGCCTGGACTACGATTGGCAAGATGAGAGCCGGGACGTGCACGCCTTCAGCCACGGCCTGGCGCGTGGTCTGGAGCAGTTCTTGAGCGATGATTACCAACCGGCGCATTTGAGCCCCTGGCGCCAGGTGCTGGCCGTGATACCCGATTGCGGCCAGCGCCTCTTGCGGGCCGTGGAAGCCGACAACCCCTGATCCTGGCCCGGCCCGCCATTTAGAGGCCGCCGCGGGTACCCACAACAAGGTCATGCAACTTGACACCTGAACACGCCCCCCAGCCATCCCCGGCCCAGGCCACGCCCCAAGGCCCCGCGCGCCCCCGATCCGCCCGGTGGCGTCCCCTGTGGTGGGCGCTGGCCCTCTTGGCCCTGGCCACGGCGGCGGTGCTGGCCTGGGTCTACTGGCAGCCCCTGTGGGCCTTTGGCCAAGAAATTTGGCGGGCACTCAAGGACAAGGAGGCCTTCCGCCAGCGCATACTGGCCTTCGGTCCCTGGGCGCCGGCGGTCTTCATCATCTTTCAGATCTCCCAGGTCTTCATCGCCCCCATCCCCGGCGAGCTGGTGGGCGCCGTGGGGGGCTATGTCTTCGGTTGGCTGCCGGCCATGATCTACTCCACCATAGGCCTGTCCGTGGGCTCCTGGATCAACTTTAGCGTGGCCCGGGCGGTGGGCCGCTCCTTCGTGGAGCGCACCATCCCCCCTCAGTACCTGGAGCGCGTCTCCTATCTCATGGAGCGCCAGGGGGTGATGGCAAGCTTCATCTTTTTCGTCATCCCCGGATTCCCCAAGGACTACCTGTGCTTCATCCTGGGGCTGTCGCCCATGAGTCTGCGCACCTTCCTGCTGGTGTGCCTCATCGGGCGCCTGCCGGGCACCTTGATGCTCAGCCTGCAAGGCTGCCTGGTCTACCAGGAGGACTATTGGAGCTTTCTGTGGCTGGGCCTCTTGAGCATCGCCTTCATCGCGCCGGTCTACATCTGGCGCGAGCCCATCTACCGCTGGCTCTACCACCTGGAAAAGGGCCGCGGCCCCCTGCCAGAGCCGGCCCCCCCGGACGCCGACCAACCCGAGCAGCGCTAGGCCTCCGGTGGCGGCGCCGGCCCATCCCCTGGTCTGGCCGGCGGTGGCGCTCATGGCCGGCATCGTGCTGGCCGACCGCTGGGCCTGGCCGGCGGGCGCCGCTCTCTGGGCCGCCGGGCTGGTGCTGGCCGGGCTCTTGGCCCAGGGCCTGTGGCGCGGGCGGCTCAGCCTGGCCTGGCTGTGCCTGGGCCTGTTGCTATTGGGCGGGGGGCTGCTGTCCTGGCAGCGGGGCCAGCCCCTGCCCGCCGACCACCTGCGCCATCTCGCCGACAACCAGCCCCACGCCCTGCGTGTGCTGGTGACGGGCGCTCCCCAGCCCTTGCAGTACGGCAGCCGGGCAGTGGTGCGGGCTCTGGCCGTGGACGGCCAGCCGGCCTCGGGCCTGGCCTCCTTGAACCTGCCCCGCCAGCAAGCCCCGCCGCCCGTGGGGCACGTCATGGCCTTGCAGGCCCGGCTAAAGCCCCTGACCGGCTTCGCCAACCCCGGCGTCTTTGACTACGCCCAGTTTCTGGCCGCCCAGGAGCTGCACGTGCAGGCCAATGCCGGCCAGCACGCCGAGATCCAGGACCAGGGAGAAACCCCCGGTGGCGGCCTGGCGCTGGTGGTGGAGGGCTATCGCCAACGCCTGGGCGGGCTGATCGGCGCCTTGCCGCCGGGGCCGGGGCGGGCCTTGCTCCTGGCCCTGGTGCTGGGGCAGCGCGGCGAGTTGAGCCCGGCGGCCAGAGAGGCCTTCGGCGTCACCGGCACGGCCCATCTGCTGGCCATCAGCGGGCTGCACCTGGGCCTGGTGTGGGGCTGGAGCTGCCTGGGTCTGCGCCTGTTGCTCTCGGCCTGGCCGGGGATGGCCCTGCGTTGGCCGGTGCCCAAGCTCTCCGCCGCCCTGGCGCTGGCGCCCGCCGGGGCCTACAGCCTCATCGCCGGCGGCTCCACGCCCACCCTGCGGGCCTTGATCATGGCCGCCTGCCTGGTGGCCGCCCTGTGGGCCGGCCGGCCCTACCGCTCCCTGGGGGCCTTGGCCCTGGCGGCCATCCTCATAGGCCTGGCCTGGCCCGAGGCTCCCTTGACTCTCTCTTTCCAGCTTTCCTTTACCGCCGTGGCGGCCATCCTCTTGGCCGCCGCGCCCCTGGCCGCCTGGCTGCGCCGCCGCCAGGGCCTGGGTCGTTGGCTGGGCGGGCTGCTGGCCTGGCTGGCCTTGAGCGCCGTGACCGGCCTGGCCATCTGGCCCTTGTCGGTGCTCTATTTCCACAACCTGCCCTGGCTGTCAATGCCGGCCAACGCCCTGCTCATCCCCCTGGTGGGGCTGGTGGCGCTGCCCCTGGGGCTATTGGGCGCGGCCCTGGCCCCGCGCTGGCCGGCCGGCGGGGCCTGGCTCTTGGGCTGGGCAATGTATCCCGCCGGCTGGGCCGTGGAGTTGGCCCAATTCCTGGCCGGATTGCCAGGGGCGGCTTATTACCTGGCCGGGCCGGGGCCGGCGGTGGTGGCCCTGCTCTACGCCGCCGCCCTCCTGGCCCTGACCCTGCCCCGGCCCTGGCGCTGGTGGCTGGGCGGGGCCGGGGCCGGCCTGGCCCTGGCCCTGGCGGTGATCCAGGCCCAGCCGCCGCCGCCCGACGGCCGGCTCACGGCCTGGGTGCTGGACGTGGGCCAGGGCTCGGCCACGGTGGTGCGGCTGCCCCAGGGGCAGGTGCTGGTGCTGGACGCCGGAGGCGGCCGGGGGGCCTTGGACACCGGTCGGCAGGTGCTGGCGCCCTTCCTGTGGTCCCAGGGCATCCGGCGCCTGGATTACCTGGCCTGCTCCCATGCCCACCCCGACCACGCTGGCGGCCTGCCCTTTCTGGCCCGCTGGCTGGCGCCTAACCAGATATGGACAAGTGGCGAGCCCGCCCCGGACCGGCATGGCCCCTATGCCCGCCTGTTGGCCATCGCCGCCGCCCGGGGCATCCCCGTGCTCACGCCGGCCGACCTGGCGGGGCGGGCGGAGCTGGGTGGAGCCCGGCTCAGCCTGGCTTGGCCCCGGCCCGGCGGAGACATCATGGCCCTCAAGGAGAACGACCGTTCCTTGTGGCTGGGCCTGGGCCTGGGCGACACCTGGCTGTGGCTGCCCGGCGACGCCGGCCCGCGCATCGAAAAGGCCGTGGCCCCCGGCCTGCCTGGGGGCGGGCGGCATATCCTGGTGGCCGCCCACCACGGCGGCAAGGATTCCTGCACTCGAGAGCTGTTGGAGCGCCTGCGCCCCCTGGCCGTGGTCTACTCGGCTGGCTGCGGCAACAGCTTCGGCATGCCCCGGGCCGACAGCCGCGCCCGCGCCCAGGCCGTGGGCGCCCAAATACTCACCACCAACCAACAGGGCTGCCTGACCCTGGTCAGCGATGGCCGCGACTGGCGGATCACGCCCTTTTTGGACCCGCCCCGCGACTGCCGGTTGCCACCGGCTGGGCGCCGGGTGCCCCCGGCTGGGCATTAACGGGTCGAGGGGCTTTGCGGCGCGGATCAGGGCTGGCGGCTCCCGGTGGAGGGTGCCCCGTCCGAGCCAGGAGACTTGGTGGGGCGGGTCAGACCGTTGAAGTTCTTTGGGAGGGGTCTGGGGGACCCTTTCTTTCAAGAAAGAGTCCCCCGGGGCTTCTCAAAAGAGCCGGCCGCCGCGTTCCAGTTCCAGGAGGGCCTGCTTGGTGGACAGGCCGGCGCCGAAGCCGGTGAGGCTGCCCGAAGAGCCCAGCACGCGGTGGCAGGGCACGAACAGGGGCACGGGGTTGTGGTGCATCACCTGGCCCACGGCCCGCGCCGCCCCCGGGCGTCCGGCCTCCTGGGCGATGCGGCCATAGGTGCGGGTCTGGCCAAAGGGTATGGCCCGCACCCGCTCCATCACCGCGCGGGCAAAGTCGCTCAGGCCCTCCATATCCACCGGCGCGTCCAGGGGGCCGCCCTGGCCGTCCAGGTAGGCCAGGAGTTGGCGGCCCGAGAGAGTCTCGCCGGCCTCCACGGGCAGGGTCTGGGCGCCCGGCGCGCGGCGGTCCAGGAGCAGGGCGAAATCGCGGCCGCTGTTTTGGGGCAGGGTCAGGGCGCACAGGCCCCGCAGGCTTTCGGCCGCGAAGATGGTGCCCAGCTTGAAGTCCACGGTATAGACCTTCAATAGCTGTTCGGACATGCATCCCCCTGACATAGGTTGTTTTCTTGCATATACCCGGCCAGGGCCTTGAGGGCAAGGTCTTTGCGCGCGGCCCAGTGCGGGGCCAGGAGCCTGTCCGGGCCGGGGTCGGCGGCCAGGCGGTGGATGACCATGCCCCGGGGCAAGAGGGTCAGGAACCGGGCGGCGGCGACGCGCCACTCCTCCAGGGACCAGGGGATGAAGCGCCCGGCGGCGTAATTGACGGCCAGGGGCGCGCCCTCCAGCACCATCAGGTTGTGCATCTTGACCCCCCACAGGCCCAGGCCGGCCAGGTGGCGGGCCGTGGCCGCCGTGTGCTCCGGCCCCTCGCCGGGCAGGCCCAGGATCACATGGGCCACCACCTCGATGGAGCGCGCCTTGGCCTCGGCCACGGCCTGGTCAAAGCAGGCCAGGTCGTGGCCCCGGCCCAGGGCGGCCAGGGTGGGCTCGTGGGCGCTTTGCAGGCCCAGCTCCAGCCACAGGGGCAGGCGCCCGTGCAGGCGGCCGAGCAGGTCCCAGCGGGGGCCATCCAGGCAGTCGGGCCGGGTGGAGATGACCAGCCCGGCCAGGCCGGGAAAATCTAGGGCCTCCTGGAACAGCGGAGCCAGGGTGGCGGCCGGGGCGTTGGTGGAGGTGTGGGCCTGGAAATAGGCCAGGAGCCGGGGCAGGGGCCGGCCGGCGCGGGCGGCGCGCGCCTCCAGGCGCTGGCGGCCCCGCTCCAGTTGCGTGGTGATGCTCAGGTGGCCCAGGCCCCGGCCGGAGCCGCCGGGCGGGCAGTAGGCGCAGCCGGGCAGCCCTCGGGGGCCGCCGCGCTGGGGGCAACCCAGGCCGGCGTCCAGGCCGATCTTGGCCACCGGCCCGCCGAAACGGGCCTTGAGCACCGGTCCCAGCAGGTTGATGCGCGCCGCCAGCCGGCCGGCGTCCACGGGTTATTCTCCGGCGGGGGGCGGGGTTTGGCTGGGCGGCTGGGCCTGCCCGGGGGGCTCCTCGGGCGGCGACTCCATTATGGCCGCGTTTTCGCTGATGACCCAGATGCGGTTGACGTGGCCGGGGATGGGCTGGCCCCGGCCGTAGAGGCGGCGGTATTCGGGCTTCTTGCACAGGCCGTAGTAGAGACGCTCGTCAAAGGGTCCGCAGAACTCCAGGCACACGGCCTGGCCGCCCTGCTCGTTCTCGTGCACCTCGTAGTCGATTTTCCAGCCCTTGCGCCATTTGATGTACCTGTCGTCCAGCCCGGCGGGTCGGCTGGTCATCATGGCGTCGGGGGGGAATTGGCCGTCGTGGTCGGCGGCGAAGCGCTCCAGGGCGGCTTGCACCAGGGGGGCCTGTTGCAGGAAATGCTCATAGGCCAGGCGTTCGCGGCGGCCCTTGCCGTAGGTGGCCAGGAAGACCAACAGGCCCACCGCCAACACCAGAATCCACCACTCCCAGCGCTTGAAATCCAGGGGGCGGGACATTTGCGGGTGCGTGATCACGGGTGGCAATATATCACAGGCCCTCATAATTGTCCGCTACTGGCCGGCTCGGTATATAATAATTCCAACCCCAATGGCAGGAGAAATCATGTCTGGCGAGGCGGAACGGGAAACAGAGCTGGTGACCATCAAGGAGGCGGCGCGGCGCACCGGCCTGCCCGCCTCCACCATTCGCTATTACGACCAGCAGTTCGAGGAATTCCTGGCGGTAAAGCGCGGCGCGGGCCGCCGCCGCCTGTTCACGCCGGCGGCGGTGCAGCGCCTGTTGGACATCCAGCGTTTACTCAAGGAAGAGGGCCTTAGCCTGCGTCAAACCCGCCTGGCCCTGGCCGGCCAGGGCGCACTAGCCGCCCCGGAGGCCCCCGCGGTCGAGCCCCTGGCCGTGGCCCAGGTGGAATCCCTGCGCGGCGAGGTGGAGTCCCTGCGCGGCGAGGTGCGTTCCCTGGAGAAAAGGCTGCGGGATCTCAAGGAGATTCAGGAGCGCACCCTGGCCTTGGTGGCCTCGTTGACCAGGACCTGAGGCCGTTCCAGTCGCGGTGGGGGCTGGGGGACAAAATGCCTTGATGTCAGGAGCGGCGCGCTTGCGGGGCCACGGCCAAGACCAGGCCGGTCAGGCCGGTCAGGGCCGCCAGGGTCGAGATGGTGTGCGTAACGGCCATGTCTTCTCCGGTCGTCGGGGGGCTAAACCACCAGACAGCGCAGTTCCAGGCCGGCCAGCAGCCCACGGATGGACAGGGGGCAACGGGGTCCCAGGAAGTTGGCGCAGCGGCGGTCTTCCTCGTCCCAGTCCATGCCCTGGCAGCGCAGGCAGTACATCTCCGGCTCGAACTTGTCGCTCTGGGTCTTGGCTCGTTCCATGTGGCGCTCCTGGGTTGCCTCTGGCTTGATTTGCCCAGCAATAAAGCAAGGAGGATGCCAGAGCGGCCGCAAGGGACAAGGCTTTAAAATAACGCATTAAGACGCCCGTGATCCCCTAGAGTTCCCGACCGGCGGCAATTACTGCCCAGGCCGGGAAGTATCCTGGCCGGCCTGGCGGCCCCAAACTTTCCGCCCCCGGCGACCGTGCCGGCGCGGCGATGTCCGCCGGTGGTCCGGCCTGGCCACCCGGCCAGGGGGGATGGTCGTGGGCGTGGCTGGAGCATGAACTTGAATAGCGCGCCGTTTACTCCCCAGGCCCAGTTGATCTTGGCCCGCCGCTACCTGGCCAAGGACGAGCAGGGCCGGGTGGTGGAGACCCCCGAGCAGATGCTGCGCCGGGTGGCCGGGGCCGTGGCCCAGGCCGAGGCCGCCTGGGGCGGGGCGGCGGCGGTGGCGGGGGCGGCCGAGGAATTCTTTCAGCTCATGGCCCAGGGGCGCTTCTTGCCCAACTCACCCACCTTGATGAACGCCGGTCGCCGCCTGGGGCAGCTCTCGGCCTGCTTCGTGCTGCCGGTGGAAGACTCCCTGGAGTCCATCTTCGAGGCGGTCAAGGAGACGGCCCTGATTCACAAGTCAGGCGGAGGCACCGGTTTTTCCTTCAGCCGCCTGCGCCCGGCCGGCGACCTGGTGGCCTCCACCAGCGGGGTCAGTTCCGGTCCGGTGAGCTTCATGAACGTATTTGACATGGCCACCGAGGCGGTCAAGCAGGGCGGCACCCGCCGGGGGGCCAACATGGGCCTTCTGGGCGTGGGGCACCCCGACATCGAAACCTTCATCAAGGCCAAACGCCAACCCGGGGTGCTGCAAAACTTCAACCTCTCGGTGATGGTGGGCGACGACTTCATGGCCGCCCTGGCCGCCGGGGCTGATTGGCCCCTGGTCAACCCCCGCGACCGCCAGGTGGCGCGCAGCCTGCCGGCGGCCAGCCTCTTCGAGCTGATGGTGGAGGCAGCCCACGCCTCGGGCGAGCCGGGGCTGGTTTTTTACGACGCCCTCAACCGGGCCAACCCCACCCCGGCCCTGGGGGTGCTGGAGGCCACCAACCCCTGCGGCGAACAGCCCCTGCTGCCCTACGAGTCCTGCACCCTGGGTTCCCTGGTGTTGCCGGCCTTTGTGCGCGCCGGCTCCCTGGACTACCCGGCCCTGGAGGAGGCGGCGGCCTTGGCGGTGCGCTTTCTGGACGACGTGGTGGAGGTCAACCGCTTCCCCCTGCCCAGGGTGTCCCAGGCCACGCGCCTGACCCGCAAGGTGGGGCTGGGGGTGATGGGCTTCGCCGATCTGCTGGTGGATTTGGGGCTAGCCTACGACTCGCAAGAGGCCGTGGAGTTGGGGGGCCAGGTGATGGCGCGCATCCAGGCCGCCGGCCGGGCCGCCAGCCAGGAGTTGGGCCGTCGCCGGGGCAGCTTCCCGGCCTTTCCCCAGTCCCGCTGGCGGGAGCGGGGGCTGACCCACCTGCGCAACGCCACCGTGACCACCGTGGCCCCCACCGGCAGCCTGTCGCTCTTGATGGGCTGCTCCTCGGGCATTGAGCCCTACTTCGCCCTGGCCTATACCCGCCGGATGCTGGAGGGCGAAGAGCTGCTGGAGATCAACCAGCGCTTTTTGCGGCGTCTAGGCGACGCCGGCCTGGACACCCCGGAGGCCCGGGAGAGGCTGGGGCACGGCGGCCGGGCCGGCCTACTGCCCGGGCTGGAGCCGGGGATGGCGCGGCTGTTCGCCACGGCCCACGAGGTGCCGCCCCGGCGCCACCTGGAGGTGCAGGCCGCCTTTCAGCAATACACCGACAACGGCGTCTCCAAGACGGTCAACCTGCCGGCCCTGGCCAGCCGGGAGGACGTGCGCCAGGTCTTCCGGCAAGCCCACGTCCTGGGGCTAAAGGGGGTGACGGTCTTCCGCCAGGGCTGCCGGGGACGCCAGGTGTTGGAGCTGTTGCCCCTGCCTGGCGGCGAGCCGCATCCGCCGGCTGACTTGGCCCGCAACGGCCAGCACTGCCCCCGCTGCGGAGGCCTGTTGGCCACCGACGGTGGCTGCCGCACCTGCGCCTGTTGCGGGGCCTCGGGCTGCGAATAGCCTGCCTCAGGTAAATTTGCCCATCCCTCCGTCAAGAGTTACAATATCAGGCATCGGTTTGAATTGAAGCTGGTACCCATGGTCAATGGAGGCGATAGACATGCCGAACGTCAAAGACCTGAGGGACATGGCCAAGGGCTTGCAGATCAAGAACGTGGGCAAGCTGCGCAAGGAAGAACTGATACACACCATCCAGTTGGCCGAAGGGCATGACGACTGCTTTGGCCGCATCCCCGATTGCGGGCAGACCGACTGTCTTTTTCGCTCCGACTGCCAGCCCGAGCCCCAGATGATGGATTAGGCCGGGCCGCGCGGTTCGCCGTCTACCCAAGCCCCCCGCGGCCACAGCCGGGCAGGCGGGCCTGCGCGTCCAGGGGGCGGGCGCTGACGATTCAAGACCCGGGGGCGCCGCGCCGCTTAACATGTTAAGGCTCGTCCACCCAGGGCATGCGTAGGATATTACTGCGTAATTAGTGCCGCCCCTGACGGCCGGCCGCGTAAAATGTTTGCACCCGTCGCTGGTCCCCACCCTCTGGGCCGGGGGGCGCAAGGCCCTGTATTATCCGGATGTTTATTGCCGTTGAACAGGCTGGCATGCTGGTTGCTATATATATTGGCAATTAGCCTGTTTACTCTTTATCGGGAGAGGGAAGCGTTAACATGCCTGTAAAAAATACGCTCGTCATCCTGGCCCTGGCGGCCCTGCTCGGCCTGGGGGCCGGCTCCGCCCTGGCCGCCGGCAACCCCACGGCCCCGCACCTGGACTGGACTCAGCAGGGACCCAATGCCGGCGATTGCAATCAGGACGGCATCGCCGACTGGGTGCAGAACCAGGAGCAATGGCAGGCCGTTGCCGGGGCGCAACTGGGCGCCTGGGTGGATGCCAACCATGACGGCCTGCACGATGCCTGGCAGAACAGCGCCGCCTGGCAGGCCCTGACCGGCGGGAGCCAGGGCGCCTGGGTGGATGCCAACGCCGACGGCATCTGCGACAACTTCGATCTGCGCCCCCTGGACGGCACGGGCAACGGCTTCAAGGGCGGCAACTAAGCCAACCCCCGACACCAGGCCCCTCGACGGCCCTGGCCCATCCCCGGCGGGATGGGCCAGGGCTTTTTCAGGCCCCGCGCGGGCCGGGCCGGCCTCAGCCGCGCTGGCGGCCGAGGCGGCGCAGCAGCAGCACCGCGCCCAGGGAGATGATCCCCAAGAGGGCGGTGAGCACCCCGGCCCGGGCGTACTCGCCGGTGAAGACGGCGTTGTATATCTCCAGGGAGATGGTGTTGGTGCGCCCCACGATGTTGCCGCCCAGCATCAGGCTGACCCCCACCTCGCCCAGGCTGCGCAGCACCGCCAGGAACAGGCCGGCGGTGACGCTGCGCTTTATGTTGGGTAGCACCACCTGCCAGAATATCTGCCGCCGGGTCTTGCCCAGCACCAGGGCCAGCTCCACCAGGCGCTGAATCTCCTGGCGAAAGGCGGCCTGGATGGGCTTGACCATCAGGGGCAGGCCGGTGATGAAGGCCGCCAACGCCAGGGCCCAGAAGGAGAAGATCAGCTCGATGCCCAGCCCGCTGGCCAGGGGCCGCCCCAGGGGGCCGTGACGGCCCAGGAGCAAGAGCAGGATGAAGCCGGTGGCGATGGGTGGAAAGACCAGGGGCAGGCTGACCAAAAACTCCACGGCCTGGCTGAGCCGCGAGGCGCGCCGACCCAGCCAGGCCCCCAGGGGAATGCCCAGCAGGATGAACAGGGCGGTGGCGATCCCCAGCACCCGCAGGGTGAGGACCACCGCCTGCCCGGATACCGGGTCCAGCAATAATTGGCCCAGCTGGCTCACAGGCCGTGGGCGGCCACGATGCTGCGCGCGGCCGAGCTGGCCGCGAACTCCAGGAAGCGGCGGGCCTGGTCGGCCCGGGGGGCGCTGGCCAACAACCCCACCACGATGTGGATGGGATCATAGAGCCCGGGGTCGATCAGCAGATAGCCGCCGATCTTGTCCTTGATGCCCAGCACGTCGGTGAGATTCAAGAGCCCGGCGTCCACCTCGCCGCTGATCAGGTAGGTGGAGACCTGGGGCACCGTGCCCACCACCAAGAGCTTGTCCCGCACCGCCTTGGCCAGACCGGCCCGCTCCAGAAACTCATGCCCCGCCTTGCCGTAGATCGCCTTGGCCTGATCCGGGATGGCCACCCGCTTGATGTCCTGCCGGGCCAGGTCCTGGGGCGAGTCCAGGCGTACCCCCTTGGCGTGGGCCAGCACCAGGCGCCCCTGGCCCAGCTCGGCCTGGGTGGTGATGGCCAGGCCGGATTTTTTCAGGAAGGCCTGGTCGCCCAGCATCAAATCCACCGGCGCGCCGGCCTTGATCTGGCTCATCACCTGGCCCATGTTGCCCAAGACCAGATCAACCTTGATGCCGGTGTCGGCCTGGAACTGCGCGGCCAGCTCGCTCACCGGCCGGCGGTAGCCCGCCCCGGCGGCGATGGTCAGGGCCTGGGCCAGGCCAGTGTTGAGCAGGACCAGCAAACAAACCAGCGCGCTCAGGGTCCATGATTTGGCTCTCATCGTGCGTCTCCTTCAGGGGTTGGCGGGCGTGTCGGCCAGGGCGGTCAGGCCGGCCACCTCCCGGCTAAGCAGCAGCAAACGGCTATCCAGCCAGCGCCGGTCCAGGCGGCCTTGCAAGAGGGCCTCCACCCGGCCGCCCAGGCTCACCGCGTCCAGGAGGTCGTGGGTGACCATGATCAGGCAGATGCCCCACTGGGCGGCGGTTTCCCGAAAACAGCGGCGGGCCAGGGCGCGGGTGTCCACGTCCAGGGCCGAGAAGGGCTCGTCCAAAAGCAGCACCGCCGGCCGCCGGGCCAGGGCCTGGCAGATGGCGGCCCGCTGGCGCTCTCCGCCGGAGACCGCCCCGGGCAGGCGTTCGGCCAGGTGGGCGATGCCGAAGCGCTCCAAAAGGGCCGGCGCCTGGCCGGGCTCGGCGGCGGCGAAGGCCACGTTCCGCAGCAAACCCAGATGGGGGAACAGGGGGTAGTCCTGAAAGACCATGCCCACCCGGCGCTGACCCGGCGCCAGGTGGAGCCCGCCGGGCTGGCGGGTCCAATCCCGCCCGCCCAGGCTGATGAAGCCTTCTTGCAGCCGCTCCAGGCCGGCCACCAGGCGCAGCAGCGTGGTCTTGCCGGCGCCCGAGGGACCCACCAGGGCCAGCACCTGGCCCGGCGCGCAGGCCAATTCCAGGTCCAGGCTGAAATGGGCCAGGCGCTGGCGCAGCTCCAGGCGCAGGCAGCCCGGCGGGTGGGCTGGGCCGGGCGGGGGCGTTGCCACGGCCCCTACCCCTCGTCGGCCGGGGCGATCAGGGCCTTGATGTCGGCCGGCTTGCCAAAGTAGGGCCAGGTGGTGACCAGGGCGTCGGCCCCGCTGGCGGCGTAGGCGGCGGCGTTGTCGGCGTTGATGCCCCCGGCCAGGTAGACGCGGCAGCCCGGGCACTCCCGCTTGATCTCCCGCACCAGCCGGTCGGCCTGCTCGGGCGTGAACTTGTCCACCTGCACCACGTCGGCCCCGGCCCGGGCGGCGGCCAGGGCCTCGTCCCGGGTGTGCGCTTCCAGGCCCACCGGCTTGCCGCCGGCGGCCAGCTTCAACTCCGGCAGGTCGGCCAAAAAGGCCGCCAGCCCGCCGGCCACGGCGATGTGCTCGGCAAACACCAGCACCGTCTCCGACAGGCCCAGGCGGTGGGGCAGGGCGCCGCCGGCCAATATGGCCTTGATGGACAGCCGCTTGGTCCCGGGGAAAAACTTGCGGGTGGTGAGCACGGCGATGTTGGGCGCCACCGCCCGCGCCGCGCGCACCAGACGCCAGGTGCGGGTGGCGATGCCGCTGGCGTGCTCCAAGAGGGCGCCCACCAGGCGCCAGGCCTGATGGATGGCCCCCATGGGGCCGCTGGCGATCAGGATGGGCATGCCCGGGGCCAGGCACTCCCCGCTGGGGACCACGGTCTCGGTGCTCAGGCCCAGCTTGGCCATGATGCGGGCCGCCTCCTCGCTGGCGCAGACCACGGTTTCCTGGCGCGTGAGGTAGACCAGGGAGCCCGGCTGGTCGGCGATGCCCAAAAGATGGGTGGTCAGGTCAAAGACCGGCAAGTCGGCGGCTATCAGGTCTTCCAATTCCTGTTCCGACAAGCGCACGTCGGGATGTTGGGGCATCTTCCTCCTCCTGGCCTAAGTGGGGGGCGCGCGGCGTCGCGGCCCTTGCATGAGCGGGACGGCTATTGCTGCCTGGCCCCGCCGCGATCCCCTTGCATTTATCGATATATTTTGTAAAGTATAACGCCGTGATCAAAAAACGCGCCCCTCCGGCGCGGCAACATAATTCTAGCGTGGCCAGGGATATATGCAAGCCCCCAATTGCCCAACCGGAAATCACGGCTCCCCCTTGCCCGGCCAACGCGCGCCGCCCCGGACGGGCGGCTTTTTGTATCGCACTTGGCTCTGGCCGGCGACCAGGGACCCGGCCGCCGGCCAGGCCAGCCACTGAAGCTGCATCGGAAGGAAAAGGGAACATGAAGAAGCTGCTATTGCTCTGCCTGGTCTGCGCCGGGCTTTTGGGGGCCGCGCCCCTGTGGGCCGGCGAGGCCCCCGGGCCGCAGGTGGTGCTGCGGGGACGTTTGTTGACCGACCTGGGCTACCATGGCTTGTCCCGGGAACAGACCACCAACAAGAAGGAAGATGTCACCAGCGCCTTCAGTAATTTTTCGGCCGCCTCCTACCTACGCACCGACTTCACCAGCATCGACAAGACCGCCGGCGGCCGCGTGGAACTGGGCCTGTTGTCCAAGCAGAACAACGCGGAGTCGGTGATCCTGCGCTACGCCTATGGCTGGTGGAGGCACGGCAATCTGCGCCTGGTGGCCGGCCAGGATGACGGCTGGGTGGGCAGCCTGAAGAACGCGCCCAAGCAGTATCTGGGTATGGCCGAGGGCAACAAGATGCTTTTGACCAACTGGGGCTTTCTCTACTCAGCCCGGGCGCCCCAGGTGCGCCTGGAGTGGATGCGCCAGGGCCTGGGCGCGGCCCTGGGCCTGGTTACGCCCCTGGCCGAGGCCTCGCCCGCCGAGAGCAGTGGCCTGACCACCGGCTCCCAGGCCTTTACCAAGGGGGCTGATATCTACGCCAACCTGCCCCGGGCGGACCTGGCCGTGCAGTTCAATCGGGGTGGCCTGTGGATCAGCCCTGGCGTGGGCTGGGCGCAGTACCGCCTGGAAGGCGCCAGCTCCGGGGGCGACGACGGCATAACCAGTTGGGTGGGGGTGTTGCCGGTCAAGTACGCTTATGGTCCCTTCACCTTCAAGGCCCAGTTCCACATGGGTCAGAACAACGACTACGAGTGGAACGGGCAGCTCATCAACGGCCTGCGCTCCCTGCCCCGCTCCCTGGCCTATATCCAGAAGGACGGCAAGATCGAGGACACCCACCAGGTGGGCGGCTTCCTGGCCCTGGAGTACAGGCTGACTCAGGCGCTGGAGATCACCGGCGGCACGGGCCTGGCGCGCTTGAGCAACGACGCCTGGAAGCATGACGCCGGCTACAAGAACGACCAATACACCCGGCGGGCCTACTTCGTGGCCTTGCCCTACAGCGTCACCAAGAACTTCGCCATCCACCCCGAGTTCAGCTATTATGACTATGGCGAGCGCGTCAGCGACGGCCAGGACGCCGGCGGCGAGTGGCTGCTGGGCCTGCAAGTGCGTTTCGTGTTTTAGGACTCCCAGGCCAGGGCGCTCCGGTTACCCGGGGCGCCCTGGAGTCGTTTCTCCGGCCGCCACGGTCCACACGACGCCGGGCTGACGCCACCGAGCCGGCCACGCCTGGGGCCGCGCCCGTCTCCCCGCCGGGATCAACAGGCCATGTCGGACATATGGCGCGGGGAGCGGCGAGCCACCCAGCCAAAGAGCAGGGCCGTGGCGGTGATCACCGAGGTCGCCAGCCAGAAGGAGGCCGCCAGGCCCAGCCAGGTGGCGATCAGACCGCCCAAAAGCGGGCCGCTGGTGTGCCCCAGGTCCATGATGGAGCCCAACAACCCCATGGCCGAGCCGCGACCGTGCTCCTGGCACAGGTCGGCCACGAAGGCCGCCGAGGCCGAGGTGACCACCGACAGGCTCAGGCCGAAGAGCACGCTCAGCCCCAACAGCGGCCAGAAAGACTTAAGCCAGGGAAAGACGCCGATGCACAGGCCGCCCAGCAGGCAGCCCAGGAATATCTGCGGGGCGCGGCCGTGGCGGTCGGAGAAACGGCCCAAGAGGGGCTTGCTCAAGGCCAGGGTGATGACCTGGGCCGAGAGGAGGACGCCCACCTCCCAGGGGCCCATGCCTTTTTGCACGGTGTAGAGGGGCAGGAAGGTCTCGAAGGTGCCATAGGCGAAGAGCACCGCCGCCTCGCTCAGGCAGGTGATGACGATCAGGCGGTTGGCCACGATGCTCTTGAAGGCGGCCAGGGTCTGGGGCCAGGATTGGGGACGGGCCTGCCGGGCCGGGGGGCGGGGCAGAAAAAAGGCCAGGCCCAGCACCAGGACCCCCGCCAAGCCACAGATCAGGTACACGCCCTGGAAGCCCTGGCCGGGGTTGGTGGCCCAGACCGCCAGGATGCCGCCGCCGGCCATGGGCGCGGCGAAGCGGCCCAAGAGGGTGGCCGTGGAGAACCAGCCGATCTTTTCGCCGCGCGCGCCCTGGTGCAGATCGGCCACCAGGGCCAGGGCCACGGGCATGAAGATGGCCGTGGCCAGGCCGTGGTACAGCCGCACCAGGATCAGCTGCCAGACCTGCCCCACGGCCAGGTACATAAAAGGCGCGCTGGCGAATACCAGGGCCGAGAACAACAGCAGGCGCCGCCGCCCCAGGCGGTCGGATAAAAGGCCGGCCGGCAGGCTGACGGCCACGCCGGTGAAGGCCGACACCGCCGCCACCAGGCCCACCCCCGCCGGGTCGGCGCCCAGGTGGCTGGCCAGCAGCGGCAGCACCGGGCTCTTGGAGATGGTGGAGCTGAAGATGGCCAGGAGCCCGGCCCCGCACAGCAGCATGAAGGGGCTGAGGTTCATCGTCCAGCCATCAAGCCTTGAATCTCGGCGTGGTAGCCCAGATAGCGATCCAGGGTGATCTGGTTCTTGCCGTAGCGTGGATAGGCGCGCAGGATTTCCTCGAAGCGCGTCTCGGCCTCGCGCTCGCCAGCCACCAAGCCGGTGGGGTCGGTGATGATGTCCACCAGGCGGTCGGCATAGATGATTATGCGCTCCTCCAGCCGGCGCAGGGTGTAGTCCTTCACCGGCAGACCCAGTTCGATGGCCTCGGGCTCCGTGAGCCCGCCCCGGATGTGCTTCTCCATCACCGCGCAGACCTCCTGGGGCAGGCCCAGCTTCAGTCCCAATTCCGCGCCCAGCCGGCCGTGGGGAATGTCGTGGGTGCAGGTCTTGCCCAGGTCATGCAGGAGCGCGCCCCGGGCCACCAGTTCCAGGTCCAACTCCGCGCCGCTGCGACGGGCGATCTCCAAGGCCTTCTCGGCCACCTTGATGGAGTGGGTCAAGTCTTCCTCGTTCATGCCTTGGCCGCGCAGCAGGGCCAGGTCGTCCTCTCTTATCAGCTTATCCATGTCCGGCTCCTTGTTACTTGAGGCCCAACTGAGCCAATGCCCCGGCCACGGCTTGAGAACCCTCGGGCAGGGCGTGATGGAGCTTGGCCCTGAGGTCGTCCAGGAGATGCAGAAGCAGCTCCTGCCCGGCACCGGCCCCGAACAGCTTTTCGGCTTCTTGTGTCAAGGCCAGCACCTGGGTCAGGTCGTGGCGAGCGGTCTTGTGCTCGGGGTCGTTGTCGATCCATTCGTGCAGGGCGCGGCAATCCTGGCCGGTCCTCTGCTGGCTGCTGGAACAGTGCTTGGTTACGGGTGGCATGGATGATTCTCCCTGTTCCCTAGATAAACGAGGCGTGGAGCAGTTCAAAGACGGCCATGCCCCGCTCCAGGGCCTCCTGGTCGTTGGGGGCCGTGCGCGACACCCCCCGCAGAATATCCTCCAGGCCCCGGGCCTGGGGGACGTTGAACTTGCCGTCGCGCAGGTCCACCTCGTGGACGACGCGGGCCAGGTTCGCCAGGGACCTGTCCTTGAGCCCGAAGGCCTTGAGAAGCACCTCGAAGGTGCACCAGTCCCCCAGGTGGCTGAACTGGCCGCCGGGCAGGTCGAAGCCCACGGCCTGGGGGGGCAGGGGCTGTCCCTGGCCGATGAAGGCGAAGCTGGCCTGGGGGTCGATGAAGCGCCGGATCAGCCAGGCCGAGGCCATGCGGTCCACGAAGGGGCCGGCGCGGGTTACCCAGGCGCGACCCTGGTAGTCCTGACGGCGCTGGCGGGGCACCGCGCGCCGGGCCGGCGGACCGGCCGGCGCCGGCCCCCGCGCCCGCAGACTGAGCAGCTTTTCGTGCAGGGCGGCCAGGCGTCGTCCCAGGGCCGTTCCCTCGGCCGCGTTGAAGAAATCCACCTCGCGCAGCTCCCGGTGTTGTTCCTCCAGGCGCCGTAAGCGGCTGGCCAGCTTCTTGAGCGTGCCCTTGTCCACGGCCTCGCCCGGGCGGGCCAGGGACCTCCCCAGGGCCTCCGTCTCCGGCTGCAAGGCGTCGTAGGCCTGGGCGCGGGCTTGCTGGAAGCTGGCCACCAGCTCCGGGGTGCCCAGGGTGGCGGTGCGCTCCACGGCCACGAAGTCGGCCTGGCCGCCCAGGGTTTCGATCTCCTGGGTCAGCCAGGTGAGCAGCTCGTGATGCTCCGGGCTGTGGGGCAGCAGGTAGACCGTGCCCTTGAGGTGCAAGGCCCCGGCTTTTTGCAGTCGCCGCCAGATCTTCATGCGCGCGGCCACCGGCTTGGCCGGCATGGTGTGAAACAGGATGAGCCAGGAGGGGCGGGCCATGATCAATCCAAGTTGCAGTTGATATAACCGTATCAAGTGATACATGAACGGTCAAGGGCGACCTGGATTTTCGTGACCAAGCGGGGGCGGCCACCGCCGCCAGTTGGCAATATTAGGATAAACATACCCACGGGTAACAAACCGAGCGATATGTAACCTGTTGGTAACATATTTGCTGTACATGTATGCGCACCCCTCTGGCTTCCCCTGGCCATTAGCGTTCATTTTCTTGACCTTACAGCAGGTTGCGCGTGCGGGGCCCAGCCTTGGCATACCCCTTGAAGTGTCTAGCCACAAACAGGCGCCCGAGGCCCATTGGCAGGCCGGATGCGGGGGGTGGCCGGGCCGGGCCAGGCCAGGGTGGAGCAAGGACTAACCAGGAGGGATGGAAGCGATGAAAAGAAACGCATGGCGATCATTGACAGTCGGTTTTTTGTGGCTGGCCATGGCCGTGGCCGGCCCCTTGGCCGGCACGGCTCGGGCGGCGGACACCATCAAGGTGGGTATCCTGCATTCGCTGTCGGGCACCATGGCCATCAGCGAGACCTCGCTAAAAGACGTGGCCCTGATGACCATCGAGGAGATCAACAAGAGCGGGGGGCTCTTGGGCAAGCAATTGGAGCCGGTGGTGGTGGACCCCGCCTCCAACTGGCCCCTGTTCGCCGAAAAGGCCCGCGAGCTTATCGAGAAGCACAAGGTGGCGGTAACCTTCGGCTGCTGGACCTCGGTTTCGCGCAAGTCGGTGCTGCCGGTCTTCGAGGAGCTTAACGGCCTGTTGTTCTACCCCGTGCAATACGAGGGCGAGGAGTGCTCGCTCAACGTCTTCTACACCGGCGCGGCCCCCAACCAGCAGGCCATCCCCGCCGTGGACTATCTGATGAGCAAGGACGGCGGCGAGGCCAAGCGCTTCGTGCTCCTGGGCACCGACTACGTCTATCCCCGCACCACCAACAAAATCCTGCGCGCCTATCTGCACAGCAAGCAGATCGCCGACGCCGACATCATGGAGACCTACACCCCCTTTGGTCACGCCGACTATCAGACCATCGTGGCCAACGTCAAGAAGTTCGCCGTGGGCAAGCGCACGGCGGTGATTTCCACCATCAACGGCGACTCCAACGTACCCTTCTATAAGGAACTGGCCAACCAGGGCCTCAAGGCCTCCGACATCCCGGTCATCGCCTTCTCGGTGGGCGAGGAGGAGCTGCGCGGCATCGACACCAAGCCCCTGGTGGGACACCTGGCGGCCTGGAACTATTTCATGTCCATCAAGTCGCCCGAGAACCAGGCCTTCATCGCCAAGTGGAAGGCCTACGTCAAGGAGCACAACCTGCCCGGCGGCGACAAGCGCGTGACCAACGACCCCATGGAGGCCACCTATATCGGCATCAAGATGTGGGCCCAGGCTGTTTTGCAGGCCGGCACCACCGAAGTCAACGCCGTGCGCCAGGCCGTGGCCAACCAGAAGGTCAAGGCTCCTTGCGGCTACGAGATCGTGATGGACGCCAAGAACCATCACCTGCACAAGCCGGTGCTCATCGGCGAGATCAAGGAAAACGGCCAATTCGATATCGTGTGGCAGACCAAGGGACCCATCCGCGCCGACGCCTGGAGCCCCTTCATCCCCGACAGCGCCAAGAAGGTGGCCGACTGGACCTACCCTTGGGTCTGCGGCAACTGCACGGCGCCCCGTTACAAGTAAACCGCCCGACCTAACCGTTGACGGCGCCCCCGCCGCCCAAGGCGGGGGCGCCCAGGAAAGCAAGCATGCACCCGGCGCTTACCATTGGTCGAATACTACGTCTGGCTGGCTTGGCCCTGGCCATGATGGCCTGGCCGCTCTTGGCCGGCGTGCCGATGGCCCGGGCCGCCGGCACGCCCCTGCAAGAGGCCGTGGCCGGCCTGGGCGCCGACAGCCGCCAGGAGGTGATCCAGGCCATCGAGGCCTTGGGCAGCCTGGGCGACCCGGCCGCCCTGCCGGTGCTGGAGGCCCTGCAAGAGGGCAAGCTGCGCCTGGACCCGGCCGGCCGGCCCCTGATCGTGGAGGACGAGGCGGCCCCGGCCCGCGACGCCCTGACCGGCCAGGAGGTGGCCGCCGGGCCGGAGCTGCGCGCTCCCCGGGTCAACAACATGGTGCGCCGCTCCCTGGAGCCGGTGATGGCCAAGTTGCGCCTGTTCTCCTCTGATCCAGCCCTGCGCCTGGCGGCGGCCAAGCGTTTGAGCGAGGAGCCGCCCGAGGCCGGCCAGGCCCCCATGCTGGTGGCGGCCCTGGAAAAGGAGACCGATCCGGCGGTGCGTCAGGTCCTGGGGCTGGTGGTTTCGCTGACCGAGATCAAGAGCCCGGACAAGGCCAAGCGCCTGGCGGCCATCAAGGCCCTGGGCGCCTCGGGCGACCCCAACTACCTTAGCCGCCTGGAGCCTCTTACCAAGAAGGACGGACAGGGCCATTACCTGGAGCCCGACCCCCAGGTGCGCCGGGCCGCCCGCTGGTCCATGCAGCTCATCTATTTCCGCACCCTGCCCGCCGACGTGGCCCAGTGCCTGTTTTACGGGCTGAGCCTGGCCAGCGTGCTCCTCTTGGCCTCCCTGGGCCTGGCCATCACCTTTGGCCTGATGGGCGTCATCAACATGGCCCACGGCGAGATGCTGATGCTGGGGGCCTACGGGGCCTACGTCACCCAGAACCTGTTCCGCGCCTGGTGGCCCGAGGCCTTGGACTGGTACCCCCTGGTGGCGGTGCCCGTGGCCTTTGCCCTGCCGGCGGTGGTGGGCATGATCCTGGAACGCAGCCTGATCCGCCATCTGGTGGGCCGGCCCCTGGAGACGCTTCTTTGCACTTGGGGTATCAGCCTGCTCTTGATCCAGGCCGTGCGTCTGGTCTTCGGAGCCCAGAACGTGGAAGTGGCCAATCCCTCCTGGCTGTCCGGGGGCTGGGAAGCGGCCAGCGGACTGATGCTGACCTACAACCGCCTGGCCATCATCGCCTTCGTGACCCTGGTGGTGCTCTTGCTGTGGTTCATCCTGAACCGCACCTCCCTGGGCCTGAGGGTGCGCGCCGTGACCCAGAACCGGGGCATGGCCTCGGCCCTGGGGGTGCAGGCCAGCCGGGTGGACATGTGGACCTTCGGCCTGGGCTGCGGCATCGCCGGCCTGGGCGGGCTGGCCCTGTCCCAGATCGGCAACGTGGGTCCGGAGCTGGGGCAATCCTACATCGTGGACTGCTTCATGACCGTGGTGCTGGGCGGCGTGGGCAAGCTGGCCGGCACGGTCTGGGGAGCCCTGGGCCTGGGGGTGATCAACAAGGTGCTGGAGCCCTTCTCGGGCGCGGTGCTGGGCAAGATCATGATCCTGGTCTTCGTCATCCTCTTCATCCAAAAGCGGCCCCAGGGCATCTTCGCGGTCAAGGGCCGCCAGGCGGAAGGATAGGCCAATGCTGGCGCGAGTGACGGGCATACAGAGCAAGCGGGCCTGGCTGGCCTTTGGCGGCGCGGCGGTGCTGGTCCTGGCGGTGGTGCCGGCCCTCAACGGGCTGGTGCCGGCCGGCGCGGGCCTGCATCTGCCGGACTACCTGGTGCCCTTGCTGGGCAAGTTTTTATGCTACGCCCTGGTGGCCCTGGCCATGGATATGGTCTGGGGCTTCGCCGGGGTCTTGAGCCTGGGGCACGGGGTGTTCTTCGCTCTGGGCGGCTATGCCATGGGCATGCACCTGATGCGCGTGATGTCCGGCGAGGGTGTCTACCGCAGCCAGCTTCCGGACTTCATGGTCTTTCTGGACTGGAAGGAACTGCCCTGGTTCTGGCAGGGCCTGGACCACTTCTGGGTGGCGGCCCTGGTGATCCTGGTGCTGCCGGCGTGCGCCGCCCTGGTCTTCGGCTTCTTCGCCTTCCGCTCGCGCATCAAGGGCGTGTACTTCTCCATCATCACCCAGGCCACCACCTACGCCCTGATGTTGCTCTTCTTTCGCAACGAGACCGGCCTGGGCGGCAACAACGGGCTCACCGACTTCAAGCGTCTTTTGGGCTTTTCCCTGGCCAGCCCCGACACCAAGCTGGGGCTGTACATGGTCACGGCCCTGGTGCTGCTCCTGAGCTTTCTGGCCTGCCGCTACGTCATCGCCAGCAAGCTGGGCCGCCTGTTGTGCGCCATCCGCGACGCCGAGAGCCGGCTCTTGTTCCTGGGCTACGACGTGCTGCACTACAAGCTCTTCGTGTGGACCTTCTCGGCCTTTTTGTGCGGCATCGCGGGCGCGCTCTACGTGCCCCAGGCCGGCATCATCAACCCCAGCGAGCTGCACCCGGCCAACTCCATTGAGATGGCGGTGTGGGTGGCGGTGGGTGGCCGGGGCAGTTTGGTGGGCGGGCTGTTGGGGGCCTTCTTGGTCAACGGCGCCAAGAGCTGGTTCACGGTGGCCTGGCCCGAGCTGTGGCTGTTCTTCCTGGCGGCCCTGTTCATAGGCACCACCATGTTCCTGCCCCAGGGCCTGGTGGGGCTCAAGAGCCTGCTGCCCTGGTCCCGGCGCGCTGGCGGAGGGGAGGCCGGCCGATGAGCAGCCAGGCCATGTCCCAGACGGCGACCCGACCGGCGCGCCGTTTCCCGGTGCTGTTCGTGCAGGCCTTAAGCGTCAGCTTCGACGGCTTCAAGGCCCTGGACGATCTGTCGCTGACCATCCTGGAGGGCGGCATCCACTGCATCATCGGCCCCAACGGCGCCGGCAAGACCACCTTTCTGGACGTGGTCACCGGCAAGACACGGGCCGACTCCGGCGCGGTATTCTACAAGCCCCTGGGCACCATCTCCCATCTGTCCGAGGCCGAGATCGCCCGGGGAGGCATCGGCCGCAAGTTCCAGCGCCCCACGGTCTTCGAAAACCACACCGTCTTCGAGAACCTGGAGCTGGCGCTAAAGTGCGACAAGGGCCTGCGGCACTCCCTCTTTGGTCTGCTGCGCCCCCGGGAGCGCGAGCGCATCCAGGAGCTGTTGGGTATTATCGGGCTGGCCGAGCACGCCCGCCAGCGGGCCGGCGGCCTGGCCCACGGCCAGAAGCAGTGGCTGGAGATCGGCATGCTCCTGGCCCAGGAGCCCCAGTTGCTGCTTCTGGATGAACCGGTGGCCGGCATGACCCCGGCGGAGATTCAGCACACCATCGAACTCTTGCACTCCCTGGCCGGGCGCCACACCGTGGTGGTGGTGGAGCACGACATGGCCTTCGTGCACTCCATCGCCGAGCGCGTGACGGTGCTGCACGAGGGGCGGGTCATCGCCGACGGCGACATGGAGGACGTGCAGAACGATCCCAAGGTCATCGAGGTCTATCTGGGGGAAGAGTAGCCATGCTGGAGATCAAGGGCCTCAATCAATTCTATGGCGACAGCCACATCCTGTGGGATATCGCCTTGCAGGCGGTAGAGGGCTCTTGCCTGTGCGTGCTGGGGCGCAACGGCGTGGGCAAGACCACCCTGCTCAAGACCATCATGGGACTTCTGCCGGCCCGCGGTGGTAGCATAATGTTCAGGGGCCAGGATCTGATCCGGCAGCCGGTGCCGGTTCGCGCCCGGCTGGGCATCGGCTATGTGCCCCAGGGGCGCGAGATATTCCCCCTGCTCACCGTGGAGGAGAACCTGCGCGTGGGCCTGGGCTACCGGGCCAAGGTGCCTCCGTTGATCTTCGAATTGTTCCCGGTGCTGCAAAGCATGCTGCACCGCCGGGGAGGCGACCTCTCCGGCGGCCAGCAGCAGCAGCTGGCCATCGGCCGCGCCCTGGCGTGCAAGCCCCGGTTGTTGATCTTGGACGAGCCCACGGAGGGCATCCAGCCCAACATAGTGCGCGAGATTGGCGAGATCATCCGGCGCCTGAATCGCGAGGCCCGCATAGGCGTATTGCTGGTGGAACAAAAGCTGGCCTTTGCCCGGCGGGTGGCGGAAAATTTCTGTCTGATGGACAAGGGGCGGGTCGTGGCCTTGGGCCCCATCGGGGAGCTGAGCGAGGAGATGGTGGGCCAGCACCTGAGCGTATGATCACCCCAAGAGGCCCTCTGGGCGCGTCCGCGCCCGTGGAATCGGGACGGCGGCATGGGCATGGCCTTGCAGGAACAAGACGGCTGGCGGGCCAGGCTGGAACTGGAGCTGCGCGAGCGGGACGGCCGCACGGTGCTGGGGCTCAACCGGCACCAGGGGCCGCTCATGGTGCAGCGCCCCTTCTACCCCCAGGGGGAGCCGGGCTGTCATCTCTACATCCTGCACCCTCCTGGCGGCGTGGTGGCCGGCGACGGGCTGGCCATCTCGGCCCGGCTGCGCCCGGGCGCCCGGGCGCTGATCACCACCCCGGCCGCCGGCAAGGTCTATCGCAGCCTTGGCGCCCAGTCCTTGGTGGAGCAGACCCTGGCCGTGGAGGCGGGCGCGGCCCTGGAGTGGCTGCCCCTGGAGACCATCGTCTACGACCAGGCCCGCGCCGTGCTCAAGACCCGCGTGGACTTGGCACCGGGGGCGGCCTTCCTGGGCTGGGAGATTATCTGTCTGGGCCTGCCGGCCGCCGGCCAGCCTTATCGCGCCGGTCAGGTGCGTCAGGATTTGGAGGTCTGGCGGGAGGGTAGGCCGCTCCTCTTGGAGCGCGGCCGCTACCAGGGCGGCGCCCCGGCCCTGGAGGCCCCCTGGGGCCTGGCTGGCCGCCTGGTCAGCGCCACCCTCATCGCCACCGGGGGCGACGCCGAGCTGGCGGCGGCGGTGCGCGCCGCCGCGCGCCAGGTGGGCGATCCGGGGCAGTTCGCGGCCACCCTGGTCAGCGGGCTTTTGGTCTGCCGCTTTCTGGGCTGGGAGGCCGAGGCGGCCCGCCGCTATTTTGGGCGGGCCTGGGAGATCATCCGCCCGGCCGTGCTGGGCCTACCTGCCTGCCCCCCGCGCATCTGGAGCTTATAGCCCCTTAAACATCCTCTGGCGAAAGGACCAGCCATGGAACTCACACCACGGGAGAAAGACAAGCTGCTCTTGTTCACGGCCGGGCTCTTGGCCGAGCGGCGCAAGGCCCGCGGCCTGAAGCTCAACTACCCCGAGGCCGTGGCCTACATCTCGGCGGCCATCCTGGAGGGCGCTCGCGACGGCCAGAGCGTGGCCCAGCTGATGCATCATGGCGCCACGCTCTTGGGCGTGGAGGACGTGATGGAGGGCGTGGCCGAGATGGTGCACGAGGTGCAGGTGGAGGCGACCTTCCCCGACGGCACCAAGCTGGTCACAGTGCACAATCCCATTCGCTAAAGGAAGAAAGCATGCTTCCCGGAGAGATCATCACCGCGCCAGGCGATATCGAGCTCAACGCCGGCCGGCCCGTGCTGAAAATCAGCGTGGCCAACAGCGGCGACCGCCCCATCCAGGTGGGTTCGCACTATCATTTTTTTGAGACCAACCAGGCCCTGGAGTTCGACCGCCAGGCCGCCCTGGGCCAACGGCTGAACATCCCCGCCGGCACGGCCATGCGCTTCGAGCCCGGCCAGCGCCGCCAGGTGGAGCTGGTGCCCTACGCGGGCGCGCGCCGGGTCTGGGGCTTTCGGGGATTGATCATGGGGGCCTTGCCCCCCGAGGAGGCCGTGTCATGAAGATCAGCCGTCAGGCCTATGCCGAGATGTACGGACCCACCACCGGTGACCGGGTGCGCCTGGGCGATACCGCGCTGATCGTGGAGGTGGAGGAGGACCGCACCATCCACGGCGAGGAGGTCAAATTCGGCGGGGGCAAGGTGATTCGCGACGGCATGGGCCAGAGCCAGGCCGTCGCGCGGGTGGTGGCCGACACGGTCATCACCAACGCCCTGATCCTGGACCACTGGGGCATCGTCAAGGCCGACATCGGCATCAAGGACGGACGCATCGCCCAAATAGGCAAGGCCGGCAACCCCGACGTGCAGCCCGGGGTGGACATCGTCATCGGCGCCGGCACCGAGATCATCGCCGGCGAGGGGCTCATCGCCACGCCGGGCGGCATCGACGCCCACATCCACTTCATCTGCCCCCAGCAGGTGGAGGAAGCCCTGATGTCCGGCGTGACCACCATGATCGGCGGCGGCACCGGGCCGGCCGCCGGCACCAACGCCACCACCTGCACCCCCGGCCCCTGGCATCTTGGCCGCATGCTTCAGGCCGCCGAGGCCCTGCCCATGAACCTGGGCTTTCTGGGCAAGGGCAACGCCAGCCGGCCCGAGCCCCTGGACGAGCAGGTGGAGGCCGGGGCCATGGGGCTTAAGCTGCACGAGGACTGGGGCACCACCCCGGCGGCCATCGACAACTGCCTGGGCGTGGCCGAGCGGTTCGACGTGCAGGTGGCCATCCACACCGACACCTTGAACGAGTCGGGCTTCGTGGAGGACACCCTGGCCGCCTTCAAGGGCCGGACCATCCACGCCTACCACACCGAGGGGGCCGGCGGCGGCCACGCCCCGGACATCATCAAGGCCTGCGGACAGGCCAACGTGCTGCCCAGCTCCACCAACCCCACGCGCCCCTACACGGTCAACACCGTGGACGAGCACCTGGACATGCTCATGGTCTGCCATCATCTGGACGCCAGCATCCCCGAGGACGTGGCCTTTGCCGAGAGCCGCATCCGCCGCGAGACCATAGCCGCCGAGGACATCCTGCACGACCTGGGGGCCTTCAGCATGATCTCCTCCGACTCCCAGGCCATGGGCCGCGTGGGCGAGGTGATCATCCGCACCTGGCAGACGGCCCACAAGATGAAGAGCCAGCGCGGCCCCTTGCCCCAGGACAGCAGCCAGGCCGACAATTTCCGGGTCAAGCGCTTTCTGGCCAAGTACACCATCAATCCGGCGCTCACCCACGGCATCGCCCATGAAGTGGGATCGCTCCAGGCGGGCAAGCTGGCTGACATCGTGTTGTGGAAGCCGGCCTTCTTCGGGGTCAAGCCGGCCCTGATCATCAAGGGCGGTATGATCGCCGCCGCGCCCATGGGCGACGCCAACGCCTCCATCCCCACGCCCCAGCCGGTGCACTATCGCCCCATGTTCGGCGCCCTGGGCGGGGCCCTGGCCAGCACCTGCCTGACCTTCGTCTCCCAGGCCGCCCTGGCCGGCGGCATCGGCGGGCGCTTGAATCTGCGGCGGCGCCTGGTGGCCGTGGCCGGCACGCGATCCTTGAGCAAGGCCGACCTGATCCACAACGACTACCTGCCCAAGATCGAGGTGGACTCCCAGACCTACCAGGTGCGGGCCGACGGCCAGCTCTTGACCTGCGAGCCGGCGGCGGTGCTGCCCCTGGCCCAGCGCTATTTCTTGTTTTAGGGAGGCGTCGTGCTGGAGATCACCCGCAAGCTGGATCAGGGCGGCCCCGTGCCAGCGGCCACGCTGAGCCTGGCCTGGGAGCAGCGCCAACGCAGCCGCCTGAAGGTTACGCTGGATGATGGCCGCCAGGCGGCGCTTCTGCTGCCCCGGGGCACGGCGCTGAAGGACGGCGATTTGCTTCAGGCCACGGGCGGGCTGGTGGTGGCGGTGCGGGCGGCTGTGGAGGAATTGACCCTGGCCGCCTGCGCCGAGACCCTGGACCTGGCCCGGGCCTGCTACCACCTGGGCAACCGGCATGCGCCCGTGCAGATCAGGGCCGATGGCGTGTTGTATCAGCGCGACCACGTGTTGGATGACATGCTGCGTGGCCTGGGCCTGGAGCCCCGGCCGGTGGAGGCGGCCTTCCAGCCCGAGGCGGGCGCCTATCATGGCCAGCCTGGCCAGGCTGGCCCGCACGGCGTGCCCCATGTTCACCACGGCAGGGAGGCGAAGAATTGCTGAGGCCCGCCCACGCCTGCGATCTGGGCTCCTGCCTGCGTTTGCTGCGTCTGTGCAGCCCGGCCCTGCCCGTGGGCGCCTACAGCTATTCCCAAGGCCTGGAATGGGCCGTGGAGGCGGGCTGGCTGCGCGGCGAGGAGGGCGCCGGCCAGTGGCTGATGGGGCTCTTGCGTTTTCCCTGGACCTACCTGGAGGTTCCGCTGATGGCCCGCCTGCACAAGGCCTGGCTGGAGGGCGACAGCCAGGGCGCGCGCCGCTGGAGCGACTATCTGCTGGCCAGCCGCGAATCAGCCGAGATGCAGGCCGCCGAGACAGGCATGGGCCAGGCCCTGGCCCGCCTGCTGAAGGACCTGGACCTGGCCGAGGCCCGGGACTGGACCGGGCGCGGCGACACCACCTTCGCGGCCATGTTCGCCCTGGCGGCGGCGCGCTGGGGTATCGGGGCGGGCCAGGCCTGCGCGGGCTATCTGTGGACCCTGACCGAGGGGCAGGTGGCGGCGGCGGTCAAGCTGGTGCCCCTGGGTCAGACCGCCGGCCAACGCCTTTTGTCCCAGGCCCTGGAGGCCATCCCCCAGGCCCTGTCCGTGGGGCTGTCCCTGGAAGACGGCGAGATCGGCTACCTGGCCACGGGGCTGGCCCTGGCCAGCGCCCTGCACGAGACCCAACACACCAGGCTGTTCCGTTCCTAAAGGATTTAGGCCGGCGAGCAACCTGTAAGGAGACGTAGACATGAGCGAGCGAGCGCCCCTGCGCCTGGGCGTGGGCGGGCCGGTGGGCTCGGGCAAGACCGCGCTGATCGAGGCCATCTGCCGGCGGCTGCGCCAGCGCTGCCAGATGGCTGTGGTCACCAACGACATCTACACCCGCGAGGACGCCGAGTTCCTGGCCCGTGCCCAGGCCCTGCCCGTGGAGCGCATCCTGGGCGTGGAGACCGGCGGCTGCCCCCACACCGCCATCCGCGAGGACGCCTCCATGAACCTGGCGGCGGTGGACGAGCTGTGCGCCCGGTTCCCCGGTCTGGACCTGGTGATCATCGAGAGCGGCGGCGACAACCTGAGCGCCACCTTCAGCCCCGAGCTGGCCGACCTGGCCATCTACGTCATCGACGTGGCCGCCGGCGACAAGATACCGCGCAAGGGCGGGCCGGGCATCACCAAGTCGGACCTGCTGGTGATCAACAAGATCGACCTGGCGCCCTTGGTGGGCGCCTCCCTGGAGGTCATGGAGCGCGACGCCCGGCGCATGCGTGGGGCGCGACCTTTTGTCTTTACTAACCTAAAGACCGGCCAGGGCCTGGACCAGGTGCTGGAATTCATCGTCCGCGAGGGCCTGCTCAACCTCCCCGGTTGATAAGAGCCGGCCAAGGGATGGGCCTCCCCTGGCCGGCTCCTGTCCGCGGGCCACAATCCCAAGTATCAACCGCAGCCGCCGCCATCGCCGCCGCCTGGGCCGCCCTGGCAGGCCTTGACCTTGCGCACCTTGAGCAGCGAGGAATCCAGGCCCTGGTACACGGTGGTGAGCCCCATTTCCACGAAGCCCTCCATCTCCAGCACCTTGAGCCCTGATTCCTCCAGCACCAGCCTGGGCGTTTCGCCGATGCCGCTGACCAGCACCGCGCGGCAGTCCTTGAACATCTCGGCCAGGGCGTACCAGCGCTGAACGCCGCCGCCGGCGGGCGGGGCCTGGCGTTCCTCGCGCAGGGCATAGCCGGACCCGGCGGGACCCCAAATCTGGAACTTCTCGGCATGGCCCAGGTGCAGGTTGACCAACAGCCCCTCGCGGCTGGCCACGGCCACGTAGGGCCGGTCGGGTGGCGCGGGCTCGGCCAGGCGCGAGCAGGACTCCAGGCAGCCGCGCATTTGGGAAGACTGGTCCTGGCCCAAGAGCCCCACGGCGTCGGCCCGGCAGCGCGTGCAGTGGCTCATCTGGGGCAAATGCTCGCCGCAAAGCGAGCGCAGGCTGGTCATCTGCTCGGCGGCCGGCTCGGGCACCTCTGCAAAGGGCGTGTCCACGTTGGGGAACAGGGGCATCAGGTTATGGATGTCGGCGCCCATGCTTCCCACCCGCCGGGCCACCGCCTCCAGGTGCTGATCGTTGATGCCGGGTATGACGATGGTGTTGACCTTGACCATCACCCCGCGCTCCTTGAGCCCAACCAGGGCCGTCATCTGGCGCTCCAGTAATAGCTCGGCGGCCTCCTTGCCCCGGTAGACCACCTTGCCGTCCCTGGCCCAGCCGTAGATATTCTGCCCCACCTCCGGGTCCACGGCGTTGATGGTCAGGGTGACGTGGCTGGCCAGCTCGGCGATCTCATCCAGATAGGGCGGCACGGCCAGGCCGTTGGATGACAGGCAGATCAGCAACCGCGGGAAGCGCTGGCGCACCAGGCGCATGGTCTCCAGGGTGGCCTCGGGGTTGGCCAGGGGATCGCCCGGACCGGCGATGCCGGCCACGGTGATGCGCGGTTCTTCCGCCAGCACCCGGGCCATGTACTCCGCGGCCTGGCTGGGGGTCAACAGCCCCGAGGTGACGCCGGGGCGGCTCTCGTTGGCGCAGTCATACTTGCGGTTGCAGTAGTTGCAGCGCAGGTTGCACTTGGGGGCCACCGGCAGATGCACGCGGCCGCAGGAGCCCTTGACCTCTACGTTGAAACAAGGGTGAAGGCTTGGTTCGCGATTGGCGCTCATGATGTGCCCCCTTCCTGGGGTTGACGGCCTTCGGCCCGGTTATAGGTAGCCATAGCCCACGCTGTTGTCGGCCTGCCGCTTCTCGAGAATCGTATTGACCAGACGGTCCATTAACTCCAGCGCCCCGCGGTAGCCCAGGCTCAAGAGCCGGGAGGCTCCGAAGCGATCGTGGATGGGAAAGCCCAGGCGCACCAGGGGCACGTTCAGTTCCCTGGCCAGTTGGTAGCCCTTGGAGTTGCCGATGATCAGGTCGGGCTTGATGCGCCTGGCCTCCTCGGCGATCTCGTAGAAGTCCACCCCGCTCTTGACCAGGGGCGCCTGGGGCATCAGTCCCTCGGCCGCGGCCTCCACGGCCTGGGACAGGCCCGGCGATTCCCCGCCGCTGGCGGCCAGGCTCACCTGTATGCCGATCTCGCTGAGAAATGAGCAAAGCCCCAGCACCAGGTCTTCCTCGCCATAGACCACGGCCGTGGTGCCTGCCAGGTACTTGTGGCCGTCCACGAAGGCGTCCAGGAGCTGGCCGCGCTCCCGCTGATGGCGCTCCGGCGCGGGCCGGCTGGCTAGATCGCCCAGGCACTGGAACAAGGCGTCGCTGGCGCGCAAGCCCAGGGGAAGGGTCAGGCTGGTCAGGGGCAGGCCGAAGCGCTGCTCTAGCAGGCGACCGGCGCTGGGGGCGGGCAGGGCGAAGCGGCCCAGTTCCAGGGTGGCCCGCGAGCCGCCCATGGCCCGGATGTCATCCAGGCTGGTGCCGCCCTCGGGGATCAGCTCATACTCGGCCTTGGCCACGCCGTCCAGGGTGAGGCTGATGTCGGGCAGCACCACCACCGGCAGGCCGAAGTCGCTAAAAACCTCCTTGAGGTAGCGGGTGTCGGCCGGGCTGACCAGGCCGGGCAGCAGGTTGATCTTGCCGGTGGGCGCGCCGGCCTCCACCGCCAACTGAGCCACCAGGGCGGCCACCGCGCGGTGAAAGCCCTGCAAGTGGCTGCCGCCAAAGCTGGGGGTGCTCACGGCGATCACCGGCGGCACCTGGGCGGAGCCGCCCTCCACCTTGGCCTGGCGCTGGAACTCGCGCACCAGGCCCTCCACGTCGTCGCCGATGGTCTCGGTCAGGCAGGTGGTGGCCACGCCTATGGCGCTGGCCTGGTACTTGTTCAAGACGTTGACCAGACCCTGCTTGAGGTTGGGGCCGCCGCCGTAGATGGCCTGCTTTTCGCCCAGGGAGGAGGAGGCGATGTCCACCGGCTCGCGGTAGTGGCTGATCAGGTAGCGCCGCATGTAGGTGGCGCATCCCTGGGATCCGTGCAGGAAGGGCACGCAGCCCTGCACTCCCTTGAAGGCCAGGCAGGCGCCCAGGGGCATGCAGGCCTTGCAGGCGTTGGTGGTGGATACGTAGGTCGGCCCGTTCTTCATGCCGCCCTCCTGTCCCCCAGGGGGGCGCCGCCGATGCGGGGCACGAAGTGCCACACCGGGCTCATGACCGTGCGCTGTATCTCGCGGGCGAAGTTCAGGATGCCCACGAAGCCCTCCAGGGCCAGCTTGCGTTCGTGGTTGTGGTCGCAGAAGCCGATGCCAAGCTTGTAGGCGATGGGCCGCTCCTTGACGCCGCCCACGAAGACGTCGGCGCCCTTTTCCTTGAGGATGTTCATCAGCTCCAGGGGATTGGCGTCATCGACGATGACCGTGCCCGGATCGGTGATGGCCGCCAGCTCCGCGTAGTCCTCCTCGGTGCCGGTCTGGGAGCCCACCAGCACCGTCTGCATGCCCAACAGCCGGAAGGACTTGACCAGGCTGAAGGCCTTGAAGGCCCCGCCCACGTAGATGGCGGCCTTCTTGCCCGCCAATTGCCGGCGATACTCCATGAGCTGGGGGTAGACCACGGCCAGCTCCTGGCGCACCACCTCCTTGGCCTTTTCCATCAGCGTGGGATCGCCGAAGTGCTCGGCCACGTCGTAGAGGGCCTGGGCCATGTCGTCCACGCCGAAGTAGGAGGCGCGGATAAAGGGCACGCCGTACTCGGCTTGCATCATCTTGGCCAGCTCCATGGTGGAGCCCGAGCACTGCACCACGTTGAGCCCCGCGCCGTGGGCGCGCTGCAGATCGGCCACGCGGCCGTCGCCGGTTATGCCCGCCACCACCTCCACGCCCATGCGCTCCAGATAGTCGCGGATGATCCATATCTCGCCGGCCAGGTTGAAGTCGCCCAGCAGGTTGACGCTGTGGGGGGAGATGCCGGCGGTGTCGCCGGTGCCCACCAGCTTGAACATGGCCTCACAGGCCGCGTAATATCCGGCGCGCTTGTTGCCCTTGAATCCCTCGCTCTGCACGGGAATCACCGGGATGCCCTTGGCCTCCTGCATCTTCTTGCACACGGCGGCCAGGTCGTCGCCGATGATGCCCACGATGCAGGTGGCGTAGACAAAGGCCGCCTTGGGGGCATGCCTGTCGATCAGCTCGTTCAAGGCCTGCTCCAGCTTCTTTTCGCCGCCGAAGATGACGTCCTGTTCGCGCAGGTCGGTGGAAAAGGACAGCCGGTGCAGCTCCGGTCCCGAGGACAGGGCGCCCCGGATGTCCCAGGTGTAGGCCGCGCAGCCGATGGGGCCGTGCACCAGATGCACGGCGTCGGCGATGGGGTAGAGCACCACCCGGGAGCCGCAGAACACGCAGGCCCGCTGGCTCACGGCGCCGGCCAGGCTCTCCTTGTCGCAACTGATCTTGAAGGGCGCGTCGCCCTTGGTGACGATCTGGTCCTTGCGTTCCTCGAAGATTACGTGAGCCATGGCTGCCTCCGTGTTCCGCCCGCCGAGCTGGCTAGTCCAGCAGGTGCTCCTCGGCCGGGCTGCCCTTTTCCAGGGCGTCCAGTATCTCGTCCACCACGTCCTCGCTGTCCACGCCGCCGTACCACCAGTTTTGCGGCTGCACCACCAGGGCCGGGCCGCGGTCGCAGAGCTTCAAACAGGTGGTGCCCACCACGGCGGCCGAGAGTCCGCGGCTGGTCAGCTCTTCCTCCAGATAGGGCAACAACCCCAGGGAACCCTTCTTGTGGCAGATACCCTGCGAATCGCCGCCAGCGCGGAAGCTGCCGCAGACCAGGATGGTGTAATCGGGCTTGTCCATGCTTTGCTCTCCTTACAAAACCAGTTCGAAGGACTCTTCGGGGTCGTCCCGGTCCTTGCGTTCCAGAATGACGGACAGGATTCTCTCCAACAGGCGCAGGCCGCCCTTGTAACCCACGGTGGGGAAGTACTGGTGCCCCACGCGGTCCAGGATGGGGAAGCCCCAGCGCACCAGCGGGATGTCCTCGTCGCGGGCGATGTACTTCAAGTAGGTGTTGCCGATCATAAGGTCCACGGGCTCGTTCTTGATCCACTGATGCAGGAGGAACAGGTCGGCGTTGGCGCCGGCCTTGACGTTGACCTTGTAGGGTAGATCGGCGGTGATCTGCCGGATCTTTTCCTCGAAGGCCCGGCCGGGGGTGCCGGTGACCACGTGCACGGGCCACATGTCGATGGAGACCAGGAACTCGCACATGGCGATGAGCTGGTCGGGGTCGCCGGCCAGGGCCACCTTCTTCTGATAGAAGTACTGGTGCATGTCGCTGATCATGTCCACCAACTGGCCGCGCTCATGATTGAGCTGCTCGCTGACGCTGACCCCGGCGATGGTGCGCAGGGCGTCCACGAAGCGGTCGGTGGCCATGAGACCAAAGGGCATCTCCAGCACCCGGCAGGGCACCTTGCAACTGGTGTCCAGGTAGCGCGCCGCGTCGGCCGAGCACCACTCGCCCAGGGCCAGGGTGCCTATGGAGTCGCCGGCGGAGGTCAACTCCTCCACGGTCACGCCGCCCTCGGGATACATCCTGTACTCGCCGGACAAAGGCCCGTTGAGCACCCCGGAGGTGTCGGGAAAGAGGATGATCTCCACCCCGATCAGGGCGGCCAGGCGCTTGATCTCCTCCATGTCGGCCGGCTCCAGCCAGCCGGGCAGCACGTTGACCTTGCCGTTCTTCTTGCCGCTCTTGCGGGCCAGGGCGGCCATGCCCTTGACCATGTTGGAGAAGCCGGTGACGTGGCTGCCCACGTAGCTGGGGGTGTTGGCGTAGATGACCCGCTTGCCCGCGGGGATCTTGCCGGACTTGTCGGCCTTGTCGATGATCTGGGGCAGGTCGTCGCCGATGGTCTCCGACAGGCAGGTGGTGTGGACCGCGATCACCTCCGGCTCGTAGACCGTGAAGATGTTCTCGATGGCCTGCACCAGGTTGGCCTGGCCGCCGAAAACCGAGGAGCCCTCGGTGAAGGAGCTGGTGCCGGCGCTGATGGGCTCCTTGTAGTGGCGGGTCAGGGCGCTGCGGTGATAGGCGCAGCAGCCCTGGGAGCCGTGGCTGTGGGGCAGGCAGCCGTGGATGCCCAGGGCCGCGTACATGGCGCCGATGGGCTGGCAGGTCTTGGCCGGGTTGATGGTCAAGGCCCCGCGCGGGGTGATTTCCTTGGGCGTGTGTCTCAATAACATTGTCGTGTCCTCCCCCGGGGGTTATTCCCAGACGTAGGTCGCCGAGAGTTCCGGGTTCTCCTGCCAGGGGGCCTTCAAGTAGCCCCAAACCTTGCTGCCCACCAGGCGGTCTATCTCCTGGTAGAAGTTCACGGCCCCCTTGAAGCCCGCGTAAGGGCCGCCCGAGTCGTAGGAGTGCAGCTGCTTCATGGGCACGCCCATCTTCTGGATGGAGTACTTCTCCTTGATGCCGGCGCAGAAGATGTCGGGCTTGAGCAGCTCCACCAGCTTCTCGGCCTCGTACTGGTTAAGGTCGTCGATGACCACGCTCTGCGCCGGCATGTCCGGGATCATGCCGTCGTAGTCCTTGGTGGCCAGGCCCTCCTCGGCCAGCCGGCGGATCTCCTCCTCGGACTTGCGGGGGTTGTAGCGCTCCGGGTCCGGCTCCACCTCCAGTTCCTCGATGTTGCGGCTGTCGGCGTCCACGGTCAGCTTGGGAATGACCCGGCGTCCCTCGTAGTCGTCGCGGTGGGCGAACTCGTAGCCGGCGGAGATGGTCTTCATGCCTATCTCCGCGAAAAGGTCCTGGTAGTGGTGGGCCCGCGAGCCGCCCACGAAAAGCATGGCCTTCTTGCCCTGGGTGCGGGGCAGCACCTCGGCGCGCGCCGCCTCCACCGCCGGCATCTCCTCGGCGATGACCTGCTCCACCCGGTCGACGAGCTCCTGGTCGCCGAAGTACTTGGCGATCTTGCGCAGGGACTTGGCCGTGGACTTGGCGCCGATGAAGTTGACCTTGATCCAGGGCACGCCGTACTTGGTCTCCAGCATGTCGGCCACGTAGTTGATGGAGCGGTGGCACATGACGCAGTTCAAGTCGCTGGTGTGGGCCGAGGCGAACTGGTCGTAGGAGGAGTTGCCCGAGAAGGTGGCGATGTTGGTGATGCCGCACTTCTTGAGCACCCGGTCGATCTCGAAGCCGTCGCCGCCGATGTTGTACTCGCCCAGCAGGCTGATCTTGTAGCGGCCGGGCTTGACCTCGTCGTTGAGCCCCACCACGTGGCGGAATATCTGGTTGTTGGCGATGTGGTGGCCGGCCGACTGGGACACGCCCTTGTAGCCCTCGCAACTGAAGGCGAAGACGTTGCAGTCGCCTAACTTCTTCTTCATCTTGGCGGCCACGGCGTGCACGTCGTCGCCGATGAGCCCCACCGGGCAGGTGGCGAAGACCGCGATGGCCTTGGGGTGGAACAGGTCGTAGGCCTCCTGGATGGCCTGCTCCAGCTTCTTCTCGCCGCCGAAGATGATGTCCTTGTCCTGCATGTCGGTGGAGAAACAGTAGGTCATGTAGTTTTCGGCGCCCGGGGCGGACGCGTCGGTCTGGTTGCGGCGGGTCAGCCAGGAGTAGAAGCCGCAGCCGATGGGGCCGTGGGTGATGTTGACTATGTCGCGGGTGGGGCCCAGGATCACGCCCTTGCAGCCGGCGTAGGTGCAGCCGCGCATGGTGATGATGCCGGGGATGGTGCGCACGTTGGCCATGATCTCCGGCGTGTCGTTGCCCAGGGCCTCGTTGATCATGACCTGCTTGGCGCGCTTGCGGGCCGTCTTGGGAGGGTACTTGGCCAGCAGCTCCTCCCTGACCTCCTTGAGGTCCACCGCGGCCAGATTGCTTTCTTCGGTCGCCATCTCGCTTACCTCCAAGCGCTTAGACAATGGCCTTCTGGCCCTTTTCGCCGGTGCGCAGACGAATGGCGTCGCTCACCGGCAGGACGAATATCTTGCCGTCGCCGGGCTTGCCCGTCTGGTTGACCTTGATGAGGGTCTTGACCACCGTGTCCACCTCCTTGTCGGGCACCACCACGGTCAGCATCCGCTTGGGATAGAGCTTGCCCCGCTCGCCCAACAGCTCGGCCGCCTCCTCGTAGCCCTTGGCCGCGCCTTCCAGGACCAGGCTGTTGACCAGGCCCTTGCCGCGCCCCAGCACCTCGTGGGCAAAAAAGGCGGCGATGCCGGCGTCGGTCAGGGCCTTCTTGTTCTGGTTCATCATGTTCATGCGCACCACGGCGATGACTTCCTTCATGCCGTGCCTCCCCTAGGACTCCGGCGCGGTGTCGCGCACGCCGGAGCTGATGGTGTAGACGTCCTGGACCTCGCTGACGAAGATCTTGCCGTCGCCGAAGTGGCCGCCCTTGCCGGTGCGCGCCGCCTTCATGACGATGTCGATGACGAAGTCCCTGTCCTCGGCCTTGATGACGCTCATGAGCATGGTCTTGGGTATCTCGTCGTAGGTGACCTCGCCGATCTTGATGCCGCGCTGCTTGCCGCGGCCGGCCACCGCATACTTGGTCACCGAGGGATAGCCCGCCTCCATCAGAGCCGCCAGGACGTCGTCGGCCCGCTCGGGCCGCACAATGGCGCGAATCATTATCATGGCTGTGGTTCCTTTCTAGGCCGCTTCCAGGATGCCGAATTCCATCAGCAGGCTTTCCAGCTGCTGCTGGGTTATGGGGTTGGGCACCACGAAGCGGTCGTTGGCGTCGATGGCCCGGGCCAGGTTGCGATACTCCTGGGCCTGGGGGCAGGCGGGCTTCCACTCGATGACCGTCTTGCGGTTGATCTCGGCGCGCTGCACGTCGTTGTCCCGCGGCACGAAATAGATCATGGTGGTGCCCAGGAGCTTGGCGAACTCGGCGATCATCTCCTTTTCGTTGTCGACGTTGCGGCTGTTGCAGATCAGCCCGCCCAGGCGCACCACGCCGGCCTCCGCGAACTTCTTGATGCCCTTGCAGATGTTGTTGGCCGCGTACATGGCCATCATCTCGCCGGAGCAGACGATGTAGATTTCCTGGGCCTTGCCCTCGCGCATGGGCATGGCGAACCCGCCGCAGACCACGTCGCCCAGCACGTCGTAGAACACGTAGTCCAGCTTCTCGTCCTCGTGGTAGGCCCCCAGTTGCTCCAGCATGTTGATGGAGGTGATGATGCCGCGGCCGGCGCAGCCCACGCCGGGCTCGGGGCCGCCGGACTCCACGCACAGGGTGTTGGAGAAACCGGCCAGGCGCAGGTCCTCCAGGTCCACGCAGTCGCCTTCCTCGCGCAGGGTGTCCAGGACCGATCGCTGGGCCAGCCCCCCCAGCAGCAGACGGGTGGAGTCGGCCTTGGGGTCGCAGCCGACCACCATGACCTTCTTGCCCAATTCGGCCAAGCCGGCCACCGTGTTCTGGGTGGTGGTCGACTTGCCGATGCCGCCCTTGCCGTAGATCGCTACCTTCCTCATGGCCGTTCCTCCTAGAGTGGTTTGCACTCCCATAGAGCAAGGGTGATACCAACCCGCTCCGGGGCTGGCCGGCCATGAGACAACCAAGCGTGATTAATTGATTAATTCAGGTGGTGCCGCGACGGGGAGCGCGTTGGGGAGCCCGGGAAGTTGGGTCTATTGTCAAGTGTGTACGACCCTAATTGTCGACACACTTGACAATTTGGGTCAGGAGGCCGGTCCCGATGCCGGCCTTGGCGGGCCTGGCCCCTCAGGCCAGGAGCCCGGCCACCTCGATCACGGCTTCGATCACCCGCGCCACCTCCTCGTCGCGGATGCCGGGGAACAGGGGCAGGGAGATGGTGGAATCGCCGATGCGCTCGGCCACCGGGAAGTCGCCGGGCTGGTGGCCCAGGCGCTGGCGGTAGTAGGAGAGCAGGTGGATGGCCCGGTAGTTCACCGACACCCCGATGCCCCGGGCCTGCATCTCGGCCAGGAAGCGGTCGCGCTGGGGCACCCAGAGGGTGAAGAGATGGCGGGCGCTCTTGGCCCCGGCCGGCACCCGGGGAAAATCCAGGCCGGGCACCTGGGCGAAGGCCTGTTCGTAGCGCCGGCTGACCGCCTCCCTCCGGGCCCAGAGTTCTTCGATGCGCGCCAGTTGGGGCGAAAGCAGGGCCGCCAGCACGTCGGGCAGGTTGGCCTTGCGCCCCAGCTCCAGCATGTCCCAGTGCTGGAAGCGGCCGGCGTAGCGCTCGGCGGCGCCCTTGCTCATGCCGTGCATGCGCAGCACCTTGAGGCGCTCGGCCAGGGCGGGCTCCCGCACCGCCACCGCCCCGCCCTCGGCGCAGGTGATGTTCTTGGTGGCGTAGAAGCTGTAGCAGGCCGCCTCCACCAGGTCGGCCGAGCCCAGGCCGTCGCGGCGGCTCTCGATGGCGTGGGCGCAGTCGGCCACGATCTTCAGGCCGTGGCGGTCGGCGATGGCCCGCAGGGCGCGCACGTCGCACATGGCGCCGTAGAGGTGCACGGGCAGGATGGCCCGGGTGCGCGGGGTGATGGCCGCCTCCACCCGGCCGGCGTCCAGGTTGGCGGTGGCCGGCTCCACGTCCACCAGCACCGGGATGGCCCCCAGATCGAAGCAGACGTTGGCCGTGGCGATGAAGGTCATGGGGGTGGTTATGACCTCGTCGCCGGGGCCGATGTCCAGGGCCATCAGGGCCAGCTCCAGGGCGGCGGTGCCGGTGGAGACGGCCACGGCCTGGGCCGCGCCCAGGTAATCGGCGAACTGGCGCTCGAAGGCCGCGCCGGCCTGGCCGCTGGTGATGAACAGGCCGTCCAGGACCTTGAGGCAGGCCTCTTTCTCCTCCGGTCCCAGGCTGTGCCGGAAAAAATCCACCTTGTCCACGCTCATGGCTCATTCCTCCCTATGCCGGGGCCGGCCGGCCCGCGGGCCTTGGTCTGGGCCTAACTTAACCGCAACTTCGGCCCGGGGGCAACCATTGCGGCGGGCCGACGGCCCATTGCCCTGGGGCCGGGTTTAGGTTAAGGATACTGGCATGTCCAGCGACCTCTCCCACCCCGAGCCCACCCCCGGCCCCGGCCCCGGCCGCGACCGCCGGCTGGCCTGGCTGCTCCTGGCGGCCCTGGTCCTGCGCCTGGTCCTGAACCTGGGCCTGCACGCCTGGCCCCCTCCCACCCCTGGCGAGCCAAAGCTGCTGGCCCTGTCCCAGCGATTGATGGCCATGGACGCCTGGGGGTTCCAGGCCGGGGCCCAGAAGGTGCTGGAGCACTGGCGCCACCCCCAGGAGGGCCTGGGCCCGGAGCAGATGGTCAGCCGCTTCTCGGTCTTCCTGGCGGGCCTCTACCGCCTGACCTGGAACGACCCCCTGCTGATGGTGCTGGTCAACGCCCTGTGCTACCTGGGGGCGGGCCTGCTGGCCCACGGCCTGGCCCGGCGCCTGGGGCATCCGCCGGGGCGGGCCCGCTGGCTGGCCCTGGCGGTCTGCCTGTGGCCGCCCTCCCTGGCCTGGTCAGCCCTGCCCATGAAGGAGGGCCTGTGCCTGCTGGGCATCCTGGCCTATCTGTCCCTGCTGCTGTGGCTGGCCGGCTCCGGGCCCGGCGGCTGGGGGCGCCGGGCCCTGGCCGCCCTGGGCCTGCTGGCCCTGGCGGGGCTCTTGAGCTACCTGCGCTTCTACCTGGGCTACCTGCTGTTGTTGGTGGGCTGGGCGCCCCTGCTGGCCCGCCTGCTGCCCGCCCGGTCCGGCCGGCGCCCGGCCTGGGCGGCCCTGGGGGGGGTGGCGGTCCTGTCCCTGGCCATCTTCAGCCTGACCCACGCCTGGCACACCGAGTATTTCGTCTATTTCGAGAAGGGCGAGCTGCTGCCGCGCACCCAGTTCGAGGCGGCGGCCAAGCACCGCCTGGCCGAGGAACGGGTGGCGGCCCAGGCGACCCCCACCCCCCCCGCCACTCCCGCCATCGCCGCCGCTCCCGCCCCGCCCCCGGCCGCCGAGCCGCCGGCCTCCCCGCCCCTGGAGGAGCGCGGGCTGTGGGGCAAAATCCAGGGCTACCGCGAGCGCTTCCTGGGGGCGGCCGGCCAGTCTCTCTCGCCCACGGCCCGGGGCGCCTGGCCGACGCGCCTATGGGGCATGGTCAG
>JAZDIQ010000089.1:0-3141 GCA_043804825.1 Pseudomonadota bacterium
GTAGACATGCTTTTGCACTTCGTAATGCACCAAGCCCTGATGCGCACGCGCGGCTTCCTGGCTTAGAGCGATGTTCTGGGCTCGGTCAACCAGGTTACCCATGAACATCAGCAAAAGGAGGATCAAGACGGGCAGGCCCAGGCGCTTACCGATTTTCTTGCGTTTCATTATTAGTCCAGGCTCCCCACAATGCGAGGCACGCCCCCTGACCCAGAACAGCTTGAAGCTGGGACGGTGAGGCGTGCACCCAGGCGGGTGTGCCGTTCGGTAATTTTGTTGTTTTGGATGGCCCGGCTCACGGCTTTGGAACTGCCCACCAGCACCACCAGCCGCCGGCCACGGGTCATGCCGGTATAGAGCAGGTTGCGCTGCAGCATGACATGGTGCTGGGTGTGAAGGACAAGGACCACCACCGGGTGCTCCCCGCCCTGGGCCTTGTGCACTGTGCTGGCGTAGGCCAAGACCAAATCATCCAGGTCAATTCGCTTGTAGACCACTGGCCGGTCGTGGCCCGGGAATCGCACCGTTAGCATGCTCATTTTTTGGCTCACCCCAACCACCACGCCCATGTCCCCGTTAAAGACCTCGCGTTCGTAGTCATTTCTCAGTTGCATGACCTTGTCGCCTGCCCGGAAGGTTTGGTCTCCATGCTTCACCTCCCCAGCTCCCTCCTTGTGGGGGTTGAGCAGCGCCTGCAGCTCTAGGTTTAGGTTGGACACTCCCAGAAGGTTCTTGCGCGTAGGCGCCAAAACCTGAATGTCCCGCACCGGGTCTACCCCCAGAGATTGAGGCAGGCGTTGGGAAACCAGTGTCTTCACCAAGTCCAAGACCTCCATCGGGTCTTCAAGGGCCAGGAAGAAGAAATCGCTTTCTGTCCCGCCCCCAAGGCTAAGCTTTTCCCCACGGTTGACTCGGTGCGCGTTGACGACGATCCGGCTCGCCTGGCCTTGGCGGAATATTTCATCCAAGCGGACCACCGGCACAGCCGCAGACTTGATGATATCCCGCAAGACGAGCCCAGGACCCACCGAGGGCAGCTGGTCTACGTCCCCCACCAAAATCAGCCGGCAGGGACCGGGGAGCGCCTGGAGGAGGTGATTAAATAGGCTGACATCCATCATGGAAGCCTCATCCACGATAACCACGTCTGCCTCAAGAGGATTGTTCTGGTTATGCCGGAACCCAGCTCCGGGCTTATAGCCCAAGAGACGGTGGAGGGTTTGGGCTTCGCGGCCTGTGGACTCCTCCATGCGCTTGGCGGCTCGGCCGGTGGGGGCGCACAGGCGCACCCGCACGTCCTGGCCCATGATCCCCAGTATGGTGCGGATGATGGTGGTTTTGCCCGTACCCGGGCCGCCAGTAATGACCAGGATTTTGTTCTTCCCCGCCAGTTCCACTGCTTCCGCTTGGCGAGTCGCCAGCTTCATTCCTGCCGAGGCCTCGAACTGCTCGATCCTTTCCCTAATGTCGCGCTTAAAGGATGGGCCTTCGGTTGCCAGGATGGCCCTCAGGCGGGCCGCCGCGCCGACTTCTGCGTTGTAGAGACCTTTTAGGAAAACCACTTCCCCTATAGGTGTCTGCTCCACCACCAAGCCCCTGCCGGTGAATAGCAGCTGCTGTATGAAGGCTTCCAGAGCCTCGGCAGATATCGAAAGCTCTTTGACCGCAAGCATCACCAGCTCATGCCTGGGCAGGAACACATGGCCGGGGCCGGATGCCGCCAGGCTAAGGACGTAACGCACACCAGCCTCAAGCCGTTTGGTTGACTCGTGGGGGATGCCCAGACCGGAGGCGATGCGGTCGGCGGTCTTGAAACCTACCCCGAAGACCTCCTCGGACAGGCAGTAGGGGTTATCATGAATTTTCTGGATAGATTCCGTACCGTAGGTCTTGTAAATCCTGGTGGCCAGGGCTGGGGCGACACCGTGGGCCAACAGGAAGGTCATGATGCCCTTGAGCTGGCGCTGTTCGGCCCATGACTCCATGATGCGGTCTGCCCGCACCCTGCCAATGCCCTTCACCTCCAGCAGGCGCTCCCAACTGTTATCCAGTATCTCAAGGGTGTTCTCGCCAAAGTGCGCCAGCAGCGCGTCAGCCACCTGGCCGCCCATGCCCTTGAGCAAGCCTGACTTGAGATACTTCTCGATGCCTACCAGGGTGGCCGGCTTAGATGTCACGAAGGAGGAGACCCTGAACTGCAGTCCAAACTTGGGATCGGTAACCCAGACGCCGGTCAGGCTCAACCCTTCGCCCGGCAGAACGGCAGGCAGGATTCCAACCACGGTCACCTGTCGCCTGCTGGCCTTGGGATCTTCGACCATCAGCTTCCCCACCGTCCAGGAGGTGGTTTCCTTGCAGACAGTGATCCGCTCTAGTACACCCTCCAGGACCTCCTCGGGGGGTGCTGGAAGGGGCTGGTCCTGAGGGGCGGGTTCTTGATTGAGTTCCGGGGGGAAGTTTGCCATGGGTGCCTCCGTACCTCAATTGTAGCCAGGGAAAAAGTTAGGCACCCCAAAGTGACTAGTTTCTGGCCGGCTTTAACCCGCCCACAAATGGCCGGTTTTACCCGCCCGCCGACACAGCAGAGGGTGAGGAGGCGACAGCGCTCATCCTGTCCATGGACGACGCCCTCAAGGCAGCACACACTAAGATAACTACCGATTTTAAGGAAATGGACGAACGGCTTGGCTAAATGCTGAAAATTGCCGAGTCCGTGCCGGGGGTGGTCCAGGCCCAGACGCTCGATGATACCTCAATTAAAAAGCGGGCTCTCCCGCAGACTCAAACCATCAATCAACAGAGGGTGGGCGCGTTGAACCATTTCCAGCATGGAGGGCTTGAATAGTTGCTTGTCGTAGAGGCAGATGGCCGTGGCGGGGTAGCGGGGGAAGAAGTCCTGGAACAAGCGTAGCTCGTATTCCTCCAGGCGCTCCCACTCCAGAGGATGGTAGGCGGCCCAGGAGGCGTCCGCCACCGAGCGGAGTCCGGTGAAGCCCTCAGCCAGGGCAGCCTGCACGGCGGCCTTGTTTTTCTTGATTATACGGTCGGGGTAGAGACAGCCCCGGTGCAAGTAATAGCGGGAGGCATCCAAAATGAACAGCTGCCGGCGGGCCTTGAAGGCCACGAAGTCTATGCCATGCC
>JAZDIQ010000090.1:0-10574 GCA_043804825.1 Pseudomonadota bacterium
CGAACGTCCCCATATGCGGCAGCTCAAGGTCTGGTAGAGCAGCCAGCGATTGGCCAGCAGGTTGGTGGAGAGATCCGGGGTTGTCAATTGCACGGCCTGTAGAGTGCGATCCCACCATGTCCGGGTGCGCTCCAGCGCCTCATCCACGGCCGCGTCTTGGCGGTACTTGGCGATCAGCGCGCGCGCTTGCTGAACCGATGCGGCCTGCCCCAGCATGAAGGTCACTTCCTTGGTCTCCCCGGGCGCCAGCTCCAGTTTGATCTGCAGAGCCGCACAGGGATCCATTCTGGCGCCGGTGTGTCCGGAAAGCCAGCCGCGGTGCAGGGCGGCCGGGTCTGCCATGGTTCCGTTGCGGCCCAGGAATTCCAGGCGGTCGGCGCAGGCGGAGTGGGCAGAGGGAGTGATCGCGGCGAAGGAAACGCTATCAGGGCAGTCCGGATGGTAGCGGTTGAAGGCCAAGATCGCCCGCGCCTGGCTGTCGAATTGGCTGACAACGTGCATCTGGGTATTCTCACGATGCTCGCCCAGGGTCCATTCGGCGTAGAAGGTGACCGACAGGCGGCGACGGCGCAAGCCATCGTTGCGCAGCGACAGGCGCTTGAGGCACAGTGGATCGCCGCCCACGTCGTCCTGGGGCACCAGCACGGTCATTTTTTGCTCGATGGCGTGGCTGTTGTGCTCAAAGACCGTGTAGCCCCCCCCGTGGCGGGTACGGTAGGCGTCCAGCTCGCGGATGGGTAGCGGCGTTGGCGACCAGAAGCCGCCGCTTTCCTCGTCGCGGATGTAGACCGCCTCGGAAGGCGCATCGGTCAGGGGATCATTGGCCCAGGCCGTGAGGCGATTCTGTTGGCTGTTGCCGGCCCAGGTGAAGCCCGAACCAGCCTCGCTCACCAGGGTGCCGAAGGCGGGGTTGGCCATGACGTTTACCCAAGGCGCCGGGGTACAGGTGTTGGGCGCCAGGTAGATGACGTACTCCCGGCCGTCGTGGGTAAATCCTCCCAGGCCGTTGAAGTAGTCTAGTTCCATGAAGGGAAGAGGCGCCGACGGTTCTTCCTTGACCGCTCGTGTTTTCAGCTTGGATGGAAACTCCCACACGGGCTCCGGGATGGTTGCCATCTGTTGAGCCAGAGGTCCCCGCGCGGCCACCAGGACCACCCGCGCCGCGGCCAAGAGCAGAGTCCGGTCTTCCTCCGGCATCTGGTCCGCCTGGCGCAGGTAGATGCCGCCGGGCAGGCCCAGGCCCGTATGCTCGGCATAGCCCTGGATGAGACGCCTGAGCTCTTCGTTCATGGGCTGCTCGTAACTGCTGGCCTCCTCGTTCAGAATCACCAGATCGGATTTTAGCCCCTGGAGCCGCCAGTAGGCATGAGCCTGGAGCGCCTGGCGCACCAGGCTCATGTCCCGCAGTTCGGCGATGGTCACCACGGCCAGAGGCAGGTCGCCGGAGATGCCGTGAGGCCAGAGCCGGGATTGGCCCAGCCGGTTCTTGACGATCTGTTCACCCGCTGTTCTGAGTTGCCAGCTGGGATAAAGCATGTACCCCGCCAGCTGTTGGAACCTTCGCGCCTCGTCCGGTTGAATGCGCAGGCGGCGCAGCCCCAACTGGGCCTGGTTCCAGGCCAGGTCAATCTGGCGCTCTATGGCCAGGGGATCGCCATATTTGGCCACCAAATCCAACGCACCCTCGCGGGTATCCGCCGCGCCCAGGACCAGGGAAAATTGGCTGCGCTGACCAGGCTCCAGGTGAACCGTCCGGCGCAGGCTGAAAACAGCGTCCAGCACTGGCCCGGTTGTATTGGAAAGCGCCTGATACAGCGCCGCCGGGCTGCCCACGGTCCGCCCCCGGCCGATGAATCGCCCACGGTCCGTTTCGAATTGCGGTGCGTCCTCCTTGGCGTCCTTGGCGGTCAGCATGTGCATCGCCCAGATGGGCCGTTCGCTTGTGTCCCGCCGACGGCGTGTGGCCAGCAGCGCGCGCCCCTGATTAAGCGCCTCGGTCTGGACGAACAGCTTGCTGAAGGCCGGGTGCTGGCGATCCGCGTTGTGGGGGGCCAGGGCCAACTCCACGTAGCTGGTGATCTCGACCTCGCGGGCGCGGCCCGAGCGGTTGACAAGGGTGACGCGGCGGATCTCAATGTCGTCATCGGGTGCGACGACGATTTCGGTCTCGGTTTCCATGCCGCCGTCCGTGCGCCGGATTTCCGCTCGGTCGCCGGGGAAGCTGACGGCGTAATTGCCGAAAGACCCTCCGATGGGCTGGTAGGTGTTGCTCCAAACCCGGTTGCTCTCCAGGTCTCGCAGGTAGCAATAGGTCCCCAAGCCGTCGCTGGTGCCATCGGCGCGCCAGCGGGTCAGATCCACATCATCCAGGCGGCTGTATCCGCCACCTGCGTTGGTCACCATCAAGGCATATCTTCCATTGCAAAGAAGCTGGACCTTGGGAGTGGGCGTGTGGGGAGTGTTGAAGGTGAAGGCCGGGGGGGCCGGCTCGGCCATGATGCCGCGCGTCGGACTCCCCTCCCTCGGAGGGGCCTTGTAAACCTGTGGCGAGACGGGAATGCGTTCGTAGAGCAGAGGCTGGGTGGCCTTGACCCGAGGATCGGCATGGAAGCGCCGCTGCATGGGCTGGTCATTAAGTTGGTTGTCCAGGGCCAGTAGGCCCATGGCCTGATGGTGGGCCATATATGCCTGCACGATCACGCCCGGCTCTCCCGAGCGGCGTTCCCGCCGGCTGAAATCTATGGACTCTTGAAAACCGTAGGCCCCGTGCAATCCCATGCGCTCCAAAGCCAGCAGGTTGGCCATGGCCGCCGTCGGATCGACGGCCAGGGCCAGCAGCGTCGAATAGGGCGAGACCACCAGATGGTTCTCCAGGCCGCGCTTCAGCCCCAGGCCGGGAACGCCAAAGGCCTGGTACTGATAAGTCCCGTTGGCATCCAGGTCGCTGAAGGCAGCCTCGGATATGCCCCAGGGAACCCCGCGTGCCTGGGCGTAATCCCTTTGCGCCTTGACCGCTTGGCGGCAGGCGTTTTCCAGCAGGGAATGAGGGAAGCCACGCTGGAGCAAAAGCGGCATGAGGTACTCGAACATGGTGCCGCTCCAGCTGAGCAGGACCCGCTGTCCATGCACCGAGCCAAAGGGTCGCGACATGGCCTGCCAGTGTTTGTTGGGCACGTCGCCGCGGGCGATGGCCACGAAACTGGCCAGACGCGCCTCGCTGGCCAGGAGGTCGTAGTAGGAGGAGTCCAGCCGCTGCTCACTGACGTTGTAGCCGATGGTGAATAGCCGCCGCTCGGCGTTGTACAAAAAGCCCATTGCCATGCCATCGCCCAGGGCGCGTACCCGGCCCATGACCTCTTGCGCCTGGGCCAGCATCTCCCCGGCATGCCACTGGGCCTTGGCCATGGACTGCCGAAGAAGGTTAAGGGGACCATCCAGACCTTCAGACGAATCGCCCTCGGCTTGCAGGCAGGCCCACAGTTCGTTCAGCGCAGTCGAGTTGCCGGAGGCCAGTTCGCGCAACGAGGGCGCCTTGGTCAAGACTCGCCGACAGGTTTGCAAAACCTCGGGGTTGACCACGTCGGTGATTTCCTTTTGGTCCAGCAGCTCGACCCAGGCTAGGTAGCGCTCCACCAGCGTTATCCAGAGCCTTACCTGGGTCTGGATCTGTCCCGCCCAATAGACCGCCTCTTCCGGGATGCCTTCTTTTTGGCCAAGCTCCTCGGCCAGCGACCGAGCCGGCTCCATTGCCGAGCGCAAAAGCCTGATGGTCTCATCCGGTCGTGTCGGGGAATTGCTGAAAACCTGGGCCAGGGCCTCAATGAGGTGGGCGCCGGGGCGGTCGCCATCGGCCATGGGCAAAGCCTTGCCCAACAGACGCAAAGCGTCATTCAGGCCCGCCAGGGCCTGGGGCCCGATTAGTGGCTGGTCAAGTATCTCGGCCAGACCCAGTTCCAGCGTCCAAAGGCTGGCCAGGAGATTGCCGCTGTCAACGGTGGAGACGTAGCGCGGCTCCAAGGGCTTGAGCGTTGCGATGTCGTACCAGTTGAGAAGGTGGCCATTGTAGCGCTCCAGGTCCTCGATGGTGGCCATGGTTTGGTGGATGCGCTCCACCACCTGGTCAATGGTCAGGAAACCGAAGTCAAAGGCGGCCTCGATGCCGAGCAGACCCAGCCCGATATTGGTGGGGCTGGTGCGCAGGGCCAGACCGGCACCTGGGGAAACCTGGAAGTTGTCCGGCGGCAGCCATGAGGTCTGGGGTCCCACGAAATCGTCAAAGTAGCGCCAGGTCTGCCGGGCCACTTGCCTGAGCATGGCCTGGTCCTGGGACGACAGCTCCCGGCCCGAAGCCCGCGCGCCCGGCGCCCTGTCCAACCACCATCCAGCCAGGGGGCAGAGCATCCAGAGCAAGATGAACGGCGCCGCCGCGAAAAGGCTACCCGGCTGAAGCAGATAAAGGCCCACGCCCACCCCGGCCGTGGCCAGGCTGATCAGTGAAAGCTGGGCCAGAAAGGTTCTGGCCCGTCCGGCGGCCTTGGACAAGCTAACCCGGGCCGAGGCCCACCTGAGCAGATGACGGCCGCTGACCGCCTGGCGATACCAGGCCTTGACCATGGCATCGCTGGCCCGGAAAGCCTGGTAGGGGATCAGGCTTGTTTCCACCAAGACCCGCAGGCCGTCGTGACCCAGCTCCCGCCAAGAGAAAGCACCCGCTACGGGCAGGGTCGTCGCCCAGGTGGCCAACCTGGTCAGCAGGGGAAAGGCCAGGAGCAGCCCCACGATGGCGCCGGCCAGCAACCCCATGGCAGGCCCAGTGAACCAGGCCCAAAGGAGAAAGACGATCAGGCCCGCTGGAACCAGGCTGCGGCGCAGGTTGTCTGCTATCTTCCAGCGATTCAACAAGCTCAGCGGGTTGCCCACCCTCTTGCCTTCCGGCCCGGGCACCCTGGGCAGACACCAACCGGCGATCTGCCAATCGCCGCGAATCCACCGGTGCTGCCGGTTGGCGTAGGTGAGATAGTCGGCGGGAAAATCGTCGAGCAGCTCGATGTCGCTGGCCAGGCCCACGCGCACATGGGCGCCCTCCAGCAGATCGTGGCTCAGGATGCGCTGTTCCGGGAAGCGTCCCGCCAGCACCCGGTGGAAGGCGCGCGGATCATAGATGCCCTTGCCGATGTAGGAGCCTTCGCCGGTCAGGTCCTGGTAGACGTCGGAGATGGCCCTGGTGTAGGGGTCGGTTCCCACGGGATCGGTGAAAAGTCCGCGGAAGGGCGTGGCCATTCCGAAGAGGGGCGTGGTGGTCACCCGGGGCTGGATGATGGTGTAGGCGTCGGGATTGGCTTGCCAGTCCAGGGAGGGGCGGTTGAGGGGGTGGGCCAGAGTCTCCACCAGGCGGCGGGCGGTGTCGCGCAATAGCTGGGTGTCGCTGTCCAGGGTGATAACGAACCTGATATCCGCCAACCGCTCCACCGCGCCCACGCGCACTATGGACTCATCGTCGGGCTGCGCCTCACCGCTGATGAGCCGGTTAAGCACCTCCAACTTGCCGCGCTTGCGCTCCCATCCGATGTAGGATTGCTCCGACTCGGTCCAGACCCGCTCGCGATGGAACAGATAAAAACGCTCCTGGCCGTGGCGTTGGTTGAGATCTCGAATTCCGTCGATGGCGACCTGCAAGAGGTGGTCGCCCTCGGCTTGGGGAGCGTCGGCGTCGGAGTAATCGCTGAGCAGGCCAAAGATGAGGTTGGGGTCCTGGTTGGCCAGATAACGGATTTCCAGCTTTTCCATCTCCCGGCGCAGGCTACCCGCGCTGGACAGGAGCATGGGGATCACCACCAGGGTGCGGAACTGGTCGGGGATGCCATCCCGGGCAAAGGACATCTTGGGCAGCAGGCGGGGCGGCAGCAGGCGGGACAGCAGGTAGTTGACCAATTGCACGGCGATTTGGCTGGCGGGCAGCAGGGACACCAACGCAATCAGCAAGAGGGCTGGTGGCCACGTGCCTATCCCCGAACCCAGGACTAGGACCAGACCGAGGATTGAGATGGTCAGGCCATCCACGGAGCCCAGATAGAGCGGGGTAGGGTGCCGGTAGACCCAATCCAGCAGACGTCGGCTGGCCTTTTCCCGTCCCCCGAGACGCTGTATCAGCAGGGGACGGCCCCGGCCAATCAGGTAGTAACCCACGTGACCGTTGGGCAGGGCGGCGCGGCCTTCTCCGGCCGCCTCTACGGCCAAGGCCAGCGCCGCCGCCGCCACCTCGCCTTCGGTCATGCCACCAGCGCGGGCGATTTCTTCCACCACGACGCGATAGCGGTTGCGCGTTTCAAAATCCATGCTGGCGTACGCGCCCGCCGGGTCTTTGGCCAACTCGCGCTCAACCCTGGCCTGCTCGTCGAATACCTCGCGCCAATCCAGCAAGATGAGCATCCGGAGACTGGTCACCACATTGCCTATGGAGGCGTTGGCTGTGGCTTGGGTGGCCTTTTCCGTGTGTACCACCTCGTCCAATGTGCTGGCCAGCTTGCGCTCCAGCCAACCCACCACCGGAACCAGGGCCGCCGCCTCGTCGTAGAGGTGACCGGTGAGCTGCAAGGCGAAATGCGGGCTCGGTTCAGGTTTGTCCCGCGCCAGGTCGGCCAGGACGGCGAAGATCAGATTGGGATCGCGCCGCGCCGCCACCAGGAGGCGATTGGCCCAGAAGTCGGCGTCCTGCCGGTCGCAGAGGTCGCGGTGCAGATCCTCGGCCAGCCAACGCAGCCGGTCGATAAGGGCGATCTTGAGCATGAGGGGAAAAGCCCACAGCTCGCCGATGCCAAGGGCAACGCGTTCCTGGTACGCCTCCAGAAAATCTCCGATGGAGTGGCGGTCCAGATAACCGTCGGCTCGTTGGACAAATTCCACGGCCATGCCGAAGACTCGTGGCTCCCCGGAATCGGCGGCAACCACCGGAAGCTGGCGGTAAAACTTCTCGGGCAGATTGTGCCTGACGTCGTCGATCTGGGACTGCACGATGTGGGCGTTGTCGAGAATCCACTCCGCCGATGAGGATATGCGCTGCTCCAGGCGAGAGGCCTCGGCCAGTTGACGCCGAATATCCTCGATAACACCTTCGGCCCGGTCCAAATGGCGCAGTACGGATTCCCCCTCGCCTGGGCCTGGCGGTAAAGGGGTCTGTGGATCCGGAGACTGGCGCCTTGGCTGCGAGGAGGGAAAGCTGGGTACGGGTTCACGGTCCCGCCGGCTTCGGCTCGGCGACTGCCCGTGCCGGGCATGGAGGGCAAAGACCAAGGGCTGCGTATCGTGCCCCTGCCGCAACACGCTGATGGCCTGGTCCATCAAGTCCGGAGCGGCTTGCACGACTACCGCGGTCTCCCCTTCCAGCAGCCTTGGGGAGTGTTTATCAATCAGCCCAGGGTGCACACCCAGGCCCAGAAAATGGACAAGGAGCCATCCCGCGCCGGCTCCGGTCAACATGGCCAGCACCACCAACAGGGGACCGACCGCCCCGGCGAAGAAACCCACCAGACCGAGTGTGACCAGTACGGCGGCGCTCCCTGCCACCAACCCCAGGCTTGCCCCCCAAAGCAGCCCGTGCCGAGGCCCCGTGTTTTCAATCAGCAGGCGGCCGTCTGGTGCCTTGTGGATGAGGGCACAACGTCGTATGCGCTTGGCCCGCAATTGCTTGCGCGCCTCGGCAGCACCTTGTCGCTCAGGGTATAAGCTCAGAAGGCTGCTAGAATTATTAGTTAATGGCAAGCTTGTGGGCCTTTCAAGTTCTGGCGTGATTGACTAATGTGGTCGACAGCTAACCAGCCCATCGTCCGCCGCTTGATCCTCGCGATCATTAACGAGCACTTCGGCCAACGCACCTCGTCGGCGCCTTTTCATACGGCGAGGACACGGATTGGCTCGAAAAGGAGTAGCTCAAGCAAAGTAGATGCCCAACCTCGGTTTGAGGTTTGTCAGCGCAAGAAAATTCTTCATATTTCAAGGATCAGGCACGGCCGAGGACTTTTACAAGCAGATACTGGTGGGCGGGGCCTATTGCTGGGCGTGCGGGCCCCCCAGAATCGCCCGTGCAGTCTCCAGTCCATTGATTTGATGCTTGTCGACTGCCGGGGAGCCTCCGGTAAACAGACCAACTAGTCAGGGCTACCAGTCATTCGCCCCACCGGCGCCTACTATTCCTTTTTGTCCAAGGTGCCCCTCAGCGCCCAAATTACCGCAGCTCCCCCTACGAATAATTGTATTTGATTCACTTCCGGAGTATTGCTGGCGCCCTGAACTCCAGAAAGGCTTTTTAGGCCAGGCAAGATCAAATATATCCCGATGAACATGATCAAAAGTATTCCGTTCCAGCTTGTTATAAACCTCTTTATGCCCACGCGGATATCCCTTTGTTTGGAAATCAATTTAACCGTTACGAGTTGATAAATTTTTCATCATTTTCGACAAGGTTGGAGCCCCAAAACCAGAGCGTTGATCCGCACCATGAGGTGCTGGGTTTCTGTGGCCAGCACCATTTTTTGCTGCTTAAGGGAATGTATTTGGGCGGCGAAATAACCATCCCCGGTCATCTCCTGTCGGGCCAGTGCCTTGGCTTCTTGTTCACACTTCCGCCGCTGTGCATGGAGATCCACGATCTCGGCCTCAAAGGACTTGACCTGGACGAGGCTCTCGGGATCGTCCTGGAAAAGAGGCGGTATGGGGCGAGGACCGCTGCCATTACCAAGATCACGGGGAGCAGGATCATTCATGGTTTCATATGCCTCATAAGGGGTATTTTATCTTTAATGGCATACCGTTAACTGACATAGCCATAGATATATCAGGAGGCCTGAATTTGGCTGAAGTCAAAATAATTCAACTGTCAGTTATTAACGCCCATTACTTGTTAACGATACCGAGCAGGTATCATCATTTATCACACCTTATACTTACCAGAGGTTAAATGATTGCGGGATACCCAGTAGAATAGCCAGGCCAAAAAGAAAAACACCGCGCTCAAGGGCAGGAGAACTAAAGCAACGGCATTATGGTAATAATTAACTGAGAAGAACGAAAAAATCATGATCGTTCCCACTCCGCCGCAAATAATAGACAAAACCCGTGGTATTAACATATATGGCTTCATAGCGGTAAACGTTCCTATCTCTTTCCTTTGGTGCCAGCACAATATTTTAATCTAATTTTTACTCCATTATTTAATAAGATAAGTCCTGTCACCTTGCTAAGCAATGAGTCAGACCAACTAATTGGAGGCCGTTGCACAATAGCGACGCATGACTCGGCTCTCTGTTTCCGCCTTGATTTGTTGTTTTGCGCCTGGCCGTAGCCTTCATTTTCGGGCCTTTGAAGGCCCCCGTACCGCCTCGCACCCACCCATGGGGCGGACCTGAAGGCGGTTTGCGCCCCCGGCGCTATCCTCCAGCCAGGATGGCCGCCTTCTTGAGGTTGAAGGCCATGGCCGAGAGCATCAGTTGCATTCCCATCTTGGCCACTCCGAGATACCTGGCCCGTCCCAGCCCGTAATGCTTCTTCATGCTGCCGAAGGCCCTCTCCACCGATCCGCGCACCCTGGAGATGGTCTGGTTCACCATCTGTTGGGCCTCGCTCAGAGGGTGGCCCCGGGATGCCTTGTACATGATCAGGTCAAAGTAGCCGGCATCCTCCAGGTCACATCGATTGGCGGCGCTGCTATAGCCCTTGTCCGCCAAAACCGGAGCCCCAGGCTCCAAGGCCGATTCGTTGACCACGCTCATCAGTTCCTTGCAGTCAGGCCGGTTGGCGGCGGTGGCATGCCCGCCCAAGATGAAGCCATGGCCAGTGTCCACGGAAATGTGTCCCTTGTACCCATAGCAAAACACCTTGCCCTTCCTGGTCCAGCGGGCGTCGTGGTCATCTGAGTAGGTTGTCTCGACGGTGTATCCGGTGGGGTGATCATTGTCGGTGTCATCGTCATCATCCTCGGATGCCAGTTCATCGGGGATAACCTCCTCCACCTTGCGGGGGCGCCGGGCTGAGGGGACCAAGGTCGCGTCCACGATGGAGCCCGTACGCACCAGGATGCCGTGCCGTTCAAGCTGTTCGTTGATCATGTTCAGCAGCTTGGCCAGCAGGCCCCGCTCCTCTAAGTGGTTGCGGAAGCGGCAGATGGTGGAGGCGTCGGGAGATTAGTGGTCCATGGAGAAACCCGCGAACCGGCAGAAGGAGATGCGGTCGGCCAATGCGTCTTCCATGCCCTGATCGCTCAGGTCGTGCCAACGCTGGAGCAAAAGCGCCTTGAACATTCCCAAGGCTGGATAGGCCGGGTTGCCCACCGCATCCTTGTGGCGCCGTAGCTTCTTTTTCCGGAAGCTCTCGATGGGCTTCCAGTCGATGATCTGGTCAACCTTGTCCAGGTGCGACTTCGGCCTCTTGCGCACCGACACCGCCATGTCCAGGAATCCGCACAGCCGACTTTCGAAACGATTGCTCACCGATGCCCTCCAGCTAAGCCGTTAGAGCATCTTAACTCATTATATCAATATGTTAAAGTGATATCTCGCGGCGATTGCCGTGCATTGGTCTCA
>JAZDIQ010000091.1:0-39076 GCA_043804825.1 Pseudomonadota bacterium
CTCCACGGTGGCTGCAACCCCAGCCCAAGGGCCAAAAGTTCTCCGATGTCCATGATCTGCTCCTCCTCGCTACCCTCAAATGGGCCAGGGAAGCATGACATCGGTCAAACCCCAATTCCACTGGTTGTGACGAGGAGGCAAATTTCTCAACTTGAGAAGCTAGAATTATCCTTAAGTGATATCCATAAAACCCTGAACGAGGCCAACATTGGTAATGTTATTACCTCGCTGAGAAGCCATGTTGCTAAAGAATTTGGTCCAGCTATCGGCGGTGCTGGTTTAGGGGCCAAAATGTTGCCCAGTTTTTTTAATTGTTCTGAAATGACCGCCGGGTTAATAGGCGCCGGCATCGCCTTGACAATTAAACTAATTATTATGCCAACGCTGAATGGTTCACGTACACCATTTACCTATTTAAATAGCATCCGAAAAGAGTTAGGCAAATGAGCAAAGCCAACGGGGGCTATTGCAAATGAAATATCTCATTCTGGTGGGCGACGGCATGGGCGACCGCCCCTTGGCCGAACTGGGCGGACGCACCGTGCTGGAGGCCGCCCGCACCCCCCACATGGACCGCCTGGCCCAAGAGGGCCTGTTGGGCCTGGCCCAGACCGTCCCGGCTGACAAGGAACCCGGCTCGGACGTGGCCAACATGTCCCTGATGGGCTTTGACCCGGCCTTGTACCACACCGGCCGCTCGCCCATCGAGGCCGCGGCCATGGGCGTGGAACTGGCCGACGGCCAGATCGCCTTCCGCTGCAACCTGGTGACCCTGGCCCACGGCGGCGGCGCCACCCTGATGAACAACTACGCCGCCGGGCACATCACCACCCCCGAGGCGGCCCAGCTCATCGCGGCCCTGGACGAGGCCCTGGGCGGGGCGGGGCTCAAGTTCCACCCCGGCGTGAGCTACCGCCATCTCTTGGTCTGGGACGATGGCCCGCTCAAGGCAGCCACGGTGCCCCCCCACGACCGCTCCGGCCAGGCCGTGGACGACGTCTTGGCCGAGCACGGCGAACTTGGTCGCGTCACGGCGCTTACCCGGGCCTCCTGGCCGGTGCTGGCCGAGCAGCCGGTGAACCTGGCCCGCCGAGCGGCGGGCCGCCCCGAGGCCAATTCCATCTGGCTGTGGGGCCAGGGCACCCGCCCGGCCTTCAGCAGCCTGCAAGAGCGCTATGGCCTGAACGGCGTGGCCATCAGCGCCGTGGACCTAGTCAAGGGCCTGGGCAAGCTGGCCGGGCTCAAGGTGGTGGACGTACCCGGGGCCACCGGCTTTCTGGACACCAACTACGCCGGCAAGGTGGCCGCGGCCCTGGCCGGGCTGCAACAGGGCAACCTGGCCTACGTGCACGTGGAGGCCCCGGACGAGGCCGGCCACGGCGGGGTGCTCAAAGACAAGCTCAAGGCCGTGGAGGACTTCGACGCCCAGGTGGTGGGCCCCATCCTGGAGGGGCTCCAGAACCTGGGCCCCCACCGGGTGCTCCTGGCCACCGACCACTACACGCCCATCAGCGTCATGACCCACACCCGCGAGCCCGTGCCCTTTGTCATCTGGGACAGCCGCCGCCAGCAGGCGGGCGGGGCGGGCTACAACGAGGCCGCCGCCGCCGACCGGCCGGTGCGCCCGGCCCACGAGCTTATTGACCTGCTGGTGGAGGCCTAGAGTGCATCGCGTGGAGGTCCGCCCGCTGTTCGCCGACGTGGACGCCATGAACGTGGTCTATTACGGCCAATACCTGCGGTTTTTCGAGCTGGGCCGCGCCGAGTTGATGCGCTCCAGCGGCCGGGCCTACGCCGAGATGGCCGCCCAGGGCCTGCACCTGCCCGTGACCGAGGCCCACGTGCGCTACAAGCGCCCCGCCCTTTATGATGACCTTGTCGTGATCGAAACCTGGCTGGCCTGGCTGAAACGGGCCTCCATGCGCTTTGAATACCGCTTGCTGCGCGCCGCCCCGGATGGCTCCCCCCAGGAGCTGGCCAGCGGCTACACCGTGCACGGCTGTGTGACTCTCCAGGGCAAGATCGCTCCCCTGCCCCCGTGGGTGGGCTCATGCCTGGCCCCTCACGTGGAACAGCCCCGGCCGCCTGACGGGGCCTGAGTAAGCCCCCTCTGCCGCGCTTCTTGCGGGCCAGGGGGTGATATGCTATAAATTTGAGGATTTAGGGGCAAGCGCCCGTGCCCTTGGGTGGAAACCTATCGGCCAGAGGAGGTGTTTCGTGGCCAGCAAGAAATACGTGTATTTCTTCGGAGACGGCAAGGCGGAAGGCTCCGCCAAGATGAAGAACCTGCTGGGCGGCAAGGGCGCCAACATCGCGGAGATGACCAACCTGGGCATCCCCGTGCCCGCCGGGTTCACGCTCACCACCGAGGTATGCACCCATTATTACGAGCACAGCCATAAATACCCGGACAGCCTAAAAAAAGAGGCCGAGGCCGCCCTGCGCAAGGTGGAGAAGTCCATGGGCGCCAAGTTCGGCGACCCCAAGAACCCGCTCCTGGTCTCGGTGCGCTCGGGGGCCCGGGTGTCCATGCCCGGCATGATGGACACCGTGCTCAACATCGGCCTCAATGACAAAACCATCCAGGGGCTGATCGCCAAGACCGGCAACGAGCGCTTCGCCTACGACGCCTACCGGCGCTTCGTCAACATGTACGGCGACGTGGTGCTGGGGGTGCGGGCCCAGGACCAGAAGGACCACGATCCCTTCGAGGAGGTCATGGAGGCCAAGAAGAAAAAGCGCGGGGTGGTGCTGGATACCGACCTGACGGCTTTAGACCTCAAGGAGTTGGTGGCCGAGTTCAAGGCCCTGATCAAGAAGCGCCTGGGCAAGCCCTTCCCCGAGGAGCCCCTGGACCAGCTCTGGGGCGGCATCGGGGCGGTGTTCGAGTCCTGGAACATCCCCCGGGCCATTTCCTACAGGCAAATAAATGGCATCCCCGAGGACTGGGGCACCGCCACCAACGTGCAGGCCATGGTCTTCGGCAACATGGGCAGCGACTCGGCCACGGGCGTGGCCTTTACCCGCGACCCCTCCACCGGCGAGAACTACTTCTACGGCGAATACCTCACCAACGCCCAGGGCGAGGACGTGGTGGCCGGCATCCGCACTCCCCAGCCCATCAACCGGGCCAAGAAGGTGCCCAAGTCCGTCATGACCCTAGAAGACGAGATGCCCAAGCTCTACAAGCAGTTGGCTGGCATCCGCGTCAAGCTGGAAAAGCATTACAAAGAGATGCAGGACATCGAGTTCACCATCCAGCAGGGCCGCCTGTGGATGTTGCAGACCCGCACCGGCAAGCGCACGGCCGCCGCGGCGGTCAAGGTCGCAGTGGACATGGTCAAGGAGAAGCTCCTGACCAAGGCCCAGGCCATCACCAGGGTCACGCCCGAGCAACTTGACCAGCTCCTGCACCCCATGCTGGATCCTTCAGCCAGCAAGAAGCTCATCGCCAAGGGCCTGCCCGCCAGCCCCGGCGCCGCCGTGGGCCAGGTGGTGTTCTCGGCCACCGAGGCCGAGGCGTGGCACCAGAAGGGCAAAAAGGTCATCCTGGTGCGCGTGGAGACCAGCCCCGACGACATCCGCGGCATGAACGCCGCCGAGGGCATCCTCACCAGCCGCGGCGGCATGACCAGCCACGCCGCGGTGGTGGCCCGGGGCATGGGCAAGTGCTGCGTGGCCGGCTGCTCCGAGATCGTGGTCAGCTACGCCAAGGAGTTATTCACCACCAAGAGCGGGGCCACGGTCAAGCGCGGCGACTGGATCAGCCTGGACGGCAGCAAGGGCGAGGTCTACCTGGGCCAGGTCAACAAGGTGGACACCAAGCTCTCGGGCGACTTCGGCACCTTCATGAAGTGGGTGGACGAGTTCCGCACCATGGGCGTGCGCACCAACGCCGACACCCCCCACGACGCCGCCGTGGCCCGGGCCTTCGGGGCCGAGGGCATCGGCCTGTGCCGCACCGAGCACATGTTCTTCGAGGGCGAGCGCATCGTGGCGGTGCGCGAGATGATCCTGGCCAGCGACGTGGCCGGGCGCAAGAAGGCCCTGGGCAAGATACTGCCCATGCAGCGCGAGGACTTCGTGGGCATTTTCCGGGCCATGGCCGGCCTGCCCGTGACCATCCGCACCCTGGACCCGCCCCTGCACGAGTTCCTGCCCCACACCAAGGCCGAGATCAAGCAGGTGGCCACGGACCTGGGCGTCAAGCCGGCCGAGGTGGAGGCCAAGGTGGAGGCACTCCAGGAATCCAACCCCATGCTGGGGCACCGGGGCTGCCGCCTAGGCATCGCCTACCCCGAGATCACCGAGATGCAGGCCCGGGCCATCTTCGAGGCCGCCTGCATCGTCACCAAGGAGGGCAAGAGGGTCTACCCCGAGGTCATGATCCCCCTGGTGGCCCATGTCAACGAGCTGAAGCTACAAAAGGAGATCGTCATCCGCGTGGCCGAGGAGGTCATGAAGGCCAAGGGCGTCAAGATCAAGTACCTGGTGGGCACCATGATCGAGCTGCCCCGGGCGGCGCTGACCGCCGATCAGATCGCCAGCGAGGCCCAGTTCTTCTCTTTCGGCACCAACGACCTGACCCAGACCACCTTCGGACTCTCCCGGGACGACGCCGGGCGCTTTTTGCCCATGTACGTCAGCCAGGGCATCCTGCCCAGCGACCCCTTCGTCAGCCTGGACGTGGAGGGCGTGGGCGCCTTGGTGATCATGGGCGTCAAGAAGGGGCGCTCGGTGCGGCCGGACCTCAAGGTGGGCATCTGTGGCGAGCACGGCGGCGACCCGGCCTCGGTGGGCTTCTGCCACCGGGTGGGGATGACCTACGTGAGCTGCTCACCCTTCCGGGTGCCCATCGCCCGCTTGGCCGCGGCCCAGGCCGCCCTGAACAAGTAACTAATCGACATGCATAGCGCCGCGCCCCCATTGCCACGGGGGCGCGGCCTTTCCTAGACCCCGGAGATGCACATGGTGCCAATACGAGTGGCGGGCACGGGCTCCTACGTACCCGAAAAGGTCCTGACCAATTTCGACCTGGAAAAATCGCTGGACACCAGCGACGAATGGATTGTCAAACGCACCGGTATCAGGGAACGCCGGGTGGCGGCCCCGGATCAGGCCGCCAGCGACCTGGCCCTGCCCGCCTGCCGGGCGGCCATGCAGGCCGCCGGGGTGAGCGACCGCGACCTGGACTACATCATCATGGCCACGGTCACGCCCGACACCTGCTGCCCGTCGGGCGCCAACTGGCTACAGGCCAAGCTGGACGCCCCCCAGGCCATCTCCTTCGACGTCACCGCCGCCTGCTCCGGCTTCTGCTTCGTGCTGGACGTGGCCATGCGCTACATGCAGGCCGGGGCGGGCAAGACCATGCTGGTGGTGGCCAGCGAGGTGATGACCCGGGTGCAGGATTGGACCGACCGCGCCAACTGCATCCTGTGGGGCGACGGCGCCGGGGCGGTGGTGCTCAAGGCCGAGGAGGGCCTGCCCCGCATCCTGGAAACCTACATAGGCAGCGACGGCGCCAACGGCCAGAACCTCTTGATGCCCGGCGGCGGCTCCAAGACCACGCCCATCAGCCACGAGTCGGTGGACAAGAAAATGCACACCTTAAGGCTCATCGAGGCCGCGGCCTCGGTGCGCGTGGCGGTCAAGCACTTCGCCCTGTCGGTGGAGACGGTGCTGGGTCGGAGGGGCCTTAAGCCTCAGGACGTGAGCCTCTACATCCCCCACCAGGCCAACATCCGCATGCTGCAATCCCTGGCCAAGCGCCTAGACGTGGACTTTGAGGAGAAGTTCTTCATCACCATCAATAAATACGGCAACATCAGCTCGGCCAGCGCGGCCATCGCCCTGGACGAGGCCGTGCGCTCCGGGCGCGTCAAGCCCGGCGACTTGGTCTGTCTGACCGTCTTCGGCGGCGGGCTCACCTGGGGAGCCACCCTGGTGCAGTTCTAACCCGGTGCCCGGTGCCCGGGCGGGCGATGACGGGTCGCTTGGAGTCGTCGCAAGGGCCAAGGCCGCCGGCTCCCGTTAAGAGGTTGCCGACCTAAGAATACGGGCGGGGATAAACCCCGCCCCTACGAAGAAAAGGCCTCTTGTTGCCTTTGGATTTCGTAGGGGCGGGGTTTACCCCCGCCCGCGCCTTATGGGGCATTGCTGGAGGCGGTGCCGCAACGCGCCGCGTCAACCCTCGCTTCCCTGCTGGCCTTTACCCCCTGTCCATGCGCTCCAGGTCCGGGCCTTGGCTGGGGCAGGAGTAGCGGGATATCTTGCGTTGCAGCACCCGCGCCGAGGCCACGGGCAGCCTGCTGAACCCCAACCCCAGGAAGGTGCGCTGGCTTAAGGGGTCAAAGGCCACGCGGTTGACCAGGGCCTCGGCCACCACCCGCGAGCCGTCGCTGAAGATCAGGTTGACCTGTAGCGGCTGGCCGTGCTCCAACTGGGGTTGGCCCGCAAAGGAGGCCAGGAGCCCCCCCAGGGAAAAATTGTGCAGCCGGGGGTGGCCGGCATGGGGCTGCATGATCAGGTAGATGCCCATGTCCCCGCGCACCTCCACGCGGTGAAAGCGCCGCAGGCTCATCTCCTCCAGTTCCTGGCCGGGTCCCGACAGCAACAGCCCCGGGGCCGGGGCCTCCCCGCCGAGCCCGCCGTTGAGCAGGGCCAGCAGGATGGCCTGGTAGCCCAGGCGCCGGGGCGGGGCCGGGGCGCCGGCGGAGGTGGGGGCCGGCGTCAGGAAGGTGAACTCCAGGGTCTGGCCCACCTGGTCCCGGCCCAGGGGTGGCTGGGTCTGGGCGCAGGTCACGCCATCCTGATCTTGCCGCCAAAAGCGCGAGGCCCGGCTGTCGACGATGTCACGGTAGAAATCCCTGGTCACCAGGAGTTCCACCCCATCGCCCGGCCGCAAGGGCAGGGAGGTCCCCAGGCCTGCCTGCCTGCCTTCCATCACGGCGCCGGTATCGTCCCCCGCCATCCAGACTCCTCAGTGAATTGGGGGGCCAGGTACGGCGGACGGGCTGCGCAGGGGTTCGCCCCCCGGCAGGGGCACGGGGATGGAGGAGGCCGGCCCGCTGAAGGGTTGCCCCTGGCCGCCCTCCAGCACCCTGATGCTTATGCGCCGGTTGCGGGGGTCGCCGGGGTTCTCCTCGATCAGGGGTTGGGAGTCGGCGGCGCCGGAGACCAGGGCCAGGCGGTCGGGGGCCAGGCCCCAGGTCTCCATCTCGCGGCGGGCGGCCAGGGCCCTAAAGCTGCTCAACTCCCAGTTGGTCAGCCGGCTCTGGGAGGCGAAGGGCACGGCATCGGTGTGGCCGGTGATGGTCAGCTTGTTGTCCAGGCCTTCCAGGGTCTGGGCCATGACCTTGAGCACCCGCTTGGCCGTCTCCGTGGGCTCCGAGGAGCCCCGGCCGAACAGGGGCCGGCCTTCCTTGTCCACGATCTCGATGCGCACGCTTTTGGTTTCCTGCTCCACCAGCACCTGGTCCTTGATGTCGGCCAGGCGGGACTCGATGGCCGCCGCCAGGCGGGCGCGCACCTCCTGAGGGCTGGCCTGGCCCAGGGCGATGGGGTAGCGCCGGGGCTGGCCCAACTCGCCGGGCTGGGTGTGCACGGTCTTGGCCTGGGACAAATAGGAATCGGCAAAGCCGGGCTGGCCTTTTAGCACCTGGATCAGGCTGTACTCCACGAAAAAATCGGCCAGACGGTCGCGCTTGTCCGGCTCCAGCATGGCCAGGAGCCACAAGAGCAGAAAGAAGGCCATCATGGCGGTCACGAAGTCGGCGTAGGCAACCTTCCAACTGCCGCCGTGGCCGCCGTCGTGTTCTTCCTCGACGACCCTTTTCACCACCACCTTGGCTGTGCTCTTACTTCTTGGCACCCCGGATGGCCCCTTCCAGCTCGTCAAAGCTGGGCCGGTCGTCGCCGGGTATGGCCCGGCGCGCCGACTCCACCGCCACCGCCGGCGGCAGCCCCATGGACAGGCCCAGAAGCGCCGTGCGCACCAGACTGAGCTGAGCCTGCACCTCCCTTGGTGCGCAGCTCCATCTTGGCCGCCAGGGGACCCACCAGGCCGTAGCACAACAGCACGCCCAGGAAGGTGCCCACCAGGGCCGCGCCCACGCTGTGCCCCAGCACCTCGGGCGACTCTTTCATCTTGCCCATGGTCAAGACCACCCCCAGCACCGCGGCCACGATGCCCAGACCGGGCAGGGAATCGGCGGTGCGGGAGATGCCCCCGCTCATGGTGGCGCGGTTGCGCACCGTGGCGGCGATATCGGTCTCCATGATGGCCTCGAACTCGTGGGGCTCCATCTCCGAGAGCATGTAGACCTTGAAATTGTCGCAGATGAAGTCCAGGACCAGGCTGTTTTCCAGCACAAAGGGGTATTGCATGAGGATGCGGCTCTGCCGGGGGTTGTTGACGTGCCCCTCCACCGCCAACATGCCCTCGCGCCTCTCCAGGGTGAGCAGGTCGTAGAGCGCCCGCAATATCTGGGTGTAATGGGACTTGGAGGGGTCCTTGGCGCTGAAGACGGCCCATAAATCCCGCGCCGAGCGCTTGAAAAGCTTGGCCGAGGATGCGATGGTAAAGGAGCCTAGGGCCGCGCCGCCGATTATCAATAGCTCGCCGGGCTGGAACAGCACCGAGAGGTTGCCACCCTCCAAGAGGAAGCCGCCCACCACCGCGCCCAGCACCACCACGATGCCCAGCAAGGCCAGCATAAGCTCATCTCTCCAAGGGAGGCCTGGGGCATCCGGCCCTCGGCCGGGGACCACTTGCATAACCTGTTGGGAATGATAGCATACCAGCTTGCGGTCCGCCTAAGGCAAAGAGGAGGGCACCGGCGCCCCCTTGGGAGACCGCCGGGCCGGCGCGCAAAATGTCCCTTACCAAGCGCCCCGGCAACCGATAGAATTCTCATAGAGGCCCTTGCCCGTGTTGCCGACTATATTTCTGGAGGTCATCCCTTGGACGAGAAAGACGTTCTGCGCTATCACCGCGAGCCGCGCCCCGGCAAGATCGAGGTGGTGCCGCTCAAGCCCTGCGTATCCCAATCCGACCTGAGCATGGCCTACACCCCGGGCGTGGCCATCCCCTGTCTGAAAATACAGGAAAATCCCGATCTATCTTTCGAATACACCTCCCGGGGCAACCTAGTGGCGGTGATCACCAACGGCACGGCGGTGCTGGGCCTGGGCAACATCGGCCCCTTGGCCAGCAAGCCGGTGATGGAAGGCAAGGCGGTGCTGTTCAAGCGCTTCGCCGACCTGGACGTCTTCGACCTGGAGGTCAACGCCAAGGACCCCGACGAGTTCATCCGCATCGTCAAGAGCCTGGAGCCCACCTTCGGCGGCATCAACCTGGAGGACATCTTTGCCCCGGATTGCTTCTATATCGAGCAGAAGCTGTCCCAGCAGATGTCCATCCCGGTATTCCACGACGATCAGCACGGCACGGCCATCATCTCGGCGGCGGGGCTGATAAACGCCTGCTCCCTGACCGGCCGGCGCATCAAGAACCTCCGCGTGGTGATCAACGGCGCCGGCGCCGCGGCCATCGCCTCGGCCAAGATGTACGTGCGCCTGGGGGTGAAGAAGGACAACATCGCCCTGGTGGACACCACCGGCGTCATCTACAAGGGCCGTCCCAAGGGCATGAACCCCTACAAGGAGCTTTTCGCCCTGGATACCCCCTGGCGCAGCCTGGCCGACGCGGTCAAGGGCGCCGACGTGCTGGTGGGCATGTCGGTCAAGGGGGCCTTCACCCCCGAGCTGCTGACCACCATGGCCGACAACCCCATCATCTTCGCCCTGGCCAACCCGGACCCGGAGATAGGCTACTTCGAGGCCAAGCAGGCCCGGCCGGACGCCATCGTGGCCACGGGGCGCTCGGACTATCCCAACCAGGTCAACAACGTGCTGGGCTTCCCCTTCATCTTCAGAGGCGCCCTGGACGTGCGCGCCACCACCATCAACTCCGACATGAAGCTGGCGGCGGTCAAGGCCATCGCCGAGCTGGCCCGCGAGGACGTGCCGGACTCGGTGGTGCGGGCCTACGGCGGCAGGCCCATCGTCTTTGGGCCGGATTACATCATACCCAAGCCCCTGGACACCCGGGTGCTGCTCAAGGTGGCCCCGGCCGTGGCCCAGGCCGCCGTGGACAGCGGCGTGGCCCGCATCAGCCTACCCAGCCGCAACCAGTACCTGCAACGCCTGGAGGCCAAGCTGGGGCCGGAGCGCGAGGTGATGCGCAAGATCATCATCCGCGCCCAGCAGGACCCCAAGCGCATCGTGCTACCCGACGGCACCCATCCGGTGATCCTGCGCGCCGCCCATCAGGTGGCCAGCGAAGGCATCGCCAAACCGGTGCTCCTGGGCAACACCGAGAGAATCCAGCAACTGGCCCGCGACCTGCACATCTCCCTGAAGGGAATGGAGCTGCTGGATAACCACGAGAGCCCGCTCTACGACGAATTCACCATCAAGCTCTATCAGATGCGCAACCGCAAGGGCTGGTCCTGGGCCGAAACCCGCCGCCAGCTGGGCAGCCGTTACGTCTTCGGGGCCATGATGGTCCTGGAGGGCATGGTGGACGGCCAGGTGCACGGCATCGACCGCTCCTACGCTGACGCCATCCGGCCGGTGTTGCAGGTCATCCCCCGGCGCGAGGGCGTGGGCAAGGTCTCGGGCCTGTACCTGATGATCATGCGCAACAGTACCACGCTCTTTGCCGACGCCACGGTGAACATCCACCCCACCTCGGAAGACCTGGCCGAGACCGCCGTGCTCAGCGCCGAGATGGCCGAGTTCTTTGACTTGAAGCCCAGGGTGGCCATGCTCTCCTTCAGCAACTTCGGCGGCACCAACCACCCCGACGCCCACCGCGTGCAGAAGGCCATGGTCCTGGCCAAGCGCTTGCGCCCCGACCTCACCATCGACGGCGAGATGCAGGCCGACACCGCCGTCTCGGCCGAGATTCAGGCCCGGCTGTTCCCCTTCAACCAGTTGGGCGGCCCGGCCAATGTGCTGATCTTCCCGGAGCTGGCCGCCGGCAACACCTCCTACAAGCTCCTGGACCGCCTGGGCGGGGCCAAGGCCGTGGGACCTTTGCTTATGGGGTTGACCAAGCCCTTCAACGTGTTGCAGCGCGACACGGACATGGAAAACGTGGTCAACGTCATCTCCATCACCGTGGCCCAGGCCCAGGACCTGGAGCACAAGCTCCGCACGACAAACTCCTGATTTATTTATAGATCATTGCACGGGGCTTCCTGCCCCGTGCAATGTCGGCTTGTCAAAAAAGTGGTTTTGCCAAGCCTCCCAAATTGTTCACCCAAGACAGCTCGCAATTGGGCGGGCCATCCATGGCCCGCTTGGTGGATCATGGCGCGGGCCGCCGGTCCAAATGGCCGGCGGCCCGCGCCCGTCCGGCCGGTGGGCCGCGCGGGTCGCGGGTTTTGGTCAGGCGATGAGGTTGGCCACGGCCTCGATGGAGCGGTTGCTGACGTCGATGACCTGCAAGCCCTTGATGCGCGCGAAAAGCTCGTGGCTATAGGCCAGCTCGCGGTTGACCTCGGCCAGGTCGTGGTAGGAGCGCATCTTGGGCTGCTGGAAGCGGCTGCGGCGAATCATGGCCAGCTTTTCGGGGGCGATGGTCAGCCCCACCATGTGGGGTCTTTTGAGGGTGAAGAGCTTCTTGGGTGGCTCCATGCCCATAATTATGGGCACGTTGGCCACCTTGAGGGTGTTGTTGCAGGACAGGTAGAGACTGGTGGGGGTCTTGGAGGTGCGCGAGACTCCCAGGATGATGATGTCGGCCTGCCCCAGGGTCTCCAGCCCCTGGCCGTCGTCGTGGCGCAGGGTGAACTCGATGGCCTCGGCCAGACTCAGGGAGGCCTCGCCCAGGATGCGGCGCAACAGGCCCTTGTCCAAGACCGGATTGACCCGGAACATGGAGATCATCTGCTGTAGCATGGGCCCCAGGAAATCCACCATCTCGATGCCGCGCTTGTGCCCCTCGCGCTCCAGGTAGGCCCTGAGCCCCTTGTCCACCAGGGTGTAGGTGAGTATGCCCCCCTCGGCCTCGGCCCGCTCCAGCACCTGGCGCAGGTCCTTGGTGGTCTTGACAAAGGGCAAGCGCTTGAATTGGGGGGTTATCACCTTGTGGAACTGCACCAGCACCGAGCGGGCCATGCGCTCGGCGGCGATGCCGGTGGCGTCGGAGACCACGAAGACCGGCACCTGTATTTTGGAGGGACTCATGGCTGTGGATGCCTTCCCGCGTTGCGGCCTGTTTGCGGACCGACGGCGAGTGGTTGGCGCCGCGCCCGTGGGGACCAGCTTCCCAGGGACCATTCATGTTTTCAAAAAAGACATCGTAATGCAAGGATTCATAAGGCTGGGTCCGAGCGGGGCGGCGGCCGGCCGGGTCCCCTGAAAACGAGCAGGGCGCGGCCCGCCACGAGAGCGGACCGCGCCTTGCTATTGGATGCGCTTGCCCCCGGAGGGGCGGTGGCGGCCGACGGCTAGCCTTGCTTCTTCAGGTAGCCTTGGCGCAGGTTCTGGTTCATGGCCACCTGGCGACGCTGGAAATCGTCGTCCTCGTCGTTGCTGGCGCGCAGATTGCCCACCTTGTCGGCGGTGTTGATCAGGCTGCGGCCGGGCACGAAGCTGTGGGAGGGGATGGTGATATCCAGGATGGTGGCGCCCACGCCCACCCACACCGATTCTTCCAGAATGGCCCCGATCACCACCGCCCGGATGCCCACGAAGCAATCGGCGCCGATCTCCACCGGTCCATGCAGCAGGCAGCCGTGGGCCAGGGAGCTGCGGGCGCCCACCCGCACCGCGGCGCCGGCCGCGGAGTGGACTATCACGCCGTCCTGAATATTGCACTCCTCGGCGATCTCCACGGGCTGAACCTGGCCGTCCTGGCCGGGCTCGTCGGCGCGGATGACCGCCCCGGGGGCCACGAAGACTCGGGCCCCGATTATTACCTTGCCCACGATCTGGGCCGAGGGGTCCACATAGGCGGATGGGTCGATCAGCGGCCAGTCTCCGGAGGGGTTGGGGCGGATGTTGCCTGGCTTCTGGGGGGATTCCATTACTGCTCCTCCTAATATTCCGGCGTCCTCGCGGGACGATGCGGGTCAGACCAGCCGGGAACCCGGCTCAGGCCCCTTGCTTGACCGGCTCCTTGCTCAGGCGCGCCAATAGGCTGGTGCCCAGGAAGGTGGCCAGGTACAGCACCAGCAGCACCACGAACACGGCCATGAAACGCAAGGAGAGCATTATCATGATCCATTTCCAGGTGAGCATGTCCACGGTCATCATGGTCTTGTCGGGCTGGGTCTTGGTGATGGCGATGCGGCGCCAGGGGCGGCTGCCCAGGTCCTCGATGGTGTAGAGGTGGCCGCGGTCGGTGAACCTGATCTCCTTGTCCTGGCTGAGAATCCCTTTGTAGTACTCCCAGACGGCCTGGGGGGCCAGGTTGTATTCCTTGATCAACTCGTTCTCGTTGCTCTTAACGACTTGCCCGCCGTCCATGATGGGCAGGGTGCCGAATTCCTCGGCCAGGGCCGGAGCCGCCAAGGCCCAAATGAAGAGGGCCGTCATGGCGATAAACTTTTTCATGGTCGTACTCTCCCCAAACCGCCCGCGGGCCTAACGCGGGCGGCATGCATGGCTTTAGTCAAACATGGCGATGAACATGCCCGCCGCCGCCGCCGTGCCGATGACACCGGCCAGGTTGGGTCCCATGGCGTGCATGAGCAGGTAGTTCTTCTTGTCGTACTGCTGCCCGACCATCTGGGAGACGCGGGCGCTCATGGGCACCGCCGAGACGCCGGCCGAGCCGATCAGGGGGTTGATCTTGTCCTTAAGGAAGAGATTCATGAGCTTGACCGTGACGATGCCGCCGGCGGTGCAGACAACGAAGTCGATGATGCCCAGGCCGAATATGAACAGGGGCCGGTAGCTCAGGAACTTGTCGGCCTCCATGGTGGCCCCCACCGAGACCCCCAGGAAGATGGTCACGATGTTCATCAGGTCGTTCTGGGCGGTCTCGGTGAGCCGGCCCACCACCCCGCTTTCCTTCATCAGGTTGCCCAGCATGAACAGGCCCATCAAGGGCGTGACCGCCGGCACCAGGATGGCGATGACCATGGTGCAGAGCAACGGATATAGGATCTTCTCGGTGCGCGAGACGGAGCGAAGCTGTTTCATGCGGATCTTGCGCTCGGCGTCGTTGGTCAACAGGCGCATGATGGGCGGCTGGATCAGGGGCACCATGGCCATGTAGGAATAGGCGGCCAGGGCGTTGGCGCCCAGCAGCTGGGGCGCCAGGTGCTGGGTGAGGTAAATGGTGGTGGGGCCGTCGGCGCCGCCGATGATGCTCACCGAGGCGGCCTCCTTGAGGGTGAAGCCGGCCAGCACCGTGCCGGTGAAGGTCACGAAGACCCCCAACTGGGCCCCGGCGCCGATGAGCATGACTTTAGGGTTGGCGATCAAGGGGCCGAAGTCGGTCATGGCCCCCAGGCCCAGGAAGATGACGCAGGGAATCACCTCCCACTCCAGGCCGTAGTGGTAGAAGATGCGGATCAGTTCCCCGTGCCCCTCCGGGGTGATGCCCATCAGCGGCACCAGGGGAAAGTTGACCATGAAAATCCCGAAGCCGATGGGCAGCAAGAGCAGCGGCTCGAAGTTCTTTTTTATGGCCAGGTAGAGGAACAGACCACCGATCGCCCACATAATCAGGTATTTCCAGCTTAGGTGGGTTATGCCCGTGGTGAAGAAGATGCCGTTGATGAGGTCAAAAACTTCCTGAAGATCCATGGCCTTTCTCCTGACGGGTAGGACCGGGGCCAGGCACTGGGCCTGCCTCGGCCCATCCAAATATGGGGACCGAGGCCCTGCACGAACAGGGCCGTCTAATTGCTGGCATTTAGCTATATTTTAGCTGTGAAGTCAAGCCCTCAACGCACCGGCAAGATTTTTTTGGGTGGCGGCGGCTTGGGTCCGCGACCAGCGTCTGTTAGGCTGATTCCCCCGCCAAGCCCTTCACCGCGGACCGGACGGCGGAGATCAAGCGCCCCCGGTGCGGTTGCTGGGGCGGCGTAGACCCTTCTGGATAAACTCACTTAAGGCGGACTCACTCAGGTCGCGCAGGTGATCCTGTAGGACCGGCAGGGGGATCTCGGCCCGAGCCATGGACTTGTGCCCCCCGGCCGAGCCCAGCATGCCGAAGGCCTGCTCCACCATCTTGCCGGCGTTGCTGCGCAGACCGGCGTTGCGCACGATCACCACCAGGCGGCTCTGGTACAGGCCGCTGACCACGCTCATGTCCACGCTGTCGACCTTGAGAAAGAAGTCCGCGATTTGTACCAGGTTATCCGGGCTTTTGCAAGGCCCCAGATGGGCATAGATGCAGTGCCGGCGCACCACGTAGACCTCCAGGGCCTGGTGCAGCACCTCCAGGTCCTTCAGCCGCATCTCGCTGAATTCTATGTTGCGCAGCACCGATTGGTTGGCCTTGGGGAACAAGAACTGAAAAGCCTTGACATCCTGTTCCAGGGTGGGACGCTGAAAACCGGCCGTGTCATTCTTGATGCCGTAGACCAGGGCGGTGGCCAGGCGGGCCGAGGGCTTGATCCCCGCCGCCCGCAGGTACTCGGTCATCATGCTGCTGGTGGCGCCGTAGCGGGGTCGCACATCCGAGAAGAGAGCCTTGTCCAGTTCGTCCCCCAGGGGGTGGTGGTCGATGACCACGTGCTGGGGGTAGCGGGCAAAGGCCTTGTGGTGGCGGGGTTGGCTGTCGACCAGCACCCGCTTGCTGAACTCGTCCGGGCGCAGGCTGAGCAGAGGCTCCACGGGAATTTTCAAGAGGCGCACCATGGCCAGGTTGTCGGGGCGGCTGATCTCGTTGACCCTGGCTATGGTCACCGCAGCCACCCGGCGCCACAAGAGGCGCTTGAAGGCCAGGGCCGAGCCCAAGGCGTCGGGGTCGGCGGCGATGGAGATCAGCACCTTGTCCTCGGGGGTGAACAGGGCCAGGAGCCGGCGCACCTGCTCGGCCATGTTGCGAGGTCGATTTTTGCTGACAGTACCTGGCATCTGCTCCCCTGAACTTTGGCTCCGCGGTGGCGGCGGCCCGCTCGGGCCGGCAACCTCAACCATAGCATTTATACGGGCGGCTTCACAACCGGCGCCCGGCCCTGGCCAAGGGCAGGGAGAGGCTTGTGGATCAAGTCCCCAGGGTGCAAAATATCTACATAACCGTAGCGGGCCGCCCCCGGGCGACCCCAGCCCCAACCATATATCGGGAGCGCCCAACCATGCTCAAGGACAACCTGCAGCAGGCCTTCAACGACCAGATCAACGCCGAAACCTACTCGTCCTATCTTTACATGTCCATGGCCGCCTACTTTGAGGGCCAGCGCCTGGCGGGCTTTGCCCACTGGTTCATGGTGCAGGCCCAGGAGGAGATGACCCACTCCCTGCGCTTCTACAAATTCATCAACGAGCGCGGCGGCCGGGTCGTTTTGGGGGCCATCAAGGCGCCCGAGACCACCTGGGCCTCGCCCCTGGTCTGCATGGAGGCGGTGCTGGCCCATGAGCGTTACGTGACCAGCCTGATCCACAACCTGGTGGGCCTGGCCCGCCAGGAAAACGACTACGCCAGCGAGAACTTCCTGCAATGGTTCGTCAAGGAGCAGGTGGAGGAGGAGGCCAACGCCGAGGATGCCGTGGAAAAACTCAAGCTGGTCAACCAGACCCCGGGGGGCATGTTCATGCTGGACAAGGACATGGCCGCCCGCGTCTTCACCATGCCGATCGACCTGGTGATCTAGGACCTGCCGGGGCGGCCGGTGGCTAGGAGCCTGTCGGAGTATTGCTTCGGCAGGCTCCTGAGCGGGCCATGGACGGCTTTCTCCGACACACACCTAGACGCCCCGGTTGCGCTGGGGCCAGATGTATTTGTGGAGCTGCAACTGGAAGCGGGCGGGCAGACGGTCCTCCAGCATCCAGGCCACGGCCTGGGACGGCTCCAGGCACCCCGGCACGCTGGAGATGAGCGCCTGGCAGCGCCGGTCCAGGCCGTGGCGCCGGATCATGGCCCGGGCGTATTCATAGTCCGCGCGGTCGGCCAGCACGAACTTCACCTCGTCCAGGGGCGAAAGCCGCTCCAGGTTGGGCAGGTACAGGCGTTCATGCATGCCCGAACCGGGGCACTTGATGTCCATGATCACCCGCGCCCGCCGGTCCACGGGGTGGATGTCCAAGGCCCCGCTGGTCTCCAGGAGCACGGTCAGCCCCAGGTCGCACAGCCGGCGGATCAACTCCAGGCTGGCCGCCTGGGCCAGGGGCTCGCCGCCGGTGACCTCCACCAGGCCCAGGCCCTGGTCGCCCACCCAGGCCAGGGCCTCGTCCAGGCCCAGGGGGCTGCCCCCTTGGCGGGCGTAGGCGCTGTCGCACCAGCGGCAGCGCAAGGGGCAGCCGGCCAGACGCAAAAAGACGCAGGGCCATCCGGCGAATGATGACTCGCCCTGGATGCTCACGAAGCGCTCGCTGATCATCAACTGGGTCATGGGGCACGCTAACACGAGCGCCGCCGCCCCGGCAAGCCGCGCCGACGGCCCCGGGGGCGTTTAAAAAGTCTAGGCAGGCAGGCCCGGCTGGGCTACCCTCTGATCTCATAACCTCACGCACGGAGATGACTGCCATGAGCGGCCTTGCCTTCAGGATTATTTGCTGGACGCTGGCCTTGGGCCTGTTGGCCGGCTGCGGCGGGGGCTCGGCCACCGCCTATTACCAGCAGGAATCCCTGGAGCAGACCCCGGCCCAGGCCATGGCCTTTGACGGCGATGTCAACGAGGCCTGCTTCAGCGACGACAACGTGGATGTGAGCCTGCGCATCAACAACGACGACACCACGGCCTTTGAGCTGGACCTGACCAACAAGACTGGCGCCCCGCTGGTGGTGCGCTGGGACCGGGTGGTCTTCATCGACGCCTCGGGCAACCGCCAGTACATGGTCCACCAGGGCGTGGCTTACTGGGACCCCCTGGAGTCCCTGACCCCCACCAGCCTGGCGCCCCAGGCCACCCTGCGTGACCTGCTGGGTCCGGCCAAGCTCTCCCGGGAGGACGGCACCGCCCGCCTGGCCCCCCTGAGCGGCCCCCGGGACACCTCCAGCTATCTCGATCAGCGCCTGCGCATCGATCTGCCCCTGGAGATATACGGCCAGGTCAATATCTATCGCTTCCGTTTCCACGTGGAGCAGCCCCTGGACGGCGGCCCCTTCCTGGACCGCGACCAGGATTACGGCCCCTAACTTTGGGTCGGAGAAAGCCACCCTGGCTTTCTCCTCTTGGCCATCCATGGCCCGCGTAGGAGCCTGTCGCGGCAATATTCCGACAGGCTCCTAGCCGCATTCCACCCCAGGGAGCACGCCCGTCATGCCCCAGCCGCCAGAGCCCGCCGCCCAGGCGCCCCAGACCCTGGCCCAGGAACTGGAGCAGACCGGCCAGTCCCCCGAGCCCTGGCCAGGGGGTCGGGCCACGGGGCTGATGCAGGCCACCCTGCCCCGCCTGGACGCCGCCACCCTGGGGCTAAGGGGCCTGATGCTGCTGGCCGCCGCCCCCAACGTGGGCAAGACCGCCCTGGCCGTGCAACTGGGCCTGGACGTGGTGCGCCAGGACCAGGAGGCCTGCCTCTTGGTGCTGTCCCTGGAGATGCCCCGCGCCGACCTCATGCGCCGCATGCTCTGCAACCTCTCCCGCCTGGAGTGGAAGGGCCTGGCCTCGGGCCTGGAAAGCCCGGCCGACCGCCAGACCCTGGCCACGGCCCGTCAGGAGCTGGCCGAGTTGGGGCGGCGCATCCTGATCCTGGACGAGGACAACTTCCCCGGGGCCAGCCTGGCCGGCCTCCTGGAGCGCCTGGCCTGGCTGAAGGAACAGGGCAACGCCACCCGCGCCCTGGTGGTGGTGGACTACTTGCAGGTCTTCCCCCTGCCCGACGGCGGGGCCGATCTGCCCGAGGGCGCCGACCACTGGCGGGTGGGGGCCATGAAGCGCCTGCGCGACCAAAGCGGCGCGGCGGTGCTGGTCATCAGCGAGGTGGACAAGCCCGTTCCGGGACAACCCTGGGCCTCCTCCTTGAGCGACGTGCGCGGCTCGTCCCGGGCGGTCTACACCCCGGACATGATCTTTTTGCTGCAAGCCCTGAGCGAGGAGGAGGCCCTGCGCGAGAGCGGCGGCGACCCCCGGGCCGCCCTCAAGCAGCTCAGGGACCTGGGCTTGGCCTTTCAGCGCCTGATCATCGCCAAGGGCCGCGAGGGAGTGGAGCGCCAGACCATCAATCTGACTTTTTTTCACCGCCAGTCGCGCTACGCCCAGGGCTTCAGGATATTCACCTAGACCGGGCCCCTTTGCGGGCTGGCCCCGGCCGCGCCCGGCGTATTAAAATTATAAAAGTTTATCGTACCCACCCGTGGCCACCCTACCTGGGAGTCAGTTCAGCATGAGCCATTCGCGCTTCGTCCCTCGCCCGGCCCGCTGCCCGGCCCCCTGGACCGTCCTGTGCCTGTTGTGCCTGCTGTGCCTTGCGCCTTTGGCGGCCTCGGCGGCCCCGGCCCAGGAGGCCCTGACGGTGCAACTGCTGCCCACGGGGCAGGTGCAGCGCCTGACCCAGGTGGTGGCCAGCTTCTCGCGCCCCATGCGCCCCCTGGGGGCCATGGAGCAGGCGGCCGAGGGCTCCCCCCTCAAGGTCGCGCCCAGCCTGCCCGGCGCCTACCGCTGGCTGGACCCCCAGACCCTGGCCTTCATCCTGGACCAGCCCCTGACCGGCGCCACCCGCCTACAGGCCAGCGTGGCCGCCGGGGTCCGCGCCCTGGACGGAGCGGTGTTGGCCCAGGGGGTCCGGGTCCTGTTGCACACCCCGGAGATAGAAGCCCTGGAGTTCGCGCCCTCGGTCGACAGCCCCCTGGGGCCGCGCCCGGAGCTGCGGGTAATCCTCAACCAGGCCGTGGACCCGGCCTCCCTGGCGGCCCACGCCTTCCTGGAGGTGGCCGGCCAGCGCCTGCCGCTCAAGGCCCAGGAATTGGCCCAGGAGCAGTGGCGCGCCCAGGGCAGCCACCTGGCCCGGGTCTACGCCCTGGAGGCCGGCCAGGACCTGCCCCCCGGCCAGGAGGTGCAGGTGGTGCTGGAGCCGGGCATCAAGCCGGCCCAGGGACAATTGCTATCCCAGCGCACCTTTCATGCGGCCTATCGCAGTTTCGACACCTTGAAGCTGATCAAATGGGAGCAGCGCCAGGACGCCAAGGGGCGCCTGGACCCCGGCGCCAGCCTGATGCTGGAGTTCAACAACCCCGTCTCGCCCCGGGAGTTGCACCGCCGCCTGGTCCTGGAGCCGGCGGGCAAGCCCCTGGAGGAGCCCCGCGGCACCGAGCCCACCCGCTGGATATACCTGGACCTGGGGCTCAAGCCCAAGTCCACCTTCACCCTCAAGATCGCCGCCGGGCTCAAGGACGACTACGGCACCAGCCTGGCCCAGCCGGTCAGCCTGGCGCTCAAGACCGGCGACATGCGCCCGATCTTCTCGCTCCTGGGCGGCAAGGGCGTCTTGGAGGCGGCCGAGAAGGGGCTCTACCCCTTGCGGGCGCGCAACCTGGGGACCATCCGCGCGGCGGCGCTGCTGCTGGGGCCAGAGGAAGTGGTGCCGGCCTTGGTGGCCGAGGCCTATCTGCCCTGGAACCGTCGCCCGCCCCGTACCTCGCCCGACCAGGGCGCGCTGTGGAGCGACCTCAACCTGAACCTGCCCGCCAACCAGACCGTGCTGCGCCCCCTGGACCTGGCCCGGCTGCTGGGGCGCTCGCCCCGGGGCGGGGTGACGCTCTTGGACCTGCGCGCCGACCTGCCCGACGAGCGCCGGCGCATGCGCGAGCAGGTGCAGCGGGCCTTGGTGCAGGTCACCGACCTGGGCCTGTCGCTCAAGCTGGCCACCGGCCAGGGCCTGGCCTGGGTCAGCCAGCTCTCCACGGGCCAGCCCCTGGCCGGGGTGGAGCTGGAGCTGCGCGACCGCGCCAACCGGGTGCTGTGGCGGGGAACCAGCGATGCCGAGGGCCTGGCCACCCTGCCCTCCCTGGCCAGCCTGGCCCCCACGCTGGACAAGTCCCGCGCCTGGATGGGACCGCAGGTCTTTCTGCTGGCCCGGCACCAGGGCGACCTGGCGGTGCTGCCCAGCACCTGGTCCAACGACCTGGTCTACTCCCTGCCCACGGGCGTGGAGTACCTGAGCCCGGAGCAGTACTCGCCGCTCTTGGCCCACGCCATCAGCCAGCTGCCCTTGTATCAACCGGGGCAGACCGTGCGCCTGGCGGTGTATCTGCGCCTCCAGGGTCCCCAGGGCCTGACCACGCCGGCCCCGCAGACGGTGCGCGTGGAGATCAAGGACCCCGCCGGCCATCTGGTGGGGCATTTCGAGCAAAAGCCCAATGCCTACGGCTCCCTGGGCGGCGAGCTGTCCTTGAGCCCCCAGGCCCGCCTGGGCCAGTATCAGGTGGCAATCAAGGCCGGGGGCCAGGAGATCACCGCCGGCGGCTTCCGGGTGGCCTCCTTCCGGCCGCCGGAGTTCAAGGTGGGCCTGGAGGCCCCGGCCCACGGGCTGGGCAGCCAGGTGCAGGCCGCCGGAGTGCAGGCTGATTATCTCTTCGGCGCGCCGGTGTCCGGCGGCAAGACCCAGGTGCGGGTGGAGCAGCGCCCCCAGGCCTTTGCCCCCGCCCGCCTGGAGGGCTATGCCGTGGGCGATCTGCCCCTGCCCAGCGAGGATGAGCCGCCCAGCCGGACCAAGGCCCTGGGCAGCCTGGAGGCCGTCCTGGACGCCCACGGCCGGGCCAGCCTGAACCTGCCGGCGCCAAAGCCCCAGCCCGGCCAGCCGGTGGAGGTGGGGCTGGAGGCGGCGGTCAGCGACGCCTCGGGCCTGGTGGTGACGGGACGCGCCCGCTTCACGGCCCACCCGGCGGCCCTGTATGTGGGTCTCAAGGCCCCGGGCCTGGCCCAGGCCGGCCAGCCGGCCAGCCTGGAGATCAAGGCCGCCACCTTTGACGACCAGCCCGCGCCGCCCTGCCAGGTCAAGCTCACGGCCTATCGCGAGGTGTGGGAGACGGTGCGCGAGCGCGGGCCGGGCGGCTTCTACCGCTACCTGGCCCAGGCCCGGCGCGAGAAGGCCTGGGAGCAGACCATCACCCTGCCCACGGCCGGCGGTCAGGCCGCCTTCACTCCGCCCGAGGCCGGCACCTACGCCATCCTGGCCGAGGTGCGGGACCAGGACGGCCGCGCCAACCGTTCCGGCACCTATGTATACGCCGCTGGCAAGGGCCTGGCCGGCTGGCAGCGTTTTGACGACAGCCGCCTGGAGGTGGTGGCCGAGAGCGCCAGCCTGAGCCCCGGCCAGAGCGCCCGCCTGTTGATCAAGAACCCCTTTGCCCGGGCCACGGCCCTGATCAGCGTGGAGGGCCTGGGGGTCAGGCGCACCCTGGTGCGCCAGGTGGAGGGGCCGGCCCCGATGATCGAGGTGCCCATCCAGGCGGCGGACGCGCCCAACGTCTACATCGGGGTGCTGTTGGTGCGCGGCAGGGTGGCCAGCGGGGCAATCGCCGAAAAAGGCGGCGGCCCTGACCTGGGCCGTCCCCAGGTGCGCATCGGCTACGCGGGCATCAAGGTCAAGGATCCCCAGGCCGGGCTAAAGGTCAGCGTGGACCCCGGCCCGACCGAGTTGCGCCCGGGGTCCCAGGTGACGGCTCGGGTGGGGGTGAGCGGTCATGACGACCAGCCTCGCCAATGCCAGGTCACCTTCCTGGCCGTGGACGAGCGGGTGCTCAGCGCCGCCCAGGGGCAGAACTCCTACGACCCCCGCGCCACCTTTGACAAGCCCCGCCCGCTCACCGTGCAGAGCGCCGACGGCCGCACCCAGGTGGTGGGCCAGCGCTTCCAGGGCGAAAAGGGCGACGACGCGGCCGGCGGCGGCGGCCTGGGCCAGGCCCTGCGCCGAGACTTCCATCCCGCCGTGTTCTGGCTGGCCCAGGGCCAGACCGACGCCCAGGGCCACCTGGAGGTGAGCTTCAAGCTGCCTGACAGCCTCACCGCCTATCGCCTGGTGGCCGTGGCCGCCGGCCAGGGCGGCGACTTCGGCCTGGGTCTGGCCACGGTGCGGGCCAGCCGGCCCTTGCAGATGCTCTCGGCCCTGCCCCGCTTCGCGGTGGCCGGCGACAAGTTCGCGGCCCGGGTCTTGGTGCAGAACCTTAGCCCCCGCCCCGGCCGGACCACGGTCAACCTCCAGGCCCAGGGGCTGAGCCTGGCCGGCCCGGCCGAGCAATCCCTGGACCTGGCCCCTGGCCAGAGCCGGCCCGTGGACTTCGCGGTCAGCGCCGACCAGCCCGGCCCGGCCAGCCTGACCTTCCGGGCCAGCCTGGCCGGCGAGGAGGACGCCGCCCAGTTCAAGCTGGAGGTGCTGCCCCTGACCAACCTGGAGACCGCGGCCATGGCCGGCGGCCTGGACCCGGCCGGCGGTCGCGGCCAGGCCACGGTGCCCCTGGCCGTGCCTCCCGGCGCCGACCCCGGGCGGGGGGGCCTGCGCCTGGTGGTGGCCCCTTCCCTGGCCGCCGCCCTGCGCGCCCCGGCGGCGGCTTTGCTGGATTACCCCTGGGACTGCCTGGAGCAACGATTGAGCAAGGCCGCCGCCCGAGCCATGATCCTGGTCCACGGCCCGGAGCTGGGGCTCCAACCCGCGTCGGGCGACGCGGCGGCCATCAAGGCCACCCTGGCCCAGGTGGCGGACTTCCAACACGGCGACGGCGGCCTGGGTCTGTGGCCCGGCCAACGGCGCTCGGATATGTTCCTCACCGCCTACGCCCTGTTGGCCGCCCGGCAGATGCAGTCCGCCGGAGCCAAGCTGGACGATAACGTCAAGAAGCGGGCACTGGACTACCTGCAAGAGAACCTGCGCCGGAAGGCCAAGCCCAAGCCCGGCGACCACTCCCGCCGGCTCTCCGAGGCCTTCAGCCTCTTGGTCCTGGCCCTGGAGGGACGCCAGGCGCGCCCGGCCCTGGAGGCGGTCCTGGCCCAGGGCCAGGACCTGCCGCCCCTGGGCCTGGCGGCTCTGATGGGCGCGGCCCGGCACAGCCAGCTGCCCGAGCTGGCGGGGCAACTTATCACCCGCTTGGAGGCCTCGGCGGTGATCAGCGCCGAGCACCTGCACTTCGCCGGGGTGGAGCCCGGCGGGCTCAAGGAGGTCATGGGCTCCAGCCTGCGCGACAACGCCCTGGCGCTGTGGGTGCTCTGCCAGGCCCAGCCGGCCTATCCCCGCCTGGATGGCCTGGCGGCCTGGGTGGCGGCCCGCCTTGGCGAGAGCCAAAACCTCTCCACCCAGGAGGCGGTCTTTGGACTGTGGGGCTTGCAGGCCTATCTGGCCCGCTCCGGCCTGGCCGCCCCGGCCCGGGTCCGCGCCGAGTTGGCCGGCCGCCAGATCATGGACCAGCAGTTCAGCGGCCAGGCCGCCCCGCCGGTCAGCCTGGAGGTGCCGACGCGGCAACTGGCAGGCGGCCAGACCCAACAACTCATCCTGAACGCCCAGGAGGGGTGGCCCCACTGGTCGGCCCGTCTTAGCTTCGCGCCGGCCAGTCCGCCCCGGGCGCCGGTCAACGCCGGGCTCTTGCTGGCGCGGGCAATTCGGCCCCTTAACGGCCAGAAGACGCCGGCCACCGGCGACGGCGTGGAGTGCCTGCTGACCCTGTTGGTCAGCCAGACCCGGCACCACGTGCTGGTGCACGACCCCTACCCCGCCGGCCTGGAGCCCCAGAACGCGGCCCTGGCCGAGCCGGCCGAGGACGGCCAGGAGGAGCCCTCCTGGCAGCCCTGGCGCTTCAAGGAGTTGCGCCAGACGGGGCTGTTGCTCTACGCCCCCCGCCTGGACCCCGGGGTCTACACCTTCCGCTACACCCTGCGGGCCGTGGCGCCGGGGGTGTATCAGCACCGGCCGGCCCTGGCCGAGGAGATGTACGCACCCGAGGTGATGGGCTCCACGCCGGCCGGAGTGCTGGAGGTGCGGTGAAAGCCGGGCGTCTGCTGGCTTGGTCCGGCCTGGGCATCCTATTGGCCCCCTTGTGCTTATGGGGCCTGGCGGTGATCTGGCCGGGGCAATTGCCCGCCACGGATTATGGCACTCGGGTGGAGCGCCAGGTGCTGGCCGGCGACGGCCAACTCCTGGCCAGCCTGGGCCACCCCCAAGGCCGGGCCGGCCCCTGGCTGGCGGCCGAGGAGATACCGCCCCTGGTCAAGGCGGCGGCCCTGGCCGCCGAGGACCGGCGCTTTTACCGCCACCCCGGGGTGGACCCCCTGGCCCTGGCGCGCGCCGCCTGGCGCGACCTGCGGGCCGGAGGCATCCGCCAGGGCGGCTCCACCATCAGCATGCAGGTGGCGCGCCTGGAAAATCCGGCGCCGCGCAATCTGAGGGCCAAGCTCAGGGAGGCGGCCCGCGCGCTCTGGCTGGAGGCCCGCCTGGGCAAGGATGAAATCCTGGGCCAATACCTCAACCGCGCGCCCTTTGGCGGCCCCCTGGTGGGCATCATGGCCGCCAGCCGCGAGCTATTGGGGGCCACCCCCCAGCGCCTGGCCCCCCAGGAGGCGGCGCTCCTGCTGGCCCTGCCCCAGGACCCGGCGCGGCTTTTGCGCCCCGCCAACCGGCCCCGCCTCAAGGCCCGGCGCGACGCCATCCTGCGGGGCATGGCCCGGGCCGGAGCCATCGACCAGGCCAGCCTGGCCCGCGCCTTGGCCGCGCCCCTGGAGATCGCCCCGCCTCCGCCGCCGCCGGTGGAGGCGCCCCACTTCGCCGCCGCCCTGGCCGCCCGCCTGCCGGCCCAGGCCCCGGAGGTCATCGCCAGCGACCTGGACCCCCTGCTGCAAGAGGCCGTGGCCGGCCTGGTGCATGAAACCTGCCAGCCCCGCGCCGGCCAGGGCCTCAGGCAGGCGGCGGTGCTGGTGCTGCGCAACAGTGACCGGGCGGTGTTGTGCTGGGTGGGTTCCCGGGATTTCCGGGGGCCGCGCAACGGCCAGGTGGACGGCGTGTTGGCCATGCGCCAGCCGGGCAGCGCCCTGAAGCCCTTTGTCTACGCCCTGGCCCTGACCCAGGGGCACAATCTGGCCGAGCCCATCGCCGACGAACCCCTGAGCCGGGGGCTGGAGGACGGGGCTTACCGCCCGGTGGATTATGACGGCCAGCACCGGGGCCAGGTGAGCCTACGCGTGGCCCTGGCCAGTTCCCTGAACCTGCCGGCCCTGCGCCTGGCCGAGGAGCTGACCCCGACGGCGGTGCTGGATATCTTGCGCCGCGCGGGTCTGACCCTGCCCCTGGATGCCAAGCACTACGGCCTGGGCCTGGCCCTGGGCGACGGCGAGGTGAGCCTTTTGGAGCTGACCCAGGCCTATGCCGCCCTGGCCGGCGGCGGCCGCTGGGCCCCGGCCCGCCTGTGGCGAGGCCAGGAGCCCGTCCCCCCCCGCCAGGTGCTGCCCGAGGCGGTGGCCGGCCTGATCACCTCGGTGCTGGCCGACGACCAGGCCCGCGCCAGCGGCTTCGGCCGCCACGGGGTGCTGGAGTTGCCCTTCCCGGCGGCGGTGAAGACCGGCACCAGCCAGCAGCACCGCGACAACTGGTGCCTGGGCTACAGCCAGACCTACACCGTGGGGGTGTGGGCCGGCAATTTCGAGGGCCTGCCCATGCAGGGCATCTCCGGGGTGGCCGGGGCCGGCCCCCTGTGGCGCCAGATCATGCTGCTCCTGCACCGAGCGCAGCCAGGCGACCTGCCGCCACAGCCGGCGGGGCTGATACGCCTAAGGGTCTGCGCCCAAAGCGGCCAGGCCGCCGGCCCGGCCTGCCCGGCGTCCCTGGAGGAGATGTTTTGGCGACAAAGCCCCCTGCCAGGCCCCTGCGCCCTGCACGCACCCCGCCTGGCGGCCGCCCCAGCGGCCAGCCCCCGCCTTAGCCTGGTCACGCCGGCCCCGGAGGCGGTCTATGCCCTGGACCCCGACGTGGACATGAGCCTGCAAGTGCTGACCTGCCAGGCCACGGCCCAGGGGCCGGTGAGCCGGGCATCCTGGGTGCTGGATGGCCGGGAGCTGCCCCCCGGACCCGATCCCCTGCGGCGGCGCCTACCCCTGAGCCCTGGCCAGCACCTCTTGGAGGTGACGGCCAGCGGCCCCGGCGGCCAGGAGCGCGCGGCGGCCCGCTTCACGGTCTTGAGACGCTGAGCCCTCCCCCACCAGCCCCATCCAGCGGCGGTACCGACATTTTTGGACACAATTGTCACACCATGGACGCCATGCCCACCAAATTATCCTACCTTTAGGTATGTTTGTAGGGCTTTGTACACCAATGTGTAGGCTTGCTTGGTGGCCATGCGGTAACCATCTAATATGGCTCCCATATATCTCCAGGAGCCCGGCGCGAGGCCTGTCTGCCCCCGCGGCCAAGCCCTGAGTAGGCGCGCTGGCCAGGACCCGCACCAGCGGCCAGCCTACCGGCGCGTAGGCCCCCCTCAGGGGCGTCGCCAGGAGAGCCATACTTTTTTTAGTTTAATATTAATCTGTTAAACTCAAAATGCCTGATTGGCATCGGGGTTGCTCTAGGGAGGGCCAATGATGCGCGGGGAAACCTGTGCGCGGACCCCGTAAACACTCCCCTGAAGTCAGGGGACAACCTAACAGCAAGCAGGAGGTACCCGATGTCGACCCCTCTCGCCATCAACCCCGGCGACACCGCCTGGGTGTTGGTCAGCACGGCCCTGGTGCTCATGATGACCCCCGCCCTGGCCTTCTTTTATGGCGGCATGGTGCGCAAAAAGAACGTGCTCTCCACCCTGAACCTGTCCTTCATCATGATGGGGCTCATCAGCGTGCAGTGGGTGCTCTTCGGCTACTCGCTGGCCTTCGGCCCCGACGTCAAGGGCCTGATCGGCGATCTGTCCTGGGCCGGGCTCAAGGGCGTGGACGGCAACCCCTTGGAGGCCTATTCCAAGACCATCCCCCACCTGCTCTTCTGCGCCTTCCAGATGATGTTCGCGGTGATCACCCCGGCCCTGATCACCGGCACCATCGTGGACCGCGTGCGCTTCAAGACCTTCCTGGTCTTCGCCTTCCTGTGGTCCACCATCGTCTACGATCCCCTGGCCCACTGGGTGTGGGGTGACGGCGGCTGGCTCAAGACCATGGGCGCCCTGGACTTCGCCGGCGGCACCGTGGTGCACATCGCGGCCGGTTTCAGCGCCCTGGCCTTCGCCCTGGCCATCGGCCCGCGCAAGGCCTACCTGAGCGCCCCCATGGAGCCCCATAACATTCCCTACACCGTGCTGGGCGCGGGCCTGTTGTGGGTGGGCTGGTTCGGATTCAACGCCGGTTCGGCCCTGGCCGCCGACGGCCTGGCCACCTACGCCTTTGTCAACACCAACACCGCCACCGCCGCCGCCGCCCTGTCCTGGATGTTCTGCTCCTGGGCCGGCGAGAAGCCCAGCGTGCTGGGCATCGCCACCGGCGCCGTGGTGGGCCTGGTGGCCGTGACCCCGGCGGCGGGTTTCGTCACCCCCATGGGCGCCATGCTCATCGGCGCCGTGGCCGCGCCCATCAGCTTCTACTGCATCCGCCTGCGCCAGAAGTTGAAGCTGGACGACTCCCTGGACGTCTGGGCCTGCCACGGCATGGGCGGCCTGACCGGCGCCCTGATGACCGGCCTGTTGGCCACCAAGACCGTCAACGAAGCCGGCGCCGACGGCCTGTTCTACGGCAACCCCGGCCAGTTCATGACCCAGATCCTGGCCTGCGCCACCACCATCGTCTTTGTCTTCGTGATCACCTTCGTCCTGGCCAAGATACTGGACGCCGTCATGGGCCTGAGGGTGACGCAGCCCGAGGAAGAAGTCGGCTTGGACTTGAGCGAGCACGGCGAACGGGCCTACTCGTAACAAACGGAGAATAGGATCATGCTTAGGAAGATTGAGGCAATCATCAGGGAAGACAAGCTCAACGATGTCAAGGACGCCCTGCGCGCCATCGGCATCGTGGGCATGAACATCTTCGAAATTCGCGGCCACGGCCGGCAGGGAGGCATCGTGCTCTCCGGCCGCTCGGGCTCCTACCAGGTGGACCTGCTTCCCAAGATCCAGATAAACATCGTGCTCAGCGAGCACAACCTGGACGATACCGTCAACACCATCGTCAAGGCCGCCAAGACCGGCACCGACGGCGAGGCCGGCGACGGGCTGATCTTTATCTACCCCGTGGAGGAGGTCGTCCGCATCCGCACCGGCGAGCGCGGCCACGACGCGGTGGTCTATCCCGACGACATCGACGTGCGCAAAAACAAGAAGTAGCCAGCCCCCTCTCCTGGCCAGACCCGGCCGGACGGATACCCCTCCCGTCCGGCCGGGCTTTTTGGCCCCTCGCCAGGCCACCAGCCCTGACCGGACTTGCTCGCCGGGCGGCGCGGGGCCGGCCGGTAGTCCATCCTTGTCTTGCACCCGCCGGCCAGATACAATTTTGGCTACACCAACACCAGAAAGGGCCGGCCATGAAACGCACCGTACTGACGTGGCTGATGCTGATCTCCCTGCTGCTGTGCATGAGCGGCGCGGCCCAGGCCGGCGAGGTCATGAAGGGCGTCCTGGAGCGTGGCGAGTTGCGCGTGGGCACCTCCCCCGACAACCCGCCCCTGTCCCTGCGCTCCCGGGATGACAAGCTCATGGGTTACGACATCGACCTGGCGGCCATGGTGGCCGGCGGCCTGGGGGTCAAGCTTAGCCTGGTGCCCCTGCCCTTTTCGGAGCTTTTGCCGGCCCTGGAGCAGGGCAAGGTGGACCTGGTCATCAGCGGCATGACCATGTTGCCCCAGCGCAACGCCCATTTCATGTTCGTGGGTCCCTACCTGGTCTCGGGCCAGGCCATCCTGGCCCGCAACGAGACGGTCCAGCGCTTGCCCGAGCCGTCCGAACTCAACGATCCGGAGGTGGTCATCGCCGTGGCCAAGGACACCACCAGCCTCTCGGCGGTGCAGAACCTGCTGCCCCAGGCCCGGGTGTTGGTGATGGATAGCCAGGAGTTGGCGCTCAAGGCCGTGCTGGAGGGCAAGGCCCACGTGTTGGTGGCCGACCACAGCTTCTGCGTGGTGGCGGCCTTGCGCTATGGCGAGCAAGGGCTGTCCATCCTGGACAAGCCCTTCACCTTCGAGCCCCTGGGCATCGCCCTGACCGACGACGCCCTCTTGGCCAACTGGCTGGACAACTTTCTTATGATGCTCAGGGGCACCGGCCGCCTGGAGATGCTGGGCCAGCGCTGGTTCAAGGACGCCGGGTGGATGAAGGAGATGCAGACCGACCGCCTGCTGTAGCCGGGCGACCCTGGCCGAATAAAAACCCGCGGCGTCCGGCGCGCCGCGGGCTTGGTTTTGTTGGCCGCCGACCTGGGGACGGGCTAGCTTGCCGTGGCCCGCTCGTCGGACTCTGAGGCGGGCAGCAGGCGCTCCAGGGCCAGCTTACGGCCGCTCATGGTCTTGAAGACCTTGTGGATCAGGGCGGTAAGCTTTTCGGGGGAGTGCTCGGGGTACTCCTCGGGGATGTTGACCAGCCAATCGGCGTCCCACAGGATGCGAAACTCCAGGGTGTCGATATCCTTGGCGCTGTGGTGGTTGGCGATGATGCGGCTCACGTGGTCGCGGGTCCCTTCGTCCAGGCCCAGCTCCTTCATGATGGGCTCGGCCATGGGCGGCCCCTCGACCTCCTGCCAGCGACCGGCGTTGGAGCCGTGCTTGCGCTCGGCCTCCTGGATGCCGATGTCGTGCAGCACCGCCGCCGCCAGGACCACCCGGGGGTCGGCGCCCTTTTCGCCGCGCATGATCTCCTTGGCCCGCTCCAGCACGGTCAGCGCGTGGGTTATGCGCTTCTGGTCGGCCCCGAAGGTGCGCTTCATGGCCTCCACCAGGCGATCCACCAGGGGAGTTTCCTCGCCTTCGGCCTGCATCACCTCCTTGGGGTCATAACCCAGGCACTCCTTGGCGTGCTCGCACCATTGGGCGCAGCCCAGGTTGAGCTTGGGGTTCTGCACCCGCGACCCGCAGCCGGTGCAGCGGCGGCTGGCGTCATCCTTGAAAAACTCCATCTCATAGCCGCAGTGGCTACAAGGCACCTCGAAGATGTCGCCAGGCTTCCAAAAGGCCGTGTCCTGGCCGGGGCACATGGTGGCTCCCATATTAGCGCTCCCCTCCACGGCCGGCTTGCCACCAGGCGGCGAAGCGCTGGTCGGCCTGGGCCGTGTTTATGAATTGATCCACTTGGGCACTGAAGCTCTCCACCGCCTGGGCCGGCTCGCCCACCTCTCCCACCGCCTGGGCCAGATGGGGGTGGCGGCCCAGCTTGCCGCCCATCAACAGGCGCATGGCTGGCGGCGAGGTTATGATGCATTCCATGGGGCAGGCCTTTTGACAGGCCAGGCAGCCCTGGCAGACCTGTTGGTCCCACACCGGGCGGTCATCGATCATGGTGATGGCTTGATCCGGGCATTCACGCGCGCAGGCCCCGCAGCCCTGGCAGTGGTCCAGGTAAAACTCGGGGCGCACGTAGCCCACCAGGGCCAGATCGGCGATCTGGGGGCGCGAGCAGCCGTTGGGGCAAGCGGCCAGGGACAGGCGCAGCTTGTGGTGATAGAGCACCCGGGGGTCCGCCACCCGCGCCCGCAGTCGCTCGGAGACCTGGTCCTTCTCCAGCCAGTCCTGCAGGGCCTGGCGCCAGGGCTCCAGGTCGATCAGGCGGTTGGGGCAGCCGGAGAGCTCGCCGCGGCAGCACTCCAGCACCGTCAGGCCCACGCCGGGGCGGTTGTCCCGGGGCAGCAGGCTTTCCAACTCGGCGGGCGAGCGCCCCCCCAGCACCGCCCGGAAGCGGGCCTCGGCCTCGGTCACGTCGCCCAGGGACACGCGGGCGCGTCCCTGGGCGGCCACCCGCTCCTCCACCTTGCGGCGGGCCAGGGGCCGCACCACAAAGGGCACCTTGCTCAGGGCCGCCGTGGCGTCGCTGTCCCAGGCCATTGGCATCATCGTGGCATCTCCTTGCCCGGCAACGGCCTACTGGCCGGCCTCCCAGGGCAGATGGCTTTCCAGCACCCGGCCGTCCCGGGACACCACCAGCCGGCCCAAGGGGGCGTGCATGCCCGCCCGGGCCATGGCCTGCTGGGCGATGTACTCCAGGCCCCGGCAACAGGGCACCTCCATGATCACCACGCTCAAGGAGCGCGGCTTGGCTCCCTCCAGCACCTGGGCCAGCTTGTTGATGTGGGCCTGGGGGTCATCCAGCTTGGGACAGGCCAGGGCGATGGCCCTGCCCTTCAAGAGCCGGGCGTGCAGGTCGGGCAGGGAGGCCCCGGCGCAGTCGGCCAGGAGCAGCAGGTCGGCGTCCTTGAGGAAGGGGGACTGGGGACTGAGCAGTTGCAGCTTGATGGGCCAGTGCCCCAACTGAGAGGCCGCCTGGCCCGCGGCCGGGGAGCTGGCGCTGGCGGCCGGCGTCAGGGTCGTGGCCGCCGAGCCGGGGCAGCCGCCGAACATGGGCAGGGGTGCCCCCCCCGCCGGGGCCTGCCGAGGCCCTTGCCCCGCCGGCGGCAGGGCGCGGCCCTGGGAGGCCAAAAGCTGCTCCACGGCCTTTTCGTCAAAGCCCTCGGCCTCGCGCTCGATAACTTGCAGGGCTCCCGTGGGGCAGCCCGATAGGCAGGCGCCCAGGCCGTCGCAGTATATCTCGCCCACCAGCCTGGCCTTGCCGTCCACCAGTTGCAGAGCGCCCTCGGCGCAGTCCAGGATGCACTGGCCGCAGCCGGTGCACTTCTCCTCGTCGATCTTAATGATGTTCCTAGGCTTGCGCATGGCATTCCTCGCTTGGCAGGGGAAAGGTCAAATCCGACAACCGCGTCTGGCTGAAATAGTCCGAAACCTCGGCGCCCACCTTGTGCAAAAGCCCCCCCAGGATGCAGTTACCGCCGCAGACCGGCTTGCCCAACAGGCAGGACTTGGTCTCCAGGGGGCCCTCCACCGCTTCGTACACCGCCAGCAGGCTGATCTCACTGCTGTCGCGCCCCAGGACGAAGCCGCCCTTGGGACCTCGCTGGGATATGACCAGGCCGGCCCGCCCCAGACGTTGCAGCACCTTTGCCAAGTGGGCCTCGGATACCTTGAGCAGGCCGGCGATGTCGCGGTTGGACATGGTCTTGCCCGGGTTGGCCGCCAGCAACACCATGGTGTGCAGGGCCAGTGAGGCGGCTTCGGATATCTTTAGTACGTTGGTCATGGGCCTTCCCCGTTCATTGTATTCTGGTACTACAATACTTATTAAAATCTTCTTGTCAAGCCCCTGGTCGTAAAAAATGACCGCCAGGGGCCAGTAGTCCAATGGATACGCGGAGAAGGCGGAAGTGGTTAAGCGGGGGCGAACAAAGGAAATGGGCCGCGAACAATCGCGGCCCATGCCCAGCCGCTGGCCATCAGGCCGGCGGCCGCAATCCAGAAAAGCTACTTGGTCTCGGCAGGCTTCTCGGCGGTCTTCTTGGCCTTCTTGGCTTTCTTTTCCTTCTTCACCTTTTTGGCCTTTTTGGCCTTCTTGGGGGCCTTCTCGGCCATGGCCGGCTGGTCAGCGGGGGCGGCCGTATCGGCGGCGAAGGCGAAGGGCGCGCAGCTCAGGGCAAAGGCCATGGCCACCAAAATAACCAATTTTTTCATAGCAAGCCTCCTGGTCAAAACAACGTTTAACAGCTCCATGCTGGCTCTGGTTGAGGTCTGATAACCCTCTCCCCCGTGGGTATGTCACCCTCTTCCGGTCCTAGGGCTCTATAACCACTCGACCAGGTCAGCCATGCCTCGTTCCTGCCCACGACAACAGCAATGGGCTTGCCATATAATTAACACACTATTAACATTGATTAATTTGCGTTGGTTTTTCCATGGTGCGGAATTATAAGTTCCGGTAATTGCCTGTCCGGGACCAGGGGCCGCCGGCTTGGCCCATTGGAGATTGGCGAGGTAACACCTCGTCATCAGACCATTAACCAACAAAGCGGAACGCCTGATTCGCTAATTAATATTTCAGGAACGCCAGGTTCCTTATTTACGGCCCAGGCGACAGCCAGTTCAAAGGGATGATTTTGTGAAGGGATAGAAAAGTCGCCGCCTTGGCGTTATGGCACCCAGCTGGTCCGCGCCCGCTAACCGCCCAGGGGCAGGGCCGGCACCTGCTCCACGCCCATCTGCTCCAGGACTTCCTTCACCTGGCCGCGCAACAGGGCCATGACCTGGGCATCGGCCAGGGCCTCCGGCCCCAGCTCCGCCTTGAGTTCCCGGGTGTCCAGCTCGAATTCCTGTTCGCCCACGCGGTGACAATAGCGGAAGTCCACCTCCTGGCGGGTGAGGATCAGGCCAAAGAGGGTGCGCGGCCAGTCGCCCAGGGGCGGGCGGTCGATATTGTCCCTTTGAAACCATACCCGCACCGTGGTGCCCTGGCCCGGCGCGCTTTGCACGGACAAATCGCCACCCCAGGCGCGGGCGTTGGCCTGCAAGAGGCTCAGACCCAGGCCCACCCGCCGGGTGGTGCGCGTGGTGACAAAGGGGTCGGTGACCCGGGCCAGGAACTCCGGCGCCATGCCCCGGCCGTCATCGCTCACGGTGATGGCCATGGCGTCCTTGGGGGGGTCTTCCTCGATGGCCACGCTGACCAGGGTGGCCCCGGCCATCAGCGAATTCTCCACGATATCCAGGATATGCAGAGACAAGTCTTCCATGCTATCTCCCCCGCCGCCGGGTGGCCGCCACGCCCCGGCCGTCCCGCCCGGACAGGGCCAGAGCCAGCTCGGCCAGGCTGGGGGCGGCCATCTCCAGCTCGCTCCAGGCCCGGCCCATGTCGTCCAGGCCGTGGGCATCGGAGGAGCTGACCACGGTCAGGGGCAGCCCGCCCAGGTATTGGCCGGCCGTGGCCGGATCGGCCAGCCAGGACAGCTCCACGGCGTCCAAGGGCAGATCCGGGGGGATTATGCCCAGTTGCCCCACCAGACTGTAGGAGGGCCTATCCACATGGCAGGCGATGGCCAGGCCGCCCAGGCCGTGAATGCGCCGCACCAGGCTGTGCACCGGCAGGTCGGTGGCCCCGATCAAGAGGCGCGGGTTGAACTCCTCCACCTCGTCGTCGGCGTTGGCGATGATCTGATAGCCAAAGACCTCGGGGTCGTTGACGCCCGCTTGCAGGTGGCTGTAGACCATGGCCTGCATGGTCAGGGCATCGCGCAGGTCCTCGAACAGGGCCAGCAGGTGGGCCTCCTCGCCGGTGGTCACCTCCAGGCCAGCCAGCACCACCGGGGCCCCGGCCCCCAGGCGCGCCGCCGCCTGGCGCACGGCGGCCACGTTCTCGGCGCTGTTGTGGTCGGTGACGGCGATCAGTCCCAGGCCCAGGTCGCGGGCGCGCTCCACCAGACCGCTGGGGGTCATGTCCAGGCCGGCGCAGGGACTCAGGCAAGTGTGCAGGTGCAGATCAACCTTGATGAGAGGCATGACCTAGTGACCCGGGACCCGCGGGCCATGGATGGCCCGCCGGGCGTGGCAGCGCCCGGGAGGCCGGACAAAACCACTTTTTTGTCCGGCCGATAGACAATCAAAGCCATGGACGGCTTTGATTGTCATAACCCTAGGGCGTGCAGCTTGCCGGCCAGGCCAAAGGCCCCCTCCGAGCTGCTCAGCACCGGGACGCCCTCCTGCTCGGCCTTGGCCGCCGTCTCCTCGGCGGGCTGGCGGCCGCCCACCAGGATCACCGCCGCCAGCTCCTTGAGCACCGCCACGGCCACCACGTTCTGGTGGGTCTGGATGGTCAGCCACAGCGCGCCGGGCTTGGCGTTGGCCATCACGTCCGAAAGCAGGTCGGAGATATAGCCGCTGGCCACCGGGCGCTCCAGGCCCGCCGCCCCGGCCGTCACGGTCAGCCCCAGGGCTTCCACCACGTCCTTGACTTTCACCGCTTCCCTCCCGCTGGTCCGCCCGCTGGGGCCGCCGCGCTTGTCCATGAAGGGGCACAAGGCCTCCTCGGCCCGACCCATGATAACGTCCCCGGCGAAGGTTTGGCAATCGGGCGAGCCGCAGACCCCGCACTCGATGCCCGGAAGCAGGGTGGTCAGCGCCTGGATGGCCTTCATCTTCATGATGGCCTGGCCGGTGTCGTGGTGCAGGACCGGCTGGGGCCGGGGCAGGGCCGGCCGCTCCCAGTCAAAGAGGTGCTCGTCCATCATGCCCTTGATCTTGGCCCGGTTGACCCGGCTCATGGCCCCGTAGCGCCGCATCTGGCGCAGGGTGACGCTGCGGGCGCGGAAGTGGTTCTCCACCACCAGGGGGCCGCCCAGGCAGCCGTCGGGGCAGATGTGGGCCTCCAGGAAGCGCAGATCGCGCAGGCGGCCGGCCTCCAGCATCTCCAGAATATGCACCACCTCGGCGAACCCGGCCACGTCCAGGGTGTGCTCCACGTCCACCGCCGCGGCCTGGCCGCCGCTCATGGCCCAGGCGATGCCAGCGCCCGAGCACTTTTGCAGGGTGTGCTCCTCCTCCAGGCCGTGCAGGGCCTGCAGCAGGGGGCCGTATATCTCGCGGAAGCTGATGACCCCGTCCACGTAGGGATGGTCCAGGACCACCGGGTCATGGGGACCCACCATCTTGGCCGCGCAGGGGGCGATGTGAAACACCCCCACGTCCTTGAGGTCCCAGCCCTGGCGCGGAGCCAGGCGCTCCTTGACCACCTTGCCGGTGAAGACCCGGGGCGGCAGAATGGGGATGATGTTCTTCAAGAGGCTGGGGAAACGGCCGGCGATCAGGCGAATCACCGCCGGGCAACTGGCGCTGATGCCCGGGCGCAATTCGGGGTGGGCCAGCAGGTACTCCTCCATGGCCGCGGAGTTCATCTCGCACAGCCAGCCCATGTCCATCACCTGCTGGAACCCCAGGCGTTCCAGGGCCAGCAGTATCTGGTTGGGGGTGGCTCGGTAGCCGAACTGGCTGAACAGGGTGGGGCTGGGCGCGGCCACGGGGTGCTTGAAATGCCTTATGTGCTCCAAGGGCGTGGTGCGGCAGCGCACGGCCATGTGGGGGCAGGCCCTAAAGCAGTCGCCGCAGTTGACGCAGAGCTGGGGCAGGATATGGGCCACCCCGTCCCGCACCCGTATGGCCTTGGCCGAGCAGGCCTTGAGGCACAGCACGCAGCCCTGGCAGGCCTGGGGGTCGATCCACATGGTGGGCAGTTCCTCGCCGTGGCCCTGACCCGATTGTATATCATTGAGCAAGGACATGACCCTCCGGGACAATCCCTTGGCCTTCGCGGGGCTCGCCTCTGAATTCTAGACTATCTGGGAAAGATGTCCACCTGCAGACGGGTGCCCCGGCCGGGGGCGGTGTCGATGTGAAAGTCGTCGCTGTTGCGCTTGATGTTGGGCAGGCCCATGCCAGCCCCGAAACCCATCTCGCGCATCTCGGGGGTGGCCGTGGACCAGCCCTCCTGCATGGCCAGGCCCAGGTCCGGGATGCCCGGCCCCTGGTCGCTGATCACCAGGCGCACGGCCCGAGGCGAGAGATAGACCTCCATCTGGCCGCCGCCGCCGTACATCACCACGTTCATCTCGGCCTCGAAGGCCGCGATGGCCGCCCGCCGCAGGACCTCTGGCGGAAAGCCCAGTTCCTTGAGCAGATTCTTGACCGCGATGGAGACATTGCCCGCGCCGGCGAAATCGCCGGCCTGGATGGTGAAGGCCCGCAGGAATTCGGGCTCACCGCCTTCCGGGGGCGCCGGCTGACTCATGATCCCTCCTGGTCGCCGCACAGGGACCATCCCCTGAGCCCCTTTGCGAACAACAGGCCGCAGGCGTCGAACATGGAATAGGGGGTCACCATGAGGGGCAGGTCATATTCCTCGGCCAGGGCCACCACCACCTCGCTGGGGCGCTTACCGCGCACAAAGACCACCCCGTAGATGCCGGCCACCTCCACGGTGCGCACCACCTGGGGATTGGCCAGGCCGGTCAGGAGCAGGGTGTCGGGATGACTGAAGGCCAGCACGTCGCTCATCAGGTCGGCGCCGTGGCACATGACGATGCGCCGCTCCAGGGCGTGATCGCAGCAAAGCACCTCGGCCTTGAGCCATTGGACGATCTGGGCCAGGCTGACCTGCAAAGAAGCCAGCGCCTACTGGTAACGCTCGACCAGGTCCACCGCGGTGTCAGCCATGACCTTGCGGTGGGTGTCCTGGTCGATGACCACCACCGGGGCCACGCCGCAGGCGCCCAGGCAGCGCACCTGCTCCAGGGTGAAGCGCTTGTCCTCGGTGGTGGCGTCCACCGGGATTTGCAGGTGGCGCTCCAGGCGATCCAGGACTTCCTTGCCGCCGCGCACGTAGCAAGCGGTGCCCATGCACACCCGCACGGTGTGCCGGCCCTTGGGGGTCATGGTGAAGAAGGAGTAGAAGGTGGTGACGCCGAAGACCTCGTGCCCGGGCGCGCCCAGTTTCTGGGCTATGCGCTCCTGCACGGCCACGGGCAGATAACCCACCACACCCTGCACCTGCTGCAAGACCGGGATCAGACCGCCGGGTTTGCCCTTGTATTTTAGGCAAATCTCGTCGATCTGGCCCAACATCTCGGGGGTGACATCCTCGGGCATCTGCTTGGAAATATCCTGGGCCACGCTCATGGCACGCTCCTTCAAGGCTATGACTGGGGGCCGCGCTGGGCCAAAATTGATTTCTGTCCGCTGTCGGTCATAGCACAGGCCGCCATGCTAGGCAAGGTCTTTCAAAAAGCGCACAGAACCATGAGCGCCAGGGCCTCGGCGCTCTCGATGGCCGCGCCCAGGGTGTCGCCGGTGACCCCGCCCAGGCGGCGGCGATACCACAGGGCCAACAGCCCGCCCCACAGCCCCACGGCCAGGGCCGCCGCAACGCCGGCCCGGCCGGCGGCCAGCCCGGCGGCCACCAGCGCCAGGCCCGCCCCGGCCAGCT
>JAZDIQ010000092.1:0-62863 GCA_043804825.1 Pseudomonadota bacterium
GGTGGAGCAGAACGTCCACCACACCCTGGCCATGTGCGACCGCGCCTACGTCCTGGAAAACGGCCGCGTCTCCCTCACCGGCACCGGCACTGAACTCATGGCCAACCCACACGTCAGGGAAGCATACCTGGGCCTGTAGCAGACCGCCCGCCTCCCGGCTTGCATTAGGCGCCGGTATGGGCTATAGCCCATGAAACAACAGTTGGGCACCAAGCTCCGGCCCCGGGAGGCTTAATGTGAACAAGTGGGACTTCGGCCTGACCATGACCCTGGTGGGCATGGGCGGCACCTTGTTTTCCTTGTGGCTCCTGACCCTGGTCATGGGGCTGATGAAGAAGCTTTTCCCGGCGCCGCCGGCCGACCCGGAGCGGGGGCCGGGCGGAGCGTGAGCGCCTCCATCGCCAGCGCCCTGTGGGCACTGCTGAGCGGCTTCCAGGCCCTGGAGCTGGGGCAGGCGCTGATGATTATGGCCGGCGGGGGCCTGATCTACCTGGGCATCGCCAAGGGCTACGAGCCCCTGCTGCTTTTGCCCATCGGCTTCGGGGCCGTGCTGGTCAACCTGCCGCTCACCGGTCTCATGGAGCCCGGCGGGCTCTTGCGCTTCTTCTATGATCACGGGGTGCTCACCGAGGTATTTCCCTGCCTGATCTTCGTGGGCATCGGCGCCATGACCGATTTCGGGCCGCTGCTGCACCGGCCCGGCATCCTGCTCCTGGGCGCCGCCGGCCAGTTCGGCATCTTCCTGACCCTGCTCCTGGCCCTGGCCCTGGGGTTCTCCCAGTTGGACGCCATGGCCGTGGGCATCATCGGCGCCTGCGACGGCCCCACGGCCATCTACGTCACCAGCAAGTACGCCCCCCACCTGCTGGGGCCGGTCTCGGTGGCGGCCTATTCCTACATGTCCCTGGTGCCCCTGGTGCAGCCGCCCATCATGCGGGCACTGACCACCAAGCGCGAGCGGGCCATCGTCATGAAGACCACCCATCAGGCCGTGAGCCGGCCGGTGCGGGTGCTGTTTCCCATCGTGGTCACGGTGGTAACCTGCCTGATCGCCCCCAAGGGCGCGCCCCTGATGGGCATGATCATGCTGGGCAACCTGTTGCGCGAGTCGGGGGTGGTGGGCCGGCTGGCGGCCTCGGCCGAGAACGAGATCCCCAACGTGGTCACTCTGCTCTTGGGCATCTCCATCGGGGCCACCATGCAGGCCGGTCAATTCCTGCGGCCGGCCACCCTGCTGGTGCTGGGGCTGGGGCTGTTGGCCATCATCCTGGACACGGTCATGGGCGTATTGTTCGGCAAGCTGATGTGCCTGTTGAGCGGGGGCAAGATCAACCCCCTGATCGGCGCGGCCGGCATCTCGGCCTACCCCATGGCCGCCCGCGTGGCCCAGGTGGAGGGCATGAAATACAACAAGCGCAATTACCTTTTGATGCACGCCATGGGCGCCAACACCGGCGGGCAGATCGGCTCGGTGATGGCCGCGGGCATCATGCTTTCGCTCTTGGAGGGCCTGGGCCTGGGCTGATGGCCCGGCCCAGGGCCCGCCGCGAATTTCCATTGGCCATTCACCGTGATTACTCTATAACTTAAACTCGTGACCAGCATGGGGCTTTGAGTAAGCAAAACTCGCGGAAGGCAGCAGCGCCGGTGTCCCAGCCCCCCAACGTGGACCGCTATTACCAACGCCTGGGGCGCAAGATCGCCCTGGCCATCGTTTCGGTGGCCTTTGTGCCCTACGCCCTGACCTTTGTCATCTTCTACACCTCCTACAACGCCTCCATCCGCGCCCAGGTCTTGGGCACCCTGCGCACGGTGGTGGAGTTCCACCAGCGCAACATCGACGACTTTTTGGCCGAGCGCTTGGCCAACCTGCAAAACGCGGCCAGCCTGTTCGGGGTGGTGCAGCTCTCCGACCCTGGGCGGCTGGAGCAGGTGCTGGGCTCCATGCGGCGGACCTACGGCGCCTTCGTGGATCTGGGCCTGTTAAGCCAGGAAGGCCGCCACCTGTCCTACGCCGGGGCTTTCAGCCCGGGGCAGGCCGACTATGCCCAGGCCCCCTGGTTCAAGCAGGTGATGTCCCAGGGCAGCCACATCAGCGACGTGTTCAAGGGCCTGCGCGACGTGCCCCACTTCATCGTGGCCGTCAAGCTTGAGCACCAGGGCCGGGCCTACGTGCTGCGGGCCACCATCGACTCGGCCCGCTTCAGCTCCCTGGTGGAGGGCGTGCGCCTGGGCGCCACCGGCGAGGCCTTTTTGATCAACCGCCAGGGGCTCTACCAGACCCACTCGCGCCTGCACGGCCACCTGCTTTCGCCCTGGGACCAGGTCATGCCCGGCCATTTCGCCGGCGTGCGGCTCTTGGAGGACGTCAACCGCCGGGGGCACGACGTGGTGCTGGCCAAAACCTGGCTGAAGAACGGGGACTGGCTCCTGGTCTGCCAGCAGGACACCGACGACGCCTTCGAGCCCCTGTACCAGGCCCGCCGCCTGGCGGTGCTCATCGGGATACTGGGGGGGCTGGTGGTCATCACCATCACCTGGTTCTTCACCCTGCGCCTGGTGGGGCGCATCTCCCGGGCCGACCGCGAGAAGGAGCTGTTGGGCGAGCAGGTCATCCAGTCGGGCAAGCTGGCCTCCCTGGGCGAGCTGGCCGCCGGCGTGGCCCATGAGATCAACAACCCCGTGGCCATCATGGTGGAGGAGGCCGGCTGGATGCAGGACCTGATGTCCGAGGACCAGGAACTGTTCGACCAGACGGCCAACCGCGCCGAATACGAACGCGCCCTGAGCCAGATTCAGGTGCAGGGCCGGCGCTGCAAGGAGATAACCCACAAGCTCCTGGGTTTCGCCCGCCGCAGCGAGGCCCCCAGCCAACCCCTGCAAATCAACGACCTGGTGGGCGAGGTGCTGGGCATCCTGGAGCGGCCGGCCAGTTATGCCAATGTCGCCCTGCGGCGCCAGTTGGAGCCCGGCCTGCCCCTGGTGGCGGCCTCCCCGGCGGAGTTGCAGCAGGTGCTGATCAACCTGGTGAACAACGCCATCGACGCCATGGAAAAGACCGGCGGCGAGATCACGGTGAGCACCCGGCCCGAGCCCGGCCGGGGCGTGGTCATGAGCGTGACCGACAACGGTCCGGGCATTCCCCCGGCGGTGCTGCCCAGGGTCTTTGATCCCTTCTTCACCACCAAGCCGGTGGGCAAGGGCACCGGCCTGGGTCTGTCCATCTGCTATGGCATCGTTGACAAGCTGGGCGGGCGCCTGGAGGTGCAGAGCACCACCGGGCAGGGCACCACCTTCCTGGTGCATTTGCCGGCCAGCCCGGAGCCCTCCCCGCCGGCGGCCAAGGCCCCCCAGGCCTGATCTTCCCCGCCAGACCAGCGCCCCCAATTTTCGTGAACCTGCCCGCCGAGGCCGGGTCGCCCCCGGCGGTTGGCCAGGCCCCCAAGCAGGGGCCATCCCATCGGCCGATGGGAGAAAAGCGGTGTTTGCAGTATAATCTGGCTCCTAAATCTCGTTCACACCCTCGCGGCCGCAACGGTTATCGTCGGCAGGCGGCATGCGGGGGGGTGTTTTTTTAGGGGTGAACTTAACTCGAGCAAGGACCATGAGCGAAACCGTCGGCGCCCGCATACGCAAATTCCGTGAAAAGAAAGAAGTGAGCCTGGAGGAACTGGCCAACCGCACCGGCTTGGACCAGGACTTTTTAGCCGCCCTGGAGGGAGGCCTCTATCCCTCGCTGGGGCCGCTGCTCAAGGTGGCTCGGGGCCTGGGGCTGCGTCTGGGCACCTTTTTGGATGACAGCATCAGCAAGGACCCGGTGGTCGTGCGCCTGGCCGAGCGCCAGGAGGAGCTGATAACCCACAAGGGCAAGGGCAAGCCCGAGGAACTGCGCTTCCACTCCCTGGGCCGGGGCAAGAGCGACCGCCACATGGAGCCCTTCTATATCGAGGTGCTGCCCGAGTCCGGCAAGGACCAGGCCCTGTCCTCCCACGAGGGCGAGGAGTTCATCGTGGTCATCTCCGGCCGGATCAAGCTGGTCTATGGCAACGACACCCGGATACTGGAGGCTGGCGACACCGCCTATTACAACTCCCTGGTGCCCCACCACCTGGGTTGTCACGGCCAGGACAAGGCCGAGATATACGCCGTGCTCTACATCCCGGACTAAACCACGCGTCTTGATCTGGCAATCAGGCAGCCGTGGCCCGGGCGTCGTCCCGGCCGAGGACAGGACCAACCATGGAAAAGACAACTTTGCGCAACCTGACCCTGGGCCAGATACTGGACCAGACCATCGCCAAGAACCCCGACAACGGGGCCATCGTCTACGTGGACCGCGATCTGCGCCTGACCTACCGCCAGTTCGGCGAGGTGGTGGACCAATTGGCCAAGGGCCTGATGGCCCTGGGGGTGCAAAAGGGCGAAAAGGTGGCGGTGTGGGCCAACAACGTGCCCCATTGGGTGACCCTGCAATTCGCCACGGCCAAGATCGGGGCCGTGCTCTTGACGGTCAACACCCACTACAAGATCGCCGAGTTGACCTACCTGTTGCAGCATTCCCAGACCGAGAACCTGTTCATCGTCGACGGCTTTCGCGACACCGACTACCTGGGCATCCTCTACGAGCTTTTGCCGGAGCTGCGCACCCAGCCTCGGGGGTTCCTCAAGAGTGCCCGCTTCCCCCACCTCAAGAGAGTCTTCTTCCTGGGCCAGGAGAAGCACCGGGGCTTCTACTCCATGGCCGAGGTGATGGGCATGGCCGAGGTGCTGCCCCAAGAGGCCTACCTGGACCGGCAGGCCAGCCTGGAGGCCCACGACGTGGTCAACATGCAGTACACCTCCGGCACCACCGGGTTCCCCAAGGGGGTGATGCTCACCCACCACAACATCGGCGAAAACGGCTATTGGCTGGGCTACAACCAGAACCTGGGGCCCAAGGACCGCATCTGCCTGCCGGTGCCCCTGTTTCACTGCTTCGGCTGCGTGCTGGGGGTGATGGCGGCCATCAACCACGGCGCCACCCTGGTGATCCTGGAGGATTTCGACCCCGTGGCGGCCATGACCGCCGTGGAGGCCGAGGGCTGCACCGCACTCTACGGCGTGCCCACCATGTTCATCGCCATTCTGGAGCACAAGCTCTTCGGGAAGTTTGATTTCTCCAGCCTGCGCACCGGCATCATGGCCGGCTCGCCCTGCCCGGTGCGGGTCATGCAACAGGTCATCGAGCAGATGTACATGCGCGAGGTGACCATCGTCTACGGACTCACAGAGGCCTCGCCGGGCATCACCCAGACCCGCGCGGGCGACGACATCCGCCGGCGCACCGAGACCGTGGGGCGGGCACTGCCGGGCATTGAGGTGCTTTTGGTGGACCCCGAGACCAACCAGCCCGTGCCCCTGGGCACGCCCGGCGAGATATGCTGCCGGGGCTACAACGTCATGAAGGGCTACTACAACAACCCCGAGGCCACGGCCAAGGCCATCGACCAGGAGGGCTGGCTGCATTCCGGCGACCTGGGCGTCATGGACCGGGACGGCTACCTGGCCATCACCGGCCGGCACAAGGACATGATCATCCGGGGCGGCGAGAACGTCTACCCCCGGGAGATCGAGGAGTACCTCTACCGTCTGGAGGGCGTCTTCGACGTGCAGGTGGTGGGGGTGCCCAGCCAGAAATACGGCGAGGAGGTGGGGGCGGTGATCATCCGCAAGCCCGGCTCCAGCCTCAGCGAGGAGGACGTGCGCGACTTCTGCCGGGGCCAGATCGCCCGTTACAAGATTCCGCGCTACGTTATTTTCGTGGACAGCTATCCGCAGACCGCCAGTGGCAAGATACAGAAATACAAGCTGCGCGAGATGTCGGCCACGCTCTTCCCCGACGCCTAAGGCGCTCCCGTCGCTCCCTAAAAGCCTTCATCCGGAGGGGCTCCTTGGCACGCCAGGGGGTCCCTCTTTTTTATACGTTTGCGCGCGGACGACTTGGCGCGGAGAGGGCTTTCGCCAGGGGAGCTTATCCCATACAATTAAAATGAACAGCGGGGAGGCCAGGCACCCCGCCGGGTATCGGCAGCCAGGGGAGCGGGGGTAGGCCGGGTCATGCGCATAATTGCCGGAGACAAGAGGTGGCTGGCGCTGGTCGGCTTGGCCCTGGGCGGTCTGGCGGTCGTGTATGCCGTGGACGGACCGTGGCGGGATGCCTCCCTGCGCGACCCGCTGGCCACGGGGGTCATTCGCATCGGCTACGCCGTGGAGGCCCCTTACGCCTTCGTGACGCCGGCCGGCGAGGTGACCGGCGAATCACCGGAGATAGCCAAGGCCATGGCGGCTCGCCTGGGCATCAAGCACATCCGCTGGCGGCTGGTGGATTTCGGCGCCCTGATAGCCGAGCTGGAGGCCCGGCGCATAGACGTCATCGCCGCCGGCATGTTCATCACCCCTGATCGCGCGCGGCGCGTCAACTTTTCCCTGCCCACCTTTCACGTCCGCCAGGGGCTCCTGGTGCCCCGGGGCAACCCCCGGCGTCTGTCCTCCTATCGGCAGGCGGCCGGCATGGGGGATATAAGGCTGGCGGCCCTGGCGGGCTCGGTGGAGGAAAACCTGCTACGGGGTCTGGGGATCACGGGCGGCCACCTGCTGACCGTCCCCGATGCCCGCACCGGCCTGGTGGCGGTGGAGTCCGGTCAGGCCGATGGCCTGGCCTTGTCTTCCCCCACGGTGCGGTGGATGGCCCAGTCCGAGCAGTTGACCAGCGCCGAGATGGCGCGCGATCTGGAGCAAACGTCCCAGGCGGAATTGGGTTATGGAGCCTTTGCCTTCCGCAGGGAGGATCGCCTCCTTCTGGAGGCCTGGAACCGGGAGCTCAGGCCCTTTGTCGGCAGCCCCGAGCACCTGACCCTGATCGCCAGGTTCGGCTTCACCCCGGCGGAGCTGCCGTGAACAATAGCCTCAGGGAGCATCCAGTCCCATGAACGCCCCGGTCTTGAGCGCACACGCCCCGGCCTGGTCCAGCCTGTCCGCGCGTTCGCGCATGGTGGTCTGGGGCGCGATCCTGTTGTCCACCCTGGTCTGCGCCATGGTGGCCTGGCTGCATGCGCAGGAGAGGCAGACCCTGCGCACGGCCTTGAGGGAGTTGGAGAACATCCGGCAGGCGCGCATCGACCTGGGCCAGGGATTTTTGAACATCAGCCTGGCTAGTTCTACGGAGATGCCTTTTGGCAGGGCCGAGGGGCTGGCCCTGTTGCGACAGGCGGTGTCTTCCTTTGAACAGGCCCTGGCCGAGCTGGGAGACGTGGACCAGGGGGCCACCCGGGACTTTGCCCACAGCGTGGCGGTCTTTGAAACCCTGTTGGAGCAATGGCAAAAAGAGGGCATGTCCCAGCCGGGCAAGACCGTGGCCCTGCGCGTGGCCTTCAACCAGTTGGAGCGCCAGTCCGACGAGATCGACACCCGCATCCAGCGCCGCCTGCTGGAGCATTCCGAGCGCCTGGACATGCGGTTCGCCCTGGCCCTGGGCCTGGCGGCCCTGCTGTTGGCCCTGATCTGCGGGGTGGTCTTCATGGCGGGCCGCGCCAGGGATGAACTGGAAGCCACCTTGCTGGAGAGCGAGCAGCGCTTCCGCCTGGCCATGGAGGCCACCAGCGACGGCCTGTGGGACTGGGACGTGCCCAGCAACCGGACCTATTACAGCCCGGCCTACTGGCGCATGCTGGGCTACCAGCCGGGCGAGTTCGAGGGCTCGGGCCGTGCCTGGGTCGATCTGATCCATCCCGACGACCGCCAACGGGTCCTGGCCGCCAACCAGGACTGCATCGACAACCCCGGCCAGGGCCTGGAAATCGAGTTCCGCATGCGGGCCAAGAACGAGTCCTGGCTGTGGGTGCTGGGCAGGGCCCAGGCCATCAGCCGCGACGAGCGGGGCCGCGCCTTGCGCCTGATCGGCACCCATTTGGACATATCTCAGCGCAAGCTGGGCCAGGAGGCCCTGCGCCAGAGTCAGGACGCCGTGCAGGGCCTTTTGGACGCCACCACCGACGCCATCCTGCTCCTGGATCGCGATTATCTGATCCTGGCCGCCAACGAAGTAGCCGCCCGGCGCCTGGGGCTGAGCCAGGCCAGCGTTGGGGGGCGCAATATTCTCGATCTCATGCCGCCCCAGGCGGCCCAAGTTATCCGCGCCCGCCTGGAGGAGGTCCTGGCCTCCCGGCGGCCCCTGCGCTTCAAGGAGCAGAGCCAGGGTCTGCATCTGGACAACCATTTCTATCCCATAACCAACCCGCGCGCAGAGGTCACGGCCGTGGCCCTGTATGCACGCGACATCACCCAGGCCGTGGAGGATGAACAGAAGCGCGCCAGCCTGGAGCGGCAGTTGCAGCAGGCCCAGAAAATGGAGGCCATCGGCAAGCTGGCCGGCGGCATCGCCCATGACTTCAACAACATCCTGGGAGTGATCCTGGGCTTTTCGGAGATGGCCCTGGATGACGCCAGGCAGGGCCGCGGCAACCCCCGCGACCTGGAACAGGTCATTCAGGCCGGTGAAAGGGCCAAGGCCCTGGTGACGCAGATACTCACCTTCAGCCGCAAGGTGGAGGTGGAGATGAAACCCCTTAGTCTGAACCGGGAGGTGGCCCAGGCGGCCCAGTTGTTGGGTAAGACCATCCCTAGGATGATCCGGATCGAGCTGGACCTGGCCCCGGACCTTGAGGACATCAGCGCCAACGCCAATCAGTTGGAGCAGATACTGCTCAATCTGGGCGCCAACTCCGCCGACGCCATGCCTCAAGGCGGCAGGTTGATCTTCAAGACCGAGAACCTCGTGGCCCGTGGCCGTCCGTGCCTGGCCTGCGGCCAGGAGTTTTCCGGCCCCTTCGTGGCCCTTTCGGTCAGCGACACCGGCCAGGGCATGGACCAGCAAACCATGGAACACATCTTCGAGCCCTTCTATACCACCAAGGGGCCGGGCAAGGGCACGGGCCTGGGGTTGTCCACGGTCTACGGTATCACCAAGGGACATGGCGGACACATCACCTGCCAGAGCGCCCCCGGCGCCGGCACGGCCTTCACTTTTTATTTTCCGGTTGGTTCCGGCCCAGAGCCGAGCCCGGCCTTGGCCAGACCGGTTTCGTCAGGCCCTGGCGGGCAGGAGAGCATATTGCTGGTGGACGACGAGGAGGGGTTTTTGCGCCTGGAGACGCGGGTTTTGCGCGAGGCCGGTTATCAGGTGCGACAGGCCGCCACTGGCGAGGAGGCCCTGGCGGCCTTTCGCGCCCACGCCGGGGAGGTGGACCTGTTGATCCTGGACCTGGACATGCCGGGCATGGGAGGCGAAAGGGCCTGGGAGCGGGTCGTGGCCCTGGCCCCTCAGGTGCGGGTGATCGTGGCCAGCGGGCACGTGCTGGATGAGCGCCTGCAAGCCGTTCTGGCCTCGGGGACGGGAGGATACCTGGCCAAGCCCTTCCGGCGGGAGGAGTTGTTGACCATGGTCAGAAATGTGCTCGACAAAAAATAACCGGCCGCCCGACCCCGAAGGCGGTGGCGAGGGCCACACGGGGTCAGGGCCGGTCGCGCGGCCAGGAGGATGGCATGGGCAGAACAGCGCTATTGGTGATCGACATGCTTTACGATTTTCTGGATCCACGGGGGGCGCTCTATTGCGGAGACGAGGCGGCCAAGATCATCCCCGCGGTTCAGGCCTTGCTGGAGTCTCAGAGGCGGGCCGGCGCGCTGATAATCTTCATGGCTGATAGCCATCCATCCGATGACAAGGAATTCGATCTGTTCCCGCCGCATTGCGTTCAAGGCACCCCCGGGGCGGAGCCGCTGCCCGGCCTGGCCCCCCGGCAAGGCGAATACCTGCTTGCCAAGACCCGCTACAGCGCCTTCTGGGGCACCGACCTGGACGCCATCCTGCGTCGGGAGGCGGTGGAAGAAGTGCACCTGGCCGGAGTCTGCACCTCCATCTGCGTGATGGACACCTGCTCGGACCTGCGCAACCGCGACCTTAAAACGGTGGTCCATCGCCGGGCCGTGGCCGATTTCGACCCTCGGGCCCACGCCTTTGCCCTGGAACGCATCGAGAAGATATTGGGCGGCCAAGTGCGGGACTGACGGTCGGGGGCGGCTCCCAATTGGTCGCGGATTGTCGTCCGGCCCTGCGGAGCCGTGGCCTTTGGGCTTCTGAAAGCCTTGGGGACTGGCGTAGAATGTTTGTAATAATGCCGCGCCCCAGAGCCCCAGGGAGAAGGTCAACGTGCCCATGAACACCGGTGAGGGGGAAGAGACAGACGGGCAGCTCCGCGAGGGGTTTGCTCATTCAGGCGGCCAGCCTGGCCCGGCCCGAGGGCTGGGTCTGGCCAGCCAGTGGGCGGCCTACACCCTGGCCGTGGCGCTCACCCTGGCCACCCTGGGGTTGCGCTTTTTCCTGGGGGTGGCTTTTGGCGAGCGCCCCCTGCTGATCCTGTTCGTCTTTCCCATCATTGTCGGCGCCCATCTGGGAGGACTGGGGCCGGGCTTGGCGGCCACCTTCCTGGCGGCCGGCAGCGTCGCCTATTCGTTGGTCCCCCCCACCGGCTCCTTTTCTATCGACAAGCCCCACGACCTGGCGCAATGGCTGATGCTGGTGGTGTGCGGGGTGTTGATCAGCGGGCTCAACGAGGCCCTGCGGCGGGCGCGGCGCAAGGAGGCGGCTAGCCAGCAATTGCAGGCCGCCACCCTGGCCGGCATGTCCGACGCGGTGGTCACCACCGACGGGCGGGGGATGATCACCTTCAGCAACGGCGAGGCCGAGCGCCTCACCGGCTGGCCCCAGGCCGAGGCCCGGGGGCGTCCCCTGGATGAGGTCCTGCGACTGCTGGGCCAGGACGACCGGCAGCCGCTCTCTGGGTGCATCCAGCCCCTGCTGCAAGGGGCTGGCGGCCAGGACTTGCCCCCCGCGGCCCTGCTGGCCAGCGCCGGCCACGGCGAGATTCCCGTGGCCCTGCGCGGCGCGTCCATCCGGGACGGTCGCGGCGCGGTCATGGGGGCGGTGTTGGTTTTTCATGACATCTCCGAGTCCCAGCGCGCCGAGAGGGCTCTGCGGGACAGCGAGGAGAAGTTCCGCCTGGCCTTCAAGACCAGCCCCGACGCCATCAACATCAACCGCCTCAGCGACGGCCTTTATCTGGATGTCAACGACGGCTTCCTGGCCATTACCGGTTACACGCGCCAAGAGGTGGTCGGCCACGGCTCCCTGGAACTGGACATCTGGCAGGACCCGGCCGACCGTCAGCGCCTGGTGGAAGGGCTGACCCGGCACGGCCGGGTTACCAACCTGGAGGCCAAGTTCCGTTACAAGGACGGCAGGGTGCGGGCGGGACTGATGTCGGCGGTGGTGCTGGAGTTGGAGGGCCAGGCTTGCATCCTGTCCATCACCCGGGATATCGACGACATCAAGAAGGCCCAGGAGGAATTGGGCCTGTGGGCCAACGCCTTTCACTACTGCGCTCACGGCATGGCCATCGGCTTGCCGGTGAGCAACACCTTCCTGGCCTGTAACCCGGCGTTCGCCAACATGCTGGGCTACCGGGCGGAGGAGATAGTGGGCCGCCCCATCCTCTCGGTCTACGACCCGGCCAAGCAGGAGGAACTTCTGGGACACATAGCCAACGCCGACCGCCTGGGGCAGGTGCGCTATGAATCACGCATGCGGCGGGCCGACGGCTCGGTTTTGCCGGTGCAGATGGACCTGGTGAGCGTGCGGGACGACCAGGGCCGTCCTCTCTATCGCGTGGCCACCGTGCAGGACATAACCCAGCGCCACCAGGCCGAGGAGGCCCTGCGGCAAAAAGAGGAGCGTCTGCGCCTGGCCCACGAGGCCGCCAAGGCCGGCACCTGGGAGTGGGAGCTGGGGACCGACAAGTATTTCTGGTCAGCGGAACTGTGGCCGCTCTACGGCCTGCGGCCCAATGAATGCGAGGCCTCTTACCAGGCCTGGCTGGGCACCATCCTCCCAGCTGACCGGCAGGCCGTGGAGCGGGCCGTGCGGGAGGCGGCCACCACTGGCACCAACCTCAACGTGGAATGGCGGGTTTCGGACATCGAGGGCGGGGAGCGCTGGTTGATGTCGCGAGGTAAACCCATCCGAGACGACCAGGGCCGCGTGGCCCGTTACCTGGGTATCGTCATAGACGTCACCCAGCGCAAGCGCATGGAACAGGCCCTGGAGCGCACCAACCAATCCCTGGCCACCCTGATCGATTCCTCGTCCCAGGCCATAATCGCCTATGATCCAGAAGGAATCATCACGCAATGGAATCGCGCGGCGGAAAGAATTTTCGGCTGGACGGCCGGCGAGGCCGTGCGGCGCTTTCTTCCCTTTATACCTCCGGAAAAACGCAAAGAACACGAGGCGTTGCGCGAGCGGGTGTTGGATGGGGAAGCCGTGACCGACGTGGAACTCTTGAGGGCCAAGAAGAATGGGTCCCCCCTGTGGATCAGCGCCTCCATTTCGCCCCTGCGCGACCCGGAGGGACGGGTCTACGGCATCCTGAGCATCAACTCGGACATCACCCAGCGCCGGCGGTCAGAGGAGGAAAAGACCGCCCTGGAGGCCCAACTGCGCCAGGCGCAAAAGATGGAGGCCGTCGGCACCCTGGCCGGAGGTATCGCCCATGACTTCAACAACATCCTGGGCGCCATCCTGGGCTATAGCGAACTGGCCCAGGAGCTGGCCCAGGAGGGGCGCCCCAATGCGGCGGAGTTGGCGCAGGTGCTGCGGGCCGCCGACCGGGCGCGCGTGTTGGTCAAGCAGATACTGACCTTCAGCCGCAAGAGCGAGGCGGATCTAAGGCCGCTGAGCCTGAACAAGGTGGTGCGGCAGGCGGCCCAGATGCTGGAACATTCACTGCCCAAGATGATCGCCATCCAGAGCCATCTTGCTCCGGACCTGCAGGTGATCAACGCCGACCCCAATCAGATGGAGCAGGTGCTCTTGAACCTGGCCACCAACGCGGCCGACGCCATGCCCGAGGGCGGCCGGCTGGTGATCGAGACCCAGAACGTCACCCTGGGCGAGGAGTACACCCGCAAGCATCTGGACCTGCTCCCCGGTCAATATGTGCTGCTCATGGTTTCGGACACGGGGCATGGCATGGAAAACCACGTCGTGGAACATATTTTCGATCCCTTCTTCACCACCAAGGAAGTGGGCAAGGGCACGGGCCTGGGGCTGTCCACGGTCTACGGCATCGTCAAGGGGCACGGCGGCCAGGTGGTTTGCTACAGCGAGCCCGGTATGGGCACCACCTTTAAAATTTATCTGCCCGTATATCAGGCCCAGGCGCCCGCGCCCGGCCTGGAAATCGGCCTGCCCGAGGAGCTTTTTCAGGGCACGGAGACCATTCTATTGGTGGATGACGAACAGGCCCTGCGCGACTTGGGCACCCACACCCTGGAAGGCAAGGGCTACCGGGTGCTTACCGCCGCCAGCGGCGAGGAGGCCCTGGAGATTTATACGGCCCTGGCCTCGGAGATAGACCTGGTGGTGATGGACCTGGGCATGCCCGGCATGGGCGGGCACAAGACGCTCAAAGCCATTCTGGAGCTTAACCCTCAGGCCAAGGTGGTGATCGCCAGCGGCTATTCGGCCAACGGCCAGGTCAAAGCCTCCCTGGAATCAGGAGGGGCCGGCTTCGTGGCCAAGCCCTTCCGGCGCCTGGATTTGCTCTCCACGGTGCGCCAGGTACTGGACAAATCCCAGGCCTAGGTGTGTGTCGGAGAAAGCCATCCCCGGGTTCCCCCTGGCAAACTCAGTTTGCTGGGGGTGAATCCATGGCCCGCCTGGGAGCCTGTCGCGGCGATACTACGACAGGCCCCTGGCGGCCCCCCGTCGCTCCCTTGCTCCGCGCCGGCCGTCTGGCGGGCCGGGCGGGGAGGGGGCGCCGCGGCTTTGCGCGCCAAGGCTTTTCTGCTAGAGTAGGCCTATCGCAGAGCATCATCGCCCCGTCAAGGAGAGCATAAGGTTATGACCGGCAAGGACCAGTACCGCGAGGCGGGGGTCGACATCGAAAAGGGCAACCAGTTCGTCAAAAACATCAGCCAGATGGTGCGCTCGACCCACAATTCCTCGGTGCTCACCGACCTGGGCGGCTTCTCGGGGCTGGTGGCCCTCAACACCCAGCGCTATCCCCAGCCGGTGCTGGTCAGCTCCACCGACGGCGTGGGCACCAAGCTCAAGATCGCCTTTATGATGGACAAGCACGACACCGTGGGCATCGACCTGGTGGGCATGTGCGTCAACGACATCGTGGTCTGCGGGGCGCGTCCCCTGTTCATGCTGGACTACATCTCCACCGGCGAGCTGCGCCTGGGCCAGGCCGAGCAGATAGTGGCCGGCATCGTGGAGGGCTGCCACCAGGCCCATTGCGCCCTCATCGGCGGCGAGACCGCCGAGATGCCCGGCTTCTATCCGCCCGGGGAGTATGACCTGGCCGGGTTCGCCGTGGGCGTGGTGGACCGGGACGAGATCATGGGCGCCACGGGCCTGGGCGCGGGCTGCGCGGTGGTGGGCCTGGCCAGCAGCGGCCTGCATAGCAACGGCTACTCCCTGGTGCGGCGCATCTGCTTCGACCAAATGGGGCTCACGGTGGATTCCCAGGTGGACGACCTGCCGGCCCCCCTGGGCGAGGTGCTGCTCACCCCCACCAAAATATACACCGAGGCCATCCTGAACCTGCGACGCAGCTTCACCCTGCACGCCGTGGCCCACATCACCGGCGGCGGTATCGTGGAGAACCTGCCCCGGGTGCTGCCCGACTCCCTCAAGGCCGTGATCCGCCAGGGTTCCTGGCCGGTGCTGCCCATCTTCGACTTTCTGCGAAAGGCCGGCCACCTGGACCAACAGGAGATGCTGCGCACCTTCAACTCCGGCCTGGGCATGATGGTCGTGGTGCCGGCCGAGCAGGCCGACGAGGTGGTCCAGCGCCTGGAGGCCATGGGCCATCCCTCCTTCCTGGTGGGTGAGACCGCCAAGCGCCAGGAGGGCGAGCCGGCGGTGGAGTTTATCTGATTTACCCCGTGGACCGGTCATGATCCTGGTTTCGGCCTGTCTGTGGGGCCAGCGCACCCGCTACGACGGCCGGGTGCTGGGCGTGCCGCCGTTGTTGGCCGCTTTGGCGCCCGATGAGGTGCTGGCCCTGTGCCCCGAGGTGCTGGGCGGCCTGCCCGTGCCGCGCCCGCCGGCGCGCATCCTGGGCGCCAGGCCGGGGCGGGAGGGCGCCGACGTGCTGGCCGGAGGCGCCCGCCTGGTCGACGCCCAGGGCCGGGACGTCAGCCAGGCCTTCATCGCCGGCGCCCGGGAGGTGCTGGAGCGCGCCCTGGCCGGTGGCGTGCAAAAGGCCTATCTCAAGGACCGTTCGCCCAGTTGCGGCCACGACCCGGCGGGCCAAAACCCCCGCGGCGGCCCCGGCCAGGGGGTGCTCGCGGCCCTTTTGCTGGCCCAGGGCATCGAGGTGATCGAAGTACGTCTTTAGCCCGCCATCCCGCATTGACAGCCGGCCCGGCCAGCGGTACAAGCAATCCAGATAAGCCGATAACCTTGGGAGCCTTATGCCTTTTGACCGCGCACAGACCCGCCGCCTGCTGGTGGGCGGGGTGCCCATCGGCGGCGACGCGCCGGTGGCGGTGCAGTCCATGACCAGCACCGACACCCGCGACGTGGGCGCCACCTGCGCCCAGATCGGGCGCCTGGCGGCGGCCGGCTGCGAGGTGGTGCGCTGCGCCGTGCCCGACCAGGCGGCGGCCCTGGCCTTCCGGGGCATCACCGACGCCAGCCCCCTGCCGGTGATAGCCGATATTCATTTCGACGCCAGCCTGGCCGTGCTGGCCGTGGAAAACGGCGCCGCCGCCTTGCGCATCAACCCCGGCAACATCGGCGGCGAGGCGGCGGTGCGCCGGGTGGTGGACGCGGCCCAGGCCCACGGCGTGGTCATCCGGGTGGGGGCCAACTCCGGGTCCCTGCCCAAGGACCTGCTGGCCGCCCACGGTGGGCCTTGTCCGGCGGCCATCGTGCAGGCGGCGCTACGACAGGCCCGCCTGCTGGAGGGCATGGGCTTCGACCAGATCAAGGTCAGCCTGAAATCCAGTAGCGTGCTGGACACCATCACCGCCTATCGCCTCTTCGCCCAGCAGTGCGACTACCCCCTGCACCTTGGCGTCACCGAGGCTGGCGGGCTTCTGGCCGGCACCGTGAAAAGCGCGATCGGCATCGGGGCGCTCTTGTTGGAGGGCCTGGGCGACACCTTGCGGGTCAGCCTCACCGCCGACCCGGTGCGCGAGGTGGAGGTGGCCTGGCACCTGCTCAGGGCCTGCGGGCTCAGGCAGCGGGGGGTGGAGATCATCTCCTGCCCCACCTGCGGCCGCACCGAGATCGAGCTGATCCCGCTCTTGGAGGCCGCCGAAAAGGAGCTGGCCAGCGTGGCCGCGCCGCTGACCGTGGCCATCATGGGCTGCGTGGTCAACGGCCCCGGCGAGGCGGCCCACGCCGACGTGGGCCTGGCCGGTGGCCGGGGCCAGGGCGTCATCTTCGCCAAGGGCCAGGTGGTCAAGAAGGTGGCCGAGGGCGATCTGCTGGCCGCGCTGATGGAAGAGGTGCGCCGGGCGGAGGGGGAATGGGCCGCCCTGCACGGCAAAGAATGAGGTTTGACTCTTGCCAATCCGAGCAATAAATGTCATTGCGAGGAGCATCCCCGCAGGGATGCGACGCGGCAATCCACCAAATTTATGATTTAGTCATGCCATGGGCTCGCGGTTTGGCAGCAGGGGGAAACAGGGTGGATTGCTTCGCTACGCTCGCAATGACGCTATCCCTTGATTTAGGAAAATAGAACCAAGGCCCCAATAGGGCCAGCTCATCCAGGCCAGAAAGAAAATTGAACCCCAGCGACCATAAGGACCAGCCATGCTTTTTTCCCGCACCCTGATTCCCACCCTCAAGGAAACCCCGGCCGAGGCCGAGGTCATCTCCCATCAGCTCATGCTGCGCGCCGGCTTCATCCGCAAGCTGGCCGCCGGCATCTACACCTGGCTGCCCGTGGGCTATCGGGTGCTGCGCAAGGTGGAGCGCATCGTGCGCCAGGAGATGGACCAGGCCGGCGCCCAGGAGATGCTCATGCCCGGCGTGCAGCCGGCCGAGTTGTGGCAGGAGTCGGGGCGCTGGGAGCACTACGGCAAGGAGCTGTTGCGCTTCAAGGACCGCCACGACCACGCCTTCTGCCTGGCCCCCACCCACGAGGAGGTCATCACCGACCTGATCCGCCGCGAGGTGCGCTCCTACCGGGACATGCCTCTTAATCTCTATCAGATTCAGACCAAGTTCCGCGACGAGATACGCCCGCGCTTCGGCATCATGCGCGCCCGCGAGTTCCTGATGAAGGACGCCTACTCCTTTGACGTGGACGAGGAGACCAGCGCCGAGTCCTACCGCGCCATGCACGCCGCCTACCGGGCGGTATTCGACCGCCTGGGCCTGCGCTACCGGGCCGTGGAGGCCGACACCGGCAGCATTGGCGGCTCCTTCAGCCACGAGTTCATGGTGCTGGCCGCCACCGGCGAGGATGACATCGCCTCCTGCACGGCCTGCGACTACGGCGCCAACGTGGAGAAGGCCGAGGTGGTGTCGCCCAGCGGTGAGCCGGCCGCGCCCGGCCAGGAGGTGGCCTCCGTGGCCACCCCCAAAACCCACACCGTGGAGGCGGTGGCCAAGTTCCTGAAGGTGCCGGCCTCGGCCGTGGCCAAGACCATGATCTACCTGGCCGACGGCCAGCCCGTGGCGGCCATGGTGCGTGGCGACCGCGAGATCAACGAGATCAAGCTCAAGAACCTGCTTAAGGCCAACGAGGTGGTGCTGGTCAACCCCGGCGCCATCCAGGAGCTGACCGGCGGGCCGCTGGGCTTCTCCGGGCCGCTGGGGCTCAAGATGCCCATCTACGCCGACCAGGAGCTGTACCGCCAGGCGTCCCTGGTGGTGGGGGCCAACCAGGGCGACACCCACCTAACGGGCCTTAACCTGGGCCGCGACGTGCCGGGGGCCCAGCGGGCCGACCTGCGCAACGTGGTGCCCGGCGACCCCTGCCCGCGCTGCCAGGAGGGCACCATCAACCTGGACCGGGGCATCGAGGTGGGGCACATCTTCCGCCTGGGCACCAAGTACAGCCAGGCCCTGGGCGCCAGCTACCTGGACGCCGAGGGCAATAGCCAGCCCATCGTCATGGGCTGCTACGGCATCGGGGTCAGCCGCATCGTGGCTGCGGCCATCGAACAGGGCAATGACGCCAACGGCATCATCCTTCCGCCGGCCATCGCGCCCTTCTCCCTGGCGGTGCTGCCCATGAGCACCAGCGGCCCGGCCTGGGAGGAGGGCCTGCGCCTCTACAATGAACTGACCGCCGCCGGGCTGGACGTGCTCCTGGATGACCGCGACCTGCGTCCGGGGGTGAAGTTCAAGGATGGCGACCTGTTGGGCATCCCCTACCGCCTGGTGGTGGGCGAGAAGGGCCTCAAAAACGGCCAAGTGGAATTCAAGCACCGTGCCTCGGGCCAGGTGGAGATGCTACCATTGAACGAGGCGGTGCAGACCGTGACGCGCCTGGTGCGCGAAAGCGGCGGACTGGCCCTGTAAGCCGGAAAGAGAGCCCCCATGGATCGCGCCCTGCTGGTCATCGACGTGCAGAACGAGTACTTCAGCGGCCTGTTGCCGGTGAGCCACCCGGCGGGCAGCCTGGAGAATATTCTCAAGGCCATGGACGCCGCCCAGGCCCATGGGGTGCCCGTGGTGGTGGTGCGGCACGCCGCGCCCGCCGGCTCGCCGGCCTTTGCCCAGGGCTCGCCCACCTGGGAGCTGCACCCGGGGGTGGCCAAGCGGCCTTGTGATTTGCTCCTGGCCAAGAGCCTGCCCGGCTCCTTCACCGGCACCGGCCTGGAGGACTGGCTCCAGGCGCGGGGCATCAAGACCCTGGCCATCACGGGCTACATGACCCAGATGTGCTGCGACACCACCGCCCGCCAGGCCTTTCACCGGGGCTACGGCGTGGAGTTTTTGAGCGACGCCACCGGCACCCTGGACATCAAGAACCAGGCCGGCTCGGTCACGGCCGAGGAGCTGCACCGGGCCATCCTGGTGACCCAGGCCATGCGCTTCAGCCAGGTGATGGACACCGAGCAATGGCTAAAAAGTCTGTGAGAACCAACCAGCCCCCCGCGCGGCCTTGCTAGGGGGCCACAGTGCGCATCAACGAAATCATAGACGCGGTAACCGAGTACAACCCAGGGGCTGACGTGGGCGCCATCATGAAGGCCTACGTCTTCTCGGCCAAGGTGCACGCCGGTCAACTGCGCAAGTCCGGCGAGCCCTACCTCAGCCACCCCCTGGCCGTGGCCGCGCTCATGGCCGAGATGCAACTGGACGTGGCCAGCATCTGCGCGGCCCTGATGCACGACACCGTGGAGGACACTAGCGCCACCCACGAGCAGATCACCCAGCTCCTGGGGCCGGAGGTGGCCGCCCTGGTGGACGGCGTGACCAAGATCAACCTGCTGGCCGCCACCTCCAAGACCGCCCGCCAGGCCGAGAGCCTGCGCAAGATGATCCTGGCCATGGCCAGCGACATCAGGGTGCTCTTGATCAAGCTGGCCGACCGCCTGCACAACATGCGCACCCTGGGCTACATGACCCCGGAGAAGCAGCGCTCCGTGGCCCAGGAAACCCGCGACATCTACGCCCCCATGGCCCACCGCCTGGGCATCCGGCGCTGGCAGGCAGAGCTGGAGGATTTGGCGCTCTTTTACCTGGAGCCCCAGATCTACCAGCAGATCAACGAGGGCGTGGCCACCCGCAAGAGCGAGCGCCAGGCCTTTATCATCACGGTGAAGGAGAATATCAAGCAGGCCATGGCCGAACACGGCCTGGACTGCGCCATCAGCGGGCGGCCCAAGCATTTTTACAGCATCTATCAGAAGATGCTGCGCCGCAACGTGGACATCGACGGGCTCTACGACCTCATAGCCTTTCGGGTGATCGTGCCCACGGTCAAGGATTGCTACGAGGCCCTGGGGGTGATCCACAACCTCTGGAAGCCCATCCCCGGGCGCTTCCGCGACTACATCGGCATGCCCAAGCCCAACATGTATCAGTCCCTGCACACCTCGGTGGTGGGACCCATGGGCCAGCGCATGGAGGTGCAGATCCGCACCGAGGAGATGCACCGCATCGCTGAGGAGGGCATCGCCGCCCACTGGCAGTACAAGGAGCAGGGCGGCGGCGACGAGGCCGAGGAGAAGCGCTTCTCCTGGCTGCGCCGGCTCCTGGAGTGGCAGCGGGACATGGACGACCCCTCGGAGTTCCTGCACTCCCTGCGCATGGACCTCTACCCGGAGGAGATATTCGTCTTCACCCCCACCGGCGAGGTCAAGGAGTTGCCCCGGGGGGCCACGCCGGTGGACTTCGCCTATGCCATCCACACCGAGGTGGGGCACAACTGCGTGGGCGCTAAGGTCAACGGCCGCATGGTGCCCCTGCGCCATGAGCTGAGCACCGGCGATCAGGTGGAGGTCCTTACCCAGGCCAACCACAACCCCAGCAAGGACTGGCTCAAGTTCGTGGTCTCTAGCCGGGCGCGCTCCAAGATACGCTCCTACGTGCGCGAGTCCGAGCGCGAGCGGGCCGTGAGCCTGGGCAAGGAACTATTGGACCGCGAGCTGCGCAAGCAGAACCTGACGCTCAACCAGATGCTGCGCGAGGGCAAGCTGGAGCCGGTGGCGGGTGATTTTTCCTTCAAGGATATCGACCACCTGCTGGCGGCCATCTCCTACGGCAAGATCAGCCCCCGCCAGGTGGTCAACCGGGTGGCCCCCAGGCCCGAGAAAGAGGAGCGCAAGCCGGGTCTCCTGGCCCGCTCCTTGGAGCGTCTGCGCAAGCGCCCCCACGAGGGCATCAAGGTCAAGGGCGTGGACGATGTGTTGGTGCGTTTCGCCAAGTGCTGCAACCCCCTGCCCGGCGACGCCATCGCTGGCTACATCACCCGGGGCCGGGGGGTGAGCGTGCACGAGGCCGGCTGCCTCCACCTGGCCAGGGTGGAGCCCGAGCGCCGGGTGGACGTGGAATGGGACGTGCCCGAGGACCAGGTGCGGCCGGTGCGCATACGCGTGGAGAGCGGCGACCGGGCCGGGGTGCTGGCCGATCTGGCCGGGGCCCTGAAGTCCCGCGACGTCAATATCCTGGAGGCCGAGGTGCGCGTGGAGGACCATAAGGGCGTGGCCACCTTCCTGATCCAGGTGCACACCGCCGCCCAGCTCAGGCAGATTTTGGCCGAGTTGAAGCGGGTCAAGGGCGTGCACTCGGTGCAGCGCCAGGGGCTCTAGAAACCAAAAACCGGGAAGCCCTGGCGGACCTCCCGGTTTTTGTGGATGCTAAAAAGGTCTAGGCGGGCTTGACGATCTTGCCCGAGCGCAGGCAACGGGTGCAGACGCGCATGCGCTTGACCCGGCCGCTCTCCAGGGCGCGCACGCTCTGCAGATTGGGGTTGAAGCGCCGCCGGGTCTTGTTGTGGGCGTGGCTGACGTTGTTGCCCACCTGGGGGCGTTTGCCGCAAATTTCGCAGACCTGGCTCATGGGCCACCTCCTGGTATATCAACTGGCCCCTGGGCTGGCCGGGGCGCGGTCACTTGACTAGGTCCCTCGGGGGACCGGGATCAGACGTCGAAATATACCCCCCACCGGCCCAGGCTGCAAGTATTTTTAAGGAGCTAAGACCACCGCCGCCGCCGGCCGTCTGGGGCGCCGCCCTTGACTATAACCCTGGGCCATGCCATAGTTACCCGTCAACCCGACCCCTTAGCACCGGTCCTGGGAGCCCCTCGTCGGGGGCATGCCATGGGGCATGAAGCGCCAGGTCCGGGGGGACAGCTATTATTGTCGCTGGCCTTTATCATCCGCCAGCGCCTGCCAAAGGAGGAAGCTTGAGCCGTGACGATCTGATTCATCTGGAGGGCGAGGTTACCCGCACCCTGGGTGGTGGACAGATGGAGGTGGCGACCGAGCAGGGGCACACCCTGCGGGCCGTGCTGTCGGGGCGCATGAAGCGCTTCAAGATCAAGGTCCTGGTGGGGGACAAGGTGCGGGTCAGCGTCTCGCCCTATGATCTCACCCACGGGCTCATCACCTACCGGCTCAAGTAATCCTTAACCTCAAGACTGGGCGGGGCGGCGCTGATGGCGGCCGGTCAGGGGCTCGATGACCTGGGCGCGCAGTTGCTCGCGCAGTTGGTCCTCCGGCCCCCGGGCCCCCCTGAAGGGCGCCAGCCGGTCCAGGGCCTCCCGCGCCCTTTGCCAGCCCGCCAGCCGGGCCTGCTCGATGTCCTCCCAATCGCCGCTTGTGGCAAAGTCCAGCACCGCCGGGTCGATCTCCGGGAACAAAAGCCGCGGAAACCCGGCCAGCCAGGCGGGGTAAAAGCCCAGGGCGCCCTTGGCCCGGGCGGCGATGATGTGCGCCAAACGCCCCTGGGGACCCGTGTCGGCCAGCAGGTCCTTGACTCCCCGGGCGAAGTGCTCCACCTCGCTAAGGGGATGTTGGCTCAAGGCCCACAGCAACAGCTCCGCGGCTTCCTCGCCGGCCGCGGCCTCGCCCAGCTCATGCCAGGCCACCGCCCGCATCTCCCCCTGCATCACCGGCTCCAAGAGCTCCCAGGAGGGCTGGGCCAGCACCTGACGCAGTTCAAGGCCATAACCTTCCAGCCCCTGCCGCACGAAACGCGCCTGGCTGGGACGGGGGTCGGCCAGCTTGTCCCACAGCAGATAGCCCAGGGGCTCCCGCCGCAGATAGATATGCTCGTCCTGGCGCAGGCCGGGCAGGAAGAGAATGTCGCGCCCCAACTCCTGGCCCACCTGCCAGACCTGCATTCCCTCCAAGGTGTAGCTGTCCTCCAGGCGGCCCAGGAAAAAGGCCGGCAGCAGGCCGCCCACCCGACCGGCGCCGTAGACCAGGCCCCGGGGCCGCAAGCGGGCGTTGACGGCCTGGCTGTCAAAGGGGTCCAGGCTCTGGCCATCCAGGCTCAGGCCTTGGGGCTCCTGGCCCAAGAGTTCCAGCCACAGATCCTCGCGCTGGCTGACCCACTCCAGCATCGGGGCGGCATCCTCCTCCCGCCAGGGGGGCAGGCCGTGCTCCCATTTGTAGAGATTGCGCAGGCGCAGGAGCAGGCCGCACAGGGAGAAGTGCCCGGCCACCTCGGCGTCGGAGCGCTGGCAGTTGAGGCGCACCTGCCGGGCCAGGTCGTCCAGCCAGGCGGGGGGTGGGCTCTGTTCATCGCGCGCGTCGATGGGGCACCTTCCATGACGGGGGGCTGGGCGGCCAGGGCATGTCTTGAATTCTGACCAGCGCGGGGTGATTGGTCAAGAGCGGGCGGTTGACGGGCTTGGCGGCCGGGCGGCTATAATGGGCGCTAAACAAGGCCGGGCCGCCGCCTGGGGCGGGGTGTGTCCGGTCAGGGGAGGGCGATGATGGATGAAAGGCTGATCGGACGCACCAGGCTGGTGCTTATGCAAGGCGACATCACCCAGCAGGAGACCGAGGCCATCGTCAACGCCGCCAACAGCCGTCTGGCCGGCGGCGGCGGGGTGGACGGAGCCATCCACCGCGCCGGCGGGCCGGCCATCATGGAGGAGTGCCGTCAGATTGGCGGCTGCCCCACCGGCACGGCGGTGATCACCACCGCCGGCCGCCTACCTTGCAAGAAGGTCATCCACACCGTGGGGCCCATCTATCGGGGCAGGCCCGAGGACGCCCGCCTACTGGCCAGCGCCTATGTCTCCTCCCTGGATCTTGCCGCGCACCACGCGCTGCGCACGGTGAGTTTCCCCAGCCTCTCCACCGGCGCCTATGGCTACCCCCTGGGCCAGGCGGCCAGGGTGGCCCTCCAGGCGGTGCAGGAGGCCATCCTGGCCCACGGCGACGCCTTCGACGAGGTGCGTTTCGTCCTTTTCGGAGACGACGCCCACGAAGCCTACCGGCAGGCTCTGGCGCACCTGGCGTGAGGCCTGTGCCGGCTGGGCCGGCGGGACAGGCGCTGACCGGCGCGGCTCCAGCCGCCCGGTGGTGGAGCGGACCGTCCGGGACTTGACGTCGAGACTGGCCAGTTGCGGGGTCGGCGCCGGAGCGCGGCGCTCCTGGGCGGCGGTCGCGGTCGGGGCCAGCGGCAGGGGCTTGGGCTCCGGGGCCAACAGGGCGCTCTGGCCGGCCGGCTCGGGGGTCTCGGTCATGGAAAGGGGCTCGGCGGCCGCCGGCCGGTTGTAGCCGGGGTCGCGGAAGGGGCCGCGCCGGGAGGGCAGGGGGGCAGAGTCGTCCTGGGGGCTGAAGGAGACGGTGGAGGCCCGGACCCCCTCCTCGGCGGCGGGAGCCGCCAGGCCCGGACGCTCCACGCGAGGCCATTCTTGCTGGGCGGGCCGACTGGAGACCGGACCCGGGGACCAGGCGGGCGGCTGATTCTGCAGGCGTTCGTCCACCTGCTCCAGGTGCCGGCCGGCCAGGGGATAATAGCGGGGCATGGTCTCCACGGCCTGGCGGAACTGCGCGGCGGCCTGGTTGTAGTGCCCCTGCTGGGCCAGCACCACCCCCAGGTTGTTGTGGGCCTGGGCCGGGCCGGCGCCCTTTTCAAAGGCCCGCAAGGCCTCTGGCGCGCGCCCCTGCTTGGCCAGCACCAGCCCCAGATTGTTGGCCGCCAGGGCGTAGCGGGGGTCCAGGGCCAGGGCCTGGCGCAGGCTTTGTTCGGCCTGGGGCCAATCCTTCAGCAGCATGTAAGAAAGCGCCTGGTTGTTGTACAAGGCCGGCAGGCGGGGCTCCAGGGCCAGGGCGCGCTGGAAGTGCTCCAGGGCCTGGCCCGGCCGGCGCTGGCGGTTGGCGATGATGCCCAGGGCGTTGTGCGCCCGCCAGAGTTGGGGGCTCAAGGCCACGGCTTGGGTCAGGTCGTCCCGGGCCTGGTCCAGCTTGTCCTGGGCGAAGCGCGCCAGCCCCAGCCCCTGCAAGTAGACGGGGTTTTGGGGCTCGCCGGCCGCCAGATCGGCGAAGATGGTCTCGGCGGGCACGAACATGTGCGAGCTGAGGCACAGCTGGGCCGACTTGGCCCGCAGGCGCGGCTTGTCCGCCTCCGAGGCCAGGCTCAAGGCCCGGCCATATTCCTGCAGGGCCGCCGACCAATTGCCCCGCGCGGCGGTCTGATCGGCGATGGCCTCCACCCGGGCCGGGTCGTTCAGGGCCTGGCTGTCGGCGGGCTGGTCGCGTTGGGCCTGCACGGCCAAAAGCTCCCGGGCCTCGCCGCGGGTGAGTCCGCGCATGTTCACGGCCTGGCTGGAGGCGCAACCCGCGGCCAGGAGCAGTCCGCCGGCCAGGATCAGGGCCAAAAGAGTCTGGGCGCGTGAATGGTCCATGGTGTCTCTCTCCTCTACTTGAGGATGGTTTCGCTGATGCGTATCAGGGCCGGACCGGCCATTACGGCCATGATGGCGGGGAAAATCATGAACAGCACCGGGAACAGGAGCTTCAGGGGCAGCTTGGCCGCCTTTTCCTCCATCTTCTGCCGGCGCTTGGTGCGCACCGAGTCGGAGTGCACCCGCAAGGAGCGCCCCACGCTCACCCCGAAGCGGTCGGCCTGATTGAGCATGCTCACCAGGCTCGACACCTCCTCCACTCCGCAGCGGCTGGCCAGGTTCTTGAGCGCCATGTGGCGGGGGATGCCGGCGCCCAGCTCCAGGGAAACCATGTTCAGCTCGCCGGCCAGCAGGGGGGCGCTGATGTGCACCTCCTCGGCCACACGCTTGATGGCCGCGTCCAGGCCCAGGCCGGCCTCCACCGAGATGACCATCAGGTCCAGCACGTCGGGCAGTTCGCGGCTGAGGCGCTCGCGGCGGGCGTTGCCCAGGTGATCCAGCACCAGGCCGGGCAGTATATAGCCCAGGGCCGCCGCGCCGGCCAGGGCCAAAGGCAGCCAGGGGCCGCGCAACAGGCCCGCCGCCGGCAATAAGGCCAGCAAGGCCGGGGCCAAGAGCAGACTAAGGACCTTGCCGCCCAGGAAGAGGTTCACCGCCGCCGGCGAGCGGTAGCCGGCCTGCACCAGGTTCTTGCGCAGACGGCTTTGCTGCCAGCCTTGATTGGGACGCGCCGGGGACGCCAGGCGGGTCAACAGCCGGATCAGGGCCTGGCGCAGGCCCCCCAGCAGGCCGGGCGAGGCGGGGGCGGCCTGTTCGCCGGCCAGGGAGCGCACCCGGCGCCAGGCCGGGTCGCGGTGGGCGATGATGGAGGCCCCGGCCCAGCCCAGGGCCAGCACCGCCAGGCCCAGGCAGGCGCTTATGGCCAGGGCCGTCACCTCGGGGTTGTTGGTCAGGGCGATCATGTCTCACCTACACCTTGATGTTGATCAGGCGGCGGATAACCAGCATGCCCAAGACCTGGAAGCCGGCGCCGGTGGCCAGGATGGTGTTGCCCATGGGATGCTCGAAGAGCATGGCCACGTAGCCGGGGCTGACGATCCACAGCAGCAGCAACAGGGCCGGCGGCATCAGCGACAGGATGATGCCAGAGAGCCGCCCCTCGGCCGAGAGCGTGCGCACCTGGCGCATGAGCCGGAAGCGCTCGCGGATGATGCCGCCGATATTGTCCAGGATTTCGGCCAGGTTGCCGCCGGTCTCCTTTTGCAGCACCACGGCGGTGACGAAGAACTTGACGTCTTGCAGGCCCACCCGCCGCACCAGGTCGTTCAGGGCGTGCTCCAGGCTCTTGCCAAAGGAATAGTCCTCAAAGGCCTTGGCGAACTCGCCGGCCACCGGGTCCTCGCTCTCCTCGCCCACCATGTGCAAGGCCGAGGCAAAGGAGTGCCCGGCGCGCAGGGCCCGGGCCATCATCTCCACGGCGTCGGGGAACTGCTCGTCAAAGGCCTGCAGGCGCTTCTTGCGCAAATAACGCAACCAGGATATCGGCACCAGGGCGCCCAGCCAGGCCAAATTGGCGGCCAGCAGGCCCGAATCCCGCCACAGGCCCAAGAGGCAGCCCAGGGTGGCCGCCACGCCGCACATCAGCACCAGGGTTCCCAGATTGCATGGATTGCCGGCCTGCAACAAGAGCAACTGCACGTCCGATACCCGGGGCATGGCCTTGAGCATGCGGTCCAACAGGGGGATGGTGGACAGCGAGCGGTCGCGCCACAACACTCTGTGTGGCTCGGAGACTCGCGTGGGGGCCAGGTCTTGCAGGCGCTGGCGGCGGGCCTGGTGGCGGGCCAGGTCGCCCCGGAACACCCACAGGCCCCCCGCCAGGCACAGGGCCAGGATGCCCAGGAAGATCGCCGCCGTGGCCGTCCAGATCACAGGGAGCCTCCACCAGCCTCGTTGAACATGGCGTTTTCCAGCTCGATGCCGTGGGCCTTGATGCGCTCGGCGCAGCGGGGGCGTATGCCAGTGGGTCCGAAGCGCCCCAGCACCCGGCCCCGCTCGTCCACCCCGGTCTGGCTGTAGCGGAAGATTTCCTGCATGCTGATGGTCTCGCCCTCCAGGCCGGTGATCTCCGAGAGGCTGACCAGGCGGCGCGAGCCGTCGGAGAGCCTGGAGAGCTGGATGACGATATGCACGGCGCTGGCCACCTGCTGGCGGATGGCCTTGTCGGGTATCTCCAGGCCGGCCATGGAGATCATGGTCTCCAGGCGGGAGAGGGCGTCGCGGGGGGTGTTGGCGTGGATGGTGGTCAGGCTGCCGTCGTGGCCGGTGTTCATGGCCTGCATCATGTCCAGGGCCTCGCCGCCGCGCACCTCGCCCACCACGATGCGATCCGGGCGCATGCGCAGGGCGTTCTTGACCAGATCGCGCAGGGTGACTTCGCCGTGGCCCTCGATGTTGGGCGGGCGGGTCTCCAGGCGCACGATGTGGTCCTGCTGCAATTGCAACTCCGCCGAGTCCTCGATGGTCACGATGCGCTCATAGGTGGGGATGAAGGAGCTCATCACGTTCAGGAAGGTGGTCTTGCCGGTGCCGGTGCCGCCGCTGATGATGACGTTGAGGCGCGACTTGACGATGGCCTCCATGAGCCGGGCCGTGGCCGTGGTGATGGTGCCGATACGGATGAGATCAGCGACGCGCAAGGGGTCCACGGCGAACTTGCGGATGGACAACGAGGGGCCATCCAGGGCCAAGGGGGGGATCACGGCGTTGACCCGGCTGCCGTCAGCCAGGCGGGCGTCCACCATGGGCGAGGACTCGTCGATGCGCCGGCCCACGCTGGTGGCGATCTTGTCGATGATCTTGAGCAGGTGCTGGTCGTCGCGAAAGCGCACGCTGACCTTTTCCAGGCGGCCGCGCCGCTCCACGTAGACCTTTTGGGAGCCGTTGACCAGAATGTCGTTGATGGAAGGGTCGGCCAACAGGGGCTCCAGGGGCCCCAGACCCAGCACCTCGTTCTTGATCTCGCGCACCAGAACGTCGCGCTCGGCGGCGCTCAGGGGGTCGGGCTCGTCTTCCATCACCAGACGGATGGCCGTCTCCAGCTCGCGCTCGGCCTGACGGCCGGGGCTGCCGCTAAGTACCGACAGGTCCATGCGGTCGATGACCTGGTAGTGCACCCGGGCCTTGAAGTCCTGCATGGCCTTTTCGCGGGCGGCGTCGGGGCGGGCCTGCTCCTTTTCGGGGTCCAGGCCGCCGCTCTGGGCCAGGCGGGCGCGCAGGCTCATGGCTTGTCTCCCTGATCGCCGTGCAGGGACGTGGCCAGGGCGCGCACGGCCTTGCTCCACTTGGCCCGGGGCCACTCGCGCAAGGCCGGCCGGCCGGCGTTGCCCGCCTCCATGATTACCTCGCTGTCGTTGGGCAGAAAGGCCAGCACCTCCCGGCCCAGCACCCGCGTCACCTCCGCGCGCTCGATGCAGCCGCGGGCGCCGTCGCGGTTGACCACCAGGGACACCTTGGCCGGGGCGATGCCCAGGCGCTCGTGCAAGAGTTGCAGGCGCCGGGCGCTTTTCAGCCCCACCACCGTGGGCTCCACCACCAGGAGCACCTGGTGGGCGCGTTCCAGGGCCAGCAGCGAGACCTCGTCCAGGTGGCTGGACAGGTCCAGGAGCACCACGGCGTGGGCGTCGGCCAGGTGATCCAGGGCGCGCCCCAGGTGCTCGGGGCCCACGGTCTCGGCGGCCACGGGATCGCCCGGCGCGGCCAGAAGGCGCAGGCCCGGCGCCACCTCGGTCAAAAGGCTGTCCATGAGCACCGCGTCCAGGCGGTTGAACTCGTTGACCACGTCGGTGAGGTCGCGGGCCGGTTCCAGGTCCAACAGCAGGGCCAGGTCGCCGCCGCCCAGGTCCAAGTCCATGAGCGCCACCCGCTGCCCCTGGCCCTGGCTCAAGGCCCAGGCCAGGTTGACCACCAGATGGCTGCCGCCCACCCCGCCCTTGACCCCGGCGACGGCGATGATGCGGCCGGCGGGCTGGCCGCAGACCTGGGTCTGGCGGGCCAGGCGCAGCACCGCGTCGTTGAACTCGTGCGCGGCGCCGGGCTCCACCAGGTATTCGCGCACCCCCAGGCGCATGGCCTTCAGGATGTCCTCGGGGGTCTTGCTGGCCGACCAGGCCACCACCGCCGAGCGGGGCGCCGAGCGCCTGAGCCGCTCCAGCAGATCGGCCAGGCCGCCGTGGGCCGCGTCGTACTCCACCAGCAGCACCTCGGGTTGCTGTTGCACGACCTTGCGCTCGAAATCCTCGGCCACCGATTCCAGACCGACCAGGCGGGCCATGGGCGCCGTGGCCACCAGCTCGCGCAGGCGCTCGCCGCCTTGGCGGGTGAGAGCAAGGGCCAGGACTTGGGAGGCGCTGTCGTTCAAGGTCATCCTCCTAACGCACCAGCTTGGCCACGGCGGCGCGGGCGCCGTAGTTGCCGCCGCCGGTGGTCGAATCGGTCACCACGGTTTGAGTCCTTATGAAGCCGTTCACCAGCTTTTGGGGGGCCGCCAAAACCTCGGTGATGACGAAGGTGGTGAAGCCCACCACCTCCGACTGGTTGGCGCCGCAGCCGACGTGGCCGATCACCGGCAGGGTGACTTGCCACTGGCCGTTGACCGCGTTGGCCTCGAAGCGGCTCTGGAGGTCATGGAAAGTGCCGTTGCTCAGGTTGCCGTTGGTCAGGTTGATCTCGTCTCCCACCTTGATGGCCGGGATGGGCAACTCTCCGGTCACGTACTTGTCCACGTTGGGGTTGTTGGCCGGCCAAGTGAAGAAGGTGGTCCACTCGGCGCTCTGGTCGCCGTTGCTGTGGAAGGTCAGCGGCATGCCGTCCACGGGGCCGTTGCCGTTGCCGATGGCCGAGGCCAGCACGGCGATGGGCAGGTCCACGGTGCCGGCCGGGACGCTGCCGGGAAAGCCCAGGAAGGCCGTGGATTGGGCGCTGAGCTCCACCCGCCTGATCCCCACGATGCTGGCGAAGAAGGTGGCTACGGGGGTGTTGGCGCTGTTGTCGCGGCGCACCTTCACCAGCACGCCGGTCAGGTCGTCGGGATTGGTGATGCCCAGGCCGCTGCGGTTGGGGTCGAAGGTGGCGGTGCTGTCGTCCCAATAGCCGATGGTGAAATCGCTGCCCACGGGATTCTTGAGTTGCAGGCTCACGCCCAAGGCCTGGTTGGCGGCCGAGAAGGTACGGGCCGTGGTCAGGGCCGTGCCGGGCTGGGCGATGGCGCGGTTGTTGACGTCGATGCCCAGCATGGTGTTGGCCGCGGCCAGGGCGGCGGCGTCGGCGGCGTTCTGCAACTGAGACTTGGCGGCGTAGAGCGCCCCCATGTCCACGGCCGCCCCCATCATCCCCACCATGGCGGTGAGGAAGACCGTGAACAGGACCGCAGTGGCCCCGCGCTCTTCCCGGACCAGCCGGGCGAGCCTAGAAAGCAGGGTCGTGGCCAAAGCTACCCTCCATGTCCTGGGGTGTGGCCGGCAGGGTGGCCCGCTTCTGGTCCTGGTCGGCCATCTTGCCGAAGAGGAACAGGTCCCAGTCGCTGGGCGGGGTGATGCCATCGGTGGGCAGGCGGGCGGGCAGTCCGGCCAGCCCCGGCTTGACCACCTCCGGCGTCACCTCGATGATCAGCTCGGTCTGGTTGTTCAAGAATTCGCTGCTGCGGAACAAGGCCCCCAGGATGGGGATGTCGCCCAGGAGCGGCAACTTGGCCACCTGCTGGCTGATGTCGTCACGGAACAGGCCGGCGATGACGAAGCTCTCGCCGTCCTTGACCTCCAGTTGGGTCTTGGCCTTGCGGGTCTTGAGGCCCGGCACCGTGTAGCCCTGGATCACCACGGCGATGGAAAAGTCCATCTCGCTGACCTCGGGCGAGACGTTCATGCGGATGTGGCCGTTCTTGAGCACCTCGGGCCTGAAGTGAAGCTGCACGCCGAACTTCTTGAACTCGATGGTCACGGTGTTGTTTTGTTGGGGCACCGGCACCGGGAACTCGCCACCGGCCAGGAAATCGGCCTCCTGTCCGCTGATGCAGGTCAGGGTGGGCTCGGCCAGTATCTTGGCCAGCTGGTTCTGGCTCAGGATGTCCAGGGCACCGCGCATCTGTCCCCCGCCCACGCCGAAGCCGCCGATGAGGTTGGCGTTGGCGGGGCTGGTGGTGCCGATGATGGCCCCCGTGGCGTCCCTGATGGGGGCGATCAGGCCGCCCAGCGCCGAGAAGACGAAGTCGGTGCCCGAGGGGTTGAAGGCCCCCAGGTTGACCTTCAGGCGCTTGGTGACGTCGCGCTTGACCTCGGCGAAGCGCACCTTGAGGTTGACCTGCTGGTTGCCGCCCACCTCCAGGAGGCTGGTGACCCACCTGTCCCCCAACAGGCCGGAGGTCAGACGCTCCTCCAGCTTCTTGCCGCCGGCCCCGGCCAGGGCCTCGCCCTTGTCGGCGTAGTTGCGGTACAGGCTTTCGGCCAACTCCTTGCTGGGCACCAGGGCCCTGGCCAGGGCCTCGGCCTGCTCCTTGGCCTGCAGGCTGGAGACGCGGCCCGAGAGCACCACCGTGCCCTGCATCTCGCGCACCTCCACCGGCTCGTGGGGCAAAAGCTGGTAGAGCTGTTCCTTGAGCAGGGTCAGGTCCCGGCTCACACGCACCTCGTAGACCCCCAGCAGGCGGTCATGGGCGCCCCACAGGCTCAGGTTGGTGCTGCCCACGTTCTGGGCGTTGAGGTAGAGCTGCCGTGGATTGATGACCACCACGTCGGCGATGGCCTCCTTGCCCACGCTGACCCGCTGCACCGCCTCGGGCAGGCTCAGCACCCGGGAATGCCCCACGCTAAGCTCCACCCTGGCCAGGGGCAGGGGGTTGTCGGCCAGGGCGCCGGCCAGGCCGGGGGCGGCGGTGGCCAGCAGGGCCAGGAAGCTTAGTATGATATTGCGAACTGTCTTGGCCACGGCGAACCTCCTAGGGTTGGGCGTGTGCGGCCGCTGGTTGGGCCGGCTTGGCCTTGGCCTCCTGCAAAGGCGGCTTGCCCAGGGGTTGCAGGCTGCGGTTGACGCCCTTTATCACCTCGATGGTGGGGGGCTCCTTCTTGGGCGGTGGCGGCGGCTGGGGAGCGGCCTGGACCGGGGGCACCAGGGAGGTCAGGCGCACGCCGCTGGTGCCATGGTCCTGGTGGTCCCCCTGGTTGCGCAGGGCCAGTAGTATCTTGCCCTCGCTGGCCGCCAGGGCCAGGCGCTCGCCCTGCTCGGGCTTTAGCTGCAAGGCCACCACCGTCACCTTTTGGCGCTTGATCTTGGAACCCTCGCCCTCGTCCTGCGCCTTCTCGCCCACGGCCAAGACCGGCACGTCCTGCAGCACCAGGCGGGTGGCGGGGTTATCCTGAAAGGGGCCCCTGCTCACGGTCACCAGCACGTCCACCCGGTCGGCGGGCTGCAAAAAGCCGCCCACGCCGATCACCTCGTCCACATGCACGGTCATGGCCCTATAACCCTCGGGCACCACCGCCGACAGCCCGCCGGCCAGGCCTTCGGGCAGGAGCTTGCCCGCCAAGAGCACCTCGCCCTTGACCAGCGGCCCCCTGATCACCCGCCCCTGGGCCTGGGATATCTGGGCGAGGTGGCCGGCCGGCAGGGTGCCCGCCGGCCAGCGCTGCAACGTCAGGTGCGAGGCCTCCAGACGCTGTCCAGCCGGCAGGTTGGCCGCCGCCACCAGGATGGGGCTGGTGGCCACCTTGGTGGCCGCGGCCTGGTCGGCCCGGGCCAGTATCCAGCGGTGGGCGCTCCAGGCGGCCAGGGCGGCCAGAGCCAGGGCCAGGACCATGAACAATAATGGGGCCTTGCGTGGCATGCCTGTCTCCTACTCGTGGCGCATCACCGTGACCCCCTTCAGGGTCACGTTGGCAACGGAGTCGGGGATGATCCGGCTGAGCACCGGGAACTGGTAGTTACTGCTCACGGTGACTTGCACCGGGTCGCCGGCGTTGCCTTCGGTGCCGCTGCTGGCCACGTTGAAGACGCTGGGATAGCCCGCTTGCTGTAGGTATTGGCTGACCGCGGTCTGGACTTGGGCGGCGGAGTTGCTGGGGTCGTTGAGCATGGAGCCCATGCGCGCCCCCACGCGGCTGGCGCTGACCAGCATCTGCTTCTGGTACCAAGCCGATCCCAGCTCCACCACCCCGAAGACCAGCATCAGGAACACGGGCAGTATCAAGGCGAATTCCACCGCCGCCGTGGCCCGGTCGCCGCCAAAGAGTCTGGTGATGTGATTCATGACAGGCCTCCGGTGAGCAAGAGGACCAGGGCGCCGCCGGCGATGGCCAGGCCGTAGGGCATTTCCAGGCCCTGGGCCAGCAGGCGCCAGGCGGCCAGGTCGGTGCCCGAGGCCAGGTGGCGCCGAGCCAGGAGCAGTCGCCCCAGGGCCAGCAGGCCGCCGACCAGCACGGTATAGAAAAAAAGCTGCACCGCGCCCCAGGGAGCCAGGAAGGTGCAGAGGGCGCCCAGGGCCTTGACGTCGCCGGCCCCCACCGCCCCCAGGAAGAAGAACACCGCCAAGAGGCCAAAGCCGGTCAGCCCGCCCAACAGGGCTTGGCCCAGACCGCCCAGGCCGCCACCGGCCAAGGCCCAGCCCAGGCCAAGCAGGGCGGCCAAGGCGTTGAGCGGGTTGGGGATGCGGCGTTCGGCCAGGTCGTAGCTGGCCATCAGGGCCGCCAGCCAGGGCACCCAGGCCTGGGCGCCGCTCAGGCCGCTGGCCGCGAAAAAGGGCAGCACCGCCAAGGCCGGTATCAACCCCCAATGGCGGGCCTCCCACAAGGCCGGCGCGGAGCCGGCGGAGACCGCCGACGGATCGGCCAGGCCAGGTCCAGAGGATGCGCTCCAGCCCATGGTGTCTAGTCCCGCCTGCCACGGGAGAGGGCGTCGGTCGGGCGGGGCGGCGTGGCCGCCACCCCGGCCAGGGCGTCTGCTTGCCGCCGGGGCGATCTGACGATGCAATTCACAGCCTGCATGAGAAGCCTCCGGGCCAGTTATCGGTCAAGAGAGGGAAGAGATGCTGTTTCCCATACAAAAGGCAAGAAGAATGCCAGGTCGCTGGCCAAGGGGCGCGGCCGGGCCGGTAAGGGGTCTGGGCCTATGATAGCTAGTTATTATAAGATGATATGATTTGGCGTCCCCGGGGTGGCGCCGGGTGGGAGCCAACCGCGGGCGCGGGGCAGATTTCACAACCAGCCCCCAAACTACGATATCGTAATTACCAAAAGGGAAGGCCGGCTCGCGTCTGTGGATTGTTGGTGATTAACTCGTCAAGCCGCGAAGTTGGGAGTTGAGAGCCAGACCGGGAGGACGGGGACGACCAGTTGACAGGCATAGCCGCACGGCAATGAAAAAGGCTGGAAGGAGGCCCCCCAAGGGACCTCCCCAGCCTAGCCGGCACGTTACTCTGCCCGCGAACCTGCCCGCCAAGCTTTTCCAGCCAGCCTATGCCGGTTTAGTTAGTTCCCTTGCAGTGCGCTGGTTGCGGTGGTGATGTTGGTGGACACCTGGCCGCCCAGGGTGAAGGCCGCCGCGGCGATGCCGCCACCGATCAGGGCCAGCAACAGGGCGTACTCCACGGCGCTGATGCCGGACTCGTCCTTCCACAACTTCTTGACGCTCTCCAGAACCTTCATTGTCGACCTCCCTTGTTGAATCTTGGGGCTTGTTTGTCTCAGTTGCCGACCTATACGGCAAAAAGGGTGCCAAGGCCTGGCCTGTCGAGAGGCATGCATGGTAATAATCTAAAATTGTTTGATAATTAAATATTGAACGCCAGCGGGCTGGTTGGGAAAAGTGGGGCTGAGCCAGGGCGTGGAAGTTTCGGGATGGGGAATAGTTACGAAATGGTAATTACGATAGCGAAAGGCCGAGCCGGGTTGGGTGAAAGATGGTCAGCGCCGATGGTCCTCAGCGGCGCCGGCGGCGGGCGCTCAATTCAGGGTGCACCAGTTCCAGCTTGTCCAGCTTGTAGGACAAGGCCCGGGGGCTGATGCCCAAGAGGGCCGCCGCGCGGCTCTGTACCCATTCGCTGCGCTCCAGGGCCGTGAGGATGGCCCATTGCTCCAGGGCCTCCAGGTCCAGGGTTTCCGGGGCGGGCAGGCCAGTTCCCCGGGCTGAGGGAGACGCGCCCAGGTGCTGTTGGGAGCTGCCCAGGCCCAAATCATGGGGGGTGATCTCCGGGCCGTTGGCAAAGAGCACCGCCCGCTCGATGGCGTTGCGCAGTTCGCGGATGTTGCCCGGCCAGGTGTGGGCGGTTAGGGCCTGGTGGGCGGCCTGGGACAGCGGCTTTAGTGGACGTTTGGATTCATGGCTGATGCGCCACAGGAACATTTCGGCCAGGGGGGGCAGGTCCTCGGGGCGTTGGCGCAGGGCGGGTATGCAGATGGGGGTGACGTTCAGGCGATAAAAAAGATCACCCCGGAAGCGCCCCTCCCGCACCGCCCGCTCCAGGTCCACGTTGGTGGCGGCCAGGATGCGCACGTCCACCTTGATGATGCGCGAGCCGCCCACCCGCTGCACTTCCTTGTCCTCGATGGCCCTGAGCACCTTGGCCTGGGTGGCCGGGCTCATGTCGCCCACCTCGTCCAGAAAAAGGCTGCCGCCGTGGGCCTGCTCAAAGCGGCCGGTGCGGTATTTGTGGGCCCCGGTGAAGGCGCCCTTCTCGTGGCCGAACAACTCGCTCTCCAGCAGGGTCTCGGTCAGCGCCGCGCAGTTGACCGTTACCAGGGTGTGCTCGGCCCGGGTGCTGTTGGCGTGGATGGCCCCGGCGATGAGGCTTTTGCCGGTGCCGGTCTCGCCGGTGAGCAGCACCGTGACGTCGGTGGGCGCCACTCGCGTGACTTGCTCCAGCACCTGCTGCATGGCTGGGCTGTGGGCCTGGATGTTTTCCAGGCGGTAGATGAAGGGTTGTTCGTGGCGCAGGTAGTCAAAGGCCCGGTGCAGGGCGGCCTTTTCCAGCGCACTTTTCACGGTATGGAGGAAGTGATCCAGTTCCAGCGGCTTTTCGTGGAAGTCGAAGGCCCCCCGGCGCATGGCCTCCACGGCTTGCTTGAGCGAGCCTCCGCCGCCGATGACGATAATCGGGGTGTGGGGCCAATGTTCCTGCACATAGCCCACCACCTCCAGTCCGTTGCCTCCGGGCATGGACAGGTCGGTGATCACCAACTGGAAGCCATGATCGTGGAGGGTTTCCATGGCTTGGGCAAGGTTGTCGATGGCGCTGACCTGGTGCCCCTGGCCGGTCAAGGCCAGGGAAAGCTGAGCGGCCAGCTCTGCTTCCGGTTCCAGCAATAGGATGTTGGCGGCGCTGGGCATGCTTGTGGAACGTCCCTCAATCGGCGGACCCGCTGGGTGCCAGCGGGTGCTTGGCTGTCTGGGGCCTGGGCCCGGCCCGGGAAAGGGACGGCCGAGCGGACCAATCGACTGGCTCACAGTATAGCATGGGCAGCGGACGGCCAGCCAGACGGCTCTTGGCCTGCCCCTTGCAACATCTGTCAATCAAGTTGCGCCTTGGCAGGCGAACTCTTCCAACAGGGGCAGGCAGGGAGGGTGAGTAGCCAAGGCGCAGCCGCTTTTTGGGGGCCACGAAATAGGCGGAGAACCTCTCGGCCCCACGCTGTAAGGGCCTGATAATTGAGGCTGCCTCCACCTAAGATTAAATTGGCCCGTCCATTGCATTATCTCCTAAGCAGGTTGCGCCTTGGCCGGCGAACTCTCCCAACAGGGGCAGGCAGGGAGGGTGAGTGGCTAGGGCGCAACCGCTTTTCAGGTCAAAATACCTGTTGGCTTCACCTGATTAACCATCTTAAATAATAGCAAAAAAATTTGCCGCGGCTCTCCGGCGCACCCGGGATGGCCCTGGCCGGGGCGCGGTTCCAGGGCCTAGGGGCATGATATTATCGGTAGGTATTGCCCGGAACAAATAGGGCTAATTAGCCCGAAACGCCTGGGCCGGAGGTGATCGGGCGCTAGCGCCCTAATCCAGGCGGTATCCAGGCGGTATCCAGGCGGTATCTAGGCGGTATCTAGGCGGTGCCGGCTGACGGGGCTTGGCGTATCAGGCGCCAGGCAGTGCTGATGAAGTGGTCCAGGTTGTCCAGCTTGTCCAAGAAGGCCTGGGCCCCGGCCTGGCGGCAGCGGGAGGGCAGCCGGGGGTCGCCGTGGGCGCTGAGCACCATGATGGGGGGCGGGAATAGTGACTGGCCAATATCAATGAACTCCTGGCACAGATCCAGGCCGCTGCCGTCTGGCAGGCGCATGTCCAGCACCATGAGGTCGGGGCGGCGTTCCGAGGCCCGCCACCAGGCCACGGCTTGCTGGCAGTTGCCGCAGGGTATCACCTCCATGCCCTCGGCGTCGAGCAGTGCCCGATACAGGGCCGCCGTGTCCGGGTCATCCTCCACCAACAACACCAAGGGGGGGGCGGTATTCAAGGCAGGCTCTCCAAGATCACGGTGAAGGTTGTTCCCTGGCCGGGCTCGCTTTGCACCCGAATGTCCCCTTGGTGCAGCAAGACGATCTCCTGCACCAGGCTCAGGCCGATGCCCAGACCCTCCAGGCGGCCGGTGCCGGTGAGGTTGGCCTGGTAGAAGCGATTGAATATATTGGCCATGTGCTCGCGGGCGATGCCCAGGCCCGAGTCGGATACCGTCAACACCACCGACTGGTCGCGCCGGGCCAGCCCCAGGCGCACCTCACCTTCTTCCACGTTATATTTGACCGCATTCAGCAACAGGTTGTCCACAAGTTGTACAAGTTTTTCGCGGTTGCCACGCACCATCACCGGGCTGGCCGGCAGGTCCCCCAATTCCAGGCGCACCTTGCGCTCGGCGGCCAGCAGGCGCAGGTTCTCGGCCTCGGTGCGCACCAGGGCGCACAGATCCACCGGAGCCATCTCGTACTGGTCCTTGGCGTGGCTCAGGCGGGCCAGATCCAGCAGGTTGTTGATCTGGGTTTCCAGCTTGATCAGGTTGCGCCAGCAAATCTCCAGATAGGCGCGGTGGTCCTCGGGCTTGGCGCGCTCTTGCATGATGAGCTGCAAAAAGCCCTTGAGGGAGACCATGGGGGTTTTGAGCTCGTGGCTCAAGGTGGTGAGGAACTGGTCTTTCAGGTTTTCCACGCTGTGTATCTCCTGGAGGGCTTTTTCCAGGGCGGTAGATTTTTTTAGCAACTCATCCAACAGCGCCTGTTGTTGTGAGACGTCCCGCAGGATCAAACCCATCACCCAGGGCTGTCCCCCTGGGCCGCGTTCCAGGGAGAGGCTGGCCTCTATGTCTATGGTACCCCGGCCAGAGAGCACTTGTCCCCTATGAAGCTGGTTCAGGTGCGACAGAGCTTCCTCCCAGGGCCGCTCCAGGGTCACGAAACGCCCCAGGGGTTGCTCCCGCACCTCGGAGGGCAGCAGGTCCACCTTTTGGCAAAAGGCCCGGTTGGCGTTCAATACCTGGTAATTGGTGGCGCTGATGGAAAGAAACATGTCCGGGGCCACATCGAAGAAGCGCCGATAGAGGCTCATGTAGTCCACCAGGGCCTCGCGCAGCACCTGGATGGCCAGGCCCAGGCGGCCCATCTCGTCCAGGCGCACCGGGGGGTCGGGCAATCCCGCGGGCTCGCCCAGGGCCATGCGCCGGCAGGATTCCAGAAGGGTGTCCACCTGGCAGTCCAGGCGCCGCTGCCAGCGCCAGCCCCCCCACAGGGTCAATAGCGCCACCAGGACCACCGTGGACAGGTGCAGGAGTATCTCTTCGGCCAGTTCGCCGCCGGCCACCAGGGCCTGCCACTTGATTATCAGGGCCAGCAGGTACACCAGGCACAGGGGCGAGCAGACCATGGCCACCAGACCGGCCAGGCGGCGTATCAATATCCAGTTGCGCATGTCGGGCCTCTCCAGGGGGCGGCGGGCCGGGATATCTGGTCATCCTCCGGCATCACCGAGACTACTTGGGGCGGCCCCGGGGTGTCAACCGCCTCGGCCAAGGCAGGCACAGAGGTTTTGTGCCCGCTGGTTGGGCGTGCTATTATGACTGGCATACACAGGATGGTGACTCATGCATGTATTGTTTGTTTCCCCGGAGGTTTGGCCCTTGAGCCGCGTGGGTGGCCTGGCGGAGGTCTCCCATGATCTGCCCCTGGCCCTGGCGGCTCGCGGACACACGGTGGACGTGGTCACCCCCAAGTGCCGGCTGACCCCGGAGCAAGAGGACAGGCTAAAGCGTCTGGACCTCACCCTGGAGGTGCCGGTCTCCTGGCGTCGCCATCACGCCGAGGTCTTCACCTTGGAGTCCGGGCCGGGGGTGACGGTGTACTTGATCAGTCACGAGCACCTCTTCGACCGCGAGGGGCTCTACGGCAACGCCTACGGCGACTACGAGGACAACGCCGAGCGCTTCATCTTCTTCAGCCGCGCCGCCGTGGAGCTGTGCCTGGGCCTGAACAAGCCGGTGGACATGATCCACGTAAACGACTGGACCACCGGTTTGATACCTCTCTACCACAAGGCCCAGTACCACGATCATCCACTGCTGGCCGGGGCCGGTTCACTGATCACCGTGCACAACATGGGCAGCCAGGGCATCTTCTGGCACTATGACATGCCGCTCACCGGCCTGGGCTGGGAGTACTTCACGCCGGAGTCCATCGAGTTCTACGGCAAGATCAACTTCCTCAAGGCCGGCCTGGTGTTTGCCGACATGATCTCCACTGTCAGCCCCACCTATGCCAAGGAGATTCAGACCCCGGAGATGGGCCACGGCCTGGAAGGGGTGCTCTCGGCTCGCAAGGAGTGCCTGGAGGCGGTGATCAACGGCGTGGACTACCAGACCTGGGACCCCCAAAACGACCCCTACATCGCCGCGGCCTACTCCTCCCAGGACCTGGCGCCCAAGGCCCTGTGCCAGGCCCAGCTGCGTGAGGCCTTCGGGCTGCCGCCGGCCAGCGGCCGCCCCCTGGTGGGTTTTTTGGGCCGCCTGGTGGACCGCCGGGGCATGGACCTGGTGGCCCCGGCCCTGGAGGACATTCTGGAGTTGGGCCTGGACATGGTCATCATGGGTTTCGGTGACGACCACTACCATGCCTTCCTGCAGGAGCTGCACCGCCGCCGCTCCGACCGCCTGGGCCTGTCCATCGGCTATGAGATGGACCTGGCCCACCAGCTCATGGCCGGCTGCGACATGCTCTTGATGCCCAGCCGCTACGAGCCCTGCGGCCTGCACCAGTTGCAGGCCCTGCGCTACGGCACCCTGCCGGTGGTGCGCGCCACCGGCGGCCTGGACGACACGGTCAGCGATCACACGCCCGCCAGCCCGGGGGTGGGGTTCAAGTTCTCGGCCTACGAGACCCCGGCCATGCTGGCGGCCCTGGCGCGGGCCTTGGAGACCCACGGCCGGCCCGAGGAGTGGCGGGGGGCCATGCGCCGGGCCATGGCCCTGGATTTCTCCTGGGCCAAGGCGGCGGCCGCCTACGAGAATATCTATCGCCAAGCCATCGCTCGCGGGCAGGAGCAACGGAGGCTTAGGCCATGTCCCTAGGCCCGCGTTTCGATGTCCTGGCCCACGTGGTGGAGATAGCCAACTCCACGGTGGACGTGGGCGAGCGCTTGGACAGCATCCTGGGGGTGATCAACTCCCACCTGGGCTGCCGCCAGAGCGTGCTGTTCTTGCAGGAGCACGCCCGCAGCCTGTTGGTCAAGTCCAACGCCTGGCCCAAGGAGGCGGCCCCGGCGCCGGCCCTGTCGGTGGAGTTCGGTCAGGGCCGGGTGGGCGACACGGCCAGGCGCCGGGAGCCCCAACTGATAACGGTAAATCTGCCCACTGGCGACGAGGCCTTGGACCAGCTCGGCCAGGAGGGCGAGCTGGCGGCGCTGTTCCCGGTGATGGACGACAACCGGCTCTACGCCGTGCTGCTGTTGTTCTTCGGGCCCGGATACCAGATGGAAGACGCCGACACCCGCCTGTTGCAGATGGTGGCCCGGGAGATGTCCGGCACCATTCGTAACTACCGGCTGTACTTCGAATCCAAAAAACGCATCGCCGAGCTCAACGTGCTCTCCGACTTGGGCCGGGCGGCCATCTCCACCATCGAGGTGGATCATCTCTTGGACACCGTGGTGGGCATCTGCGCCAAGCTCCTGGGGGCCAGGGGCGGGCTGGTGACCATCACCCAGCACAACGGCGAGCAGCACTACCTGCGGGCCTGGCACGGCAAGGTGCCCCAGCGCTGCCTGGAGATCAGGGACTGCCTCCAGGGCTGCGGGGCCTTGCGAGAGGCCGAGGCCGGCGGCGGGGCCGCGGTGTGCGACACGGGCCATCTGGACCCGGAGATCGAAAACGGGCTGTGCGCCACTCTGTCCTTCAAGGGGCGCTACCAGGGGCACCTGTGCGTCTTTGACAAGGCGGTGCGCGAGGAGGGCGCCGGGCCGGGCTTCAACCCCGAGGACCGCAACCTGCTCTACACCATGGCCTCCATGGTCTCGCCGGCCCTGGAAAACGCCCTGACCTTCCAACGCGTGGAAGACCTGGCCCAGCGCAACGAGGAGATGGTGGGGGCCTTGGCCACCCTGTTCGAGATCAGCACCGTCTTGATGACCACCGTGGACTTCAACCAAACGGTGCTGATCATCCTGCACGCCGTCATCCACCCCGCCGGCCTGGACCACGACCGGGTGCTGTTGTTCCTGGTGCAGGAAGGCAAGATGGTCCTGCGGGCCCTGGCCGACATGGACAAGGACAGCCTGGGGGCCCAGCAGCAGGAGCTGACCCGCTCCCTGAACGAGTTGCGCGACCGGCGCCAGGGGCCGGCGGTGGTGACCGACGAGCGCCTGGCCCGCCTGGCGGTGCCCATGGACCCACCCCTGGACGTGTTGGCCCGCACCGTGGCCGAGCGCCGGCCCATCCTGGTGGAGAACCCCCAGGATGACCCCCAGGTCCTGCCCGAGCTGCTCTCGGCCCTGGGGCCGCATCCCTTCCTCACCGTGCCCATGTTCGCCAAGGGCAAGGTGGTGGGCGTGCTGGTGGCCGACAACCACCGCAGCCAGCGCCCCTTTGGCGAGCGCGACCAAAAGCTTTTGGCCATGCTGGCCAACCAGGGGGGCCTGGCCCTGGAGGCCAGCCGGCTGTACCAGAACCTGGAATCGGCCAACCGCGAGTTGGCCCAGATGCGCAACCGCCTCCTGGAGGCCGACAAGCTGGCCGCCCTGGGCGAGGTGGCCGCCGGCGTGGCCCACGAGATCAGAAATCCCCTGGTGAGCATCGGCGGCTTCACCCGGCGCATCCGCAAAAAGGTGGGCGACGATTCCAACATCACCCCCTACCTGGACGTGATCATCGAGGAGGTGACGCGCCTGGAGCGCACCCTCAACGAGATGCTGGATTTCTCCACCGACGCCCGCAACCATTTCGAGGAACACGACCTCAACACCATCATGGACGAGGCCCTGGAACTCCTGCGCCGGGACCTGCAAGACGGCCGCGTGCAGGTAGTGCGCGAATTCAACAAGGAACTGCCGCCGGTGTTCTGCGACGATCGCCAGATCAAGCACGTCTTCCTGAACATCTTCCTCAACGCCTTGCAGGCCATGGGCATAGAGGGCGGGCGCCTGACCCTGCGCAGCTTCGCCGTGGTGCGCGAGGGCAAGCAGTTCGTGGCCGGCGAGGTGAGCGACACCGGCGGCGGCATACCCATGGACGTCATACACAACATCTTCAACCCCTTCTTCACCACCAAGGACAGCGGCTCCGGCCTGGGGCTGTCCATCGTGCACAAGATCGTCACCCGCCATTTCGGGCAGGTGGAGGTGCACAACCGTGAAGGGGAGGGGGCCTCCTTCCTGGTGACCCTGCCGGCCGCCGAGGAGGGTCGGGCCTACCTGAAGTAAGCGGCCCGCCGTGGCTGGCCCGGCCAGCCTTGGGGACGGCGAAAGGTATTTTAGCGTGGGAGTTTTGGTCAATCTGGAACAACGCCGGCAGGCCAAGGCCGCCCAGCAGTGCTTCGGGCGCTGGGAGCGGCGGGTGGGCTTTGCCCCCGGCCCGGAGAGCCGCATCAGCGATCTGCCCGACTCCGTGCTCTCGCGCCTGGCCGAGTTGGACCGCGAGGCCACCCTGGCCATCTACGACCTGGTGCTGGGGGTGCGCGGCTGGGGACCGGGGGAGCGCTTCACTTATCTGGAGTCCCAGCCCAAGGTGGAGGCCCTGGACGCCTTTCTGTTCCTGGCCGACCAGGTGCGCTTCGACCTGATGCGCCGCCTGGGCTGGGTGCAGGGCGTGGCCGCCGAGTCCTACACCCTCTTGGCCATGGCCGCCGACCCCAAGGACATCCAGGCCCGGTTCATACCCCAGGTGCCCAAGCTCACCCGGGCCTACCACCGCTACGAGGACCTGGAGCGCCGCCTGGCCCTGGAGCCGGCCGCGGTGGTGCGCTCGCTCATACCCGAGGCGCTCTTGGTCTTCCGCAACCGGCAGTAGCCCCAGCCAGGCCCGCCAGGGCTTGGGTCCCGGCCAGTACTGACGGCCACGCCCCGGCCCCCGGGGAAATGGGCAGTTTTTTGAGGTGAATACCTTCTTGACAGCCTTTCGCCTTCCTGCTAAGCAAAGACCGGCGACCTGCGTATAAAAATGGGCGCGGCCAGGCGCAACCGGTCGACGTCCGCAATCTATCGTGCCAGCAAGGAGTTACAAAAGATATGTCCGTCACGCCCTTCCTGGAGGTCTCCCAGGCCATCGCCGCCATGGGCGGTGAGACCCTCTATCAGTGCATGCAGTGCGGCCTGTGCTCGGGCCTGTGCCCCTGGCCGGCCGTGGGCGGCGAGTTCCGCACCCGCAAGCTCATCCGCATGGGTCAAATGGGCCTGGAGGGCTTCGAGTCCGACGACATCCTCTATGCCTGCACCACCTGCAAACTCTGCGTGGTCAACTGCCCCCGCCAGGTGGCCATCATCGACGTGGTCAAGGCCATGCGCGCCATGATCGCCGAGAGCGGCGCGGCCCCCCAGATGCTGCGCACCATCATGGGCTCCATCCACAGCAAGGGCAATCCCTGGTCCGAGGACCGCGACAAGCGCGAGAAGTGGACCGAGGGCCAGGACGTGCCCAAGTTCGAGGAGGGCACCGAGTACTGTCTCAGCGTGTGCTGCACCTCGGCCTATGACCCCCGCTCCCAGGCCATCGCCCGCGCCCTGAACAAGATTCTCAAGGCCGCCGGGGTGAGCTTCGGCATCATCGGCAACGAGGAGTCCTGCTGCGGCGAGGCCCTGCGCAAGATGGGCGATGAGGAGCAGTTCCAGGCCCTGGCCGGCAAGAACATCGAGCTGTTCAATGGCAAGGGCGTCAAGAAGATCATCACCACCAGCCCCCACTGCTACGCCACCTTCACCCAGGAATACCCCGAGCTGGGCGGCGAGTACGAGGTGGTGCACTACACCCAATTGCTCAAGCAGCTCATCGATGAGGGCAAGCTGAAGCTCTCCGGCTCCCTGGCCAAGAAGGTCATCTACCACGACCCCTGCTACCTGGGCCGCCACACCGAGGTCTTCGAGGCCCCCCGCGACGTGCTCAAGGCCGTGCCCGGCCTGGAGCTGATCGAGTTCGACCGCAACCGCAAGATGGCCCTGTGCTGCGGCGGCGGCGGTGGCCGCCTGTGGATGGAGACCGAGCCCGAGCAGCGCTTCAGCACCCACAAGATGCGCGAGGCTGACCAGAAGGGCGCCGAGGTGCTGGCCACGGCCTGCCCCTACTGCATCAACATGTTCACCGACAGCGCCAAGGGCGAGAACCTGGACGAGAAGATCGCGGTGATGGACATCAGCGAGATCATCGCCGCGGCCCTGTAGGCGCCCGGGCCTTTAAGTAGATATCAAAGCCCCCGGGCCTGCCAGGCTCGGGGGCTTTTCTTTGGCCTGCACGCCGGGGCCGTTGACGCCAACCCTCTGGCAAGCGAATAATTAAACTATCGGCAGGGAATCAAGGCGCCGCCAGAGCGCGGCTCAACCCGGCGCCGCCATTTCCCCCTTCCCACGGCATGAAACCTGAACGCCGGCAGGGCGCCAGCGCCAGGTTCCCTGCCCGCCCGCTCTGCCTCGCGCCATCGCCCCCATCCTGACGCCGCGCCTGACACCTAGCCCTGCCCGCCGAGGCCATCCGGCCCCACGGCAACCCTATGCTTGGGAGGAAGCCATGCGCAGGAAGATGAAGCAGATCAATTACGAGACCCTGGGGCACATCAGCCAGATAATCAGCTCGGCCGGCAACCTGGGCGACGCGGCCACCCACATCGTGCACAGCCTCAAGGATGCCCTGGATTTGCAAGGCTGCGCCCTCTTGTTGCTCAACCGGCGCAGCAAGAAGCTGGAGGTGGCGGCCTCGGCGGGCCTTAGCCAGACCTACCTGGACAAGGGGCCGCTAAGCGCCGTCAAGAGCATCGCCGCTTCTTTGAGCGAAGGACCGGTGGCCATCTACAACGTGGAGGACGACCCCCGCCTGCAATACCCCCAGGAGGCCAAGGCCGAGGGCATAGCCAGCATCGTCAGCGTGCCCCTGGTGCTGCGCGGCAAGCCCCTGGGGGCCTTGCGCCTCTACAGCGCCCAGCCCTGGGAGGTGACCATCGTGGAGATGACCTTCCTGCAGGCCATCGCCGAGATCATCGCCCTGGTTCTGGACAACCTGCGCCTCACCCACGCCTACAAGACGGCCATCGAGGTCCTCAAGGTGATGCGCCCGGTGAACCGGCCCAAGCGCCGCACCTTGACCGAATAGCTTGTCGTCCTGCCGGCGGTCGGACTAGGGGACAGCCACCCTAGTCCGCCCGCCCGTCACCGCGCCCTGGCCGGACGGCCTTTCTTGACACCGGCCCCTCTCCAGCCTACTCTTTAGCTCACATGATCAACACCAGCCCGGAGAGCGCCGTGCCCGTCACCCTGGATTCCTCCCTGAGCTTTGAGCAGGGGCCCATCCGCCCGCCCAGCGAGGCCCGGAGCCTCTTGTTGCGCTTTACCCGCAACTGCCCCTGGAACAAGTGCAAGTTCTGCCCGGTGTACAAGCGCCGCGCCTTCAGCCGGCGCCCGCTGGAGGAGATCAAGCGGGACATCGACAGCGCCGCGGCCATGAGCGAGCAGATCAAGGCGCTATCCTGGCAGATGGATTGCGGCGGGCATGTGGATGACTCCGTGGTGCAGGCCGTCTTCGGCAACCCCGGCCTGAGCGATTCCTTCCGCAACGTGGCGGCCTGGCTCTACTACGGCACGGGCAATGTGTTTTTACAGGACGCCAACAACCTGGTGATGGAGCCGACGGCCCTGGCCGAGGCCCTGGTCTATCTGAGGAGCAAGCTGCCCGAGGTGCAACGGATCACTTCCTATGCCCGCTCTTCCACGGCCGCGCAGCGCAGCGTGGAGGAGCTGACCATGATCCGCCAGGCCGGCCTGGACCGCATCCACATCGGCCTGGAGACCGGCTATGATCCCCTGCTCAAGTTCATGAACAAGGGCGTGACGGCGGCCAAGCAGGTCCAGGGCGGCCGCAATGTCAAGGCCGCTGGCATGGAGCTATCCGAGTATGTGATGCCCGGCCTGGGCGGCAAGAAATGGTGGCGCGAGCACGCCGAGGCCACGGCGGCGGTCTTGAATCAGATCGACCCGGACTTCATCCGCCTGCGCACCCTGCGCGTGCCCGAGCGCATCGAGTTGTACCAGGACCTGGTGGCCGGCAACTTCGAAAAGCCCGGCGACGATGAGACTGTGGCCGAGATCAGGCTCTTTATCGCCAGCCTTCAGGGCATTCACTCCTACCTGGCCAGCGACCACATCATGAATCTGATCGAGACCGTGGAGGGGCGCCTGCCCCAGGACCAGGAGGACATGCTGTCCCAGTTGGACGCCTACCTGGCCCTGCCGGCGCGCCAGCGGCTGCTCTATCGCCTGTGCCGGCGCATGGGCCGCTGCCGGGAGCCCCAGGATGTGCGGCGCCTGGGCCTGGAGCCCTCCCTGGAGGCCACCCTCCGGCGCATCGAATCCCAGGACGACCCCGAGCGGGTCCTTAGCGAGATGGCCGACCAAATGATCTAATGGCGTGCCCGCCATGGGGCGTATACGGGTCGACTGCACTTTGGCGGGAAGCCAAGCTGGCGGCTCCCGTGGTGGGGTCGTGGCGGGAACGAAGACGCGTGGGGTTGCTGACCAATTGAAATGATGGCGTCATTGCGAGGAGCATCTCAGCAGAGATGCGACGAAGCAATCCACCCTGTTCGTTTCTTGCAAAAGCTGGGCGGGGATAAATCCCGCCCCTGCGAGAGCCCAAGGCCACGAGAGGCCTTTTCTTCGCAGGGGCAGGGGGCGTCCCCGCCCGTGTAATGTGGCTTTGGCTTTTTACTGCTCCACAGGCCGCCACAGGCGCACCCGCTCTTGCAGGCGCCAGAGCTGGTCCGGCGTGAACTTGCCTGACAAGGCGTTGAGGCGGGCCAGGGTCTTGGCCTGGCCCGGGCCGGTGAGTTGGCCGGCCGCCAGGCTGAGCCAGAAAAAGGCCTCCTGGTCGTCCTGGGGCAGGCCCAGGCCCTTGGCATACATGTCACCCAAATAAAACTGAGCCAGGGGATAGCCCTGGCGGGCGGACTTGCCGAACCAGTCGGCGGCCTGGGCGTGGCTCTGGGCCAGGCCCGCGCCGGCGTAACAGGCCGCGCCCAGATTGTACTGGGCCTCGGCCAGGCCTTGGCTGGCGGCCAGGCGGTACCATTTGGCGGCCTCGACCGGGTTGGGCGGCATGCCTTGACCCAGGGCGAACATGACCCCCAGGTTGTACTGGGCCTGGGCGTGGCCCAGTTGGGCGGCCTTGGTGAACCAGGCCCTAGCCTCGAATCGGTTGGGGGGCAGGCCGGGTCCGCCGGTGTAGTAGAGGTTGGCCAGGGCGTACTGGGCCTTGACGTCCCCCTGCTGGGCTGCCTTTGTGAACCAGCGCTCGGCCTCGGGCAGGTCCAGGATCACGCCCTGGCCCTGGTGGTACATCACCCCCAGGTTGTACTGGGCCGCGGCCGCGCCGTGCTCGGCGGCCTTGCGGAACCATTTGAGGGCCTCGCTGAAGTCCTGGGGCAGGCCGTGCCCCTGGTAATACATGCTGCCCAGGTTGACCTGGGCGTCGGCCAGGTTCTGCTGGGCGGCCTGGCGGTACCAATCGGTGGCCTGCATGGGGTCGGCGGGCACCCCTTGGCCCTTCTCATACATGCCGCCCAGGCTGTACTGGGCCTCGGCCAGACCCTGGCTGGCGGCTAGGCGGTACCAGTGCAAGGCCTGGGCATAATCCTGGCCCACGCCCTGGCCCTGGAAGTACATCACCCCCAGGATGCCCTGGGCCGTGGCCAGGCCCTGCTGGGCGGCCTTGTGGAACCAGGAGGCGGCCTGCTCCAGGTCGCGGGGCACCCCCTGGCCGGCGTAGTACATGTTGCCCACCAGCCCCTGGGCCTGGGCGTCGCCGGCCTGGGCCAGGGGCCTCAGCTCCTGAAGGGCGGCGGGGAAATCGCCGCGGCTGTAGGCCTCCACGCCAGCGGTCAGGTCCGCGCGGGCCGGCGCGGCCAGGAGCAGGACCAACATCAATGCCCACGGGAAACGTTTCATGCCCTAAAGCCCTGCCAAGATGTGCGTCTCAATAAGCCCCCCGGCCGGTGTCCGGCCCCTGGGTCGCAAGGCTACCATATTTCCGCTGGTTCTCCAGAAGGCACGAGGCCCCGGCCTGTGGCTCAGTCCAACTTGCGGAACAGGCCGTAATCCAGCTCCGGCCAGGGGCAGTCCACGTCCTCCATGAGGGCCAATTCGGCCTCGGGCAGGCGCCCGGCGTCGCGCAGGTCGCGGGCCGCCCAGGAGAGCTTGCGGAAGCGCTGGTGGTGGTGGTGGAAACGCTGGTTGGCGTATTCCTTGGCCTGGGTGGTGAAGAGCAGGAAGGGCCAGTCGCTGCCCTGCATCAAGAGCAACTCCCGCCCCATCTGGCGCAGGATGCGCTGGCCTCGCTGGCCGCGGGGCTGCCCCTGGGCCTGGAGCATGGCCAAAAGCTCCTCCATCTCCCGAGCCGAGGCGTTGATGTAGGGCCACAGCCAGCCGTGCTCGGGGTTTTGCCAGACCGTGAAATCGCTATTCAGGCCCCAGGTGCTGGCGGTCATCTCTATGGTCGCCAGACCGGGTCCGTGGCGTTGCAGGTAGCGGCCCAGGCCTATGGGCTCCACCAGGGTCTGGCGGGCCAGTTCGTGGTAGACCAGCTCCAGGAAGGCCGGACCCTCGTGCCACCAGTGGCCGTAGAGCTCGCAGTCATAGGGCGCCACCAGCACCGGCGCCTCCCGGGTTTGGGCGGCCTGGGCCAGTTCCCCTTGCAGCAGGCCCACGAAGTGGCGGGCCTGGTCGGCCACGGCCCCCCGGGCGGCCTCGGGGTCGTAGATTTCCTTGTCAACGCGGCCGGTGACCCGCAAGTAGCGCAGGCCGGACTGGGGGTCCTTCTGGTGGAACTCCAGGTAGCGGCTGTCGCCGGGATAGCCCTTTTGGGGCGACCAGACCTGCTCGCCGGTGGCCTGGTTGCGGCCAAAGACCGCCACGCCGGAGGCCAGGCGATAGCCCCGGAAGGTGCTGGGGCCGGGCTGGCCGGCGGCGCCGTCCAAAAGGCGCGCCCGGGTGATGCCCACGCCCTCCACGAAGAAGTACTTGAGGCCCTCCCGGGCCAGCCATTGATCAATGGCCTGACGCTCGCGGCCCAGCAGTTGCGACCACTGGGCCGGGCGATAGGCGCATTCCGGCAGCCAGAAGCCCTGGGGGTCGCGGCCGAAGTGGCGGCGGAAGGTCTCCACCCCCAGGCGCACCTGGGCCTGGATGGAGGAGTCGTGCTCCAACAGCGGCAGGAAGCCGTGGGTGGCCGCCGAGGTGAGAAGCTCCACCAGGCCCTCGTCCTGCAACCATTTGAGGGTGCCCAGTATGTCGCGGTGAAAGTCACGGGTAAAGGCCCGGTAATGCTCCTCGTACAGGCCCAGCCAGTAGGCCGCCGCCCTCTGGCGGGCGTCGTCGTCCTGGAAGCGCTCCAGATCTTGGCGGGTGCGCCAGATGAGGCTTTCCATGTATTCGCAGAAGCGGTCCTTCATATAAGGATCAGCCAGTTGCTCGGCCAGCACCGGCACCACCCCCACCATGGCCTGGCAGGGCACCCCGGCATACAGCAGCCGGCGCAGGACCAGCAGCAGGGGGATGTAGGTCTCGTTCATGGCCTCGAAGAGCCATTCCTCGCCGGCGGGCCAGACCCCGGACTTGCGGCAATAGGGCATGTGGGCGTGCAGCATCAGGGCGAAATGGGCAGGCATGGATGACCTCTTACTGGCTAAGGAATCTGGCGCGGGCCGGCCCGCCCCTGGCCGGCGGGGGGGAGTACGGGCGGAGCCACTCTGACCGGCGCCTGGCCGGCGCCCGACCAGCGCGGGCCGTGCGGACCAACGGATTGTGCCTTGAATAATAGAGCGCGGCCGTGGGCCCCGTCAATGGCCCTGGGGCAGGCGGAGGGATGGCGGGGCGGTCGGGGCCCGGCCCCAAAGCAAGAGGGCCGGAAGTTACTCCGACCCTCTGCGACCCAGGCTACCTGAACAAAACGGAGAAAAAGTGTCCTAAACTACCGGGTATTTATTGCGCCGCGCGGTAACGCGCGAATATAGGCCTTACCGGCGGGGCTTGGCCTCGTTGACGGTCAGGTTGCGACCGCCCATGTTGTAGCCGTGGAAGCGCTGGATAGCCTCCTGGGCCTCATCCTGGGAGCCCATCTCCACGAAGCCAAAGCCACGGGACCGGCCGGTCTCGCGGTCAGTAATGACCCGAGCGGAGATCACCCCGCCCACCTGGCTGAAGAGGTCGCGAAGATCGTTATCAGTGGTGCTGAACGGAAGATTGCCGACATAAATATTCATCGAAGCGAATCCTTTTCTTTACCTGAGTCAAGCCAAGAATATCAATCCGCCTATTTTTTTCAAGAAAAAATTGTCGCCGCGCGGGCCCTTGCCAGGCCGCCGGCTCCAAGGAATTAAGATAGAAAAAGCTCTTGAAAATAAAGAAAATTTGGCATGCAGATCACGATGATGGGGCAGGATGCTCACAGTCTGACGGCGCGGCGGCTAGCAAAAAAATGGGCACCTAAAGCACAACGGCTGCCCCAGGACCCGGCCGCAAACCCGTCGGGGCTGTTGCGTGGGGCTTGTTATGAGGCCGGTTCGGCCTACAATCAAGACAGTGCAATCCACGGGAGGCGGGTCATGTTGGCCGAGGGTCCCTATAACGCGGTGGTCTTTGCCGGCGGCGGCAACCGTTGCGTATGGCAGGCGGGTTTCTGGCAGGTGGCCGCCTCGGCCGTGGGCTTGAGGCCCCGGGTGGTGGCGGGGGTGAGCGCCGGGGCCTACATCGCCTGCATCCTGTTCAGCGGGCGCCTGTCCCAGGCCATGGACTACGCCCAAGAGGCCATGGGCCAAAACCGGCGCAATTTTTATCCCGCCAATCTGTGGCGGGGCGGCGCGCTGTTCCCTCATCTGGGCATCTATCGCCGGGGCATCCGCAAGATACTGGACCAGGCGGCCCTGGAGCGGCTGCACCGGGGGCCGGAGCTGCGCGTGCTCCTGGCCCACCCGCCCCGCTGGACCGGGGCCTTGGGCGGGGTGCTCTTGGGTTTCGGGGCCTACACCCTGGAAAAGCACCTTCAGACCCCCTTGCACCCCCGCTTCGCCGCCAAGCTGGGCTTTAGGGCCGAGCTGGTGCCGGTTTCGGCCTGCCGAGAGCCCCAGGAGTTGGCCGACCTGATCCTGGCCTCCTCCTGCACCCCGCCGGTGGTGCCGGTGATGCGTCGCCAGGGCCGGGTGGTGCTGGACGGGGGGCTGGTGGACAACGTGCCCCTGCTGGCCATCGCCCCTGGCGAGGGACCCACCCTGGTGCTCTTGAGCCGGCGCTATGCGCCGGCGCTTCTGCGGGGCCACGACGGCGTGACCTATTTGCAGCCCTCCCGCGACATCGGCATCTCCAAGTGGGATTACACCAATCCCCGGGGGGTGCGGGAGGCCTTTGACCTGGGTCTGCGCGACGGCGAGGCCTACCTGCGGGGCGGGGCCGAGGCCTTGCAGGCCTAACCCTGGACGGGGCTCAGTCGATCTCGGCGCGGGCGTCGGGGCGGAAGGGGTTGAGGCGCACCGCCAGGGAAAATAGATAGGGATAGGATTGCTTGAGATGGCACATGTAGGGCAGCCACTGGGCCACCAAGAGCAGGTAGATGCGTTTGAGGTCGCCTGCCAGGTGGGCGCGGTCGGTCGGGCTCAGGGCGCGCAGGTCCCGGCGGTGGGCCAGTTCCTCGCGCAGGTGGAACACGGCCCTGAGCAGGTCCGTGAAGGCCTCGTGCTCCAGCAGGCTGGGGTTTTCCAACAGCCGCAGGATCATCGGGCTCTTGCTGGCCAAAAAATCCCTGAGCCCCTTGAGGTCGACACCATCCAAGTCCAGATCGGCGCTCATGACGCTCACGGCCCCGATGGCTTGGGAGAAGTCGCGCTCCTTCCAGTGGCCGGTGACCAACAGGCGCGGTCGTATGTCCTCCAGATGACGGTCCAGGGTCACGCAGCGCGCCAGCAGGTCGGTGCCCAACTCGGCGAAGAACACCCCGATGACCACGTTTTGCTTTTGCTGGCGCAGCGTCTTGGCCCGGCGGCTGACCAACAGTTCGGTGGCGTTGGCCACCAGGCCCATGAAGCAGCCCACCCCGCCCATAATGAGCACCATGGCCAGAACCTTGCCCGCCGGGCTGACCGGATGGATGTCGCCGTACCCCACCGTGGTGATGGTCACCACCGTGAAATACAGCGCGTCCAGGGGCGAGAGGTTCTCCAATTGCATCACGGCCACCGCGCCGGCCAGGGTGATGGCCAGCATCACCGCCAGAAAGATTCGCAAACGAAATACCACGGGGTCCATAAGGCTTTTCCTCAGGCGCTTCGGCCGTGTGACGACGTAATCTTTAAATTACATATGTCGCGTCTGGCGGTTTGGCAACCCACTTAATTAATAAGCCGCGCGGCCGGGAAGGGATGGCTTTTGACACGCGATTTTAGTAAGCTAGGCGTGAGTTCGAGACAGGCGCCCACGTTTTTTGCTTTTGCATCTTGCCCATCGCGGAAAATGGCGGATCAGCGCCATGGCGTCACACGCCCCCCAGGGGAGGGACAAACCGTCAGGGACCCCTCGTACAAGGCCGCAAGATGCCCCACTGCCGCTCATACCCCATGAGAACCCGCCACGAGTCACGGACGCTGTCACTCTGCCTGCTGGCGGGGCTGGCCCTGCTCTGCTGCCTGGCCGCAGAGGCCCGGGCCCAGGAGCCACCCCCGGTGCTGGTGGGCGGCACGGTCAGCCTTGAGGGGCGTTTCAAGGACGTTTCCCTGCCCATGCGCCAGGCCATGCTCCTGTGGGAGAGCCAGATCAACCAGCGGGGGGGGCTCTTGGGGCGACCGGTGCGCCTGATCCTCCATGACGACCAGAGCGACCCCGGCCTGGTGCCCGGCCTCTACCGCAAACTCCTGGACCAGGACAAGGTTGACCTCCTGGTGGCGCCTTACGGCAGCGTCCTGACCCTGGCCGCCGCCCAGGTCTGCGACCCCCGGGGCATGGTCCTGGTGGCCGCCGCATCGGGCGGGGGGCTATGGCAACAAGGGTTTCGCAACCTGTTCGGCGTCTACAGCGATGCCGACCGCTACTTTATCGGCGTCATGGACCTGTTGGCCCGTCAGGGTTTCAGCAACGTGGCCGTGATCCACGCCGAGGACCCCTTCTCGCAATCGGCGGCCCGGGGCTGCCTGGAGTGGGCCCAGCGCCTGGGCCTGCGCGTGAGCCTGGACGAAGGCTTCCAGCGCGCCGAACCGGAGTTGCCCGCCCTTCTGGAGAAGGTGCGCCAGGAGCGTCCCGACGGCCTCATCTTGTGCTCCTACCCGACCGACGCCTACCGGGTGATCGCCCTCTTGCGGGGCATGGGCTACCGGCCGCCGGTGCTGGCCATGGCCGTGGCCCCGGCCATGCCGGATTTCGCGGAAAAAGCCGGTGATTTCGCCGAGGGCATCATGGGGCCTTCCCACTGGGAGGCCGACGAGCGCGTGCCCTTCCCGGGCACCCGCAGGTTCATCAAGGCCTTCAAGGAGCGGACCGGCCAGGTTCCCTCCTATCACCCGGCCGCGGCCTACGCCAGCCTGACGTTGCTGGAAAACGCCGTGGGTCAGGCGCAGTGCCTGGATCAGGCCAAGATTCGCCAGTATCTGCTGGACCTGGATTCGGTGACCCTTTTGGGACGCTTCAAGGTGGACCGCCAGGGCCACCAAGTGGGGCACAACCCTTTTATCATTCAATGGCAGCAGGGTAGCAAGGAGATCATCTATCCCCCCAAGATGCGCACGGCCAAGCCCCAGATGCCGGCGCCGCCGGCCTTGGGGCGCTGACCATGCCCATGGGCAGGGCCTTCAGACACCGCAGGATCATCCTGGCCATCTTCCTGCCCGTTTTGGCGGTGGGCCTGGGCATCGGCATCCTGGCCAACCAACTGCTGGCCCCGCCCCTGCTGGCCCACCTGCAAAGCAGCACCGACGGCCAGCTCAAGATGGCCTCGGGCATGGGCCTGGCCATCTGCGACAACCTGCTGGACCAGATACTCAGCCGTCGCCTGGAGGACTCCCAGGACGAGCTGGCCGCCATGAAGCGGGAGGCCCTGGCCGAGATCAGCGAGTTGGCCAGCCAGTTCCCCACCCTGGCGGTGGTGGTGGTGGACCACAGCGGCGCGGTGCTGGCCTCCAGCCTGGGCCAGGACCTGAACCTCCCCCAGTTGGAACTGGGACCGCTCAGCGACAACATCCTGACCCTCACGGTGCAAGGACGGGCCTTGCGTCTGCACCGGGCGTACTTTCCTTTCTGGCGCTGGAACATCATCAGCCTGATCACCGAGGAGAGCTACCTGGCCCCCAGCCGCATGGCCGCCCAGAGGGTCTACCTGGGCATCTTCGGGGTGCTCTTGAGCGTGCTTTTGGCCCTGCTGGCCGTGTTTCACTGGCTGGTCAACCGGCCCTTGGCCCGCATCATAGACGCCACCAGGGAGATATCCCAGGGGCGTTTCGCCAAGGTGCCCCTGACCCGCCATGATGAGTTGGGCCAGGTGGCCGGGGCCTTCAATACCATGGTGGGCAGCCTGGAGGATGGCCGGCGCCAGATGGATGCCGTCATGGCCCGCCTTAGGGAGTCCAAAGACCAGTACCGCATGCTCACCGAGAACGCCATGGCCCTGATCACCATCGTGCAGGACGGGCGCTTTGTCTTCGCCAATCGCATGATGCTGGAAAAAACCGGCTATAGCCAGGAGCGCATCATCGGCGCCGTGGCCTGGGACCTGGTGCACCCCGAGGACCGGGAGCTGGTGGGCCGGGAGGGCCGGGCCGGCGGTGAGGCCCCGCAACAGGAGTCCCATTACGAATTCCGTTTCATCACCGCCAGCGGCCAGGAGCGCTGGCTGGAGATGCAGGCCACGCGCATCCAATACAAGGGACGGCCGGCGATACTGGGGCACGGCATAGACATCAGCGCGCGCAAGGAGGCCCAGGCCGAGCAGTCGCGCCTGCAACAGCGCCTGGAGCACGCCCAGCGCATGGAGGTGGTGGGCACGCTGGCCGGGGGCATCTCCCACGACTTCAACAACATGTTGCAAGCGGTCTCGGGTTACGCCCAGCTAATGCTCATGCGCTCGGGGCCTGACGGTCCCCAAGACAAGTACCTGCAAGGCATCCTGCGGGCCTGCCAGCGCTCCTCGGAACTGGTCAACCAGCTTTTGACCTTCAGCCGCCGCAGCCACCCCAAGACCCGGCGGGTGGACCTCAACCAGGAGGTGGGCCAGGTGGCGCGCATGCTGGAGCGCACCATCCCGCGCATGATCAGCATCGAGACCAGCCTGACCCAGGATTTAAAGCCCATCCAGGCCGACCCCACCCAGATCGAGCAGGTGCTGATGAACCTGGGCAACAACGCCAAGGACGCCATGCCCCAGGGCGGACGCCTGCTCTTCGAGACCTGCAACATCTATCTGGACGAGCAGTACAGCGCCCGCCAGGTGGGGGTGGCCCCCGGCCATTACGTGCTGCTCAAGGTCTCGGACAACGGCCTGGGCATGAGCAAGGAGGTGCTCTCGCGCATCTTCGAGCCCTTTTACACCACCAAGGGCCTGGGCGAGGGCACCGGCCTGGGCCTGTCCACGGTCTACGGCATCGTCAAGGCCCACCAGGGACACATCACCTGCTACAGCCAACCGGGGCAAGGCACCATCTTCAAGCTCTACCTGCCCGCCGAGGAGCACGGCGCGCTGGGCGAGGAGCCCGCACCCCAGGAGCTGATCCATCTGCCCGGCGGCCACGAGATGGTGCTGTTGGTGGATGACGAGCCGGCCCTGTTGGAGGTGGCCCGGGAGATGCTCCAGCAGTTCGGCTACCAGGTGCTGACCGCTGGCAGTGGCGAGGAGGCCCCGGAGGTCTTGGGCCGGCGGGACCCGCCCATCGATTTGGTTATCATGGACCTGGGCATGCCCGGCATGGGCGGCCGGGCCTGCCTGGACCAGGTGCTCAAGCTGGCCCCAGGCTTGCCGGTGATCATCTCCACCGGTTATTCCACCAACGGCCAGGAGCGCGAACTGCTACAGGCCGGGGCCGCGGCCTTTTTGGCCAAGCCCTATCAGATGGTGGAGCTTCTGGTCAAGGTGCGCCAGGCCCTGGACACCCCCAGCCTCTCCTAGCCCACCCAGCCCACCGAGAAGGCCAGGAGGAACTGCCCCGCGTAGTACAGGGGCAGGCCCAGGAGGCGGTTGCTGAACTGGCTTTTGACGAAGCGGTCGCGGGCCACCAACAGGTCCGACAGATAGAAAAAGAGCGCCCCCCAGAGCACCGCCCGGCCCCCCGCGGCGGGCAGGCCGGCCTGGGCATGGACGGCCCAGGCCCCGGCCAGCATCAGGCTTATCACCAGGATGTAGGCGCAGACCGGCAAGAGCAGCGAACCAACCCGCCGGCGCAACCACAAAAACACCGCCACGGCGGCCAGGGCCAGCAGCGCCGAGACCGGACCCAGCCAGCGCGCCGGAGCCACCAGCCCGGCGAAGGCCGCCACGTAAAGCACATGCCCGGCCAAAAAGGCCAAGAGCCCCGCCCGGAAGGCTTGTTTGCCGGGCAAGGCCAGGCAAACGTCGCCCGCCAGACCCAGCACCAGGCCGGCCAGCACTAGGTGGAAGTAGGAGGGCAGGGGGTGGGGCGCGCCCAAGGCCGCCAGCACGAACAGGCAGGATAGGGCTGTCTTGAGCACCAAGGCCGGGCGGTGGCGACCACCGGCCTCGGCCCACAACAGGCCGCCCAGCAGTAGGGCGGCGGCCAGCAAGAGGGGCGCGGTGTGGGGCATGGAGCAACTCCCTGGGGGGCAGGGTCAGCATAGCACAAGGCCCCCGGCGCCGCCCAGCCGGGGCGGGTGATGATCCTGAATAAAATTCATGGCTTTATCCCGCCAGGATCCTGGGGTATCATTGGCCACCCGCAAAGACGTTATGGCCATCGCCGCCTGTGTCAGGCATTTTTCAAGAACCCCAGCCGAGGGCCAGCAGCATGCGTCTGTTCAATCCCCTGCTTTATGACCGCCAGCACCCCGAGGAGCGCACCACCCGGGTGATGCGCCGCACCATCGAGTTCTTCGAGAACAAGGGTCTGGCCAAGATCAAACAGGACGACCAGGCCATGGTCTGGTACCAGGATTTCCTGGACTTCCTGAAGCGGGAAAAACCCTTTGCCGAGCTGCTCACCCCGGCGGGCTATGGCCCGGCCACCTCCCGCTGGGACATGTCCCGCCTGGCCGAGTACAACGAGATTCTGGCCTTCTACGGGCTGTGCTACTGGTACGCCTGGCAGGTGAGCATCCTGGGCCTGGGGCCCATCTGGATGGGCGACAACGAGGCGGTCAAGCATGAGGCCGCCCGGCGGTTGCAAGAGGGCGGGGTGTTTGCCTTCGGCCTGTCGGAGCGCGCCCACGGGGCGGACATCTACTCCACCGAGATGACCCTGCACCCCCAGGACGATGGCACCTACCTGGCCAACGGCGAGAAATACTACATCGGCAACGGCAACTGCGCGGCCCTTGTGTCCACCTTCGGCAAGATCGCCGGCAGCGGCGAATATGTCTTCTTCGTGGTGAGGAGCGACCATCCCAACTACGAGTGCGTCAAGAAGATCGACACCTCCGGCGTGCGCCAGGCCTACGTGGCCCACTACGCCCTGCGCGACTATCCCACCACCGACGCCGATATCCTTTCGCGGGGTCAACTGGCCTGGAACAGCTCGCTATCCACCATCAACGTGGGCAAGTTCGAGCTGGGATTCGCCTCCATGGGCATCTGCACCCACGCCCTGTACGAGGCCATCGGCCACGCCGCCGGGCGCACCCTCTACGGACGCCAGGTCACCGACTTCCCCCACGTCAAGAAGCTCTTCAGCGAGGCCTACTGCCGGCTGACGGCCATGCGCCTGGTGGGACTGCGCGCCGCCGACTATCTGCGCGCCGCCTCGGACGATGACCGCCGCTACCTGCTCTACAACCCCATCGTCAAGATGAAGGTCACCAGCCAGGGCGAGAAGGTCATCGCCCTTCTTCACGAGGTGATCGCCGCCAAGGGCTACGAGCAGGACACCTACTTCGAGATGGCCATCCGCGACATCGGCATGCTGCCCAAGCTGGAGGGCACCGAGCACGTCAACATGGCCTTGATCATCAAGTTCGTGAAGAATTATTTCTTCGGGCCGGTGGAGTATGCCCCGGTGCCCAGCCGCCAGGAGGCCGGCGACGACGCCTACCTTTTCCATCAATTCACCGGCGGGCTCTCCAAGATCAAGTTCCCGGACCATGGCCTGGCCTACCAGGGAGTGGAGCTGGCCAACGTCAAGGTCTTCCGCCAGCAGGTGGATCTGTTCCGCCAGCTGCTCGTCAAGGCCCCGCCCAGCCCGGAGCAGGCCGCCAACGTGGACTACATGCTGGCCGCCGGCGAGCTTTTCACCCTGGCCGCCTATGCCCAGCTGGTGCTGGAGAACGCCAGGCTCCTGGGCGAGGACGACGGCGTGGTGGATCAGATATTCGACTTCCTGGTGCGCGACTTCAGCAACGGCGCCCTGCGCATGGTGCTGGGCTACCAGAACTCACCCCAGCAGGAAGACATCTACCGGGCCATGCTCCTGAAGCCGGCGTGGGACCAAGCCGGCTTCGACCGGGTGTGGCAAGAATGGGTGCTGCCCTTGAAGGACGAATATCAACCCCAAGATTAGGGTCTGACGGCTCCTGGTGCCGGTCCCCACAATGACCAGCCCCCGCCCGGGACCGGGCGGGGGCTGGTGGCCAGACCGCCGGCCACCCGCTATCGCCGCCGGTTTGTGGCCTGGGCTTGATCAGCCCAGGCTGGCCAGCACCAGGCCCAGCCGGCGCAGGAGCTCCGCCACGTCCGCCTGGCTGGTGGGCCGACCCCAGGAAAAACGCAGGGTGCCTTCGGCGTATTCCCCAGGCACTGCCATGGCCGCCAGCACGTGGGAGATGGTGGTGGCGTCGCCGTGGCAGGCCGCGCCGGCGCTGACCCCCACGTCGTAGCCCACCAGGCCGGAGAGGATGTCGCCGGCCTTGAGCCCCTTGAAGCCGATGCTCATGGTGCCGGGCAGGCGGGGGGCTAAAGCCGAGTGCAGCACATGATCAACGCCCAGGCCTTGCAGGCCGCCCAAGAAAGCGGCGCCCAGTTCGGCCTGGCGGGTCATCTCCGCTGGCAAGTCTTGGGCCGCCAAGGCGCAGGCCGCGCCCAGCCCCACCAGGTGGGGGATGTTCTCGGTGCCCGAGCGCAGGCCCTGCTCCTGTCCGCCGCCATATAGCAGGGGACGCAAAAGGGAGGGCTGGCGGGCGTAGAGGGCGCCCACGCCCTTGGGGGCGTAGAGCTTGTGCCCGGCGATGGTGAGGAAATCCACCCCCAGAGCCTCGACGTCCACCGGAATCTTGCCCACGGCCTGGGCGGCGTCGCTGTGGGTGAGGATGCCCCGCGCCCGTGCCCAGGCCGCCACCTCGGCCACGGCTTGCAGGGCGCCGGTCTCGTTGTTGGCCAGCATCACCGATATCAGGCGCGTGGCTGGCGTGCAGGCGGCGCGCACCTCCTCGGGCGAAACCAGGCCCTGGTCGTCCACGCCCACCCGCGTCACCTGTAGACCCCGAGCCTCCAGCACCTTGGCCGGCTCCAGGATGGCCGGGTGCTCGATGGCCGTGGTCACCAGGTGGGCGGGGCCATCCCCCGCCAGCAGCCCGAACAGCACCCAGTTGTTGCTCTCGGTGGCGCAGGAGGTGAAGAGCAGGTTCTCGGGCGGGCAGTTGATGAGCCCGGCCACCTGGCCCCGCGCCAGCTCCAGGGCCTGGCGGGCGCGATAGCCCCAGGCGTGCCCACAGCCGGGGTTGCCGTAGGCCTCCTCCAGATAGGGCAGCATGGCCTGGCGCACCTGGGGCAACAGGGGCGTGGTGGCGTTGTAATCGAAGTATAGGGGCTTCATGGCGCGGGCCTCCCGGCTGGCTTTTGATCATCATACAACAATGATGCTCCCGGGCATTGAAGCCCGGGAGCTTGGGGAGACAGGCGGCCGGACGGAGCCAACGCCCGGCCGCCGCGAGACCTATGGTTTATTCATAGCCCGCGTCGGGATCGATGCCCAGGCGCTCCCACTGGGCCGCCGCCTCGGCCTGGGCCTTCTCCGCTTCCTCGTCGTTCCAGGGCTCCACCAGCAGGGTGTCGGCCACCAACTCCCAGATGTACTTCACCTCGTAGTCGCAGTCGTAGTACTTGGGGTAGCGCTTCATGATCTGGTCGTGGCAGTTGGAGCAGCCCACCACCACCACGTTGGCCCCGCTGTTCTTGATGGACTCGTACTTCTTGCGGCCTTGGAAGGCCGACTCCTTCTCGAATGGCCCCGGCCAGTTGCCGCCGCCGGCCCCGCAGCAGAAGGAGTTCATGCGGTTGGGCTCCATGTCCACGAACTGGTCCACGCACTGCTCCAGTATCCAGCGCGGCTCCTCGAAGTAGCCGTGGCCATAGTGGCGCTGAACCTCGCGGCCGTGCTTACAGGAGTCATGCCAGGTGAAAATCTTGCCTTCGTTGACGCTCTTGTCCAGCTTGATGCGTCCGGTCTTGATGATGTCCATCAGGTATTCGTACAGGTAGACGAAGTTGACGGTGTTGGTGGGGTCGTCGATCTGGCAGGTCTTGAGCCCCATGCGGCAGCCGTAGGAGCCGCCGCCGCAGTCGGGCATGATCATGCGCTTGATGTTGAACTCCTTCATCATGTCGATTTTGCGCTGGGCCAGGATGCGCGTGGCCTCGTAGTTGCCGGTGAACAGACCCCAGTCCACGGCCTCCCAGTTGTTGGAGGGAATGGTCCAGTTCTCCTTGGCGGCGTAGAATATCTTCCACCACCACTTCATATCCTCGAAGTCGCTGAAGACCTCTTTGGAGTTGGGGAAGAAAAGGACGTCGGCGTCCTGCTTGTCCACGGGCACGTAGAAGCCCGGGCAGCATTCCTCGGCCATCTCGTTGCCCATGTCGGCCATGGTCATGAGATAGTCGTCGCGGGGCACGCCCATGTTGTTACCCGACTTGAGCACCTGCGCCACGCCCTTGTGCAGGATGCCTGGCACCTTGTCGCGGGGGCGCAGGCTCTTCATGTAGCCCATGATGGCCGGGGTGTCCAGGTCCATGGGGCAGGCCGCCGCGCAGCGGCCGCAGCCGGTGCACAGCCAGGGGAAGTCGGACTCCACCACCTCGTCGATCATGCCGTAGGCCAGCATGCGGTAGACCTTGCGGATGTCCAGGCCGTTAAGGCGCTCGGTGCCGGTGACCGGGCAACCGGCGGTGCAGGTGCCGCAGGTCAGGCAGAGGTTGAGGTTCAGCGTGGCCAGCTTTTCCTTGGCCGCCTCGGGTAGGGACTTGGGTTGTATGGCTTCGGACATGTCGACCTCCTTGGCAAGGCCGCCCGTGGCGGCTGGGCCGTTTTAATACTCTTGTGGCAGCGTGTCTACTGCCTCCGGCTCGGGCTCCCGCCCTCGCCGGCACTCGCTAGGCTGGAGTGAATCCAGCCTCGCTCCCGGCCCGCCATCGGCGGGCCGGCGGGGCTCCTGCCCCGCCCGAGATATCGTTGGCCTAGTACTCACGCGGCAGCTTGTCGAGCTGGGTCTTTGTGAAGACGGGTCCGTCCTTGCAGACGTACTCGGGGCCGACGTTGCAGCGTCCGCAGATGCCGATGCCGCATTTCATGCGGTTCTCCAGGCTCATGATGATCT
>JAZDIQ010000093.1:0-9656 GCA_043804825.1 Pseudomonadota bacterium
TGCATACAGACCAGCACGCCAGAAAAAAAGCCGGGGTCGCGGCCATTGCCAGCGCCCCCGGGCCATGCGCTAGCTAGCCGCAGGCCTGTGCTCCCTGGCTTTCCAGCCAAGTCACCGTTAGCCCATGCAAAGCAACTCTAGCTTCATTAGCGTTTATATCCTGGGCGGACTCTGCAGGCTCCGCTGCCAGCAGGTCCATCAGGTCTTCGGCTTCAGCGCGGGTTAACTCTTCTCCCGTACGCACCTTGGCCAACAGGACAAGAATGCGCTTTTCCTCTTTCCTGCTACCCAGTTGCCTGGCCCAAGCTTCGGCCAGACCTGGGGCGAACGGCCTAAGTTTGTTAAGTATCCTGAAGGCACTCCCTCGCAGCCGATTATCCCCTTGGCTCAGCATCTCACTCAGGGCCTCGGCCAACCCTAGAGCATCAGGCCTGAATTCACTAAGAAACCATGCAGCGCGCAACCAGTTATTAACATCCCCGTATTTTGGCAACCCAATCCTTACATTTGTAAAGACTGAAGAATTAGGTCCCATTCTGCTGAGCGCTTCGACAGCGCGCCACTGCACATCGGCATTACCTTGGCTAAGCATCTCACTCAGGGCTTCAACCCGGCCGGGGAGGTCAGGTCTGAGTCGGCTAAGCACTTCGACAGCGCGCAACTGCACATCGGCATTACTTTGGCTCAGCGGCTCAATTAGGGCTTCAAGCAGACCTGGGGTTTCAGGTCTGAGTTGGCTGAGCGTTTCGACGACGCGCAAGCGAATTTCGGAGTCCCCGTGGCTCAGCAGCCCACTCACAGCTTCCACCAGGCCTGGAGTATCAGGTCTGAGGTATGTGAGAACCTCGGCAAAGGTCAACAGTTCATCGGCACCCAAATAGCTCAGTAGATCGTTCATTTCTTCAGCCAGGCCAGGGGGAAAAGGCCTAAGTTTGCTGAATACAAATATAGCGCGCAAGCGCACATTAATATCCTCGTGGGCAAACAGTCTTGACCACGCTTCGATCAAGCCGGGAGGATAAGGCCTAAGTTTGCTTAGTGCCTCAATGGCAATGAACAGTACGTCCGTATCAACTTGCTTCAGTAGCTTGCTCAGGATTTCGGCTAGGCCGGGGGTGTCAGGTCTGAAATTGCTGAGTACCTCTGCGGCGCGCACTTGTACATTGATATCACTGTGGCTCAGCAGCCCACTCACAGCTTCCACCAGGCCTGGAGTATCAGGTCTGAATTTGCTTAGCACCTTTGTCGCACGTAACCGCGTATTGGCATTCTCATGGCTTAGTAAATCGCTCAGGGCTTTGGCTAGCCCTGGAGTATCAGGCCTGAGTTTTTTGAGCAACTGGGGCAAGCGCAACCGCACGTTGGCATCCCCGTGGGTAAGCAACTCGACCACGGCTTTAACCAGACTTAGTGTATCTGGTCTAAGTTTGCTGAATGCCTCTGCGGCTCGCACACGCACATTGGTATCCTCGTGGCTCAACAGCCTGATCAAAGCTTCGACTAGGCCGGGGCTCTCGGGTCTGATTCGGTTTAGCGTTATGGCGGCCCACAACCGCAACTCGGAATCCCCGTGGCTCAGCAGCCCACTCACAGCTTCCACAACGGCTGGTGTTTGAGGGCTGAGTCGGCTGAGCTTGTCGATGGCCCACAACCGCAACTCGGAATCCCCGTGGCTCAGCAGCCCACTCACAACTTCAGCTAGGCCTGGGGTTTCAGGCCTGAGTCGGCTGAGCGTTTCGACGGCGCGCCACTGCACATAGGCATTCCCTTGGCTCAGCATCTCGCTCAGGGCTTCAACCGGGACGGGGCTCTCGGGTCTGATTCGGTTTAGCGTTTCGGCGGCCCTCAACTGCACATTGGGATCCCCATGGCTCAGCAGTCCACTTACGGCTTCCACTAGGCCTGGGGTTTCATGGTTGAGTCGGCTGAGCTTGTCGATGGCGAACAAGCGAACATCGGGATCCTTATGGCTCAGCAGCCCACTCACAGCTTCAATCAGGCCTGGGGTTTCACGGCTGAATAGACTGAGTTCCTGGGCAGCTCGCAAGCGCACATGGGCATCCACGTGGGTAAGCAGACTGATTAGTGCTTGAACAAAGCCTGGGATATCGGATCTGAGTGGATAGAACCTCTGGTTAATGCTCCAGTTGGGCACATTAGTCTCTAACCAAATCGCAATTAACTCACTCAAGGCGTTTACCTGGTCGGTGGTATCAGGAAAGAATGACAACAGTATTGAAATAGCTGCCAGTCTGAGTTCTAAATCAGCATGAGAGGCCCATTTGACTAGCTGGTCCCGATCCCAACGCGCCTTTTGGCCTGCTTTCGCCCATTGCATTTTGAGATGTTGATTAAATGCACCCTGGCTTAAAATTACAGCCTGTTTAGGCGTCACATCCTTATGTTCCAAGAGGGCCAGCGCTGCGGCAAGCCTTACACTCTCAGAATTATCGTCTAATGACTTGCTTAGTTGTACCAATGAAGCAGGAAGAAGGCTGGACCGTCGTCCCAGACCCAAGCATGCCAAAAGGCGAATTTGCCAGTCATCATGATCACAGGCTGCCACTAGGGTCTCTTCCAGATCGGCTGGAGTGCTGAGGACCCCAAGGGCTGCAATGCTGGGAGAGAGACCAAGATGGCCAGCAATGTGAGCGTGCTTTTCCCAAGTTACCAGCAGAGTGCTGGCCAACAGATTCTGCGCCGCCCGGTCCAGAGCGACGCCATCTGTTACTATTCCTATGGCTAGCTCCAGGCCGCGGCCGGTTATCATGGCCATCGGTGGGGCCTCCTCCAGCAGAGCGCGGACCAGGGCGCTTACCAATGGCTTGTCTTCTAGCAAATCAAGGTAACCGGCTGCCAGGCGTATGACTTCAGACCAGCGGGGGTCCAGGGACTTTGCCAGGGCCCTCTCGGGGGCCTTGGCCTTTGGGGTGCACAGCTCCTGGGCGGCCAGGTACTCCTGAAAAGTTTGGTGGGCGAAGGCCAAGTGATCCTGGCCGCGGGGCTCTACCAAGCCGATGGTTTCCACGGCCGTCTGGAGATAACTATAGGCCGTTTCCCGTGCCTCGTGTCTGCGGTAATCTAGGCGTTCGACGAACGCTTGCTCCAGATGCTCTTGAATATGCTCTCTGAGTGCGAATCCTGTGGGCCGCTCTTCATGCATCCAATAGGCTACTGGTGCCCATGCCTCTCTAACGGCTCTCTCATCAAGTTCGCGACCGATGCAGACACCGGACATTGAGCGAACCAAATTCCATCGTTCGATAAGCTTTCTTAGCACCTCCTTGTAAAATCTGGCCCTGCCCTCCGGCAGCTTGATATTGGCCTTGCGCACCAGGGCCGCAAAAGTGAGCAACAGGGGATTGCGAAGCATTTCGCGTATTGAGTCATGCTTGGCTTCGGCTAGTAAAGCTTCGGCATCCTTTTCGGCTTGAATCAGGTCGGCACTTTCTTGATGGAGGGTCTGCTCCAAGGAGCGATACCAATGGCGGGCAAAGGCCTCCACTTGCTTGTCGCTGAAGGGCAATAATATATAATGAGGTATTGGTTCGGTGATTCGGCAGGGGCCATAACCCACAATGCGCGATGTGATCATCACCCGGTTGCCGGGCATATTTAGCAGGTATTCTTGGATGGCCAAGGAAACACCAACACGCTGTGCTAAGTCAGGAACCTCGTCAAGGCCGTCCACTAGCAGGAACACTCTGCCCTCTTTGAGGAGGTTTTCTACAGCCCCGAGAAGCCCTTGGCCACCCAAAGGCAATAGTTGGGACCTAATATGTTCAGCGAAGGAAAGAATGGGTTTCATACTTCGGGCGGCACCAAACCCTGCTATGGAAACAACCACGGGCACCAGGTGTTGGGTGAGGGGAAGCCGACGAGCAACACTCTCATCGTCCAGAGCATGCAGGGCCAACGATCTTGCAAGCCATTTGACTAGGGTAGTTTTACCGGCACCCGGTTTGCCCAATAAAACGATACAGTGGTTTTTAGTAAAGACATCCAGGAAAGAACGTCCTGTTGCTCGCCTCTCGTCTTTCGACATTCCTTTATCTTGTTCCAAACGTTCCAGTTCCGCGGTGGCGTTTTTCTTGGCGATGATATTACTACCAACAATTGCCTGTTTAAGTTGTTCATGCTTGGCTGCATCGTCTTGGTCCTGCTCCGATTGCTCCAATTCCGGCACTACGAAGATATCGTCCAACTTGAGGGGGCGAGGATCGCCATGCTCCCACAGGCCGGCAAAGGGGAGCCAACGGTATTTTTTTGCAAGGTTGATTAAGTATGCTTTCAGGGCCAGATCAGGGTGATCCTCTTGCATCTGGTCCAATTGCTCGCGAAAGAACCGCCGCATTGTCTGGGCGGCCGCGGCCGGGTCTACCTCCGGATTGATCTGGCGCATCCACTGGACAAAGATCGCGTCTGGCTCCTGCAAGGCCGCCTGCAGGTTGGCCATCTTGGAGGCCATATCCTCCACGGTGGCGGTCAGTTCCTGCATCTCCCTGTGAGGACAGGTACTTGTCGACGATGGTGTGTATCTGGGCGAATCCGGGGATTATGCTGCAAACGCCCGCCAGCCCAGCGTCAAGGGTGGGTTTCCATCCGAATGCTTCGAAGGACGGCATATCATTTCCCCCAAACTGAGATAAACGAGCTTGTCCTACCTATTTCGGCCTCTTGTCCCCCGCCCATTCACTCCTGGTGGCTAGGAAGGCGCGGCCCTGTCTGTGGGCCTGATCTTGCCCGTTCCTAGCAACCTACCACCACTCTGGAGGCTCCCAACCGAGCTTCAATGCCTGAGCCTCCGATACCCTGCCGACCTTGCGCCAGTCAGCCACCTCCGCCGGCCCACTCAGCTGGGTGAAGCGACCCTTAATAATAGGCCGGCCGGATTTACCGCACTCCTTGAGGCACACCTTATAGTTATCGGGACCCCACTCCACCCAAAACACCCACCCACGTTCACCATCCTGATTTTTTACTATATCCAGTTCCTTGAGGGGGCATTCCAGGGCGGCCAACTTGTCGCGAGCATCTAATAGCTCGTCTTCCCAGTAGTTATTCTCCTCCTGAAGCACCTCCACCACGTGGCGAAGCCCCTCCAGGTCGTTAGATGCGGGCCTGGGAACGTCAGAGGCGCCCCAGTGATGGGCCAAAAGGCCCAGGGCTGTGCGCAGGTCAATAAGCCGGCCATCATCCCAGCAAAGGGTGCCCTGCAATAGACGCCGGAAATCCTCAACCAGCGCACACGCCACAGCCTCAACAGGGTCCTGGTAACGGCCCTGCCTGTAATGATCCAGATCGACTACCTTCATGAGTCTAGTTAGCCAGCAAGGCCATCGCGGTTTTCAGTTCCCTGGAGGCCTCTGCCCAGATCAGGATGGCAGCATCTCCTTTAAGCAGAAAACTTTTCCCCGACATTGCCCCGCCATCGTTTTCATCACGGAGTACCATCGGGTATTTTTGAATGACTTTTAAGACCGAGGCATTGCTTGGGTCATCAAGGAAAATCATCTTGCCGGAAGTTCGTGAATTGTGACCAACAACGATGCCAACATCTCCATAATATTCCATAACTCGGATGACAACCGCCGCTAGCTCAGGCTGTTGCTTGGCCTCTTGGCTCTCTAAAAACAAATTGACCTCGAACTTGGCCTCACCCAAAGCCGGGGCATAATCTCGTGGTGATATGCCCGCCTCGGTGCGGGCCTCCAATTTTTTGAGCGCCCTTATCGCGTCCTTGGCCGTTTCAGCTTGAGCAGAGGGTGCTAGAAATAAAAAGACAAGCAAAAACAACCCAAAAACAGTTCGCGATCGCATAGCCCCCCCACCAGGTCAGATTCCGTCAAGCCTCCAAACTTCGCCACATCCAGATAACTTTGCCCACCACCAGCTTTTCGGGGTCAGTGCTCCAAGCCACCACTGGGGCGTTTTCGGGGTTATCGCTCATCAAGAGCAAGATGCCGTCGACCTTTTGTAGCCGCTTGATGGCCAGATCGCCATCCGGGCCGGTGCGCACCGCCCAGATGGCCCGGCGGTTGCCTTGGGGCCAGCGTTGGTCCCTATCTATAATGATGATGGCACCGTGGGGGATGGTGGGGTGCATGCTGTCGCCCCAGACCTTAACCGCCACCAGGTTGCGCCGCTGCCCCACCTCCGGCCGGTAGACCCACACCAGCGATATCACCCTATCCCAGGCCACGGCCCCCGGGCCAGCGGCCACGCGGCCCTCCATCATGGGCACCGCCAGGTAGTCATCCGCCACGCGATCGGCGGGCACGTCTTCCAGGGGCGCGCCCAAGGCGCGGATCACCGGGCGGATGTTGGACGCGACCTCAAGGGCGTCCAGATTTGCATGTGGTCGATCAGCGTGAACTGGGCCGCAGAGAATGGCCCGAATGTCTACATCCGGAAATGCACATGCAAAGTTGTAAAGAAGTTCGCCCGACACCGGGCCATGCCCCGCCTCCATTCGAGACAGGGAGGCCTGAGCAATCCCTAATCGTTCTGCCATGTCCCCCTGTGACAAGCCACTAGATTCGCGCCATGTTTTAAGTCTGGCCCCAACGTCAGGCGGAACGGTAGTGGTTTTTTTGGGCAATGCTTAAATCTTTGCAAAATGAAGTTGACTAAATATCCAACTATGAATAATATGAACTTGCAACCCTGTTGCGGAGGCAAGCACACCAATGCTGACGACGCTGGACATCCGAGCGGAGCTACTGCGTCGTGGTTATACCGTCGCCCGGCTGGCCCGTGAGTTGGGGGTGAACCGCTCCACCGGTACCAGGGCACTTAACGGGGACATCAAAAACAATCCCCAGGTCCTGGCCCGCGCGGCCGAGATTATCGGGGTGGCTCCCGAGGAGCTTGCCCCTGGCCGCGATCCTGATATCTGCCTTGAGCATATCGAAACCCCCCAGGGTAGGTCAACGCAGAAGGGTGTAGGTGATTCGAACGCCTGCCCGGCACCCGAAGCGCATGCCCGGTACCCCCGGCGGACCGAGTCCGCCAAAACCACCGCCGGCAGGGCCGCCTGATGTCCGGGGCGCTGCACCAGATGACGCTGCCCCTGGGCCGGGCTCTGGATATCCAGCGCCGCCTGGCCGCCGCCCTGGCCCGCGCCCTAAAGGGCAGCCCCCTCTCCCGCGAGCAGATCGCCGACCGCATCAACGAATCCCTGGAAGCCGAAGGCAACACCTACCGGGCCACCCCCGCGATGCTGGACCGCTGGGCCGCGCCCAGCGACCACAGCCACAACCTGCCGGCCTGGCTGGTGCCCACCTTGTGCCGGGTGACCGACAGCCGCGAGCTGGTGGCCGTGCAGGCCGAGGCCCTGGGCCTGGCCGTGGTGGGGGAACGGGAGCAGCACCTGATCACTCTGGCCGAAGCGGACTTGCAGAGCAAGCGCCTGGCCAAACGCAAGCGCCAAGCCCTGGAGGCTCTGGAGGAGATGAGATCGTGAGCTTGCACAGCTTCATCCGTGCCGCCTGCGAGGGGCCGTTTGCCCTGGCTGAGATCGAGGAGTTGAAGCGCCGGTTCGGGCGGGGCCGCCTGCTGGAGGCTCTGTGGCTGCGCGCCTACCGGGGATCGCTGTCATGAGCAAGGCCGAATCCATCAACAGCGTGGCCAAGGCCTGCCGTCTGCTCAAAGAGGGCGCCGACATGGGCGTGTTTGGCCTGAGCGAGATGGCCCGCGCCCTGGATGAGCCAATCAGCAGCGTGGACCGCCTGGTGGCCACCCTGGCGGCCGAGGGCATGTTGGAGCGCATCGGCCCCAAGTGGCGCATCGGCAAGGCCGCGGCGTCCATCTGGTCCAGCTACTGCCTGACCCTGCAACAGACCATCAGCCGGGCCAGGAGAGACTTGCGAGACGTACACATCAACGGAGCGGAGGCGATCGAATGGCAATAGAGCAGAGAGCGGCCGTGGATGCCGAGCAGATGAGCAACATCCACGCGGCGGAAACCGCCCTGGTTGTGGCCGAGGAAGAGGCTGGCGCCCTGCAAATAGACCAGGCCATGCAGACCATGCTGGAGATCGGCAAGGCCGCCGGGCGGGTGCAGAGCGCCCAAATTTTTGGGCACGTGGCGGATTCAATCCAGGTCAGCCAGCTCCGCCAGCTCAAGGCTACCCATAAGAATGCGGGCATGTCATGGGATCAAACCTGCAAAATGGTTGGCATTTCCCGGCGCACGGCTGAGAGGTACATGAGCCTGGCCGACGAGTTGGGCGATGACTTTTTTGGGCACTGTGCCCAAATCGGCCTGTCGGTGCGCACGATGGACGCCGCGCGCCAGCTCCCGGAGCCGGTGCGCCAAGCCCTGGCCCAGGGCCAGGTGGTGGACCTGGAGGCGGTGAGCAAGGAGGCCCTGACCGACGCCATCAGACAACTGGCCAGCGAACATGCCAAAGAGATGCAGGGCCTGGAGGAGCAGGTAAAGGCGGAGCGCAAGGCCCTGGACAAGGCGGTGGGCAAGCATATCGAGGCGGCGGACAAGGCCAGCCAGTTGGAACAAGAACTGGAGTCCCTGCGCGAGGGCCTGGACGCCGACGAGGCCCGGGTGCTGCGCGCCCTGCACGAGGCCGAGCGCCCCATCGCCGCCCACATGGTGCGCATCAAGAACACCCTGGATCTGTCGCACCGCTCGCCGGCCTTCATCGCCCGCCTGGTGTCGGGTCTGGAGTTCATTCGGGCCTTGGCCGACTACACCGCCCAGACGGTGTTGGCTCGGGCCGAGGGCCTGGAACCAGACGAGGATGCCCTGGGGGCCGAGGCCCGCCAGCTCAATCAGGACCTGGCCGACAGCGACGGCGCCGCCCCCCACCCGGGCATCTAGCGCCATGACCGAGCAGCTGGCGCGACAACTGGTGATGGCCCTCCAAGCCGCCCCCTACGGCGGCAAGGAGAACGTGCTGGAGCATTGGGGCCAACAACTGGGCCTCTCGCGCTCCAGCCTGCTGCGCCACGCCAGACGCGCCGGCTACCGGCCCCAGGAGCGTGAACGCCGGGCCGACGCCGGCCAGAGCCGCTGCGGCATCAGCGACCAGGGCCTGGATTACGTGGTGGCGCTGATGACCGGCAGCCACCGCAAGGTGGGCCGCATGGAGATGCCCACCACCGAGGCCGTTGACGAGTGCATCCGGCGGGGGGTGCTGCCCGAGAGCGCCCGCATCGAGACGGTGCGGCGTTTGCTGCGCCAGCGCGGCACCTCCCGCCGGGCCTTGCAGGCCAATTACACCACCGACGGTCAGGGCGTGAGCGCCGCCCACATCCGCCTGGCCAGCGACGGTCCCAACCACATGCACCAGGTGGACGTCAGCGCCTGCTTGCACTGGTACTTCAAGAAGAAGGGCGGCCTGGCCTTCAAGCACGTGAAACTTGAGTTGGCCGGCGGCAAGAAGGCAGAGCCCTACAGGGCTATTCGCGAACATATCTTGCGCTACATCCTGGTGGATCACGCCACGGGCGCCTTCTATGCGCGCTACTACCTGGCGGCCGGCGAGACGGCGCTGAACATGATCGACTGCCTGTACCATGCCTGGCGTCGGCGCGAGCATGCCCAAGACATTTTCCACGGCGCGCCGAGGCTCTTGTACTTCGACAAGGGCGCGGCCAACACCGCCGCGATCACGGCCAATCTGCTGGACAACCTG
>JAZDIQ010000094.1:0-22750 GCA_043804825.1 Pseudomonadota bacterium
CCCGAACGCCAAACCCGTGATACAACAAGCTCGTGGACATGACGGTGCTCCTCTTTGACTAAACCCAATGACATCAAAGAGGAAATCCTGATTGTCCACTTCCTTTCAAGGCCTATGTACGCAAGATCCGGATGAGCCTAATTTTCAATACATTTGCCTATCTCTTCCAGCCCCCCCGATGGCCCCCTACCCCTTCCACTCCGACTCCCCCAAATAGCTCCGCACCATATTCTCGCCGCTGAAGTCGCCCAGGGTGATGTAGTCGATCTGCTGGCACGCGCCCGAGAGCGTCTTACGGATGCGCCTCCCCTACCCGATTGACCACCTCCCTCCCCCCTTGCTATCCTCCCCCAAGCACCCACACTTTCTAGGAGGCTTCCATGCGCCACAAACTCTCCCTCATCCCCCTGCTCGCCCTGTTCTTCTCCCTGGCATTTCTAACCTCTACGGCCCTGGCCGCCAAGCCGGCCCCAAACCCGGCCCAGGAAAAGGCGATTAAGGCCATGGTGGCCTCGGCCGCCAAGCTGATCAAGACCAAGGGCGATGCGGCCCTGGCCGAGTTCAACGCCAACGCCGGCAACCGCTGGGGCAAGGGTCCCACCGGCATCTTCGTCAGTGACGAAAAGGGCCTGGAGCTGGCCAACGCGGCCGAGCCCGGCATGGTGGGCAAGAGCGTGTGGGACTACAAGGACCCTGACGGCAAGCTGGTGGTGCAGGAAGAAATCAAGCTGGCCAAGACCAAGGGCAAGGGTTGGCTTGACTGCAAGTGGGCCAAACCGGGCACCGACCAGCCCGTGGCCTGCCGGGCCTTTGTGCAGGGCGTGAAGGTCAAGGGCAAGTTCTACCTGGTGGGCGCCGCCTATTACCCCCAATAGAACGCCACGAAATCCCTGCCCAGCCCCGGTGGCGGATGTCCGTCGCCGGGGTGGGCTATTTTACGGTGCTTGGTCTCCACGGCGAACCACTAAGATAGCTCCGCACCATATTGTCCCCGCTGAAGTCGCCCTGGGTGAGGTAGTCGATCTGCTGGCGGCCGCCCAGGAGCTTTTTCCTGATTCTGCCCACCGGCCAGCCCCGGCCGTGCAACTCCAGCACCTTTTGTCCGATCTCCTCCAGGTAGGCGATCTTGTCGCTAAGCTCCTGGCCGGGGCTCTCCACAACGCTGCCCGAGCCGCAGAAGAGCCGCGAGATATCCAGGGCGGCCAGCTTCTTCAGCGAGGCGATGATGCCCCAGATGTCGTAGCCGGCGCGCAAGCCCCGGTCGCGGCCGCCAACGTAGGCGTCGCCGCAGAAGAGCCAGCCCTCATGCGGCTCGTAGAGGCATACGTGGTCAATGCTGTGGCCAGGCGTGTGCAGCACGTCGAAGCGCTGATGCTCGGTCTCGATGACCGCCGGGGCTTCTAGCGTGTCGCAGGGGGCGGGCCAGCCCCACAGAACCCGCTGGTAGGGCATGAGCCTGGGCCGGGGCGCGTCGCCGCGCAGCACGGGCACGGCCAGGGCGTGGGCATGGACCCTGGCCCCGCGCAGGCGCGCCAGGGGCTCGTTGCCCGCCACGTGGTCCTCGTGGCTATGGGTGGTGAGCACCATGTGCACGGCCAGGGGCTCCAGGGCGGCCAGCAACTCGGGCACGGTGTGCTGGCAACCCGTGTCCACCATCAGGCCGTCCACGTGGAAGCAGGCCGTGTAGTAGCGCCCGCGCCCCAGCAGGGTGCGCGCCAGACGAAAGCCCGTGACCGGGCCGTGCTGTTTGACTTGGATCATGAACAAGCTCCCAGGCGCTCGGGGTGTGCGGGCGGCCGGGTGCCCCCGACTGGGCTAAAACGGGTCGACCAGGTTTTGGCCCGGGCCACCGGTACGGGCTCCCGTTGAAGGCCCTGCTGGCGCGGGACCATCGTGGTGAAGATAAGCATAGCCTAGTAACTAGCGGTGAATATGGTTCAAGGGAAGAAAAAAGCTGGTTCAGGGGCGAACGCCTCGGGGACGTTGCGATGAGGGGGGGTTACTGGTCCAGGGCCTTGAGCTGGTCCTTGGCTTCGGCCAGGCGCTCCTCCAGGTCCTCCACGCGCTGCCATTGCCAGGGGCGCACGGAGTGGGCCGGCAGGGCGGCCCGGGCCTCGTCCAGTTCCGAGGCCAGGGCCGCCACCCGGGATTCAAGCTCTTGGCGTTCGGCGGGGCTCACACCTTGGCGGCCATGGCCTTGCCATAGCCCTGGGACATGGGGATGCCGCCGTCCAGTATGGCCGATTTCAGGCGCAGGCAGTCGCCGGCCATGTTCATGCCCAGCACGTGCTTCATGGTGTTGTAGGTGCGCTCCGAGCCCTCGCCGGACCAACCGTAGGCCCCGAAGGCCCCGCCGCATTTGCCTTGCAGGCCGGCCTTCTCGGCCAGGAAGAGCAGTTGTTTCATGCTCTCCATCATCTCGCCGTGGTAAGTGGCCGAGCCGAAGGCATAGGCGTCATAACCGTCCAGGTCCTCGGCCTTCTTGATCTCGGTGGCGCTCTTGACCACGGCCTCCATGCCGGTCAGGCGCATGCCCTCGGCGATGAGTTCGGCGATCTTCTGGGTCTGGCCGGTGCGGCTGGCGTATACGATCAAGCCTTTAGACATATATCAACTAGCTCCCTATTTGCATGGGTTGGAGGACGTTAGCCCTGGCCCTGGGCGATGCCCCGGCCCAGTTCCAAGGCCTCTTTGAGCGCCTCGGGGTGGTCGTTGACGCTGCCCTTGCCCTCGATGCCGCGGTGCAAAAGGCCGCCCAGGTAGCTCATGTCCATGGCGTCATAGAAGTACTTGGCGGTCAACTCCACGCCCAAGAAGAGGTTCTGCCCCTTGGTGGCGCCCACGGCGATGAGATAGCCCCGGCCGCCCTCGTACTTGCCACGCTCGTGGCCCTTGTTGAGCAGGCGCTTGGCCCAACAGGCCTGGCTGCGGTCGATCAGGGCCTTGGCCTGGGCTGGCACGTTGTAGAAAAAGATGGGCGCCGACAGGATGATGGCCTCAGCCTCCTCCAGGAGGGGGTAGACCTGGGCCATGTCGTCTTCCACCACGCATTCACCGGTCTTGTCGCAGCCGCCACACTCCAGGCAGCCCGAGAGCTTGAGCTTGCGCACGTACAGGGCCTTGGTCTCGGCGCCGGCCAGACGGGCGCCTTCCAGGGCCTGGTCCAAGAGAAGGTCGCTGTTGCCGCCCTTGCGAGGGCTGCCATAAATGCCCAGGACTTTCATGTAGCCATCCGTTTAGCCAAAAGTAATGATCTCGAAGCCCCGCTGAATAAAAGGGGCCATGCCGGCGTGTCCGGACATGTCGTCCAAGACCGGCAGGCCCAAGCGCTCCACCTCCGCCAGGGTGTCCATCTTGACCGCGCAGGCCCGGCAGATGCCGGCCAGCAGGCCTTGCTGGCGCACCTTCTCGAACAGGCCCGCGAAGGGTCCCTGGCCGCCGCCGAACCGGGGAGCCAGCTGGGTGGCGGTGCCCTCCACCACCAAGGCCACCTCATGCCCCTGGGCGCGCAGATCCAGGGCATTGAGCAGGGCGTGGACGAAACAGGTCATCTCGCCATTAAAGGCGAACAGGGCCACTTTGCGCACGTCTATCCTCCCCTCTGCCAACTCCGGGTGCGGGCCCTTGGAGCGGGTGCGTCCACCAGCGGCGATGCTAGCCCAGGCGCTTGTCCTGGCCGGTGCCGGCGCAGTCGGGGGTGTAGCAGCTAACGTCCAGAAAGTCGCATTTCTCCTTGCAGGAGGGACAGGTCTCGGGCGGCGGCGGGGTGGCGGTCAGGGTGTAGCCGCACTTGGAGCATTTCCAGGTTATCTGCGCGTTCATCATTTTTTCCAACTCCTTGGGTGGATGGTGACCTTGGCCGGCCAGGCCGCCAACGGCGGGTTGTCTAGCTGGCCGCGGTGCTGCCGGGGCCGGCCAGGGGACGGAACATCTTCTTGCCCGCTCCGCAGATGGGGCAGGTGTAATCCTCGGGTACGTCCTCCCAGCGGGTGCCGGCCGGGACCTTGCGCTTCTTACAGCCCTTGTCGGGGTTGTAGATATACCCGCAGTTGGAGGTCTGGCATTGATACATATCTTCGGGTTTGGCCACGGGTTTCCTCCCTGATGGGCGCGATGTCTAGGGCGCGCTTTTTTAAGTATGGCACAGCCTCTGGCAAAGCAAAAGCATTTCTAGTGCGCATGATTCCTAATAACTATCATAAATGGTTTTCCCCGGTTGTCAACCTGGCCGATCGTTACCACTCTTATTCTTTTACAAATAAAAGGGGTATTGATAAACCCTACACCGCACCCATAGTTTTTGGCTATCCATTTGATAATATGCTAGTTTTAGTTGACACATCCCCATTGGTCTTTTACCCTTGATTAAGTTAACTTGGTTAAGGTTCTTCATCATGGGGTATGATTACTGGAGGTATCTTATGGCTTTTAAATCATTTCTTGGCATGGCCCCTCCTGGTGGCCTGCTGGCCGGCCTGATGCTGGCCGCCTTGGTTTTCTCACCGCCCGTCCAAGCCCAAAATACCAGTCTTGTCGATGCCAAATGCCTTAAATGCCACGGCGAATACCAGAAGATGCCCAATGTGGCCGCTGGTGAATTCCAGAGCTTGGCCAACAAATCCAAGACCATGCAGGTGGAGGTCGGCGAGCGCACCCTGGTAATAAAGTTCACGCCAGAAACTAAAATCGTCAATGTTCCTTCCCTGAAGGACCTGCAAAAGCCCATCCCCGTGCTGGTGGAGTTCAGCCAGCAGGGCGCCGACTTGGTGGCCACCCAGATCAAGGCCAAGCCGGTGATCAAGGTCCCCGAGAACCAGATCGTCAGCCTGGAGCAGATGCAGCAGCTGGTGGCTCAGGGTCCGGAAAAGGGCCACTTCACCCTCATCGACTCGCGCCCTCCCGGCGGCTTCCAGGAAGGCCACCTGCCCGGGGCCATCAACATCCCCTTCGCCAAGATGGCCGACATGATGGACAAGCTGCCCAAGGACAAGTCGGCCCAGCTCATCTTCTACTGCGCGGGCTATAGATGAGTGCTCTCGCCCATGGCCGCCAGGTTGGCGGAAAAGAACGGCTACAGCAACGTCAAGGTCTTCCACGCCGGCACCCCCGAATGGTCCAAGGCCGGCCTGCCCCTGCTCACCTCTCCCCAGTTCGTCAGCGAGCGCCTAGGTTACCTGGTGCTGATCGATGCCCGCGGCCCCGAGGCCGCCAAGAAGGGGCAAATCCTGGGGGCGGTGGCCCTGTCCCTGGACAGCCTGGCCCAGGAAAAGGAACAGTTCCCCCTGGACCGCAAGGCCTATCTGGTGCTCTACGGCCAGGACACCGGGCTGGACAAGCTGGCCCCGGCCGTGAAGCTCATCTCTAGCTGGGGCTACAGCCATGTCTCGGTGCTGGCCGGCGGCTGGCAGGGCTGGCTGGCCAGCAAGGGCCCCACCCAGACCGACCAGGTGCGCACCAAGATCGTCTACCTGCCCCGCCCCCTGCCCGGCGAGATCAACGGTGACGAATTCATGAACGTGGTCAACAACCGTCCCCCGGACAAACTGGTCCTGGACGTGCGCAGCCCCGATGAAACCACCGGCGGCTCCCTGCCCGGGGCCTTGAGCATCCCCGTGGACAGTCTGGCCGGCCGCCTGGCCGAGCTGCCCAAGGACAAGGAAATCATCTTGCATTGCCGCACCGGCGCCCGCGCCCAGATGGGCTACAACATCCTCAAGGACGCCGGCTTCAAGGCCCGCTACCTCAACGACAAGGTGGAGGTCCTGGAGCAACGCGTGTTCTGTTGCTTTAGGTAGGCACGGTTCCAACCCCGCCGATCGCTACAGACAACCAAGGCCCGGCCATTACGCGTAATGGCCGGGCCTTAGTTTGTTGACGAAAAAAACGCGACAGGCGCGCCGTCGAGCGACCGGGCTAGGTGTAGGCCCCGGCCACCAGCTTGGCCTTGGGCGCCGGCTCGGGGGGCTGCTGCACGCCCTTGGGGGCCAGGTAGTTGCCCAAAAATCCCGCCCGGGGCCGGTTCTCATCCAAGCCCAGGTCCGAGGGCGCCAGCCCCAGGGCCAGGCCCAGCAACTGCGGCGACAGCACCACGCCCTTGACCAACTCCACGCTCTCGGGCCACAGGCTCTTGAAGGCCCACTTGATCTGGAGCAGGGTGTGCGGGCAGTCCACGTTGAGCACGTCGGCGCCCGACTCCTGGTATTCCTTGAGGCGCTGACCGATGACGGCCAGGGACAGATCCTCGTTGTTGTCGCGCAGGGGCGCCCCGCAACACTTGAGCTTGCCGGCCCAGGGCACGCTGGTGGCCCCGGTGATCTCCATCAGGTCATCGATGATGTGAGGGGCGTAGGGATTGTCGAAGCCGGTGATCTTGCTGGGGCGCAGGGCGTGGCAGCCATACAGGGTGGCGACGCGCAGCCCCTTGAGCTGGCGCACCACCATCTCCGAAAGCCGCTCCAGGCCCACATCCTGATGCAGGACCGTCTGCAAATGCCTGACCTGGGCGTGACCCCGGTAGGCCAGCCCCTCCTGGGCCAACTGTTGGTTGACCTCCAGGAGCAGCTCGGCGTTGCCGGCCAGGAAGGCCTGGGCCCGCTTGAAGCTGCCCAGGCAGCACTTGCACAGGGTCATCAGGTCCAGGCCCTTGGCCTCGGCCAGGGCCAGGTTCCTGGCCGCCGCCAAGAGATAGGTATGGAAGTGCTGGTGCCGCAAGGGGTAGCCGCAGCAGTTGAACTCCATATCGGTGATCTTGATCCCCAGTTTCTTCAGGAGCAAACGGGAGGATTTTTCATACTGGGGCGCGAAATTGGGTATTTGGCAGCCCAGGAACAAGGCGAATGACATGTCAAGCCTCCGGGGAGCTGGCCGCCTGGGCTGCCAGGTAACGAAGCTCATAGAGGATATCGGTCACCTGCACCGAGTTGGGGCAGGCTTCCTGGCACTGGTAGCAGGTCAGGCAGTTCCAGACCATGCGGGAGCCCATGGCTTCTTCCTTGAGGCCCAGGCCCAAGGCGTACATCACCTGGTGGGGCAGCATGTCCAATTCTTGGTTGGGCCACTCGTACATGAACACCAGCGGGCAAGCGTTGGTGCACTGCCGGCAGGCGTAGCAGGAGGAGAAGGTGCCGGCCTGGGCCGAAACCTTGAGGCCATGCTGGAAGTTGCCCGTGACCACCTTGAGCTTTTCCTTGTGCCGGCTCTCCTCCGCCGCCTGGTTGGCCTTCTGGGCCGCCTCCTGGTAGGGCACCCCCAGGCCGGCCTGGATCAGGTTCTTTTTGAGGGCCGCCCAGAGGTCGTTCAGGTTGATGCCCAAGGGGCAGAGCCTGGTGCAGCGATAGCAATTGGTGCAGGTGTAGGCCCCCTCGCGCACCCGGGCCAGGTGGGCCGGGTCGCCGTTGCCGCCGCGCACCATGGCGCTCAGGGAGAACAGTCGCTCAGAGGGCAGGATTTCCTGGTTGTGAATGCGGTGCAGGGTCACGGCCACCGAACAATGCACGGTGCAGGTGCCGCAGTGGGAGCAGGCGTCCAACTCCAGGGCGCGCAAGGCCGCCCGGGCGGCTGGATGCATGGTCTGGCGGTCCACCACCGCGTTGGTGGCCAGGAGCAGCGGCCCGGAGAACATATGCAGGAATTTGCTGAAGGGCATGAGGGCCACCCAGAGGAACAAAGACAGGAAGTGCAGGTAGTACACCACCTCGGTGGCATTAAACTGGTCCAGCACCAGGGCCACGGGGCGCAGGACCACCGAGAGGACAAAGGAGCCGAAGGCGTGCGGGGCGGGGGAGTGACACGACACGCAACTGTCTTCATTAAGCTTTTGGCCCAAGGCCAGCACGTCGGCGTCGCGGCTGATCTGCCCCGGAGCAAACACCACGCCATAGTCTTCCGCCCAGACCGAGCGCAAGGCCTGCAACTCCTGGGGCTGGCTCAGGCCGGCGTATTCCTCCTGCATGCGGTCAAAGATGCGGGCCGAGGTGATTTTCAGGGCTTGCAGGCCAAATCCCGAGAACAACACCACCATCAGCAGGATGATGGCCAGGCGGTCGGCGCCCCGGGTGATCTGGCGCAGGCCCCGCACGGCCACGCGCCGGTAAACGATCAGAAACACGCCCACCAGGACCAAAACTCCCAGCAGGTCGCGCAGAAAGAGCCAGGGGTCCAACGTGGCGTAATAATTGTCAAACAGGCGGGCCGTCACCTGGGATGCCAGGGCGTGCAGCAGCAGAAGGCCGGTGAAGCCCGTGAAGAGACAAATATGAGCCAGCCAGGCGACGAAGCTGTGCGACAAGGAGCGCTTCTGCAAAAAACCATCTAGAATAAGCGCCTTAAGCAGGGCACCTATCCGCCGGCTGAACACCACCCGGGCCATCTCCGTCAGCGAGGCGGTCAAGCGCTGGCCAGGCGAGTACTGCCGATCCTCTTTCTCCACCGAAACGTTGAGCCACGCCCATATCTTGTAGACCAGGCCGGCTGCACATATGGCCAAGGAAAGGTAGAGACTTATTGTAAAAAACATTTGGAACACTTCCCCGCGCTACGTTTGTGATGGAGGCTAGCAGCCCCTCTTGGGTTGACAATGGCAAGGACTCGGCGCCGTTCTCCCTACCATCACCTTAAGGTCCAGCTATTAAGTTAGCCCTGGACGCCATGCTTATGACACGGCCTCTCGGGACGGCATGGCAATTTACCATCGGCACTTTTTTATCGCTTGGCCGAGCATGATACTCTTGGCCGATACACGCGTCTCGGTTGACAATATTGAAACCGCACATCTATCGACATTACCTGATCTCCGGCCGTTCCCGGCACATAACCTACTGACATATCAATACTATGTATCTATTTTAAATGTAGATGCCGCATTGGCTCCCGGCGGGCGTCTCCGGGCATAACCCCTCGGCGTTAGCCAGGGGACTGGGCTTACAGCGGACGCGGAGCTTTATGCGGCTTGGTTTAGCTGGCAATGGCTGTGGTTCCACATGTTGTTGCGCCCGCGGAGCTCGCCTGGAGCTTACGGCGCCCATGGTTATTCCATGGCGCTGGCAGAGACGAATTTTATGTGACTATTTTCACTGGTTAGCCTGGTCATATCCCCGCTGAAAGAAACGAGTGTGCGTCGCATGGGTAAACCACCAGGTCAATCACCTATTACTGGCGAGTAATTTTCTCCTCAACCAGGCAATAGTGCAAAGCGGATTCGCGGGCAAGGTTTGACGGCAATACATTGCACAATTTTATATAGGATGTCCAGTGTTGCCGCAAGACTCCGCACAATTTTTTAGAATATACTACTTGTTACATTATACCCACTAATTATATAGTTATATTGTATACTATGAGTCCTGGCCAATATATCAATCTATTATAATTGCTAAAATTGCCTATAACCACAAATGGCGCGGCCCATTTGGGTGCTTTGGCCGCATTTTTAGGCACCCCTGGCCTTCGCGCCATATTAACTGTTAATACCATCAAATAGCCCCGGCCCCGGCCTGAGGGCTGGCGCGGCCCCACGAGGCCACCCGTCGGGGCCGGCCCGCACCTTGTGCAATAAAACCTGTCGCCAAAGGCCGGCCTTGTGCATGGCCAGGTGGCTCCCCTCCCCCGCGCGCCCCGTCCGGGGCCACAAGCCGAGTCGGCACCAACCGGGCAGCTCAGGCCCGCGACAAGCGCCGCCCGGCAAGCCGCGAAGCAACCCCGATCTGTTTGGGGTGGGACCAGACACGGCGCTCAGGTCTGAACGCCCTTGGCGGGGATGCCCAGGGGGCCGGCCCCAGCCAGCGGGCCTTGCCCTCGGGGCCTTCCGCTTCGCTTCGCACGGCAGCCCCACAACCGTTAATTGTTGTAAACGGCGGCCCTGCCCCCTTAACGCACTTAACGAAGATTAGCATACCACATCCACCTTGGCGGGCCCCCTTGGCGCCCTGCCTGGCCCATTTACCTTGAATATATAGGAGATTTATTCCTTGGGCACGACTGGGTTTTTTTGGCATCGGCCTTGCGTAGCACCAGGACAAGACACCGCCCCGGCCCTAACCGGACACGCCTCCATCCCGGCCAGAGCCCCGGCAAAAGCGTCTCCGATCTCAACCACCACCAAGAATTAGGAGTATACGATCATGTCCAACCTGCTCTCCGAGACACCCAGCACCGCATCCACCGTCGACGCCCGCGGCAGCGCCTGCCCCGGTCCCCTCCTGGAGGCCAAAAAGGCCATCGGCTCGGTGAAGGTGGGCGAGGTGCTGGAGGTGCTCTCCAGCGACTCCGGCACCAAGGAAGATATCCCCGCCTGGGCCGGCAAGGTGGGGCACGAGTACCTGGGTCACCAAGAATCCGACGGCTATTCCCGCCTGTACGTGCGGCGCAAGAAGTAAGGGCCGACCAGCATGTCCAACCATGTTTCGTCCCCCATCCTCATCCTGGCCACCGAGGCCTGCGCCTACCCCGGCGCCAACTCGGTGGGCCAGGCCCACCAAAGCTACCCGGACAACACCTATATCCTGCGGGTGCCCTCGCCGGCCATGTTCCCCGAGCGCTTTTATATCGAGAGCTTCCAGCGGGGCGTCGGCGGCATCATCATCATGTCCTGCGGCGTGGAGTGCCCCTACGAGGGGGCCTATGAGGTGCTGGCCAAACGAATCGACCGGGTCTACCAGCTCATGAAGCAAAAAGGCCTGAGCACCGCCCGCCTGCGCCTGACCGCCATCTGCACGGTTTGCAATCGGGCCTTCCTGCGGGAGGTCGATCAGATGCGGCAGGTGGTGGACGAGTTTGACGCCTCGGGTGGCCAGCAAACCGCCGCCTGACGGGCTGGCCAAGAAAGGAAACCGGCAGCCATGAGCACAGCCAAAAACGACCAATTCGACGCCCTGGTACTGGGCGGAGGCATCGCCGGCCTACAGGCGGCCCTGGAGTTGGCCGAGCAGGGCTATTCCGTGGCGGTGGTGGAGAAGGACGCCTCCATCGGCGGCAAGATGATCCGGCTCTCCAAGGTCTTCCCCACCCTGGACTGCGCCAGTTGCATCACCACCCCCAAGATGGCCGCCGCCAGCCACCACCCCAACATCACGCTTTTCACCATGTGCGAGCTGAACGAGGTCCAGCGCCAGGGCGACATCATCCAGGCCCGCCTGACCCAGCTGCCCCGCTACGTTGACGAGGACAAGTGCATCGGCTGCCGTCAGTGCGAATACGCCTGCCCGGTCTACGTGCCCGATCAGGAGCAGGCCGGGCTCAGCGCGCGCAAGGCCATCTACATACCCTTCAGCAACGCCATCCCCCAACTGGCCTTGTTGGACGTGGAGAGTTGCAGCCTGTGCGGCCGCTGCGCCAAGGTCTGCCCCACCGGGGCGGTGGATTATGCCCAGCCCGCGCGGCGGTTCACCCTCAGTGGCCGCGCCCTGGTCCTGGCCACCGGCTTCAATCTCATGGATGATTATCCCCAGCGGGCCTACGGCCCGGCCAGCCGCCAGCCCAACCTGATCTCCAGCCTGGACATGGAGCGCATCCTGGCCCCCCACGGGCCCTACATGCGGGTCTTGAGGCCCGCCGACGGCAAGGAGCCGGACTCGGTGGCCTTCATCCAGTGCGCCGGCAGCCGAGACATCACCAAGGGCGTGCCCTATTGCTCGCGGGTGTGCTGCATGTACGCCATCAAGCAGGCCATGCTGCTCTCCGGCGCCCTGCCCCTGGGCGACATCACCATCTACTACATGGACATCCGGGCCTTTGGCAAAAACTACGAGCAGTTTTTCCAGAACGCCAAGGCCATGGGCATCGAGTTCGTCAAGGCCAAGCCCGTGGTGATGGGCCAGGACCAGGATGGCGGGGTGGCGCTGTTCTACGACGACATGGAGAGCGGCAACGGCGGCCAGCGGCGCTCCCACGACCTGGTGGTGATGTCCCTGGCCATGCTGCCCGGCTGGGACCCCCGCCAGGCCACCGGCGTGGCCGTCGCCTCCGACGGCTTCGTGGAGGCCAAGAGCCCCAAGCTGGCCCCCAGCCTGACCAGTCTGCCGGGGGTCTTCGCCTGCGGCACGGCCGCCGGCCCCAAGGACATCGTGGACACCATCGTGGAGGCGGGTCACGCCGCCCAGGAGGCCAGCGCCTACCTGGCCTCTATTGACGGCGGCCTCAGGAGGACGGCATGAGCGACGGCAAGACCCCAAGGCAGCCCAAGGTGGGCGTCTACATCTGCCACTGCGGTGGCAACATCTCCGACCACGTGGACGTGCAGCGGGTGGAGGACCTGGCCGGCGGTCTGCCCGGCGTGACCGTGGCCCGGCAGAACAGCTTCATGTGCTCCGACCCCGGCCAGGAGATGATCATCAAGGACATCCAGGAGGGCCGGGTGGACCGGGTGGTGGTGGCCTCCTGCGCCCCGGCCCTGCACGAGACCACCTTCCGGGGGGCCATGCTCCGGGCCGGGCTGAACCCCTACCTCTATGAGCACGCCAACATCCGCGAACAGGTGAGCTGGGTGCACCACGGCCCCGGCGCCACCGGCAAGGCCGCCAAGCTGGTGGCTGCGGCCGTGGCCAAGGCCGGCCTCCTGGAGTCCCTGGAGCCCATCCGGGTGGAGGCCCAGGCCCACGCCACCGTGGTGGGCGCCGGCCCGGCCGGCCTCAAGGCCGCCCTGGACCTGGCCGGACGCGGCATACGGGTCACCCTGGTGGAGAAGACCCCCTTCCTGGGCGGCAACCTGGCCCGCCTGGAGAACCTCTACCCCACGGGCGAAAAGGCCTCGCAAATGATCGAGGACCTGGCGGGGCTGGTTCTGGGCCACGAGCTGATAGAGGTGCTCACCTGCGCCGAGATCAGCACCGCCGGGGGCTACGTGGGCAACTTTGACCTGACCGTCACCCGCCGCCCGCCTCGGGAGCAGCGCGAGATGCTGCTTGTCTCCCTGGCCCGGGCCGCCGGCCGCCTGCCTGGCTTCACGCCTTTTGCCGGCTTTCTGCCCGCCGAGCCTCCCGGCGCCGTGGAACAGATTAGCCTGCGCAGCGGCGCCCTGATCGTGGCCACCGGCTTCGAGCATTACCAACCCTATGTGGGCCAATACGGCTATGGCCAACTGCCCCAGGTCATCACCCTGCCCGAGCTTATCCAGATCATGGCCAAGCATCCAGCGGGGCAGGCGCTGACGGTCAACGGCCGCCAGATCGCCAGCCTGGCCCTGATCCACTGCGTGGGCAGCCGCGAAATCCCTGGCCTGCACGAGCCGCCCGACGGACGGCCGCTCAACGAGTATTGCTCGCGGGTGTGCTGCACCGCCACCTTGCAGGCCGCCCTGGAGATAAAACAGCGTTTCCCGGAGACGGTGGTCTACGACCTGCACCGCGACATCCGCACCTATGGCCGGGGCCACGAGGACTACTACCTGGACAGCTCGCGCCGAGGAGTGCTGTTCCTGCGCTTTGGCGCCGAGGACCCGCCCCAGGTGCGGGGCCAAGGTCAGGGTCAGGGCGAGGGGATGGTCATCGAGATGGCCGACACCCTCCTGGGCGGTGAGCGCCTGGAGCTGGAGACCGACCTGGTGGTGCTGGCCGTGGGCATGCGGCCCGGCCCGGTGGCCAATCTGGCCGAGATGCTAAAACTGGCCGTGGGCGCCGACCGCTTCCTCCTGGAGGTGCACCCCAAGCTGCGCCCCGTGGAGCCGGCCGTGGCCGGGATATACCTGGCCGGCACCTGCCAGGCCCCCATGGACACCGGCGAGGCCTGCGCGGCCGCCTCGGCGGCGGCGGTCAAGGCCGGCGGGGTCTTGAGCCGGGGCTACGTGGAGCTGGCCCCCTTCGTGGCCCAGGTGGACCAGGAGGCCTGCGACGGCTGCGGGGCCTGCCTGGAGGCCTGCCTGAGCGAGGGGGCCTTGTCCCTGACCCAAACCCCCGCCGGGGCCAAGGCCCTGGTCAACCCGGCCCTGTGCCTGGGCTGCGGGGTGTGCGCGGCGGTCTGCCAGCCCGGGGCCATCGCCGTGGCCGGCTGGACCCTGCCCCAATACGAGGCCATGGTGCGGGCCATCACCGCCCCCTCGGCCGGCGAGGAGCAAGCATGAACACGCTGGACAAGGAGACCATGGCCCGCCTGCGCCAGGAGCGCGAGCCCCAGATCGCGGCGGCCAAGGAACGCATCAAGGAACAATCGCGAGTCCTGAAGCTGATAAAGGGCCATCTGGCGCAGGGGCCGGACACCGTGCCGGGCATTGCCCGCGCCACGGGCTTAAGCCCCCGCCAGGCCCTGTGGTATCTGATGGCCATGCGCAAATACGGCCTGGCCGTGGAGGGAGACAAGCAAGGCGGCTATTTCCGGTACGCCTTGTCGCCAAGCCAGACGCCGCCCGACCCGGAGGCGGCGCGGCAAACATCGTAAACAACCCGTATCGCAACCAACCCGTTAGGAAAGGAACCCAGTTCATGAGCGAAAATATCGAGAAGATAGTCTACATTTGCACCCACGCTGGCGAGGACCCCGAACGGGCCTGCCTGCCCTTTGTCATGGCCAACGCCGCCCTGGCCATGGACGTGCAGGCCGTGGTGGCCCTGCAAAGCACCGGGGTCTATCTGGCCAAAAAGGGCTACGTGGAAAACGTCTTCGCCGCCGGCCTGCCCCCCCTGAAGGACCTGCTCAATTCCTTCCTGGCCCAGGGCGGCAAGCTCCTGGTCTGCGTGCCTTGCATCAAGGAGCGCCAAATCGCGGAGTCGGACCTGGTGCCCGGGGCCGAGCCCACCGCCGCCGCCAAGCTGACCCTGGAGCTGCTCTCGGCCCAGGCCAGCCTGGTCTACTAACAGGCCCTTCAGGGGAGGAACTTGCCATGGCCCAGACGCCGTTCATAGAGGTCAACCAGGCCGTCCAACAGAGCGGGGGCACCGACCTCAACGCCTGCATGCAGTGCGGCCTGTGCTCCGCCCTGTGTCCCTGGCGGGAGGTGGAAGGTGAGTTCCTCCCCCGGCTGATGATCCGCCAGGGGCAACTGGGCCTAGAGGGCTACGAGTCCGACGAGGTTCTTTTCGGCTGCACCACCTGCAACAAGTGCGTGCTCAATTGCCCCCGGGGCGTGGACATCATCGGGATCATGCGGGGCATGCGCTCGCTGATCACCCAGGCCGGCGGCGTGCCCGAGACCCTCAAGGCCGTGCTGGGCTCGGCCCATGCCAACGGCAACCCTTGGTCCGAACCCCGCGAAAAGCGCATGGCCTGGAGCGATGGGCTGGAACTGCCCCGCTTCACGCCGGACAAGGAGTATCTGCTCTTCGTGTGCTGCACCTCCTGCTACGAGCAGCGCAGCCAAAACATCGCCCGCGCCCTGGTTCAATTGCTGAACCGGGCCGGGGTCTCCTACGGGATGCTGGGGCCGGAGCAGAACTGCTGCGGCGAGAGCGTGCGCAAGATCGGCGACGAGGAGCTGTTCCAAAAGCTGGCCGGCGGCAACGTGGAGTTGTTCAACCGCCAAGGGGTCCAAAAGATAATCGTCACCTCGCCCCATTGCCTCAAGACCTTCAGCGCCGAGTATCCCGAACTGGGCGGGCAGTACCAGGTCGTGCATGCCAGCCAGCTTTTGGCAGAGCTGGTTCGGGAGGGGCGTCTGCCCCTGCGGCAGGGACTGGCGGCCAAGGTGGCCTATCACGACCCCTGTTACCTGGGACGCCACGGCGGGGTGTTCGAACAACCCCGACAGGTCCTGGAGGCCTGCGGGACGCAACTTGTGGAAATGGACCGCGCGCGGGAGTTCTCCCTGTGCTGCGGAGGCGGCGGCGGGCGCCTGTGGATGGAAACCCCCACCGAGCAGCGCTTCAGCCTCTTGCGGGTGCGGGAAGCCGCGGCCGGCGGGGCCACGGTGCTGGCCACCGCCTGCCCCTATTGCGTATCGCTCTTGGAAGACAGCCGCAAGACCGCCGGGCTGGAGGATTTGGAAGTCATGGACATCTGCGAGCTTTTAGCCCAGGACCTGATTCCCTGACTCGATCCGGCCAGTTGGCCAGAGCCAGATAACCCTTGACACTGCGGCCAGCCGTGTATAAAGTTGCACCGTCGTTGAAAGGCCGAGACTTTTTAGCGACATAGCCCCAAACGGCGGCGTAGCCAAGTGGCAAGGCAGCGGACTGCAAATCCGTTATTCATCGGTTCAAATCCGATCGCCGCCTCCAGAAAAATCAAGAGGTTAGCCTGTCAGGCTAACCTCTTTTGTATTTTCTTCTGGGTAATAGTGGGTAATTTTTATAACCCCAGGTCCTCGACCTCAACCCCTAATGAGCGCAAATAATGCTCTGTGACCTGTAGGGTTTCATGCCCCAACCTGGCCTTAATCTGGCTCAGACGTAAACCTTCCCTGGCCCAGCTACAGGCCCGCCAATGCCGATACCCATGCAGAGAGAAATATCTCACCTCGGCCTGCCGGCAAACTTTCTCTTGGAGCCCATAGGCCCAACGGAGCGATCGGGGATCATCCCCGGACCCACCAGAAAACGCCATCGGTCCGGAACAAGTCTCCAGCCAGCGGCTAAGGTCATGGGCCAGGCCCGGGCTAACGGGCACCCGGCGCGGCCGGCGGTGGCCACCGCGCTTTTTGCGGGTAAAGAGGACCACCAGACCCCGATCAAGCTCCAAGTCTTCGACCAAAATGGTCCGCAGCTCGCTCTGGCGTGCTGCTGTCTCCGCTAGCATCCGCAGGAAAAGCTTTTTCTCGCCGTCTGGCGCCTGGCCGATACAGGCCTGGACGTGGGCGTCCGAAGGGACGTATGGGGGGCTATGATCCTCTGGGAACAGAGGCACCAGGAAAGGGTTGACCGGGTACTCTCGGGGCAAGCGCTTGGACTCCCAAGGACCGTTAAAAGCCGTGGACAGGTAACGCAAAAGCCGGTTGGCCGCCTTGGCCGAGACCATCTCTCGGTATTCCTCGGCCCAGGCTAGTACTTCTACGGTGGTGAGGTACTCGGCGGGCTGGTCCCAGAAGTCCCCGGCGCGCATGGCCAATCGGAAAAGGCTCTCGGAGTCCTTAAGGTGCCGGGCGTTTCCGTGGCTGCGCAGCCAGGCCAGCCTCTTCTCTAGCACGTCGAATACGGTCGTAATTGGCCCTGAGTCCAAAGGGGTCGGGGTTAGACTGGGCGGCTGGCCGGTGGCTTGGAACTCCGCTACCCACCGAGCAAGGGCGGTTTCCGCTTCCTTTTTGGCCAGAAACACCGCCGGGCTGCGGTAACGGGCGCCTTGGATCATTTTGACCCAGCGGTACCTTTGCCCGATGCGTTCTATGGGCAAGCCACGCCTCCAGGCTGCTCTTGTACCAGCGGTAGGATGGGCGCTTGCCGGGCATGAGCACATAGTCGAACTCTGCCTTGTGCTCCAGGAGGTAGTACCGGGACACCCCCAAAAGCTTGGCCGCTTGACTGGTGCCTAAAAGCAAATCGCCCAAGCCGGGGTGTTCCCGGGCTGGGCGAGAGGGTGCGCGGATGGCCGTCCGATGGATGAAGCATAGCTCAGACCGGTTTATCCGTCAAGCGCTCACCTAGGACAGACCGTGAGTCAGTCCGTGGTGCGACCTGCTCATGGCTTTTGCTCTGATGGGCCATATTCCCTCTTCCCACAGCATAGCATCATCGCAACCGGGCCAGCCCCCGGTTGACCTTCTCCAGGTCAAAGGCCTCTCGGTCGAACTTGGCGCCCACCCATTGCCAGGCTTCCTGGTGCTCGGGGTGCCCGGGATCAGCCAGGGCCAGCCGCAGATCCCCTCATATCCAGGGGCGCCGCCGCAATCCTTGGGCTGGCCAGCACAGGCACCAGGCAGGGGTTCCTATCCATCCACCCCAAAAAATTGAGGGGACTTCCGGGCACTGCAATTTTCATTCAACCAGGTGGCAAAGCCTTTCCAGGTGCTGTCCTCTGCGGACAGCGCGTCTTCGGGGCAGAGTTTAATGCAGGCGCAGCAACGAATGCAGCGCTCGATATCGATTGACACGCTTCCATCGATCGAGATCGCCGCAGTGGGGCACACGCTGGCACACACGCCGCAAAGAGTGCATGCCTCTGTATTGGTCACTGGTGCGGCAGCCAAGGGTCGCGCGCCCGGTGCTTCATAGGGAAATTTCCCGGGAAGCTCCAACTCCACGGGGGAAGCTGGTGATGCTAGCGCCGCGACCTTGAGCCTGATTTGGGCTCCGAACTCCACCGCCATTTGGATATCCTGATCATCTGGACGACCATTTGCGATGGGGATATTTTTTGTTGCAAAAGAATGCTCGCCAATAAACGCGCCGCCAGCAATGGGATTAAAACCCAACTCAAGCGCAAGGTTTTTCAGCTCTAGCAATGCATCCTCGAACTCCCGGTTTCCATATACAACTATGAGAACCGCCGGCGTGTTGTTTGCCCTTATCTGTTTGAAGCGCTTGACTACCTTTACCGGAAGGCGACCGCCGTAAACAGGGGCGCCCAGGATCACCAGTTCATTGGTATTGGACGGTATCGTTCTGTTGGCCCCATCCGGGAGTGTCAAATTAAAGTCCTCGACATCTTGGACAGCTATACCCTTGGCAATGCCCTGCAATACTTTTTGGGTGGTTCCGGTGGGCGAAAAATAGATAAGTTTTACCAGGTTGATTTCCATTTTTGTCTCCTGCGCGTGCCTGCGCTGTCCGTGGCCAGCTTTGGCCATTACGCGACCAATTAGCGTTTAACGGATTTAGATTAGGGGCGTCGTAACCGCAGCCTGGCTAGCGACCGGTTGACCTTGTCCAGGTCCAACGCCTCGGGGTCGAAGTCGTCCCCGACCCAGTCCTTGATTTCCTCGTGCTCCGGGTGGCTGGGGTCGGACGGGGCCTGCAACAGGTCTTCATACCCCGGCGTGCCGCCGCAGTCCTCGGGCGGGCAGGCCCGCGCGCCCTCCAGGCAGACCGGATACCGGGCCTCCGGGTCGGCCGGCATCACCTTTTCCACCAGCACCTCGTGCAGCCAGCTATCGCCGAAGTCGTACTCATAGAGCAGCTTCATCTTGGCACGGAAAGCCACCTGCTCCAGGGTATGACTGCGCTCGCTCAGTATCTTGGGGCCTCTGCCAAATCCATACGGATCGGCCGTGCCATAGATCTGCTTGCCCACCAGGAACTGGTGGAGGTGGCTGTCCTCCCAGCCCATGGCCCGCTGGATGATCTTGTGCAGCTTGGCCAACGCCACGTTGGACGGCACCAGCAGACGCCGCCAAATCGGCGGATCAATGTCCTGGAGAGTCACCTTGAGCTGATAGATCGTCTTGGCTGGTTCCTGCTTTGGGCTCATTTCCTTCCCCTCACAGATGAACGCCTTTCGCCTCACCCCGCGCAGGTCATGACAAAGGCCTTGCCCGCGTCCTCGCCCCGCTCCTGGCGGCCCAGGAAGTCCTGCACCAGCCGGAGGTAGTCCTGGGGCTTTTGCTCATAGGTGTTGTGGCCGCATTTGGGAAGCACGGCCAGCTCGGCATTGGGCAGGCCGCGATAGAAGGCCACCGCCTGCTCTACCTCGAACAGGGCGCTGCGGTCGGGATAGATGATCAGGCTGGGCTGGCTGATGCCCGGCAGCATGGGGCGCAGGTCGAATTCGCTGGTGCCGTAGGCCCCGCCCATGTAGCGGAAAAGCTCGAAGCGCCGCTCCGCGTTGGCCTCGCCGTGCCAGGCGATCATCTTGCGCCGGATCTTCTCGTCCAGGGCGGGAAAGGCGGTGGAGAACTTCTCCAGGTTGAAGGCGCGCACCTGGCCGTTGGAATGGCACCAGGTGGAGGCCACCACCAGGCTCTTGACCTGCTCCGGGTGGCGGGCCGCATAGTCCAGGGCCAGGACCCCGCCCTCGCACTGCCCCACCAGGTGAAAGGCCGGCAGTTCCAGGGCCGAAGCCAGGGCGGCCAGCTCGTCCACCATGGCCAGCCGGAAGCGCTCCGACAGGTAGAACTCGCGGAAGTCCTCGCCCTCGTGGCTGCGGCCATAGCCCCGGCGGTCGTACATCACTACCCGGTGGCCCGAGGTGACCAGGTGGGGCAGGATGCCGCGCCACATCTCGCAACTGGCGAAACCATGGTGCAGCAGAATCACCACCGGCCCTTGGCCGTAGTCCTCGTAGTAAGTGGCTTGACCACGCAAATCAATGAGAGGCACGGCTACTCCTGCAAGATGAGGGCTCCTGGAGCTTCAACGTCAGCCGTTGACAATCCGCCGAATGTCCCAGCTGCCGCACATCACCGCGCCATCAGCGCGAACACGCCCCAGCCCATGTATTCACGCGTGTACGTGGCATAGCGTACGGGTTCCGGGGTTAGTTGGGTTCGAACCTCTTTCGCGAAGTCGTCGTCGGGATTCGCTTCGAGCCATCGGCGCATGGTGAGCCACTTGGCCGCCTCGTACCTGTCCCAGCCTTCCTGGTCTGCCAGAATCATTTCCACGACGTCGTAGTCGAGGTCGCCGAAAGACGCGAGAAGTTCTGGAAGCATGAGAAAGTCAGAGATTGAATGGGCAAGGCATCCCTTGGCAACGTCTTCCGTCGCTGGTAACTGCCGCCAGTAGGGCTCGCCGATGAGGATGATCCCTCCGGTGCGGAGGCTCTTCGCCAGAAGCTCGATGGTGCCGCCTACTCCTCCACCGATCCACGTGGCACCGACACAGGCTGCCACATCGACCCTTTCGTCGGCGACGGAGCCGGCTGCGTCGCCGTGGATGCACTCGACTCGGTCAGCGACTCCGAGTTCTTCAGCGCGGAGTTTCGCTTGCTCGGTGAACAACTGGCTCATGTCGACGCCGACGCCAGTGAATCCGTGATCGCGTGCCCAGGTGCACAGCATCTCGCCCGAACCGCTGCCGAGGTCAAGCACGCGAGCCCCTGAATCCAGGCGCAACGCTACGCCGAGAGTGGCGAGCTTTTCTGGTGTGAGCGGGTTATGGATGCGGTGAGCACTTTCAGTAATGTTGAAGATACGTGGGATGTCCAACGCACAAATTCCTTTTCTAAATTGGGTAATAATATGAAAGCTCAATACATGACAGGAATGGTAGCAGTTAGATGCCCGATAAAGTAGTTGGAAGCTACAGCTATTTATCTGCATTACCAAGAAGCTGCAACCACCCTCACCTCCACCCTCCTCGCCTGCACCCCCCCGACCACCACATTCCTACCCGCCACCTCCACCGGCACCCGCTCGCCATCGTCCCTCACCAGCGCTACCATGAGCCTCGACCGCCCCCGCTGCCGCCCCAGCGCGTCCGCCGTCCGTTGGGCGCACTCCGGCGCCACGAAGCGCAGGACGCTTCGGCCGACAAAAGGTCCGTTGTTGTGTCCCAGTAGCTCAGACAGGCCCTGGCTAAGCCAGATGATGAATCCCCCATGATGAACGCACACAGGCCGAACACTGTCAGGCAATCTTAGGGACCGGCCAACCCTCACCGCGTGCATGCTGATGATACCCCCCATGTAACTGGCGGCCGCTGCTACCTCCGCCTTGCCCTCGCCGGTCCCGCAGCCACTTTCGGGGGCGGCGGTTTGGTCTCTTCATTAATCTCTGGTGGGGCCAAGGCATCGATCACGCCTACCATGGCTGCTCGTACGGCAGCTTGCCCCCTGGCGTCTAGTTCAGATATCCGGGGCAGAAGTTCGTGAAGCCAGTCAGGCATGTCATTGGCTTCGGCTGGGGGCGCCGATGGCTCCATACCGGTAAGGAGCCAGTCTATGGAAACACCGTATAATTTGGCAAGCCTAGCAAGGGCACCGGCAGATGGTTCAACTTTGCCGGTTTCCCACTCGCTGATAGTCCCTTGATCTTGCCCAAGTAATTTGGCTACTTCCCCTTGCCTCAGGCCACACCGTTCCCTAGCCTCTCTGAGCCTAGAGCGGAATTCATTAGCATTATCAATGGGGAAGCGCTTTGTTGCCAAAATATGTAATCAGTCCATTTTTAGTCTTGACGGCAAATGGAGTCACCGTATATATTCGGTCCATCTTCCAGGAGGTGTCCATGGCCAAGCAGCCCAACCCCTACACCATCAAGCTGACCGAGTCCGAGCGGGCCGAGATCGAGGCCTACGCCCGGCGGCTAGGCTTCCGGTTCCTGAGCGACGCCATCCGCACCAAGATGCTGGAACTGGCGCGCCAGCCCCAGGGTGAAAACGCGACCTCGCAGGCGGCTTAAATAGCCTATGTTAGCGACCTTACACCATTCGTATAGCTTGGGGCAATACCGCTCATGCCGCGCCATGCTCACAGGATGCATCACCACCCCGTCAGCCATAAACGGCAATCCCAGGGAGCTTTTGCCATGACCATGCAGCGCCCCATGACCCTCCTGGAGTTGGTGCAGGCGGCCGTGCTGGATTCGCGCGAAGGCGTCAAGGGCATGGCCGATTACCTGGCCAAGAGCCCCAACACGCTTTACAGCGAGCTCAACCCCAACGAGGGCGAGGGCCGCACCAACCACAAGCTGGGCCTGCTGGACTGGGTGAAGATCATGCGCCTAAGCGGCGACTGCCGCTCTCTGCAAAAGGTGGCCGAGGATCTGGGCTATGTGGCCGTGCCCATGCCTTCCGGCCAGCCCGCGCCCCTGGAGGCCCTCCAGCATTTGACCCGCATCACCAAGGAAGCCGGCGAGCATGTCGCCACGGTCTGCCAGGCTCTGGAAACCGACAATCACATTGACCGCCAGGAAGCGCGGGCCTGTCTCAAGGAACTTGACGACCTGCTCCGGGCCGCCACGGCCTGGCGGCAGGTCTTGCTGACTTTGGTCTAGAGGCGCGGCCCCGCGCGGGGCCGCATG
>JAZDIQ010000095.1:0-18495 GCA_043804825.1 Pseudomonadota bacterium
GACGCTGATGTTGCCCAGCTTGCGGTGGATGACGCTGCCCATGATGGCCTTGGCGAAGATGTGGAACAGGTCGGTGCCCACGGCCAGGATGCCCTTGATGCCCGCCGACATCAGGGCCGGGGCGATGATGAAGCCGCCGCCAGCGCCGATGCAGCCGGTGATGAGCCCGGCGCCGACGCCGATGCCGATGGACGCCAGGAAGATGCCCGTGGTGTAAAAAGCCGGGCTGTAGGCTTTCTTGCCACCCAGGAACTGGGGCAGGGCCTCACCCAACTGATCGGCCCAGGCCACGCCGCCCAGAATGATGGGCACCAGCATCAGCCCCAGCAGGAACAAGCGTTTTTTGTCCGCCAGGATGGTGCGCGACACATCCAGTTCCCACTGGGCGTGGGCCCGGGCGCCGGCGACCATGAACTGGCCCAACTGTTTGAAGAAATTCATGACCATTTTCCTCCACTTGATCCGTTCTGACTCCGAGGGTGCCCCAAGACCCAAAACCTTGCGCGCCCTCATCCTGACTCCTCATAAACCGTCCGTTCAGGCCAGCCCCCCCCTGGCCTCTCGCCACCCCACAGCGGCGTGTATCTGTTCCAGGAGGGTATCCAGGTCGCAGGGCTTGACCAGATACTCGTGGGCGCCCAGGGCCATGCCGGAGACCGCCGAGTCCACCGTGGCATGGCCGGTGAGCATGATCACTTTAACCCGGGGATGACGCTCCTTGATCTGAATCAAGGTTTGCAGGCCGTCCATCTCCGGCATCTTCTGGTCCAGGACCACCACGTCGCTCTCCAACTGGCCGAGCATCTCCAGGGCCTTGGCCCCGCCGGAGGCCACGCGCACCACCAGGCCGCGCCGGGCCAGGCGTTTGCTCATGGCCTCCAGGAACCCCTGCTCGTCGTCAACCATAAGCACGCTGATGCAGTCCATTGCCTAATATTCCTTTCCCGGCCTTCAGGCCGCCTGCCTAAGGGCACCGGGCTGGCTCTCGGCCGGCGGCTGGGCCGGTAGATGGGCCTGGAAGGATGCCCCTTGCTTGGGGACGCTCTTGACCTCCAGGCGCCCGCCCAGCTTGTGCACGATTCCGTAGCAGATAGACAACCCCAGGCCGGTGCCCTTGCCCACCGGCTTGGTGGTGAAAAATGGATCGAAGATGCGCGAAAGTACGGCCACGGGTATGCCCGGACCGGTGTCGGCCACCTCCAGGAGCACCCCGTCGTTTTCCTCGCGGCGGGTGCGGATCGTCAGCGTGCCGCCGTCCTCGGCCATGGCGTCCAGGGCGTTGTTGACCAGGTTCATCAGGACCTGCTGCAGCTCCGGCGGGGAGGCCTTGATGTCCGGCAGGCCGGGGTCCAACTCCAGCACCAGGGTCACGTTGGAAAAGCGGGCCGGCCTCTCCAGCAGGCTGGCCACATCGCGGGCCAGGTCGTTTATCTGGGTGGGCTGCAAGGGGGAGTAGGTGCTGCGCGCGAAACCCAACAGCTTTACGGTGATCTCCTTGCAACGCCGCCCATGGGTTTGTATCTGTTGCAAGGCCCGCTGGTATTCGGCCTGGTGGCTGCTTTGGCTAAGAACCTCGGAGTCGCCGTGCATGAGGTCCTGCATCCAGCCGGCCTCCTCCACCATGATGGCCAGGGGGTTGTTGATCTCGTGGGCCACGCCGGCGGCCAGCTCGCCCAGGGAGGCCAGCTTGCCGGCCTGGATGATCTGCTCGTTCAAAAGCTCCTTGTCGCGGTCGGCTAAAGCGATGCGCCCCACCAGACCCCGGGTGAGCAGCACGGTGGTCACGGCCAGAAGGGCCAGTGCGGCCAGACTGATCAACAGGGCCAGGCGCCGGGCCTGATGCAGGGGCAGGAAGGCGTCGCCGGCATCCTGCTGGCAGACCAAGAGCCAGTCGCCGGACTTGAGCCAGGCCTGGGCCAGCACCACCTCCTTGCCCTCGGCGGCGATGGTTTCCCACACCCGCACGCCCTCGAAATTCTCGGGCAGGCTCAGCCCCGAGGGCGTCAGCAGTTGGCGCTCGCCCCGCCCCTGGGTCTGGTACAGGCCCTGGCGGTTGACGATGAAGGCCTGGCCGGTGTTGCCCAGGCGCACCTTCTCCACCAGGGAGGCGAAATGGGCGCTATCGATGGTGGCCCTGAGCAGGTAGGCCCGGCCTTGATGGTTGAGTTTCAGGGCCACGATGAAGTGGGGCACCTGGCGCAGGCCCAGGAAAACGTCGCTGACATAGGCACCCCGCTCCAGGGACTCCTTGAACCAGGGGGCCCGGGCATAGTCGGCATTTTCCAGGCCAAAGGCGCCGGCATAGGCCACCTGGCGTCCCTGGTCATCGATCAGGCCCAGGTCCACGAAGGCCCCGTGGGCCTGCCGCAGGGAGTCCAAGGTACGCCGCAGGCTCTGGGGCCTGGCGAGTTCCTCCACCCCCAGCAGGGACCCCACGGCCTTGAGGTTGGCCAGGCGCTCCTCCAGGAATTCGTCGATGTCGCGTTTGTGGCTCTCCACCACCAGACGCAGGGCCGAGAGCACCTGTCCCTGGATGGAGCCGCTATAGGAGGAATAGAACAGGCTGAAGGTGAGCGCGTAGGGGATGAAGGCCACCACCACGATGGCCAGGGCGATCTTGCGCGCCAGCTGGCGATAATAGGGGGTCATGACCTGGTTGGTTGGCGTCACTTGGGCCGATTCTTTCCGCTGGGGTCCTTCAGTCCGCAACTCAAGCCACCTCGCTGCGCTCACAGCGGCCGCGCAAGAGACCGCGCAGCCTCTCCAAGGCCTCGGGCACCCGGGCCTTGCACAAAAAGCCGTCCGCCCCGGCCCCCTTGGCCAGCCGCTCGTAGCCCGGCCCCTCTTCCAGGTCCATCAGCACCACGTACAGGCCCTCCAAGGCCCCCCGCAGGCGAGCCAGGGTGCCCGGCGTCAGGCGGGCGGCGCTGTGGGTGTCCAGGAGGATCAGCTGGGGTTTGAGGCGCAGGCTCTCGGCCACCAAGTCCTGCTCGTGCCCGCAAAAGCCCAGGTTGTCAAAGCCCTCGGTGCGATCCAGCAGACGGCCCAGCCAATGGCGCAGCTCCTCGTCCTGATCCATGACCAGCACCCGCACCTTAAAGCCGCCGGCCTGCATGCAATCCCCCACATCTGGCTGCCCATTGTTACGATGTCAGTCTAGCCCAGAACATTTTTCCTCTAAATAGAGGGCGCACCTCATTCAGAGGGGATAATCGCCTCAAAGTGCCGATGGGGTATTGCACCTAGGGGGGCGTGGCCTGGGGGGGTATATGCAATAATTATTTTTTAATTTAAGCATATTACCCTTGTTGCCCTCCGCTTGGGCCCGGGGCCTTGACGCCCGGCTGGGGGCCAGGCCCCAAGCGCCGAGCCTGGTGGTTGTCCTGCCGACCGATTAATGGCATGATCCGGGTGGCGCCTGGGCTGGGCCCTGGTTCCGGAAGGAGCTGTCTTGAACCGCCAAAACCTGGAGAAAAGCCTGTCCTGGCGCCGCCTGGCCTACATGAGCTTCGCGGCCCTGGTGATCCTGATCATTCTGGTGGGAGCCTACAGCCTGGCGGTCTTTCGCACCCTGCGCGATCAGGCCGAGCAGGAGAACCTGGCCGCCGACCTGGCCCAGGCCGGCGTGGGCACCCAGTTCATCCAAGACCACATGGACTCCCTGCTGGACCGGCTCAGCGACCTCAGCGCGCGCAACGTCTTCCGCCAGGCCATGCAACATACTGATATCAATGAATTGCGCTCCCTGCTCAAACCCCTGGGCTCATCGGCCAAGGAAGTGGAATCGGTATTTTTGGCCGACGCCCAGGGTCGTGTGCTCCTGAGCCTGCCCCCTCTACCCCCTGGCGGTGATCCCCACCCCGGCCTGCCCCCGCAAAACCAGGCACCGCCGGCCCAGTGGGTTTCGCCGGTGCATCCGGGCCTCAAGCCCCCCCAGCAGCCGGTGGTCACCCTGAGCGTGCCCGTCCTGGACCTCGACGGGGAGCTCAAGGGCTATTTGGGCCTGTCCCAGCGGGTGGACTACTGGGAGCGCTTTTTTCAGCGCATCTCCTCGCGGCCGGGGCGCACCTACCACCTGTTCGACCAGCGCGGCCGCCTGGTGGCCCAGGGGGTGCAGTTCGCCTCCGAGGGGCTCAATTCCCTGGGACGACTGACCCGCGAGGTGCGCGAGGACCTGCAACGTCAGGGCCGGCCGGTCTCGGCCCTAGCCGGCGATCCCGACGGCCGCGGCCGCACCTTTGTCTCGGCGGCCCAGGTGCCGGAGATGGACTGGGTGCTGGTGGTGGCCCACGACTACCAGGCGGCCATGGCCCCGGCCCGGGTCATGTTCAAGAACATAGTGTTCTTTCTGCTTCTTTTGTTCGGCGCCCTGATCGTGATGGGCTTCTTGATGCTCTCGCGCTACCGCATGCAGCAGTTGATGCTGGGACGCATGGACGAGGAGGCCCGCCGCCTGGAGGCGGTGGTGGCCCAGCGCACCGCCGACCTGCGGGCCTCCACAGAGCGCTACCGCAGCCTGGTGCAGGACCTGCCGGACATGGTCTACGAGATGAACGCCCTGGGCCGGCTGACCTTTGTCAGCAACGCCTCCCAGGCTGTGCTGGGCTACCGCCCCGAGGAGATGGTGGGCCGCCCCCGGCGGGAGTACGTGCTGCCCGACGACCGCCACAAGTTCGACGACGAGCGCGCCCGGGCCGAGCAGGGCGAGCAACTCTCCAATCTGGTGATCCGCCACGTGGCCAAGGACGGCGGGGTGCGCTGGCTGGCCATCCACTCCCGGGGCATCTTCGACGCCAACGGCGGCGTCGTGGGCCGGCGGGGGGTGGCCCGGGACATCTCCCAGCAGGTGCTGACCGAGCGCCGGGTGCGCGAGTTGAGCCATCGCCTTATCAAGGCCCAGGAGGAGGAGCGCAAGCGGGTGGCCCTGGACCTGCACGACGACCTGGGGCAGCTATTGTCGGCGCTCAAGATAGGCCTGCAATCCCTGGCCCGCCAGACCGGCGGCGAGGCCGGCGGCGAGACCAGCGGCGAGTTCGAGCGCCTGATCCGCCTGTCGCAAAAGATCATGGACCGCATCCGCGCCCTGGCCTACCACATGCGTCCGGCCATCCTGGACAACTTCGGCCTGGTGGCGGCCCTGGAGGACCTCTGCGAATCCCTGGCCGAGTCGGGGCTGATCCAGGTGGAATGCCACATACAGCAGTTTCGTGAAAACGCCTTTAATTCCGAGGAAAAGACAGCTCTATTCCGCTTTGTGCAGGAATCCCTCACCAACGCGGTCAAGCACTCCCAGAGCCAGCGGGCCCTGGTGCGCCTGTCGGGCCAGGAGGGCCTGCTCAAGGTCTCGGTGCGCGACTTCGGACGGGGTTTCAACGTGGAGCAGGCCCTGGGCGGCGGCCTGGGCGACAAGCACCTGGGCTTGTTGGGCATGGAGGAGCGCATCCGCCTCATCGGCGGGCAACTGACCATCGACTCATCCAGCGAGGGCACCACGCTGACCGCGCAGGTGCCCCTGGGAGACAGAACATGACCAGTCCCAACCACCGGGTGGTGATCTGCGACGACCACTCCATCTTCCGCGAGGGCATCAAGAACGTGCTGTCCCGCAACCAGGCCCTGGAGGTGATCGGCGAGGCAGCCGACGGCTTCGCGGCCGTGGAGACCGTGAAAAAGCTCAAGCCCGACCTGGTGGTGATGGATATCGCCATGCCCGAGCAGAGCGGCATCGAGGCCACCCGGGAGATCACCCAGGTGCTGCCCGAGATACGGGTCATCATCCTGAGCGTGCACTCGCGCAAGACCTTCATCATGGAGGCGCTGAAGGCCGGGGCCAGGGGCTACGTGCTCAAGGACTCGGCCGGCGACAAACTCCTGGACGCGGTCAACGCGGTGCTCAGGGGCGAGTGCTACCTGGACTCGCCGGTGGCCGGGCACATCGTGGACGAGTTCATCAAGCTGCCCGAGAAGGAAGGGGCCGAGGACGAGCCCCAGACCCAGGAGCGGCTCACCGACCGTGAGCGCCAGATCCTGCGCTTGATCGTGGAGGGGCTGCCCAACAAGGAGATCGCCGGGCGCCTGTTCCTTAGCCCCAAGACCGTGGACAACCACCGCGCCCGCATCATGGCCAAGCTGGGCCGCCACGACGTCATCGGCCTGGTCAAGTTCGCCATCGCCACCGGCTTGGTGGACCCCGACTCCTGGAGCCGCTGATTAGGTAACGACCCTTCACCGGGCAGGAGCCCAGCCCGCCGGGCGGCAGCCCGGCGAAGGCCAGCCGGATTCACTCCGGCTGGCCGCGGGGTGCCCGGGGGTGGCAAGCCCCCGGGCTAGGAGCAATAGCCAAGTTCGCCATCGCCACCGGCCTGGTGGACCCGGACTCCTAGCAGATAGCCGCGGCGACTTCTCCGTCGCTGGACTGGCGGCCAGTTATGGCCAGCAAGCCTGGCCACCACCCCTGGGGTACAGTCCCCCAGCGCCCTTGGGATGATCTCCCCGCCCCTTTTGAGGGGTGCACCGCCCGCTTATGAGGCCTGAACGCTATTTCCCCCTTGCCCCCTTTGGCTTAGCCTGTAATCAGCGAACAAGCCGCAAGGCCAGGGAACACGGCCGCCGGCCCAGAGGAGCGGGCGGTCCCCGGACCAGAAAGGTTGAGCAGAATGGCGGGACAAGAGGCCCAAGGCCTCACGGCCAGCGAGATTAGCGAGACCACTTCCACCAGGCATGATTGGACGGATTGGCTGTTTCCTCGGGCGGGCCTGCGCTTGCGGGTGTGGACCTGCGGCAACGGGTTGCACATCGCCGTGCAGGGCCGGATGGACGCCGACATGATCTTGGAAGACTTGCATATCGTCCTTTCCGAGCCCCGCCCTCAGACCAGGCTGCACCTGGACCTGGCCGGCGTGCCCCAGATTGACGACCTGGGGGTGAGCGCCCTGATCGTCCTGCTGCGGCATCGCGGCCCCAGCTTCCACGGCGTCTGCCTCACGGGGCTGCCGCCCTTGGCGGTGTGGCGCTTGCGCGACAAGGGCGCCCGGGAACTGCTGGGTGGCGGATGGCAGGCCAGCTTCCAGGGCGACCAGGCCAGGTACAGGCGCCATTGAGGGGAACCCTCCCCCCAGGCGGGCGGGCGGTTGCTGAACTGATACCGCGGCTGTTCCGCGGAGCGTTGAAAGGCCCAATTGGGTCCCGGGGCAAGGCCGGAGGCCCCGTCTAGCAGAAGCGGAGGAAAGCGATGCTGGTTATCAATTGGATGAGCACCCGCCTGGTGAGCATAGACCCCGACGAGTCCATGTCCCAGGCCATCAGGCTGCTCAAGGAGAACCACATAGGCCGCCTGCCGGTGATCGACAAGGCCGGTAAGCTCCTGGGCATTGTCAGCGACAAGGACCTCAAGCGGGCCGGGGCCTCCGACGCCACCGCCTTGGAGGTGCACGAGTTGGCCTACCTGCTCAGCCGGGTCAAGGTCAAGGACATCATGACCCCCCGGCCCAAGACCGTGCACATGTACGACACCATCGAGGAGGCGGCCCTGGTCATGCTGGAGAACAAGATCTCCGGCGTGCCGGTGCTGGACGACGGCGGGGCGGTCTTGGCCATGCTCACCCAAAGCGACATCTTCCGGGCGCTGATCGCCCTGACCGGCGTGACCCGGGGGGGGGTGCAGTTCGCCCTGGACCTGCCCGACGAGGCCGGCTCCATCAAGGCGGCGGCGGACGTGGTGCGCGAGTACGGCGGCCGCATGGTGAGCATCCTAAGCTCCTACGACCGCGTGGCCGAGGGCCGGCGGAGGGTCTATTTCCGCATGAAGAACATCGATCGCAGCAAGCTGTTGCAAATAAAGGATGAACTGTCCCATGTCGGGGTGCTGCTCTACATCATCGACACCCGCGAGCACACCAAGGAACTACTGGCCCTGGGTCGGCTCACCGGCCAGGAACTCAAGGGCTGAGCGGATATTGCCTCCCGGCTCGGCTGGCCAGCGGCGGCCCCGCGGTTTCCTTGCGGGGGGAGACCGGTCGGTCGCAGCCACCAGCCGGCCGGGAGGTAACCTAGACATTGACCCCCATGCTGGCGGGCAAAAGGGGTCAACACCAACGGGCCGGCTCCGCGGGGGGGCCGGCCCGTTGATCTTCCCTGGCGGGCCAGGGATTGACTAGGCGACCGAGGCGCCGCGTGATCAGTAGTCCTGGGGAGCATCCAACACAATGTCCCAGGCCTCGGACCACTCCATGCCCACGGGATCCAGGGCCGTGCCCAGACCACGTTGGCTGGGCGGCAGCAAGGGGTTGGGCACTCGACCCTGGGTGCTGGCCAGGGAGGCCAGACCCAAGGCCAGGAGCGCGGCCAGGCCCAGGGCCAGAAAGACCTTGCTGATGGCGTTCATGGGTACCCTCGCTTTCGGTTGGCGGTCAGGACCGGCGAGGCCGGCCTACCCCACATTACGCAAGAGCCATGCCAGGGCCTGCGCATCAATATTTTGTTTTTACTGCGCATATCAGGTAGTAATTATCGGTGGAACGGACAAGGCTTCCATTATGGAATGCTCACCTCCGATTTGGAAAGAAAGGCCGCTGCCCGGGGCCGGGCTGGTGGCGGGCTGGCCAACGATGCTATGCTAGGGCCATGACCGGGGCCGCCAATCGCTCCGCGCGGTCCCGACCCCGGTGAACCCATAGCCTGCAAGGGAGGGAAGATGAGCAAGACGCCCGAAGAAAAAAAGGCCGGAGACCTGTTGATCCCGGCCAGCGCCTATCCCCAGCTTCCGGCCTGGGCCACCCTGCGCGAAGCCCTGGTGCAACTCACCCTGGAGCAGGAAGCGCTGTCCATGCACGAACGCCGGCGCAAGGTGCTCATCTTCGGCGAGGATTACCTCCTGGCCGGGGTGCTGACCCAGGCCGACATCCTCAAGGCCCTGGACCCCAAGCTGAGCCAGACCCCCTGGGATGCCGCGCCCTCCTGGCAGGACCTCAATACCTCGGCGGCGCACCAGCAGATGGAGGAGCGGGTCAGCCGCTTCATGTCCGCCGCCGGCCCGGGGATATCCCTCCAGGAGGACCTGTTGCGAGCCAGCCAACTCATGCTACAGGCCCAGGTGGACATCCTGCCGGTGTACCAGGAAAACCAGTTAAAGGGCATGCTGCGCCTGGAGGATGTCTTCCACCAGGTCAGCCGGGCCATCCTGACCCCCATACCTGGCGCCTAACCAGCAAGCACGGGCGGGGCTAAACCCCGCCCGTGCTTTGCCCGGTGGTCCGACGGCCCTTGGGCGGCGGCCGCCGGCCTCCGCCAAACCTCACCGCCACTCGACTCGTTTATGCCCAGCGGCGGACACCCGGCCGTCTATGCCCAGCCGGGGGCACCCGGCACGCCTTCCGCATTAGCGCGCCAGACTACCCACGGGAGCCGCCGACGCTCGTTCCCGCCACAACGCACTCGACCCGTCTACGCCCAGCCGGGGGCACCCGGCCGTCTATGCCCAACCGGGGGCACCCGGCTAGATGCGCAGGAGGTCGCCGAAATGCACGTCCGCCCCCAGCACCCCCAAGAGCCGGCCGGCCGCGTCCTTGAGCGGGACGGAGATGGTGAAGCAGAAGTTGTCGGAGGCCACGGAGCGGTAGAGGTCGGAGATACAGGCGCCGCCGGAGTTCACGGCGCCCTGGAACCAGGGGCGCCGGCTCCAGTTCTGGCCAAATCCGCCGCCGTAGGTGGCCTGGAAGGCCCCCTGGGCGATGTTGTCGGTAATCTGGCGGCCCTGGGCGTTGGTGGCGTAGAGCAGCTCCAGGAAGGGATAGCGCCCCGCCACCTGGCGCAGGAAGGCCTCCATGCGCCGGCGGTCCAGGCTGAGGAGTTCGGGATGGCCCGAGACGGCCTCCACCACCTGCCGGGCCTGGGCGTGGGCCGGCAGACGGAAGCTGCCCAGCCCGGTTAAGAGGCGGTCGCTGAGATCGCGCACCTGCTCGCCCAGGCGGCTGAGCTGCTCGGCGCTCTGGCTGTGCTCGCTGGCGGTCTTGGCCACGGACTGGATGTCCAGGTTGACCTGGTCCACGCGCTCCTCCTGCTGGCGCCCGGCCTGGGAGATGCGGCTCATCAGGCCGTAGAGGCTGGCCGGGCCGTCCTCCTTGAGCCCACCCTCTTGGGAGCCCACGGCCCCCACCAGTTCCTCCACCTGCCCCTGGATGCTCTGCAATATCTCGCCCACGCGGCTGGCGGCCTGCATGGTCTGGTCGGCCAGGGTCTGTATCTCGGTGGCCACCACGGCAAACCCCAGGCCGTGCTCGCCGGCGCGGGCGGCCTCCACGGCGGCGTTGATGCTAAGAAGCTTGGTCTGCTTGGCCACCCGGCCGATGATGCCCATGATCTCGCCGATGTTCTGGGAGCCCTGGTGCAGGCTCTGGGTGGTGCCGGCCACCTGGCGGGCAAAGGCCGCCGCCTCCTCGGTGCTCTGGGCGATGTGGCGCACGCTCTGTTGCAGGTCGCGGCTGGCCTGGGCGATCTCGCCGGCCCTCCGGGCCTGCTCGCGGGCCCCGGATTGCAGCCCGTCGGCCATGTCGCCCAGCTCCGGGGCCAGGCGCCCCAGGCCCACGGCCGCCTCGGCGATGCCCAGCACCGTCTTTTGCAGCTTGGCCAACATGGCGTTGAGCACCCCGGAGATCAGGCGGTGCACCCCCCAGCGGGGCTGGGGCAGATGGGCGTTGAGGTCCCAGTTGCCCCGCGACATCTCCTGCAAGGGACCCAGCATTCGACGGGGACTGACGTAATTGCGGAACATGGCGGCCTCCCGACCAAATCGACCCCTTGACGGGGGTCAAGCGCAAGGGATTAAGTCCCCCGCCACCAGCGCAGCAAGGCCGGTGCCATGAGGCTTTCAGCTTGATATTATTAGCTTAGTTAGTGAAGGTCGTCAGGATACAGCCTTGTAACCATACCTGGAGGTATGGTCGCCGCTGGCGGCCGCCGGTCGGCCTACCGGCAGGTAGGCTCGTTGGCCTGGGGCCGGGGCCGCCTGCGCCACAGCCAGGCCCCCAGGGTCACCAGGAGGTACACCAGGCCGGCCAGCAGGATGATGAAGGCCCCGGCCGGCAGGTCCGGGCCGTAGGAGAGCCCCAGGCCCAGGGTGGTGAACAGAGCGCTCAGGCCCACGGCCAGGGCCATGATCTGCCACAGGCGCTTGGCGAAGTGGCCGGCCACCGCCGCCGGCAGGGTGAGAAGGGCGATGACCATGATGATGCCCACCACGGTGGCCAACAGCACCACGGTCAGGGCGGTCAGGGCCAGGAGCAGGAGGTAGTACAGGTCCACGTTGAGCCCGCGCAGACGGGCGAACTCCTCGTCGAAGCAGACCGCCAGGAGTTGGCGGTACAACCCCAGCCCCACCAGGGCCACCACCAGGTCCAGCCCGGCCATGAGCCACAGGTCCGTGGGGCTTACCAAGAGGATGTTGCCGAATAGATAGGCCATCAGGTCCACGCCGTAGCCCGGGGTGGCGGCGATGAACAACACGCCCAGGGCCATGCCCAAGGCCCAGATGGCGCCGATGATGGTGTCCTCGCGCTGGCGGGCCTTGAGGCTGACCAGGCCGATGACCACGGCAGCCAAGAGGGCGGCGACCACGGCGCCGTAGAGGGGCTGGCACCAGTCCCAGCCCTGGGTGACTTGCAGATAGCGGGCGGCGCCCAGGCCGCCCAGCACGCTATGGGCCATGGCCCCGGCCAGATAGCTGATGCGCCGGCTGACCACGTAGGCGCCCACCACCCCGCAGGCCAGGCTGGCCAACAACCCCGCCAACAGGGCGTATTGCAGAAAGGCGTGGCGCGGCAGGGCGGCCAGGAACTCAGTCATGGCGGCAGTCCTGGTGGTGGTCGTGGCGCACCATGCGCACCTCGCCGCCGTAGATATCGGCGATGACCTGGCCGGTCACCTGGCTGGTGGGGTGGCTCACCACCCGGCGGTTGACGCAGATGACGTTCTGCACATAGGGCGAGACAAAGCCCAGGTCGTGGGAGACCACCACCACGACGATGTGCTGGTTGAGTTCCTTGAGCAGCTCGAAGACCTCGCGCTCGCCGCGCACGTCCACGTTGGCCGTGGGCTCGTCCAAGAGGAGCAGCCGGGGCTCGCCGGCCAGGGCGCGGGCGATGAGCACCCGCTGGCGTTGGCCGCCGGAGAGGTCGTGGAAGGGCCGCTCCCCCAGCTCCGCCAGCCCCACCTGAGCCAGCGCCTGGCCCGCCGCCCGGCGGTCGGCCCGGTTGTAGCGCCCCAGGCCGCCCCCGCAGCCCAGGCGCCCCATGAGCACCACGTCCAGCACCGTCACCGGGAAGCTGTAGTCCATCTGAGGGTGCTGGGGCATGTAGCCGATGAGGGTGCGGGCGGCCGCTGGCGTCTGGCCCAGCACCGAGAGGCGTCCGGCGCTGGGGGTCAACAGGCCCAGGATCAGCTTGAGCAGGGTGGTCTTGCCGCCGCCGTTGGGTCCCACCACGGCCGCGAAGTCCCGGGGCGCCACGGTTAGATTCACCTCCGATAGCACCGGCTCGCCGTTGTAGGCGAAGCCCAGGTCCCGGATGTCTATGGCCGCCGGCTGATTCACGGGCGTTTCTGACCCTTGAGCCCCTGGCTCAGCTCGCGGGCCAGGCGCTCCAGGTTGGCCAGGTAGTCGGGCGCCAGGTCGTCCATGCTCACCACCACGCCGCCTATCTCCCGCGCCACCTGCTGGGCGCTCTTCTGGGGGAACTGGGGTTGCACGAAGACCACCCTGATGTCCTGGGCGCGGGCCTTTTGGATGATCTCGGCCAGGTGGCGGGCGCCGGGCTCCTTGCCGCCGGTCTCCACGGCCACCTGCTTGAGCCCGTAGTCGCGCCCCAGATAACCGAAGGCCGGGTGGTAGACCAGGAAGGAGGCCCCCCGGTAGGGGGCCAGGGCCAGGGCCAGGCGCTGGTCCACCTGCTGGAGGTCGGCCAGGAGCCCTTGCAGGCGCTGGTCATAGCCCGCGGCCCCGGCCGGGTCCAGGTCCGTCAGGGCCTGGGCCATGGTGCGGGCCATTTGCTGGGCCAGGCGGGGGCTTAGCCACACATGAGGGTCCATCTCGCCCTCGTCGTGGTCTGCCTCGCCGGGGTGGTGGTCCTCCTCGGGGGCCGGGGCCAGCTCCATGCCCTGGGTGAGGTCCACGATGCGCAAACCCGCCTGACCGCCGGCCAGCTTGCCCAAGAGGGTCTGCTCAAAGGGCAGGCCCAGCTTGAAGTAGGCTTTCGCCTGGGCCAGGGCGGCCCGCTGCCGGGGGGAGGGCTCGTAGGTGTGGGGGTTCTGACCCGCCCCCACCAGCACCTGCACCGCGGCTTGACCCCCGGCCAGGCGCTCCAGCAGATAGCCCAGGGGCGGGATGCCGGTGGCCACTTGCAGGGCCGGCGGGGCGGCCTGCGAGGCGGCCTGGGCCGGCGCGGCCAGGAGCAGACAGATCAGAAGCAGCAGACACAGGCGGGTCGGCATGGCTGGTCCCTTTCCGGGCGCCCCGTGGCGGCCCTGGGGATTGCGGGGCCTCCCGGGGTCGCCGGCGGCCCGGGCCGGCGGTCTGGAGGCGCCCGTCATTTTCCCCTGGCGCAAGCCGGCCTCAATCATGGGCCGGGCCGGCCTCGTCCTGGCCGGCGCAGACCAGGTGCAGGGCCTGGCAACTGTGGCAGCGCTGCACCTGGTGATGGCGGGCGAAGCTTTGCCAGTGGTTCTTCTGCTGCGGGCTAAGGATGCCGGTACCCTGGCACAGGGGGCAGACCCCGTCCAGGGCGGCCAGGATGGCGTTCCTTATAAACTCCGAGCGGTTGGGTATGCCTTTCATGGCCGCCAAGAGCGCCTCGTCGGCCTTGAAGCTTATGACCTCCGGCTTGGCAGCGGCCATCTGCGAACTCCCCCAGGGTGCCTGATAGGTTGTAACGATTCTAGTATTACGCGGTATTACGATGCATGTCAAGCGGCCAGTCCGCCGCCCCCGGTGGCATCGGGCAATGTTACGAAAGGGTTACAGTAAATTGTTGACTTGAACCGTCCCTGTTATATCATTCGCCAGCCCCCCTATCTGCACAAGGCTCGCGGGTCCCGGGCCACGGCGGCCGCTCCGGCGGGCCTTTGACCGCAGCGGGGATGGCGGAGGGAAGGCCGCGCGTGGGGCCTCCGTGGATGAGGCGGCCCTGGCCCCGGGGTCGCGCGCCATGCCGCCCGCGACGGGGCCGGGTCCCGCCTGGGCGCCCGCCGCCAGTCGCCATACCAAATGCCTGGAGTGGCCCTATGGGTTTCAGCCTGTTCCCCAAGGCGGTCAAGTTCGAGGAGATGTTCCTGGAGCAGATCTCCATGGCCCTGGCCGCGGCCAACCTTCTGGATGAGATGTGCCAGCAGTCAAGCCACTTCGATGAGCGTTGCGAAAAGATCAACGCCTTTGAGCGACGGGGCGACAAGGTATCCCGCGAGATCTCCACCCAATTGGACCAGACCTTCATCACGCCCATCGATCGCGAGGACATCCACGAGATCAACAAGGCCCAGGAGCAGGTCCTGGACTTGGTCAAGGCCATAGCCACCCGCATCGGCCTCTACCACTTCGCGCCCATCCCCGAGTCGGCCAAGCTCCTGACCCACAACCTGCGGGTCATGGTGGAGGAAGTGGCCAAGATGCTGGACAAGCTGGGGCACGAGAAACACGTGGATGACAACCTCACCATCATCCGCGAATACAAGAAAAAGACCGACAAGGTGCTCCTGGACACCATCACCGAGATGTACCAGCCCCGCGACGTGGACAACCGGGAGCTGCTGAACATCATGCGCTGGTCGCGCATCTACGACCGCCTGGAACGGGCCATCTACCGCACCTACCACCTGGCCAGCGTCATCCAGGGGGTGTTCCTCAAAAATGCCTGATCTGTCCCTGCTCTTGATCGTCATCCTGGTGGTGGCCCTGGCCTTTGACTTCACCAACGGGGCCCACGACTGCGCCAACGCCATCGCCACCGTGGTCTCCACCAAGGTGCTCACCCCGCGCAAGGCCGTGGCCATGGCCGCGGTGCTCAACCTGGCCGGGGCCTTTTTGGGCACCGAGGTGGCCGAGACCGTGGGCAAGGGCATCGTGCGTCCGGAGATGATCGTGGGCTGCCAGTTGATCGTGCTGGCCGCTCTCGGCGGGGCCATCGTCTGGAATATCCTGACCTGGTACCTGGGCATACCCTCCTCCTCCTCCCACGCCCTGGTGGGCGGGCTGATGGGGGCGGCGGTGGCCTACGGCGGCTGGGACACGCTCAGTTACAAATCCATCACCTTCAAGGTGGTGCTGCCCCTGTTCCTCTCGCCCATGGCCGGCCTTTTGGCCGGTTCCATTTTCATGCTGCTCCTGGCCTGGGGCATCCATTTGCTGAACCCCCGCCACGCCAGCTTCATGTTCCGCAAGCTGCAAATCCTCTCCTCGGCCTTCATGGCCACCAGCCACGGCATGAACGACGCCCAGAAGACCATGGGCATCATCACCCTGGCCCTGTTCCTGGGCCATTGGATCCCGGCGGTGGTGGTGCCCATGTGGGTCAAGATATCCTGCGCCCTGATCATGGGCCTGGGCACCATGGTGGGGGGCTGGAAGATCATCAAGACCATGGGGCACAAGATATTCAAGCTGGAGCCGGTGCACGGTTTCGCCGCCGAGACCTCGGCGGCTTTCGTCATCACCGCCGCCTCCCACTTCGGCGCGCCCATCAGCACCACCCACGTCATCTCGGCCTCGGTCATGGGGGTGGGCGCGGCCAAGCGCCTGACCGCCGTGCGCTGGGGGGTGGCCGGCAATCTCTTGGTGGCCTGGGTGCTGACCATCCCCTGCTCGGCGGCCCTGGCGGCCATCATCTTCCTGCTCTGCGAAATGCTGGGCATGGTCTCCTAGCCGCCCCCCGCCGCCTCGCCAGTCCACCCTGTCGCGCCCTCCCGCCTCCAGGCCACGGGATATGCGCTGGCGCCTTTTCCTCGCTCCGCCCTGGATGCAAAAAGGCCAGCCCGGGTTTCCCCGGGCTGGCCTTGGCCAAAGAGCTAGGCTTGCGGCGTAGGTCTAAAGGCTAGTACTCGAAGATCAGGTCGGCGTGCACCATCTGGTAGTCGGCGGTGGCGCCGGTGAGCTTGTCGTCCTCGGCCTGGGAGCTGTAGTAGGTGAGCTGGGCCGTGGTGTACTTGAATATCTTGTACTTGCCGCTGACGACGTAACCCTTGCGGTTGGCGAAGCCAAAGTCGCTGTCGGCGAAGTAGCCGGGCGTGGCGTTGGCCTCGATCATCTTGTAGTCGGCGCTCAGGCTGAACTTGGCATAGGTCAGGCCCACGCCGAAGTCGTAGCCCTTGTCCTTGCCGGCGCCGGCGCCGGTCAGGTCTTCCTTGGTGTTGACCATGTACTGGCCCCACAGGGCCAGGGAGGCCTTGTCGGTCAGCTTGTAGCTGGCCTTGGCGTAGAGGTCCCACACGCCGAAGTCGACCAGGTCCTTGTTGGCCTTGGCGATGTTGCCGCGCAGGTCGGTGGGGTAGTTGCCGTTCTTGCTGAAGCGGCTCCAGTCGTAGTAGGACGTGGCGGCCTTGATCTTCCAGGGGCCGTTGACAAACTCCAGGCCGGCCTGGGGAGCGAAGAGATAAGCGTCACCGGGATCGTCCTTCTTCTGTTCCTCGACCGAGAAGGCGCCCAGGGTTATGAAGGGGCGCAGCATGCCCTTCTTGTTGAACTGGAAGTTCAGGGCCGCGCCCTCGGGCACCACGTCGCTGTCCCACATGATGTTGGTGGTCTCGTAGGGGTTGGGCAGCTTGCCGCCCCAGGCGGTCACGACCTTGTCCAGGAAGGCGGGATTGTACTTGACGTAGGCCTGGTCGATGCCCCAGCTCTTCTCGCTGAACCAGTTGGTCATGGTCTCGTTGGTGCTGGTGGCGTCGTTGTCGGCGCCGGAGGCCATGCGCATGGCCACCAACAGGTCGTCGGTCACCTGGCTCTTGACGCCGACGCGCAGGCGGTAGCGCCAGCGGTCGCGGCTGTCGGTGGCCTTGCCCTTGAAATCGTCGGTGTGGGTGTTCTCGTAGCGCAGGCGGAAATCACCGAAGATGCTGGTGCGCTCCAGCCAGGCCGGCAACTGGGCCAGCTTGCCCGCGGGAGCGGCCTTGACCGTCTGAATCTGGCTGGCCTGCTGTTTTTGGGTGTCCTGCAGTTGATTGAGCTGACCCTTAAGGTCGGTCAGGCTCTGCTGCAGCATCTCGATCTTTTTTTCCAGCTCGGCCTGGCTGGCCGCTTGGGCCGGCCCGCTCCAGGCCAGGGCGACGCTCAACAGGCAGGCGCCCAGAATCATCTTTCCACAGGCTGTCAACTTGCTTCTCATTACCCTTTTCCCTTTTTTTGAAGTAACTTCTCCGAGCGGCTGGTTACGTGGCCCCACCATGTCTCCGCGAGGCTGGGCGACCGGCGATCCCCCGACCGCCTCCGCCGCCAATTTCCCTGGGGTGTAGGCCAACACCTCCGCCCGTGTCCCGGCCCGCCAGCGGCCGGGCGCCGGCTATCGCCATGTCTCTGGTTGCCCCCACCTTAGCCAGGCCAAGTGACAAGCCGACGGCGTTGGCATTACAATTCAGTGACAACGGCCCGGGTGGCCGATAGGGATATCCTTGGAGGCCTGTCAGCCAACGGCCGCATGAATACTGCTCATTTCGTGGGAGGTGTGAATGAACGGCCCCGAAAAGATTTGGGACATCAGTCTGTGCCTGGGGCGCCAGGAGGCCACCTATCCCGGCGATCCGCCCTTTGCGCGCCGTCTGCTGGCCGACCTGGAGCGGGGCGACGCCTACCGCCTTTCGGCCCTAAGCCTGAGCGCCCACGCCGGCACCCACCTGGACGCGCCCTCCCACTTCCTGCCCGGCGGGGCCAGCATCGACAGCTTCGGCCCGCAGCGCTTCTGGCTGCCGGCCCTGGTGCTGAAAGCCGCCGGGCGCGGCGCCCTGCCGGCGGCGGTGCTGGAGGGCCAGGCGCCCCGGCCGGGCTGGGCGCTGTTGTTGGCCACCGCCAACTCCCAGGATGGCCGCGCCGCCGACGGCCGCTGGCGGGACGACTACGTCCACATTTCCCTGGCCCTGGCCCAGGCCTGCCTGGCCTGGGGCGCCAGCCTGGTGGGGCTGGACGCGCCCTCGGTGGACGCGCCCGGGGACGAAAGCTATCCCGCGCACCATATTCTGCTGACCGCCGGGGTGCTGATCTTGGAGGGGCTCAATCTGGAAGGAGTGCCGGCCGGGGAGTATCAGCTCGTGTGCCCGCCGCTGAAGATAGACGGGGCCGAGGCCGCGCCGGTCCGGGCCTTGCTGCGGGCGGCATGCCCGCCGCGGGGCCTGACCGGTTCCAGGGGCGTGCCGGCCTGAGCGGGGGTAGCTGGTTGTCGTGGGAGGTAGTTACCCAAAAACCGGGCGGGGATAAACCCCGCCCCTACATCGAGGCAGCCTAGCGCATGCCTTCTCTTAATGTAGGGG
>JAZDIQ010000096.1:0-2892 GCA_043804825.1 Pseudomonadota bacterium
GCTTTCTTGTGTGCCATGGGGTCCTCGCTATATCTGTTGCCCGGCCCTGCGGCCCGGGTGCGACCGCGTTAGGTTAGGCCTGGATGTCGTCGATGCGCACGGCGGTGAAGGGCTGGCGATGGCCGCGCTTGACCCGGTAGCCCTTGCGGCGCTTCTTCTTGAACACCAGCACCTTGCGCGCCAGGCCCTGCTCGACGATCTCGGCCTTTACCTGGCCCTCCAGATAGGGCCGGCCCACCTTGGGCTCTCCCTGGCCACCGACCATCAGCACCGGAAGCAGGTCGATCTTGTCGCCCGCCTGGCCGGCGAGCTTCTCCAGGCGCAGCACCTGGCCCGGTTCCACTTTGTATTGCTTGCCGCCAGAGGCGATCACGGCGTACATGACTGGGCGTCCTCCCCGAAGTGAAAGGAGACTATACGAGACGGCGCCCGGCCTGTCAAGGCCAGGCGGGTGTCGGCGCTCGGGATTTGCCGCAAAAATACCACAGAAAGCGCACCGCGCAAGCCCCGGCGGGTCAGGCAAGGCTCAGGCGGCGCCCCAGCTCGCGCTCCAACTCCCACACCGCCATGATCTCCCGGCCGGCCTGGCGTCGCAGATCGGTAAGGCGGTCCGGGCCCAGGAGGCTCTCCAGGCGCGGGCAAAAATAATTGATGCAGAAGGCCTCGCGGGCCAGCAGCCGGCAGCCGGCCGGCCCCACGAAGAAGCAGGAGCCGGGCACCAGACGACCCAGGGGCAGTTCCACCCCCAGCACCAGATTGACCAGCAGCAGCTCCCGGGAGAGTCCCTGCCCCACCTCCGCGAAACAGCAGCCGCCGGCCGTGATCTGGTCGCAGGCCGCGCAGCCCCGGGCCACCTCCATCTCCCGGAACAGCCGCCAGGTCTCGGCGATCTCCCGGCGGCAGGCGCCGGCCAGGCCGGCGACGCGGGGGTCCGCCGACCAGCCCGCCCCCTGGCGGGCGTGGATGCCCCGCACGGCGCGCACCCTCACGATCAGGGCCTGGTCGTTGCGTTCCAGGGCGGACATTTCGCGCTCCTTGGCCGCTGGGTGGACCGGGGCGTCGGGGCGCGGGCCCAGCCGTGCCCTGGCCGGCCCGCCTCCCCCGGGGGGGGCGGGCCGGCCACCGCGGCGGATGGGTGGCTAGGGCACCTTCTTGATGAACTTGAAGTAGTCGCTGTCGGTGGACAGGATCAGCTCGGCCTTGTCCGGGGGCAGGGAGCTGTAGGTCTCCAGGGTCTTGAACAGGGCGTAGAACTGGGGGTCCTGGCCGAAGGCCTGGCCGAAGATGGAGGTGGCCTGGGCGTCGCCCTTGCCCCGGGTCTCCTGGGCGGTCTTGTAGGCCTCGGAGCGCACCCGGGCCAGTTCCTTTTCCATGGTGCCCAGGATGCGCAGCTTCTCGCCCTCGCCCTCGGAGCGGTACTGGCTGGCGATGCGCTTGCGCTCGCTGACCATGCGCTCGAAGACCCGCTTCTGCACGCTTTCCACGTAGTTGATGCGCTTGATCTCCACGTCCACCAGCTCGATCCCGTACTGGGGAGTGACCTTGGCGGCCTCGGCCAGCATGGACCTGGTTATCAACTGGCGCCCCACCTTGACTTCCAGGGGCTCGGAGGAGGTTTCGCCCTGACCCTGTTCGCCGGCCTCCGGGGGCAGCGGGACCTTGATCACCTTGGCCAGGGGGGAATCACTGGGCGGCGTGGGGTCCCAGTCGGCCGAGCGCACCAGTTCCACCAGCAGGTTGCTGGAAACCATGTCGCGCACCACCGAGTCGATGATGTCGTCCAGGCGGCTGCTGGCCCCCACCTCGGTGCCCACGGTCTGGAGGTAGAGCAGGGGATCGGTGATGCGCCAGCGGGCCGTGGTGTCCACCCAGATGTACTTCTTGTCGCGGGTGGGTATCTCGTTGGGCTTGCCGTCCCACTTCAACAGGCGCTTTTCAAAGGTGTGCACCTCCTGGACCATGGGGAGCTTGAAGTACAGGCCGGCCTTGCTGTAGGCCCCGCCCACCGGCTTGCCGAACTGGGTGACCAGGGCCTGCTGGCCCTCGCGCACGGTGAAGAAGGAGGCGGAGACCAGCATGGCCAGGATCACCACCAGGGGCAACAGGAAACGTAGGCCTTTCACTGCCGCACCTCCTTTACCTCGGTCGGGGCGGCGACGGCGCCCCGACCCAGGTTCAGCATGGGCAACAGGCCCTTGACGCTGTCATCGACCAGGTAGACCTTGGCGGCGTTGGCCAGGATGCCCTGCATGGCCTCCAGATAGAAGCGGCGCTGGGTGACTTCCTTGGCCTGGCGGTAGGCGGCCAGCACCACGTTGAAGCGCGTGGCCTGGCCATTGGCGCGGTTGACCTGCTCGGTGGCGTAGCCCTCGGCCTCGGTGACCACCCGCTTGGCCTCGCCCAGGGCCTTGGGAATCTCGCGGTTATAGGCCTCCTGGGCCTCGTTGATCATGCGTTCCTTTTGCTGGCGGGCCTCGTTGACCTCGTTGAAGGCCGGCTGCACCGCCACCGGCGGGTTGACGTCCTGCAACTTGACGGTCACCACCTGCACCCCGGTGTTGTAGAAGTCCAGGAGCTTTTGCAGCTCCTTCTGGGCCAGGGCGGCGACCTCCACGCGTTGCAGGGTCAGCACCGCGTCGGAGTAGCGGTTGCCCACGATCTGGCGCATGGTGGCCTCGCTCAGGTCGCGGATGGCGGCCACGCCGTCGCGCACGGCAAAAAGCCACAGCTTGGGCTCGCGGATCTGGTATTGCACGATCCACTTTACGTCGATGACGTTGAGGTCGCCGGTGAGCATCAGCGACTCCTCGTCAAAGCCCTTCTCGGCAAAGCGGCTGCGCACTCCCGAGCTCACGCCCCGGAAGCCGAACTCTTCCTTGAACACCCGGCCGG
>JAZDIQ010000097.1:0-127521 GCA_043804825.1 Pseudomonadota bacterium
TTGGTGGGGTAGCCGTGGTCCTTTTCGGCCAAGGGCTCCACCCCCGGCCACTCGAAGAAGCCCAACAGCTCGCCCGGGGCCAACTCGAAGAAATACTGCCGCCCCCCGGGCTTGCCCAGGCCGGCCACCAGGGTCAGCCCGCTGAGGTCCCGCCAAAAGCGTATGGTGCGGTCCATGTCCCCGGTGGCCCGGGCCAGGTGGTGGAACCCGCTGAAGGTGGGCCTGCTGATACCTCCATCATATTCAGGTGGGGCCGGCCGGTGGGCCCGGGGGTTGGGGCGTCAATTAATATTGTAGTCAACCCTGGCGGCCGATGCCAGGCGGCAATCCTGGCCCTCCCAGGCCCTCTCTGGCCCCCCCTGGTCTGGGGGACGCCTGGCCCAGGGCGCGGTTTGGCCCCCACACCCCGGCGCTGGCGCCTGCCAGGGGACGTCCAAGTCCCCTGGGGCCCAGTGGCGGTCAAGATTTTTTTGAGGCGGCGCGACCGGCCCCGTGAGCAGCCCCGGACGGCCCCATGGGGATTTTGGTTTAATCCTCTCGTGAAATTTGGTATTATCCCGCCTGGTTAGACCACGGGGGCCGTCGACGTGCAAGATGCTTGACGTCCCAGAAAGGGTGTGCTAACAATTTGCCCCAGGGCTTTGAAAGCTAACTACTTCATTGTATTAAACAAAGTTCCCGGACCTCGGCCGGTGGCAGTGATCTTTTCCCCTGGAGCCCGCGGCGGGCCCCACCGGCCGGGAACATGGCGGGCTAGGAGATTTTTTATTTTGGCTCTGGCAGATATCCTAAGCCGCAAGCAGGAAGCCCTGGTGGACCAATGGTTCAGCCAGGTGGTGGCCACCTACCCCGACGAGTCGGCCAGCTTCCTCAAGCGCAAACAGGATCAGTTCCACAACCCCGTGGGGCACACCCTGGCCCGGGAGACCGAGGCCATCTTCGCCGAGCTTATCGGCTCCATGGACCAGGCCAAGGTGACGGCCAGCCTGGACCGCATCGTGCGCATCCGGGCCATCCAGGACTTCACCCCCGCCCATGCCCTGGCCTTCATTCCGGCCCTCAAGGACATCCTCTGGCAAGAGCTGGCCAAGCAGAAGGACCAGACCGGCCTGGCCGAGGAGATGCGCGGCCTGGAGGGGCGCATCGACCAGGTGCTGCTGTTGGCCTTCGACGTGTACATGTCGGTGCGCCAGCGCATCTACGAGATGAAATCCGAGGAGATCAAAAGGCTCTATTATCAGGTGATAAGAAGGGCCGACATCCTCTGCCCCATACCCCAGCAGGAAGAACCAGACTTGCCGCCGGCCAAATAGCCGCCAGGCTCCCGCGCGGGGCGGGCGGCGGTGGTTGAACATTAATATAAAGGGAAACCAACAATGACAGCCAAACCTGAAACGAGGTAGCGTTCAATGAGCTTCATCTTTTCAATCGTTGCCGTAACGGCACTCGTTGTGGTTGCGTTCATAGGAGTGGAGTTGGACCTGCGCTACTTCATGGGGGTGGTGATACCCTACGCGGCGCTGGCCACCTTCCTGTTGGGCGTGGCCTATAGAGTGCTGAAGTGGTCCAGTTCGCCGGTGCCCTTTCGCATCCCCACCACCTGCGGCCAGGCCAAGGGACTGCCCTGGGTCAAGACCAACAAGATCGACAACCCCTGCTCCACCGGGGCGGTCATCGTGCGGATGCTCCTGGAGGTTTTCCTCTTCCGCTCGCTGTTCCGCAACACCCGCATGGAATACCGCGACAGCAGCAAGGTGCGCTACGGCTCCAGCAAATGGCTGTGGCTCTTCGGCCTCTTGTTCCACTGGTCCTTCCTGATCGTGGTTTTGCGGCACATGCGCTTCTTCTTCGAGCCGGTGCCCGCCCTGATCCAGGCCATCGAGCATGCCGACACCTTCTTTGAGATGGGCCTGCCCCTGCCCGGCCCCAACGGCCTGGACGTGGGCCTGCCGCTCTTGGCCCAGAGCGGCGTGATCCTTCTGGCCGCGGCCACCTTCCTGTTCCTGCGCCGGGTGGTGGTGCCCCAGGTGCGCTACATCTCCCTGGCCTCCGACTGGTTCCCGCTTCTGCTCATCATCTTCATCGCCAAGACCGGCATCATCATGCGCTACGTGCTCAAGGTTGACGTGGTGGCCATCAAGAAGCTGGCCATCAGCCTGGCCTCCTTCCATCCGGCCCTGCCGGTCGAGCCCATCAGCGCCTGGTTCTTCATCCATATCTTCCTGGTCAGCACGCTACTTGCCTACTTCCCCTTCAGCAAGCTGATGCACCTGGGCGGCGTCTGGCTCAGCCCCACCCGCAACCTGGTCAACAACAGCCGCGAGGTCAGGCACATCAACCCCTGGAACCCCGAGGTCCACTTCCACACCTACTCCGAGTACGAGGACGACTTCCGGGAGCAGATGATCGAGGCGGGAATCCCGGTGGAGAAGGAAGCATAATATGGCCACGCAAACCCCCAAGCCTCAAGAGATAGCCAAAACCCTAGGCCACCAGACGCCTGGCGGCAACTGGCTGGATACCAAGGCCGAGATTCGGCCGGGCATGTATTGCCATCCGGTCAAGGTGTCGAGCATGGAGGGCATCGGCGGGGCCTTCCCCCGCGAGTGGAACCCCCTGGACGCCGACTGGAAGCTGCCCGCCGACTGGAAGGGCATCGTAAAAGACGGCCTCAAGGACCGCCTGAACCGCTTCCGCTCCTTCCAGATTTTCATGGACATCTGCGTGCGCTGCGGCGCCTGCGCCGACAAGTGCCACTTCTTTATCGGCACCGGCGACCCCAAGAACATGCCGGTGATGCGCGCCGAACTTATCCGGAGCGTCTACCGTGGCGAGTTCAAGACGGCAGGCAAGATTCTGGGCAAGCTGGCCGGCGGGCGCAAGCTCACCGAGGACGTCATCAAGGAGTGGTTCTACTACTTCTTCCAGTGCACCGAGTGCCGCCGCTGCTCGGTCTTTTGCCCCTACGGCATCGACACCGCCGAGATCACCATCATCGCCCGCGAGATACTCAATCTCCTGGGCCTGCAGATCGACTGGATCGGCACCCCGGTAAACGCCTGCTACCACATCGGCAACCACCTGGGGCTCAAACCCCACACCTTCAAGGAAAACATCGAGTACCTCCTGGCCGATGTCGAGGAGAACGTGGGCATCACCATCGAGCCCACCTTCAACCGCAAGGGCGCCGAGATACTCTTCGTCACCCCCTCGGGCGACGTCTTCGCCGACCCCGGCATCTTCACCTGCATGGGTTACCTGATCCTGTTTGAGCACCTGGGCCTGGACTACACCTGGTCCACCTACGCCTCCGAGGGCGGCAACTTTGGCTTCTTCACCAACAACGAGACCATGAAGAGGCTGAACTACAAGATGTACGCCGAGTCCAAGCGCCTGGGGGTCAAGTGGATCCTGGGCGGCGAGTGCGGGCACATGTGGCGGGTGGTGCACCAGTACATGGACACCATGAACGGCCCGGCCGACCACCTGGAGGTGCCCAAGAACCCCCTGACCGGCACGGTCTTCAGCAACGCCAAGTCCACCAAGATGGTGCACGTCACCGAGTTCACCGCCGATTGCATGCAGCACAACCTGCTCAAGCTGGACAAGAGCCGCAACGACCACTACACCGTCACTTGGCACGACTCCTGTAACCCCGCCCGCGGCATGGGCTTTTTGGAGGAGCCCCGCTACGTGCTCAGGAACGTGGTCAACAACTTCTACGAGATGCCCGACACCACCATCCGCGAGCAGACCTTCTGCTGCGGCTCGGGCTCGGGCTTGAACGCCGGCGAGAACATGGAACTGCGCATGCGCGGCGGCCTGCCCCGGGCCAACGCCGTGCAGTACGTGCACGAGAAGCACGGCGTCAACCTCTTGGCCAACATCTGCGCCATCGACCGCGCCACCTTGAAGCCCCTGATGGATTACTGGGTGCCCCAGGTGGCCGTGGCGGGCCTCTCCGAGCTGGTGGCCAACGCGCTGATCATGGAAGGCGAAAACGCCCGGAGCACCAACCTGCGTGGCGAGGAGGTCAACGACCTGCGCGAGGAGGCCGGCTTGGAGCCCATCGACTTCCCCGACTCCGACGAGGACGGCGGCGGAGAGGAGGGTGACGAGTAATGCAGATCAAGGACAGACCCATCATCATCGTCGGGGTGCTCATCTTCCTGGCCATCTTCACCTTCCCCTTGTGGAGCGCCATGGGCAAGACGGCCCCGGAGCCCAAGATCGAGTTGCCCAAGGACGTCAAGGAGTGCGTGGCCCCCAAGGAGTACATGCGCTCCAGCCACATGCAGCTCCTTAACGAATGGCGCGACTCGGTGGTGCGCGATGGCAACCGCATCTTCGTGGCCGCCAACGGCAAGCAGTACAACATGAGCCTGACCAACGAGTGCCTGCGTTGCCACAACGACAAGGCCAAGTTCTGCGACCAATGCCATAACTACGTGGGCGTAAACCCCTTCTGCTGGGACTGCCACACCTACCCGAAGGAGAGCAAATAATGGCCGTCAACAGGAGAGACTTCTTGAAGATAGCCGGGCTCTCCGCAGCGCTCGGGCTGGGAGGCAAATCGGCGTTCGAGCTCTTGTGGCCGGGACAGCTTGACGCGGCGGAGATGCCCGCCGCCTCGGGGCTGACGGCCAAGCGCTGGGGCCTGGCCATGGATGTCCGCAAGTTCACCCCCGAACTGCGCAAGGCCTGCATAGAGACCTGCAACACCCACCACAACATCCCCAAGATCGACTCCAAGCAGAACATCAAGTGGGTCTGGGAGACGCACTACGAGAGCGCCTTCCCGGATCTGGAGCAGGAATACATCCAGGAGGACGTCAAGGAGACGCCCTTCCTGGTGATGTGCAACCATTGCGACAATCCGCCCTGCGTGCGCGTGTGCCCCACCAAGGCCACCTTCCGCCGTGAGGACGGCATCGTCATGATGGACATGCACCGCTGCATCGGCTGCCGCTTCTGCATGGCCGCCTGCCCCTACGGCTCGCGCAGCTTCAACTTCCACGACCCCAGGAAGTTCCTGCCCGATCCCTCGCCCAATAAGGACTACCCCACCCGCACCAAGGGCGTGGTCGAGAAATGCACCTTCTGCACCGAGCGCCTGGCGGTGGGCCAGATTCCCTATTGCGTGGAGGCCTCTCAGGGCGCCATGCTCTTCGGTGACATGAGCGACGCGGGCTCTGCCCCACGCAAGGCCCTGCGCAGCCGTTACTCCATTCGCCGCAACGCAGGCCTGGGCACCAATCCCCAGGTCTATTACTTGATTTGAGGTAGCCATGCTCGACAAAGCATTACAAGGTGAACCGAGATACTGGGGCTGGCTCGTACTCCTGCTGGTGGGCATCGGCGCGGGCGTAGGCGCCTACTCCGTGCAGTTCCAGCAGGGCTTGTCCATCACGGGCATGAGCCGCGACGTTTCCTGGGGCTTTTACATCGCCAACTTCACCTTCCTGGTCGGCGTGGCCGCCTCGGCGGTGATGCTGGTGCTGCCCTACTACCTGCACCACTACAAGACCTTCGGCCGCATCACCCTCTTGGGCGAGTTCCTGGCCGTGGCCGCCGTGACCATGTGCGTGCTGTTCATCATCGCCGACCTGGGCAAGCCCCAGCGCGTCAACAACGTGCTCCTGCACCCCACGCCCAATTCGGTGCTGTTCTGGGACATGATCGTCCTGAACGTCTACCTGATTCTCAACATCGTCATCGGCTGGACCACCCTGGGGGCCGAGCGCAAGGAACTGCCCCCGCCCAAGTGGGTAAAGCCCTTGATTTACCTGTCCATACCCTGGGCGGTCTCCATCCACACCGTCACGGCCTTCCTCTACGCCGGCCTGCCCGGCCGCGGCTTCTGGCTCACGGCCATCCTGGCCCCGCGCTTTTTGGCTTCGGCCTTCGCGGCCGGCCCGGCGGTGCTCATCCTCTTGGCCATGCTGGTGCGCAAGCTGACCAAGTTCGACGCCGGCAAGGAGGCCATCCAGACCCTGGCCAAGATCGTCACCTACGGCATCATCCTGCACATCTTCTTCTTCTTCCTCGAGGTCTTCACGGTGGGCTACAGCAAGATTCCTAGCCACCTGACTCACCTGGAGTACCTCTACTTCGGCCTGCACGGGCATAACGGCCTGGTGCCCTTCATGTGGACGGCCCTGTTCTGCGGCTTCACGGCCGTCCTGCTCCTGGTGGTTCCCAAGTTCCGCCAGAATGAGCGCCTGTTGGGCATCGCCGCGGTGCTGGTCTTTGTCTGCACCTGGATCGACAAGGGCATGGGCATGATCTCCGGCGGTTTCGTGCCCAACCCCCTGCACGAGGTCACCGAGTACGCCCCCACCGGCCTGGAGCTGCTGGTCACCCTGGGCGTGTACTGCGTGGGCGCCCTGGTTTTGACCGTGCTCTACAAGGTGGCCATCACCGTCAAGGAATACGAGGAGATGGGTATCTCCCACTAGTCCCCGTAACCTGATATCGCGGGGGGAGGCTTTCCGGGTGGGAGGCCTCCCCCCGACCCTTTTGAGGCCGTCGTGCAGCGGCTGAAGCGGGCCATGGATGGCCCGCCAAACTGTGAGCCATCTTGGGCGAACAATTTGGGAGGCTTGGCAAAACCGCGTTTTTGCCAAGCCGAAATCGCACGGGGCAGGACGCCCAGTGCGATGATCACTTTTAGAGACGCCCCGCCCGGCGTGCCGGTCCGGGGACGCCCTCATGACGGGAGGCTCGCAATGACCGACAAATGGCGCCGTGTGGGCCAGACCCTGGCCTCCCTGGCCCTCTTGGCCGCCGGCAGCCTCTTGTGGGCCGTGGCGGTCAACGGGGTGCTCATACCCCAGGGCTTTGTCAGCGGCGGCTTCACCGGCCTGGCCCTGTTGCTGCACAACCAGGCGCCCCGGCTGCCGGTATCGCTGCTCTACCTGCTGCTAAACCTGCCGCTGTATTTCCTGGCCTGGCGCTGGGTGGGCCGCCGCTTCTTCATCTTCTCGGTGCTGGGTCTGTTGATCTTTTCGGCCGCCGTGGACTGGGTTCATGTGCCACCCCTGCTGCAAGACCGCATGCTGGCCGCCCTGTTGGCCGGCATCCTGGGCGGCGTGGGCACCGGCCTGGTGCTGCGCTCCTGGGGCTCCACCGGCGGCACCGACATACTCTCGGTGATCATGCTCAAGCGCTTCTCCCTCAGCCTGGGCTCCACGGTGCTGATCTTCAACAGCGCCGTGCTGGCGGCGGCCGCCCTGGCCATGTCCCTGGAAGGCGCCCTCTACACCCTGGTGCACCTGGCCGTCTCGGCCCGCATCATGGACCTGGTGGTGCTGGGCCTGAGCCAGCGCAAGGCCGTCCTGATCGTCTCGCCCGCCTGGAAAGAGATCGCCGACGGCATCCTGCACGAACTGCATCGCGGGGCCACCATCATGGCCGGCCAGGGCGGCTTCACCGGCCGGGATGAACGCATCATCTACACCGTGGTGACCTTCCGCGATCTGGCCGCCGTCAAGAACCTCACCCGCCGCCTGGACCCCGAGGCCTTCCTGGTGGTCAGCGAAACCCAGGAGGTCATGGGCCGCCGCATCGGCAACCAACCCCACTGGTAAGGCCGGGTGCCCCCGGCGGGGCTATAACGGGTCGGTTGGCGTTGAGGCTTTGGCCCGAGGCCGGCGGCTCCCGTTGGGGCGTGGTTCCGCCCCTGGAGTCGTTGCGAGGAGCCCCTTGGGGCGACGAAGCAATCGCGGTACCGATGGTGCGGCCTGATGCGCCGTAACCAGCTTGGCGCCATATCTTACCCCTCTCCCCCCACGGGGGGAGAGGCAGGGTGAGGGGGGCGGTGAGCCCGCCGGAACCTAAACCTTAGCCGAACCGTCAGGGCCGCCGGTGTAGTCCGGCGCCTCGGCCAGATCGCCCGAGGCCAACAGCCTCCCCCGGGCCTGGGGGTAGAAATAGACCCAGGCCTGGCGGACCTGCCCCTGGCCGTCGATCACCGGCGTCAAGCGCCGCTCATACCAGTCGGGGTGCCGCTCCAAGTCATCCAGCAGACCCAGGCCCGCCGGACCCACCCCGTACAGTTCGCCGGCCACGGCGCAGACCGCCTCGTCTTCCACCAGATAGGGGAACTCCCCCAGGTACAGGGCAAAGGCCTGTTGGGTGCGGGCCGGCCCCAGGCCGCGCGCCCCGGCCAGCAGATGGTGGTTGACGTAGCCCCGGCGCAGGGTGCCGTAGACAAAGACCAGTTCCACGGCGTTCATGGGGCGGACACTCCTGGCCGGCGGCGGTGTATGAGCTTGAAGACCTCGAACCATAGCACGCTGGCCCCGCCGGCGGCCAAGCAGATGAGGATGTCCTGCCAGTGCAGATAGTCGAAGTGGAAAAGATCGCGCAAGAACGGCAGGTACAGCACCAGGCCCAGGAAGAACCCGGCCCCGCCCAGCACCCACCACAGGGCCGGGTTGTGGCGCTTCAGGGAGGTCAGGATCAGGGTGGACCAGGAGCGGTTGGCCAGGATCAGGCCCAGGTTGGCCACCACCAGGGTGCCGAAGGTCAGGGCGCGGGCCTCGTCCTGGCCGGCGCCCCAGCCCATGGCCCCCACGTGCACGCCCAGCACCATGGCCAGCACCAACAGCCCCTGGGCCAGACTCAGGCCCACGGTGCGGGCGCCGAACAGGGGCTCGCGGGGGTCGCGGGGCGGGCGCTCCATGACGCCCTCCTCGGCGGGCTCGGCCTCGAAGGCCACCGAGCAGGCCGGGTCGATGATCATCTCCAGAAAAACGATGTGCACCGGCAGCAGGATCAGGGGCCAGCCCAGCAGCACCGGGGCCAGGGACAGCCCGGCGATGGGCACGTGCACCGCCAGCACGTAGGCCATGGCCTGGCGCAGGTTGTCGAAGATGTGCCTGCCCAGGCGCACCGCCGCCACGATGGAGGCGAAATCGTCATCCAGGAGCACCAGGTCGGCGGCCTCGCGGGCCACGTCGGTGCCGCGCCCGCCCATGGCCACGCCGATGTCGGCGGCTTTCAGGGCCGGGGCGTCGTTTACCCCGTCGCCGGTCATGGCCACCACCTCGCCCCGGGCTTGCAGCGCCTGCACCAGGCGCATCTTCTGCTCCGGGGCCACCCGGGCGAAGACGTTGACCTCCTCCAGGCGGCCGGCCAGGGCCTGATCGTCCAGCCCGGCCAGCTCCGGCCCGGTGAGCACCCGGCCGCCGCCGGCCAGGCCGGCTCGGGCGGCGATGGCCAAGGCCGTGCGGGGATGGTCGCCGGTGATCATGATCACCCTTATGCCGGCGCGGTAGCATTCCTGGATGGCGGCGGGCACGCTGGGGCGCAGGGGGTCGTGCAGCCCCAAGAGCCCCACCAACTCAAAGGGAAAGTCATGCTGACCTGGAGGCAGGGGCTCTTGGCCGAAGCGCGCGGCGGCCACGGCGATGGCCCTTAACCCCTCGTCGGCCATGCCCTCCACCAGGCGGGCCAGTTGGTCCTCCTGGGCCTGGTCCAGATGGCAGAGATCGGCGATGGCCTCGGGCGCGCCCTTGGCGGCGATGACATGGGATTCGTCGCCAGTGGCCCGCCACACCTGCGACAGGGCCAGGAGTTGGTGGGATAGGGGGTACTCGCGCACCAGGGACCAGTCGGCATGCAAATGCTCGGCCAGGGCCGGCAGCTCCTGGCCCAGGCGCTTGAGGGCCTGGTCCATGGGGTCGAAGGCCCCCTGCTGGCTGGCCAGGATGCCGAACTCGATCACCTGATGGAAGGTCTCGGGCAGGGACCCCGGCGGCGCGTGGTCGAAGCGGTGGCATTTGCCCCCGGCCCAGACCTGGGCCACGCTCATGCGGTTCTGGGTCAGGGTGCCGGTCTTGTCCACGCACAGCACCGTGGCCGCGCCCAGGTTCTCCACCGCCGGCAGGCGCCGGGTCAGTACGTTCTTCTGGGCGATGCGCCAGGCCCCCAGGGCCAGGAAGATGCTCAGCACCACCGGGAATTCCTCGGGCAGCATGGCCATGGCCAGGGAGAGCCCGGCCAGAAAGCCGTGCAGCCAGTCCTGGCGGGTAAGCCCGTAAGTCACCACCACCAGGCCGCACAACAAGGCCCCGGCCCAGGCCAGACGCGCCACCAGGCGGCGGGTCTCGCGCTGCAAGCCGGTGGGCTGATTCTCCAGGCCAGACAGGGCGCGGCCGATTTTGCCCAGCTCGCTGTGCGCGCCTACGGCCAGCACCTGGCAAAGGCCCTGGCCGGCCACCACCAGGCTGCCCGAGTACACGAAAGGCAGGCTATCGCCGCCGGGCGGGGCCATGGCCGTCACCACCTCGCCGGCCAGCTTGCGCACCGGCTCTGATTCGCCGCTGAGCAGGGATTCGTCCAGGCACAGGTTCAGGCAGGCCAGGAGCACGCCGTCGGCGGGCACGCGGTCGCCCTCGGCCAGGATGAGCAGATCGCCCTTGACCACCTCGCGGCCGGGTATGCGCGTCTGCTGGCCGCTGCGGATCACCAAGGCCCGGGGGCTGCCCAGGTCGCGCAGGGCCACCAAGGCCCGCTCGGTCTTGCGCTCCTGGTACAGGGTGATGCCCATCACCACCAGCACGAAGGCCAGGAGCATCAAGGCCTCGCGCAGGTCGCCCAGCAAGAGGTAGATGGAGCCCGCCCCCACCAGGAGCAGGAACATGGGCTCCCTTAGCACCTCCAGGGCCAAGGCCCACAGGGGGCGCGCCCGGGACGTGGGCAGCTCGTTGGCGCCCTCCTGAACCAGGCGGCGGGCGGCCTCCTGGGGGCTCAGGCCCTCCAGCCCCTCCAGGTCCAGGCCGGCGCTCATGGCCGTCTCCAGCCCCGTGGGCGCGTTGAATCCCGGTAAACGCGGCGTTTCATGGTTGATCGCTCCCCAGTGGTGGCTGGCAACCTAAAGTTTGGGGGATCGGCCGCCGGTGGGCAAGCCTAATCCGCGCCGCGTCCCAGGCCGGGCAGCAGGAGCAGGGCCAGCAGGCACAGGCCGGCGCAGGCCAGGAACAGGGGGGTATAGCCGGCCAGGGCCAGCAGCCAGCCCCCCAGGAGAGGCCCCAGGAAAAAGCCGCCCTGGAACATCTGCATGCCCAGGTTGGAGTTGAAGGCCCTGAGCCGGGGCGCGGAGAGATCAAAGGCCAGGGCGTTGATCAGGGGCATGGCCACGCCCAGGGCCAGGCCGAACAGGAAACCCAGACCCAGGAACGTGGCCTGGCTCCGCGCCAGGTGCAGCAGCAGAAAGCAGGCCAACAGCAGGGCCAGGGAGCCGCCCAGCCACAGGCGCTTGCTGCCCCGGTCAAAAAACCCGCCGGCAATCACCCGCACCAGGATCTCGGTGAGGGTGGAGCAGGTGAAGAACCAGCCCGGATTGGCCAGGCCCAGGCCCTGGGCAAAGCCCTGGAGGTAGAAGAACAGCGCCGCGAAGCTGGTGTAGACCAGTAGCGCCAGGCCCAAGAGGCACAGGATGGGCCGCTGGCGCAGGTTGTCGATAATCTCCTGGCGGCTGGGGCGCTGGACGGGGATGGCCCCGCCCTGGCCCAGGCCGCCCCTGAGCAGCAGCAACAGGGGTGGGATCAAGAGCATCAACAAGGCGGTGAGGTTGAGCTGATACAGATAGCCGCCCAGGCGCTGGCCGGCCCAGGTCATGGCCGGGGGGATCACGGCATAGGGCAGGAGCACGATCACCGCCATGTAGCCGAAGGCCTGGCCGCTTTTTTGGGGATTGATGCAGCCCACCACCCCGGCCAGATTGGCGCTCATCAGCAGCACGTACACCGCGCCGTGCAGCACGCGCACCAGCATCAGGCTGGCCGTGCCCTGAGCCAGGTTGTACAGGAACAGGCAGGCCGCCACCCCCAGGGAGGACCAGACCATGATTTTGACGGCGTTGGCCGGCGTGCAGAAGGGGCTGACCACAGGCCGCAGCAAGAGCGGCACCAGGGCGAAGATCCCGATGATGGCCCCATGCCAGGCCGGGTCCACGGGCAGGGTGCGCAGGTAGCCGCCAAAGGCGAAGAACACGGCCATGTTGCAGAAGGTGAGGAAGGCCGCCAGGGACATCACCACGAAGCCCCGGTTGAACAGGGGCAGGGCGGCGGTGGGAGTGGCCGGGGGCGCGGGGGCGGCTTGGTTGCTCAAATGCTCCGCCTTGTCAAGGGAAGTGGCCGTGGCGCGGGGTGACTGGCTAGTTCTACCCCAGGCGGGCCGCTCTTGCCAAGGCCCGGCCAGGGCCGCTGCTTTTGCTTTGACAAAGCCCGGCCCGGGCAACATAAATAGGGCAGTTTCGAGCAACCATTTCCCTGGATCGTGAGCATGAGCGCGCCTGGCCAACCCCTGGAGATAGGACGTCCCCCCCGTCTGGACGCGGCCGACAAGGCCAGTGGCCGCGAGAAGTTCGCCTGCGACCATTACCCGCCGGGGCTGTTGTGGGCGGGCGTCAAGCGCGCGGGCCGGCCCCACGCGGTGCTGAGGGGCCTGGACCTGGACAGGGCCCGCGCCCTGCCCGGGGTGGTGGCGGTGCTGACGGCCGCCGACGTGCCGGGGCCCAACCGCCAGGGGGTGGTGCAGAAGGACCAGCCGCTGCTGGTGGAGGACAAGGTCCGCTACGTGGGCGATGCCCTGGCCCTGGTGCTGGCCCGGGACCAAGCCACCCTGGCCCAGGCCCTGGGGCTGATCCAGGCAGACCTGGAGCCCCTGGCCGGGGTATTTGACCCCCAGGAGGCCCTCTTGCCCGGCGCGCCCCTGGTGCACCCCGGCCGCCCCCAGGGCAACCTGCTCCTGGAGGGGCGGGTGGTCACGGGCCAGGGCGCGGCGGCCCTGGAAGGGTGCGCCGTGCTGGTGGAGGCCAGCTTTGACCTGCCCCGCCAGGAGCACGCCTACCTGGAGACCGAGAGCGGCTGGGCCCAGCGGGGGGCCGACGGCCGGCTGACCATCACGGTCTCCACCCAGACCCCTTTCCGCGACCGCGCCGAGGTGGCCGAGGTGCTGGGCCTGGAGCCGGCCATGGTGCGCATCATCGCGCCCTATTGCGGCGGGGCCTTCGGCGGCAAGGACGGCATCACCGTGCAGAGCCTGTTGGGCCTGGCGGCCCTGCACGCCGCCGGCCAGCCGGTGAGGATGTGCTTAAGCCGCGAGGAGAGCCTGCTGGCCAGCAGCAAGCGCCACGCGGCGCGCCTGCGCTACCGCCTGGGGGCCGACCAGCAGGGGCGTTTGCAGGCCCTGGCCATGAGCGCCGTCTACGACACCGGCCCCTATGACCACCTGGGCGGCGCGGTGATGACCCTGGGCCTGGAGCACGCCGCCGGCCCCTACCGCATCCCCAATGTGGACCTGCACGGCCAGGTGGTCTACACCAACAATCCCCTGGGCGGGGCCTTCCGGGGCTTCGGGGTGCCCCAGGTGGCGGCGGCCATGGAGCAGACCATGGACCTCTTGGCCGCTCGCCTGGAGATCGACCCCCTGGAGCTGCGCCGCCTCAACGCCCTTAAGCGCGGCGACCAGAATCCCGTGGGCGTGACGCTCACCGGCTCCAGCGGCCTGCCGGGCTGTCTGGAAGAGGTGGCCGGCCACCGCCTGTGGCGCACGGGCGCGGCCTGGCGGGCCGCCGCCCCGGCCGGCAAGCGCCGGGGCCTGGGCCTGGCGGCGGTGTGGCACGGCCTGGGCTACGGACCCATCATCCCCGACGTGGCCAACGCCAAGATCGAACTGACCCCGGAGGGGCGCTTCAGGGTCTACCAGGGCGTGGTGGACATGGGCCAGGGCAACGCCAGCACCAGCCTGCAACTGGCGGGCATGCTGCTGAACCAGGAGGCGGCCGGCCTGGAGCTGGTGCTGCCCGACACCGACCGCACCCTGCCCTCGGGCTCGGCCTCGGCCAGCCGCACCACCTACGCCTTTGCCAACGCCCTCCTGCCGGCGGCCCAGGCCCTCAGAGAGAGGCTCCTGGCCCGGGGCGCGGACATCATGTTCGCCGCCTCGCCGGCCGAGATGGCCCTCTTGCCCGGGCGCCTGCGCCACCGGCCCTCGGGGCGCGAGCTGCCCCTGGCCCAGCTGGCCAGGATGCTGGACCCGGCCGAGCGCACGGCCAGCCACCGCCACCGGGGGACGGTGGCGCCCGAGCGCCCCAGCCCTGATCTGGCCTTGCAGTTGCACGGCCTGCCCCACGGGGTGTTCTCCTATGCCGTGCACCTGGCCCGCTTGGAGGTGGACGAGCTGACCGGCCAGGTGCGGGTATGCGACTACCTGGTGGCCGCCGACTGCGGCCAGGTGCTCAACCCTCAGCTCTGGGAGCAGCAGATGCAGGGCGGCGTGGCCCAGGGCCTGGGCTACGCCCTCTTGGAGGACTTCCCCGCCCCCCGGGGCCTGCCCCAGTGCCATGACCTGTCCACCTACCTCATCCCCACCAGCCTGGACCTGCCGGAGATACTGTGCCTGGCCGTGCCCACCTGGGAGGAAACCGGCCCCCTGGGTCTCAAGGGCTGCGGCGAGATCGCCATCGACGGCCCCTTGCCGGCGGTGGGCAATGCCCTGGCCCAGGCCCTGGGGCGACACTTGGTACAGGCCCCCTTCACCCCCGAACGGGTGCTGAAGGCCTTGTGGGAGGCTGGCGCATGATCATCGAGTTCACTCTCAACGGCCAGCCTGTGCGCCTGGACTGCGACCCCGACCGCCGGGCCGTGGACCTGCTGCGCCAGGACCTGGGGTTGACCGGGGTCAAGGAGGCCTGCGGGGCCGGCGAGTGCGGGGCCTGCACGGTGCTCTTGGACGGGCTGCCGCGTCTTTCCTGCCTGCTCCTGGCCGCCCAACTGGCCGGGCGCGAGGTGCTGACCATCGAGGGCCTGGCCGGCGAGGGAGGGTCCCATCCGGTGCAGGAGGCCTTTGCCCGGGCCGGGGCCGTGCAGTGCGGCTTCTGCACGCCGGGCATGGTGCTCACCTCGGTGGCCCTTCTGGAGCGCCGGCCCCGGCCCAGCCGCCAGGAGATACGCCAGGCCTTGGCCGGCAACCTGTGCCGCTGCACCGGCTACCACAAGATTATCGACGCCGTGGCCCTGGCCGCCGGCCAGCCGGAGGAGCAGCCGTGAGGCCGGTGTACCTGCCCGCCAGCCTGGAGGAACTGTGGCCGCTCTTGGAGCGCTTGCCCGGCGCGGCGCTCCTGGCCGGGGGCAGCGATCTGTTGGTGCGCCTGCGCCAGGGGCACCTGGCCCCGCCGGCCCTGGTGGGCCTGGAGCGCATCGCCGAGCTGGGCCGGGTGCACGCCGATGAGCCGGGCTGGGTCTTTTTGGGCGCGGCGGCCACGCACAGCCTGTTGCTGGAACACCCCCTGGTGCGCCAGCGTCTGCCTATCCTGCCGCAGGCCTTGGCGGTGCTGGGCTCGCCCCTGATCCGCAACCAGGGCACCCTGGGCGGCAATCTGTGCACGGCCTCGCCGGCCGGCGACACCCTGCCCCCGCTCCACGCCCTGGAGGCCCGGGTGGAGCTGCGCTCGGCCCGGGCCAGCCGCCGCCTGGCCATCGGCGATTTCATCCTGGGGCCGGGGCGCACGGCGTTAAAGCCCGGCGAGATTCTCTATGGCGTCTGGGTGCCCGCGGGTCCGGCATGGGGCCTGTGGCTTTACGAGAAGGTGGGGCTGCGCCAGGCCCTGGCCATCGCCGTGGTGAGCCTGGCGGCCCTGATCAGCCTGGATGCGAGAGGCCTGGTGACTGAGGCGCGTTTGGCCTGGGGCAGCGTGGGACCCACGGTGCTGCGCCTGCCCCGCGCCGAACAGGCCCTCTTGGGCCGGCCCCTGGAGGTGGCCAGCCTGCAAGAGGCAGCCGCCCTGGCCCGCCAGGAACTCAAGCCCATCGACGACCAGCGGGCCAGCGCCTCCTACCGCCGGCAGGTGGCCGGCAACCTGCTCTTGAGGCTGGCCCAGGACGCCGGCTAGTCGTCTGGACGACCAACCCGCGACAGGCTTCTCCAGCCTCCCGCCGGATAGGTCGGTCCCCAAATGATCAGCGCCCATCAGGCCTCCTGGCTAACCAGGCCCATGGATCGGCTGGTTTGCCCGCCCTGGCCCAAAGCCAACCTTGTGCCATGCCCGACCCTGGGGGCAATGCACAAAGTGGAGACAGGCCCCGGCGGCCAAGGGCTCGCCGGCCCCGCCGTGATATCTCCAGCCCCCTATTCAACAGCCCTGCGGAGGCGCTCAAGCAATTTTTTAGGCCTAGTGGGGGCTAAAATGCATTTATTTGGCTGCAGACGATTGACTTTGCCAGGCCGAAGATGCTTCAATTGCCAAAAATGGTTCTCCTATTATGAGAGGGGCAAATGGCAAAGAAAGCGCTGACCAAGTTGGAGATGATCGACCAGATGGCCAAGGACGCGGGGATTGCCAAGACCGCGGCCAAGGCGGTGCTGGAGTCCTTCGTCACCTTGGTGGCCAAAGAGGTGAAGGCCGGACGTCCCCTGCGCGTGGCGGGCCTGGGCACCTTCTCCCTCAAGAAGGCCAAAGCACGCAAGGGTGTCAACCCCAAGACCGGCGAGCAGATCAAGATCTCGGCCAAGAAGCGCATGACCTTCAAGTCCGCGGCCCAGGTCAAGAGCCTACTCAATCCCAGCAAGTAATCCGCCGGCCAGGCAAAGGGCGTCCTCCGGCCCCGGGCCGGAAGGCGCCCCTTGTTATGCGCCCACCCCATCTGTCGCCAGGCGGGCTGGCCGTTAGTGTCGGCCTGATGGGGCCAGGCTCGGCCGCCGTCCTACCCGGGGCCGCGAAGGACCACCCACGGGGCGGCCTGGCGCGGGTTCTTGCCTGCCACGGCCTGCGTCCCGCCTTTGCCCCAGCCGGGCGCTAACCCACCACCCACACCGCCGCCTCCTGGCAATACCTGAGGATGCGGTCGCTGACGTGCCCCAGCCAGAAGGCCTGGCCCTCGCCGCGCCGGCCCAGCACCACGGTGCCGTATTGCCCCTGGCGCAACTGCTCCATGATGGCCCTGGCCACGCCCGAGGACTCGCGGCTTACCATCTCCACCTGGTCGGGCTCCAGGCCCGACTGGTACAACAGCCGGCGGGCCTCCTCGTAAAACCCGGCCATGCGCCCCAGGTCGTCCTGCATGATGTCCTGAGTCAACAGCCCCGTGTGCCCCGGCTCCATGTCCAGGGCCTTGAGGGCCGAGAGATTGGGGCCGGCGTGGAAAAGCGTGACCCGGCAATCCTTGTTGCCCGAAAGCATGAAGCCCAGGTGGTCCACGGCCCGGATGGAGCCCTCGGAGGCGTCCACCGCGCAGAGGATGCGGCAACTGCGCACCGCGCCGCCCACCACCCACACCGGCACCCGGTCGGCGTGCTGCACCACCTTGTTGGTCACGCTGCCCAGAAACATCTCCTCCACCTTGGACAGGCCCCGGCGGCCCAGCACCACGGCGTCGAAGTTGCCGTGCTCGCCCCTGAACACGATGTCCCTGGCCAGGCCCATGCCTCGGCCCTGATGGGCGCATTCCAGCTTGGCCGGGTCCAGGCCGGCCTCCAGGAGGCGCTGGCGGGAGCTTTCCAGCACCTTGGCCGTGCGCTGGGCGATGCGCTCCTCCATGGCGCCCAGACGGCGGAAGGACTCGGGGTTCTTTTCCATTTCGTTGCGCAGGGCCTGGGGGATGGTCTCGGCCACGTGGAAGAGCGTCACCCACAGGTCGGGGATCACCGCCGCCTCCATCACGGCCACGTAGTCCAGGGCCATCAGCGAGGCCCGCGAGCCGTCCACGGCCACCAGAATCTTCTTGTCCATTACCGTCCTCCCCTGGCATGTACCGACCCCACTCCACCGCCGAAGGTCGGCGCGCCGGGCCTCTTGGGCCTGTCGGGCCGCCTAATAATCATGATAACCCAGCCGGGGGGCGCGGTTAATGGGGCGCGGGCCCCAATGACCCCGCCGGGAGGGATCATTTTGCCCTGATGCCCAATGCTCAATCGGCGCGCGGCCATTGCTCCGGGAGCCCACTGGGCCTAAAATCGTGCTATTGAAGAGAGGCGCCGGCCGGCTGGTCGCCGGACCCGGGGTCCATGAAAACTGTGCCAGGCAAAAACCAGTCCGCGGCCTTGCCGGCGGCGGCGCCAGCCCCGCCGGGGGCCGGGAACTAGCAGGGAAGGACACCATGCCCGCCAAGCCGCCATCGCCCCAGCCGCTGTTCGCGCTGACCGCCCTGGCTCTGCTGCTGGCCTTGCTCGTTATGGCGGCCCCGCCGGCCGCCGCCGATGACGAGGCCTTCGTGGGCGCCCAGGGTCAGGGGCGCGCCGCGCCGCCGGCCTCGGCCCCGGCCCCCAAGGCGGTTCGGCCCGCCACGCCGCCCCAGCCCGGGCAATCTCCGGCCATGGTGCTGCTGGACCGTGGCGAGTTCGCCGCCGCCGCCGGCCACTTTGAGGAGGCCCAGCGCCTGTGGCGCCAGTGCCTACAGCTGCGCCCCGGCTGGACGGTGGTGCAGCGCCGCCTGGACGAGATGCCCCAACGCCGGTCCTCCTTCCCCTTTGACATCAGCCAGAACGAGGCCCGCCGCCAGGCCCGCCTGGCCTTTGTGCAGGGCGTGACCGAGTTCAACGCCCAGCGCTACGACCAGGCCCTGGAGCAGTTCCACCGCCTGCTGGCGGTGTTTCCCGAGGACCAGGAGGGCAACAACTATCTGCAACTGACCTTGCAGCAGATGGACCTGGTCAGCGGCGGCAGCCTGGCGGTGAACAGCCAGCCCTCGGCCGAGGTCGTTCTGGACGGCCAGTCCGTGGGCTACACCCCCCTGTTTCTGGAATGGGTGCAGGCCGGCGTGCACCAGGTGGAGGTGCGGGGCTACGGCGACAGCCAGGCCCGTGAGATGGCTATCTCGGGGCGCTCCAGCGCCGAGGTGAGCTTCGTGCTGATGAGCGCCGACCTGGCGGTGAACAGCCAGCCCTGGGCCGAGGTCCATCTGGACGGAGTGCCCCAGGGCCGCACCCCCCTGACCCTGGAGAACCTGCCCCTGGGTCCCCATCAGGTGTGGGTGAGCCGACCCGGCTATCAGGACCAGGAGCAGGAGGTGATCCTGCAAAAGCACCAGACCCACTCCGTCAGCTTCACCCTCAGCCCGCGCTAGGCAAGGAGAGAAAACCCCATGGCCATGGTTATTCCCGGCTGGCGGCCGGTCCGGGGCGCGGCCCTGGCCCTGGCCCTGGCCTTGCTGCTGGCGCCGGCCCTGTCATCGGCGGCGGGGGCGCGGTCCGCCCCCATCTCGGAGTCGGTGAGCCAGGGCCGCGAGCTGTACCTGGCGGCCCAGTACCCACAGGCCCAGGAGGTGTTGCGCCAGGCCTTGTCCCAGTTGGGCCTGAGCCGTCCCCAGCGGGCCGAGGCCCAATATTGGCTGGGGCTGGTGTACCTGGGCCAGGGCCACCAGCCCTACGCCCTGGAGGCCCTGGCCGAGGCCCGCCGCCTGGACCCCAACCTGCGCCCCGACCCCACGGTGATGTCGCCGGAGGCCTTGGCCCTGTGGCAACAGGCCGCCCCCGGCAGCGCCCCCCCGGCTTCGCTGGAACCGCCGGCCGCCCAGGCCCCGGCCCCCCCGCAGGCCGAGGCCCCCGGCGTCTACGGCCAGGCACCCCAGGACTACAGCCAGGCCCCGGCCCCCCCGCAGGCCGAGGCCCCCGGCGTCTACGGCCAGGCGCCCCAGGACTACAACCAGGCCCCGGCCCCTTCGCAGGCCCAGGCCCCAGGCGTCTACAGCCAGGCCCCGGCCTCCCCGCAGGCCGAGGCCCCCGGCGTCTACGGCCAGGCGCCCCAGGACTACAGCCAGGCCCCGGCCCCTTCGCAGGCCCAGGCCCCCGGCGTCTACGGCCAGGCACCCCCGGACTACAGCCAGGCCCCGGCCCCCGAGCCTGCCATTAACGAGACCCCCTTGAGCGAGCCGCCGCCGTCGGCGCCTACGGCCTGGGTCAGTCAACTGATCACCGCCCAGGGCATGAAGGGGGGCCGGCCCCAGGGGGTGCGCTCGGTCTTCAGCCCCCAGGACGAGACCATCCACCTGTGGTTCGAGCTGCACGACGTGGAAGAGACCCTGGAGCTGCGGGCGGTGTGGACCTACCTGGAAGGCCAGTCAGAAGAAATACTTGACAGTGTGGCCCGGGTCAAACCGGGCGACCGTTGGGGCCTGTTCACCTGCTCCCTGCGGCCGGGGCAGAGTTGGCCCCAGGGCCGCTACCGGGTGGAGGTCTTCCTGGGCCAGCAGCCGGTGGGCGCGGCCTTTTTCAGCGTGCGCTAGCCGGGCGCCGGGGGAGGCCCCAAAAGCCAGCCCGCCGGGGCGCTAGGCCGCGGCGGGCTGACGGGTAGAGTTCAGAAATCAGGTCTTAGTGCTGGCCGCACTGGCCCTCGCTGTGGCTCTGGCAGACCTGGGCCGGGCCGAACATACGGGCCTGACCGGCGGCCACCAGGCCGGCGGCCTCGCGCACCGTGGGCGCGCCCTCGTTGAAATAGACCTGGATGCCCACCTGCTGGAAACCGGCCAGGGGCCGGGCGCCCATGCCGCCGGCCACCAGGGCCTCCACGCCGGCCTCCTTGAGCATCATCACCGGGGCCATGCAGCCGCCGGCGGTGTGCCCCTCGTTGGGCAGCACCCCCACCTCCTCCACGCCCTGAGGCGAGACCTCCAGCAGGGTGAAGGCCGGGCAGTGGCCGAAATGGGGTGAAAGTTCGGCGTCCAGTCCACCGGGGACCTGGCTGGGGATGGCGAGTTTCATGGTCGTAGACTCCTTGGTTTAGCAGGGGCGTGGGGGCCGGGGGACCGGCCTTCCCGATAATATTTCCAATGGCTTCAGGTTCTTGAAAAAGTAGTACCTTACCCCCCTGTTGTCAAGGCCGCCGCCTGGCCGATCCAGCCCCTTGACCCGCGCCCCGGCCAGGCGTAGCAATAGGGGCGGTGCCACTCCACCCCCAACGCCAACCCCGAGGCAGCCAGCCATGAACATACCCCAGCCCCAACCCTCGGCCGCCGTGATCCTTCTGGACCCCCAGCGGGGCCAGGGCGAGCCCTTCGGCGTTTTTCTGCTGCGCCGGCGCGCCCAAAGCCGCTTCATGCCCAATCGCTTCGTCTTTCCCGGCGGGCGGGTGGAGCCCGGCGACGGTGACGACCCCTGGTCGCCCCAGGCCCTCCAAATCTGCGCCCTGCGCGAGCTGTGGGAGGAGGCGGGGGTGATCCTGGCCAAGAATCCCGCCGGTCCCCAGGCGGCCTGGCCCCCGGCCGCGGCCTGCCAGGCCGCCCGCCAGGCCATGCAGGCCTCGGGGGCCAGCCTGGCCCAGACCCTGGCCGGCCTGGGCCTGGCCCCCCGCCCGGAGGCCCTGACCCCCTACGCCCGCTGGATCACCCCCCTGGCGCGGCCGCAGCGCTTTGACACCCAGTTCTACCTGGCGCTGATGCCCGTCGGCCAGGAGGCCGACAGCGACCAACTGGAGACCAGCGAGGGCCTGTGGCGCGGCCCGGCCCAGGCCCTCAGGGAGAACCGGGAGGGCAGGGTGGAACTGGCCCCGCCCCAGGTGCGCATCCTGGGGGATCTGGCCGCCCAGGCCAGCCTGGAGGCCCTGTGGGGCCGGCGCCCCGCTGACCAGCCGGTGCTGCCGGTCCTGTGGGCCGGTGATGGCCAGCGCATCATCCTCTTGCCCGACGACCCCGACTACCCGGCCCAGGCCCCGGCCGACCCCGGCAACCCCGGCCAGCCCTGCCCGGCCCACCAGGCCACCCGCCTGGTGCACCAGGAGGGGCGCTGGCTGCCCCACAGGGCCTGCCACGGCATCGGTTAGGGATCATGGGTGGCGGTGAAGGGCGACCGGCGGCCTACAGGCCCTCCAGCACCTGGGCCAGGTAGCGGTTGCCCGGGTCCAGGGACAGGCACTGGTTGACCAGGGCCTTGGCCTCGCCGGAGCGGCCCAGGGAGGCGAACAGGCGGGCGGTCTCGCCCACCAGGTCCCAGTCCTTTTGTTGCAGGCCCAGGCGGGCGGCCAGCACCAGGGTGCGCAGGGCCTCCTCCTGGCGCCCCAGGCGGTATTGCAGCTTGCCCAGGTTGAAGCGCAGGCGCCCCGAGTCCGCCTCCAGGGCCAGGCCCTTTTGGTACTCGGCCTCGGCCTCGTCGTAGCGGCCGGCGGCCACCAGCTCCAGCCCCCGGCGGGAGTGGACCTCCACTAGGTCCCGGCGCTCCTGGGCCTGGGCGGCCAGGGCGCGCTCCAGAACCTGGGGACAGCCCAGGCCCAGGCACAGCTCGGCCAGGGCCTCCTGGTGGGCGGCGTCTCCGGGGGCCAGCTCCAGGCTGGCCAGGAAGCGCTCCACGGCCTGCTCCTCGTGGCCGGTGGCCAGATAAATGCCCCCCAGTTCCATCTGCCATTGCGCGGGGCCAAAGGGCGCCTGCCCCTCGGGCCAGAAGCGGGGGTCCTCCAGCTCGTCCCAGACCTTTTCGGCCTGCTCCTCCTGGCCGGCGCGCAGGTGGGTGGCCCCCAGGAGCAGCATGGCGTCCAGGCGGTTTTGCAGGTTGTCCTCGGCCTGGCCGGCCTTGGCCGCCTCCCTGAGGGCCGGCAGGGCCTCGTCCCAATGCCCCTGGGCCAGGCGGCTGCGCGCCAGGAGCAGGTTGTTGTCCGAGGCGTGGTGCCGGGGTTTCAGGGCCAGGGCCTTGGACAGGGCCGCCGCGGCGCCGGCGTAGTGACGCTGGTCGTAGCGCAGTTGCCCCAGGATTTCCTGGCGCAGGGCGTTCTCGCTGCCCTGCTCGGCCATGGCCTCCTCCAGCACCTGCAGGGCCTCCTGGCCGCGCCCCTGGGCTGACAGCGACAGGGACAGAGCGTCGTAGGCCCTGAAAAAGCGCGGGTTCTGGGTCAGGGCCTCCTGAAAGAACCCCCTGCCTTCTTCCAGCAGGCCCTGGGCCTCCTTGATGCGCCCCAGCTCCACCAGGGCCCCCAGGGCCTCGGGGTCCAGCTCCAGCACCCGGCGGTAGCAGCGTTCGGCCTCCTCCCAGCGCTCCTGGCGGAACAACAACCCCCCCAGCCCGAAGAAGGGCCAGCGCAGGCGGGGGCGGTTGGCGGCGGCGGCCATGAACTCATCCACGGCCTTGTCCACCTGCCCCAGGGCCTCCAGCTTCAGCGCCCGGGCCAGGGTCAGGCGCCGCTCCAGAATCACCTCCAGGCGGCGGATCAGCTTCTCGGCGCTCACCGGCTTGGTCAGGTAGGCGTCCTGGCTCTCCTCGGCGGCCTGCATGACCTTGAGGTCCAGGTGTTCGGCCGTGACCAGGATGAAGATCAGGTCCTTCTGCTTGGGATCGAAGCGCACGCGGTCCAAGAGGGCCAGCCCGTCCATGCGCGGCATGTTCCAGTCCACCAGGGCCAGGTCGCAGTCCTGGCTCTGGAGCATATTCCAGCCGCTCTCGCCATCGCTGGCCCGCAGGATGTCCTTGAAGCCCGCCGATTTGAGAGCCTGCGCCAAGAGCAGGCGCATGGTCTGCATGTCGTCAACCACCAGCACCGTGCTTTGCCGCCGGGCCACCCGCTCCAGGCGGGCGATCTCGGCCTCCAACTCGGCCACCAGCTCCGGGATGGGCTGGTTGAGGGGCGAGAACATGTCGCGGCTGCGGGTCACAGGGCGTTGGCCTCCCGGCCCAGCGGCAGGGACAGGGTGAAGCGGCAGCCTCCGGCTTCCAGATTATGGAACACCACGTCGCCGCCCAACAGGCGGGCCGCCCGGCGGCTGAAGTACAGCCCCAGGCCGGAGCTGCCCTGGGTGACGCGCCCCTGGGTGTAGCGCGCGAAGATGTCCTCGTCCATCTCCAGGTCCACGCCCGGGCCGCTGTCAATCACCTCCACCAGGGCCATCTGGTCCTGGCGGTCCACGGTCAGGCTCACCTGGCCGCCGCCGCCCTCCTCGGGCGAGGAGAACTTGAGCGCGTTGAAGACCAGGTTGACCACGATGCGCTCCACCAGGTCCTCGTCGGCCAGCACCTCGGCCTGGTTGGCCACCTTTAGCTCCAGCTCCACCTCGCGCACCCGGGCCACGGCGGCCAGGCGGCCCAGGGACTCGCGCACCAGGGCGGCCAGATTCAGGGGCGTGGGGTTCAATGGCAGCTGGTCGGCGTCCATGCGGTTCAAGTCCAGAAGGTTGGTGATGCGCCGCCACAACAGCTCCAGGTCGCTCTCGGCCAGGGCCAGGTACTGCACGCGCTCCTCGGGGCTCAGGTCGTGGCCGGGTCCCAGGAGCTTGAGCACCTCCTTGACCCCGGTGACCGGGGCCTTCATGTCGTGGAAGATCATGAACATCAGATCGTCCTTGGCCTTCTGGGTGCGGCTGAGCTCCTGGTAGGCCTGGCCCAGGCGGCTGTGCAGGGCGCTGAAGTTGATCTGGCCGCTCAAATGGGAGGCGATGGACTGGGCCAGGGCCAGATCGCTCTGGTCAAAGGACGGGGCATCGGTCTTGTCCGAGAGGTTGAGCACCCCCACCGGCTGCCCCTCGGCCATCAGCGGCAGGCTGATCAGGCTCTTGGTGCGGTAGGTGGAGCGGTCGCCCTCGCGGCGCACCTGGGCAAAGGCGCTCTGGGCCACGTCGGTGAGATACACCGGCTGGCCGGTGCGGGCCACCTGGCCGGAGATGCTCTCGGCGGCGATGGGGTTGGCCAGGCCCACGATGCGCTGATTGGTGGCGGCCCGCACCACCAGTTCCTGGCCCTCCACCAGCATGATGGAGGCGCTCTCGGCCGAGGCCAGGCGGGCCAGCTCCAGGGTGCAGTGCTGAAGCTTGTGGTCCAGGTCCAGCACCGGGTCGGCCAGGAGGTCGCCCAGTTCCACCAGGGAGGCCAGACGTTGATTTTCCTTTTGCAGCCAGGCCGGGTCGCGCGGGTCTTGCTGGTTCATGCTTGTCCCCTCCCTGGCCGGACAAGGCCGGCCAACGTCAACAATCGGACGGTGATCATCCCCCCGGGGCCTCCGCCTGGCGGCACCGATTGGGGCCTGGCCGCCCATAGGGCAGTCATAAGCCGTACCTGGCCAGACAGGCCGGCGGGGGCGCGCCTGGGCGCGCCGGTCCGCCGCAAGTTCTGCAACATACATACCATGGCCCGGCGGGCCCGGGGGAGGGACTTCAGCGGGGCAGCAGGGCCTGTTCCGCCCGCAGGCGGCGTTGGGTCTCCAACTGCTCCTTGCTGTGTTTGACCAGGATCACCGGCGCCTGGCAATGGTGCAGCACATAGCGGGTGACGCTGCCGCTGATCAACTCCTCCAACTGGCTCAGGCCGCTGGGGGCTATGAGCAACAGGTCGTAGTCGCCTTCCTGGGCCACCCGGCAGATGGTGGGGCCGGGCGGGCCGGTCTCGATCTGGGTCTGCACGTCCATCTCGGCCTTGAGAAAGGGCGCCGCGGCCAGGGCCAGGGCCTTCTCGGCCCGCTGACGCAGACCATGCAGGATGCGTTGGCGGTCCTGGGGCGACAACTGGCCACCCACGTCCAGGCCCTTGGTGTTGAGCACCGATAGCAAGGTGACTTTCAGCGGCGTGCGCCAGTTGAGCCGGATGGCGTACTCCTCGGCGGTGAGGGAGTTGCGGGAGGCGTCCACCGGCACCAGGACCTTGCTGTGCATGGGTCTCATCCTTGTTGGGGGTTGCAGCGGTTTCATATCCATAAATCCTCAAGTCTCAAGCTAGCAAAGCCCCTCGGGCCGGTCAAGAAGCCAAAAGCGGGCCTGGCCTGGCCTGAAAGATGGCCCAGGCCCCTCGATCCGTGTACGCCTCGCCGGAGGCAGCCGGCGCATCTACCCCGGTGTTGCAACGAGGCCCCCACGGGAGCCGCCAGCCCCGGCCAAGGCGCCCAGGCCCCTCGACCCGTATATGCCCCGCCGGGGGCACCCGGCGCATCTACCCCGGGGTTGCACAACTTGGCCCCCACGGGAGCCGCCAGCCCCGGCCAAGGCGTCCAGGCCCCTCGACCCGTATATGCCCCGCCGGGGGCACCCGGCCCGGCCTTTACGTGGGGAACGAGGTTTGCTAGGCTGGGGCAAGGTCGGCGAGCGTCTGGAAGGTATGCCCCCGCCTGGCGGCGGCCAGGCCCGGCCGGGGCTGATACACATTGGCGAGGTGAAGCACATGCCACGATTGCCCATCCCCGGCTCCCGGCGCGACCATGGCCGCTGAGGAACTGGCGCGCTTGAGCCTACCGGCCGACCACGACCACCTGGTGGCCCTGATGGAGTTCGTGGGCGGCCAGGCCCAGGCCGCCGGCCTGGACCCGCAGACCCTTTTCAGGGTGGACCTGGCGGCCGAGGAGATACTGACCAACATCATCAAGTACGCCTATCCCCAGGGCGAGGAGGGGATGGTGGAGGTGGCCTGCGGGGTGCGGGGGGGCAGCTTCGTGATGGAGTTCAGGGACCAGGGGCGTCCCTTTGATCCCCTGGCGGTGGACGAGCCGGAGTTGTCGGAGGATCTGCGCCTGCGGCCGGTGGGGGGGCTGGGCATCCACCTGGTGCGCCAGGTCATGGAGCGGGTCAGCTACCATCGCCAGGGCCAGACCAACCTGCTCAAGGTGGCCAAGGCCCTCCCGGCCTAGTCCCCGGCCCCCACGGCCCGGCGCAACAAGCGCTTGAGATACCCCCCCAGGCCCTGGGGGGCCGGCGCGATGCTGATGCGGTCGATGTAGAGATCGGCCGCTCCGGGCAAAAAGGCCACCCGGCACTCCATATCCTTGTCAGCCCGCTCCAGGCGAAAGGGCACCTCCACATCCTGATAGGCCGGGCCGCCGAGATCGGCGGTCTTCACCTGACGGCTGGCCAGCACCCGGCCGCCGCCACGGGCCACGTCCAGGCGGGCCACCGGTCCGATGCCGGAGACGCCGGCCAGGCGCAGGCGGAAGCGGGCCACATAGTCGCCGGCGGGCAGAAAGTCGTACTGGCCGTAGACGATGTCGCCGGCCGGGGCCTGGCGCTCCACCAGCACGGCCCGGCCGCCGGAGGCCTGGGCGTCCTCGCGGGTCTGGCCGGGGGGATGGCGGTAGTCCTCGGCCTCGTAGATCAACTCGGTGGCCGGGGCGGTGGCGGCCCCTGTGCCGGCCCGGGGGGACCAGGCCGGCTCCACGTCCGGGGCGCTGTGAAAGGTGAGGCGGAGCGGCTCGCCGCCCTCCAGGCGGCGCAGGTATATCTCGTAGTTGCCGGTGTCGCTGTCGTGCTGGTCGCTGGGGGCGGCGCCGTAGACCAGGTACTCGCCGTCGGGCGAGAAGGCCGGCCAATACTCCCACTGGCGGCCCTCGCTCAGGCGCTCTTTGTGGCCATCGGGCTGGGCCAGCCACAGGCTGGTGCCGGCCGGGGTGCGCCGGGCGGTGACAAAGGCCCGGGAATCGGGACGCCAACCCACCATGCAGCCGTCGGAGACCAGGCGGGAGGCATGCAGGCCCCCCTGGTCGTCCACCTCCATGGCGTAGACCCCGAATTCGGCCTGGCCGCCGCCCTGGGGCTGAAACAGCACCCCCAGGCGCCGGCCGTCGGGCGCCAAGACCGCGTCCACCCAGCCGCGCCTGGCCCCCCAGCCCGGCAGGTCCAAGGCCACCTGGCGGCCGGAGTCCAAAAAACGCAGCACATAATCCCCGGGCTGGTCGCCGGTGCGCACCAAAAGACGCTTGCCGTCCTGGCTGACCCCGTGCAGCCACTCCGCGCGGCCGGGCGGGGAGACCAGCCGGGCCTGGCTCAGGTCGGGTTCGGCCCGCCAGACCTGGGTCAGGCCACTGCGGTCGGATTGAAAGAAGAGTTGGCGCCCCTCCTGGCAGAACCAGGGGCGCCGCTCGTTGGCCGGCAGGCTGGAGAGCCGCGCCAGGCCGCCGCCGTCGGCGGCCACGCGGTAAAGGCGCCACTTGCCGTCCCGGCGGGAGGCGAAGACGATCTGGCCGGGCAGCTTGCCCCGGGCGCGCTCCAGGGCCTGGCGCTCCTGGGGGCTGGGGGTCAGGGGCTGTCCCATGGCCCGGGCGTCCGCCGGGGCCAGCAAGATAAGCGCGGCCAGAATAAGGCCGGCCATGCCGGCCAGCACGCTCCGGCGGGGGCGCCGGGGCCGTGCTGGAGCTGGAAAGGGACGATCAGTGGTCATGGCCATCCCCCGAGGTCAGGCCGGCCGGCGGCTCCCCTGAAGCCTTAGCGCGCCACCAGCAGGAGCCAGGCCGTGGCCACGAAAAGCGTCAGGAGCATGGGCAGGAAAGCCGCCTTCATGTACTGCAAGAAGCTTATCGCATAACCGGCCCTCTCGGCCAGGCCCACGGTGACCACGTTGGCGGATGCGCCGATCATGGTGCCATTGCCGCCCAGGCAGGCCCCCAAGGCCAGGGACCACCACAGGATGCCGCTCTCGGCCCCGGGTATGACCTGGTTGAGATAGGCCACGATGGGCAGCATGGTGGCGGTGAAGGGGATGTTGTCGATAAAGGCCGAGGCGATGGCCGAAACCCACAGGATGATGACGATGGCCAGGGGCAGGGAGCCCTGGCTGAGGCTCTGCACCTGGTTGGCGATCATCTGGATCAGCCCCGTCTCCTCGGCCCCGGCCACCACCACGAACAGGAACATGAAGAAGACCAGGGTGGGCCACTCCACCTCCTGCTCCAGCATCTCCACGATGTCCACCCGCGAGACCACCAGGAGCACGGCGGCCCCGATGAGGGCGGCGATGGAGGGCTCCATGTGCAGGGCGCCGTGCATCACGAACATGCCGATCACCATGCCCAGGATGATCAGGCTGTAGGTGAGCAGGCGGGCGTTGGTGATGGCAAACGCCTGGCGCAGGTGGGAGATCATGCGCGGCACGTCGTCCACCTTGGCCTTTTGGTAGTCCCGGCGGTACCACACCAGGTAGTAGACCACGGTGAGCCCCAGGCAGATCAGGCAGACCAGCCCCAGGTTGGAGACGAAATCCACGAAGGAGAGCTTGGCGAAGGAGCCGATCATGATGTTGGGCGGGTCGCCGATCAGGGTGGCGGTGCCGCCCACGTTGGAGGCGAAGACCTCGGGCATCAACAGGGTGAGCGGGTTGATCTTCAGCGTCAGGGCGATCTCCACGGTCACGGGGATGATCAGGAGCATGGTGGTGACGTTGTCCAAAAAGGCCGAGGCCACGGCGGTGATGCACATCAGCACCGCCGACAGGGCGTAGACATTGCCCCGGGCCACCTGGAAGGACTTGTAGGCCATCCACTGGAACACGCCGGTGTGCTTCATCACCCCCACGATGATCATCATGCCCATGAGCAAGAAGACCACGTTGAGGTCGATGGCCCCGATGGCGTCATCGAAGGAGAGGATGAAATAATCGGGATTGAACACCCCGGCGGTGTAGCTGATGGCCAGGAGCAAGGCCCCGCCCAACAGCGCCGCCAGGGTGCGGTGCATCAGTTCCAGGGCGATGAGCACGTAGACGCCCAGGAGGATCAGGCTGGCGATCCACAGGGCCGGGGTGATGGCCCGCTTGAGCAAGAGGTTCTGGTGGGCCAGGAAATGGGACGGCTGGCCCGGCGCGGTCGGGTCCGCCAGCACCCGTTCCACCGGGGCGCGCTGGGTGGTGAAGGAGGGCTTCTCGGCCTCCACCTCCAGGGGGGCGGAGGGCAGCGCCCCCTGGGGCAGGGTCAACTCCGCCCGATAGCCGCCCTTGGCCGAGGTCTCGATCTCGGCTCCGGTCTCCAGGGGCTGGCCACCCAGGAAGAATTTGACCCGCGCCTCCTTGACGCCCTTGCCCTGGGCGTTCTTCACCTGGCCGCTGATAACCAGCGTGTCGGTGGGGGCGCCGGTGGTCGCCGTGGGGGAACCCCAGCCGGGAGAGGGAGAAGAGGGGATCAGCACAAACAGAGCCAGACACAACACGGCCACGTACTTGGTCATAGCGTACTCTGCAATCCTGGGTGAGGCCGCCGGCCATGACGAGCCTGGCCGCACCTCCCGGCTGGGGTTGGGGTCCGCTGGTCGGATCGTCGGGCTGGGTCCTGGTGTCGATTTGGCCCCGGCCCGCTGGCGGGAGCGCCACGGGGCCGGGAGGTGCCCACGAGCCCCCAAACTAGCAGGTTGGGAGACGCCCGGTAATTGGACAGGGACTACTTGTGGTGGGCGGGGTGGATAAAAAGCGCTAGGCCCTTGGATTAGTCGGGCCTAGGCCGATGGAGCATGCCGGCTCAGGTTTCCAGGGAGGTGATGCCTTCGCGCAGGGCGAATTTGATCAGCTCGGCCAAAGAACTTAAGTTTAGCTTTTCCATGGCGTTGCGACGATGGGCCTCCACGGTCTTGATGCTCAGGTGCAGCCTCTCGGCCACCAGCTTGGCGGATGCCCCCTCGGCCAGCATCTGCACCACCTCGCGCTCCCGCGGGCTCAGGCTGTCGGAGGGATTGGCCGGGGGCAGGTGATCCAGGGCGCTCAGGAAACCCTTGACCACCAGGTCCGAGACCTCGGGGCTTAAGTAGGTGCGACCGCCGGCCACGGTGCGGATGGCGCCCATCAGGTCGCTGAAGTCGCAGTCCTTGATCATGTAGCCGGTGGCCCCGGCCCGCAGCATGCCCAGCACGAAACGGTCCTCGCGGTGCATGGACAGGGCCATCACCTTGACCCCGGGGGCCTCGACCTTGATCTGGCGGGTGGCCTCCATGCCGTTCAAATCGGGCATGGTCACGTCCATCAGCACCAGGTCGGGCAGAAGCTGGCGGGCCAGGAGCACGGCCTGGCGCCCCTGGTGGGCCTCGCCCACCACCTGCACGTCCGCCTGATCGGAGAGCATGCTCTTGAGCCCCCGGCACATCAGCACGTGGTCGTCAACCAGTAGCAGGCGTATGGCCATGCGGTCCTCCCTAACGGTCGGGGCCGTGGGCGCCCAGGGGCAGGCGCAGGGTCACCCTGGTCTCCCCGCCGGGGCGCGAATCGATGTGCAGGGAGCCGCCCAGGCCGCGCAGTTGCTCGCGGATGCTGAACAGACCCAAGCCTTGGCCTTGGCCCGGGAGACGGTCCAACTGGCCGGCGCTGAAGCCCCGCCCCTGGTCGCTCACCACCAGCGCCAGCTCCCCCTCCTGGCGGGAGAGGCTTAAGGCAGCCCGCCGGCAGCCCGAGTGCCGGGCCACGTTGCGAAGGAGCTCGGCGGCGGCGCGGTAGACAAAGACCCGCAGTTCCTCCTCCAGGAAGGAGTCCAGGTCCTCCAGGTCAATGGCCACCTCCAGGTCGTAGGGGTGGCGCAGGCTCTCGGCCAACCATTCCAGGGCCGGCCCCAAGCCCATTTCATACAACACCGGCGGGCTCAGGTCCAGGGACAGGGCGCGGGTGTCGGTGGTGGCCTGCTCCAACAGGCCGATCACCTCGGTGAGCACCGGCGCGGCCTGGCTGTCGGACAGGCGCAGCTTGCTGAGCATCAGGCGGCACATGGCCAGGTATTGGCCCACCCCGTCGTGCAGTTGCAGGGCGATGCGCCGGCGCTCGCGCTCCTCGGCCATGGAGAGCTGGGTGGCCAGGGAGCGCAACTGGGCCTGCTGCTCCAATAGCTGGGCCTCGCGCTCGCGGCGCAGGGTGATGTCGCGGTTGATCTCCAGGGTCACCGCCGGCGCCCCCACGCGGCCCCGGCGCAGGGCCCAGCGGCTGTCCACCAGCAACTCGCGCCCCCAGCGGGTGGTGTGCACCAGCTCTCCCCGCCAGCGCCCCTTGAGGTTCAGGGTGGCCTGGATATTCTCCAGGGGCTGGGGGAAGCGAGTGCGCAGAAAGGCGTGGGAGTCGCGCCCCAGGGCCTCCTGGCGGGACCAACCGTAGGTCTCCGCCGCCGCCTGGTTCCAGAACAGGATATGGTTTTCCAGGTCGCGCACGATGATGGTGTCGCGGGCCAGGTCCAAAAGCTCCGACTGCTCCTGCAGACGGTCGCTCATCTCCTGCATGGCCTCGGCCATCTGGCGCGGCGACTTGGCGGCCAGGCGCGCGGCCCGCCAACGGCGCAGGAACTTGAATTCCCAGATGAGCCGTTCCTTGGACTTGTAGCGGTCGTCGGTCATGGGTCCTGGTCCCCGGGGCCGCGGCCAGGGCCTGAGGCCCTAGGTGTGGGGTGGGGCAAAGCCAACTCTGGTGTGTGTCACCTGCCACCAGCCATGGCTTAATTCTGGCAACTTGAGGCCTCGGAGCCAACCCCCAAAATCGGCGCTCCGGCGGAGCGCTAGGCCTTGCCGGAGGGTGGCTCGGGCTCGCGGCGTATGGAGGCCCCGGCGGCGATGAGCTTCTGGTCGATGCGCTCGTAGCCCCGGTCCAGGTGGTAGACGCGGCTGATGTAGGTGGTGCCCTCGGCGGCCAGGGCGGCCAGCACCAGGCAGGCGCTGGCCCGCAGGTCGGTGGCCATCACCGGCGCGCCGAAGAGCCTGCGCGAACCCTTGACCACGGCCGTGGAGCCGGTGACTTCGATGCTGGCCCCCAGGCGCCGTAGCTCGCTGGTGTGCATCAGGCGATTTTCGAAGATGGTCTCCTGGATGACGGCGCTACCGGTGCTGAAGGCCATCAGGGCCATGAATTGGGCCTGCATGTCGGTGGGGAAGCCCGGGTAGGGGCCGGTGATCAAATGCACCGGCTTGGGCGCCCGCCGGGCGCTGACCACCAGGCCCTTGGGGGTCTGCTGGAAGCGCAGGCCGGCCTCCTTTAGCTTGCCCACCACGGCGGTGAGGTGCTCCAGGGGGGCGTCGGCGATGGTCAGCTCGCCACGGGTGATGCCGGCGGCCACCATGTAGGTGCCGGCCTCGATACGGTCGGGCATCACCGTATGGTCGATGGGTCCCAGGTCATCCACGCCCTCGATGATGATGGTGGCGGTGCCCACGCCGCTGATGCGCGCCCCGGCGGCGTTCAAGGCCCGGGCCAGGTCCATGACCTCGGGCTCGCGGGCGGCGTTGCGCAGCACGGTGGTGCCCTTGGCCAGCACGGCGGCCATCATCAGGTTCTCGGTGCCGGTGACGGTGACCAGGTCCATGGAGATGTCCGCGCCCTTGAGCCGCTTGGCCGAGGCCAGCACGTAGCCGCCCTCCAGCTCGATCTTGGCCCCCATGGCGCTCAGGCCCTTGAGGTGCTGGTCGATGGGCCGCTCGCCGATGGCGCAGCCGCCGGGCAGGGAGACCCGGGCCTGGCCGCGCTTGGCCACCAGAGGCCCCAGGCAGACCACCGAGGCGCGCATGGTCTTGACCAGGTCGTAGGGGGCCTCCACGCCTAAAGCGCCCACGGTGTCTATCCACTGCTCGTCGCCCTTGGCCTCCACCTTGGCCCCCAGCACGCCCAGGAGCTTGCCCATGGTGCGCACGTCGCGCAGGTCGGGGACGTTGCGCAGATGGCTACGCCCGCTGCTCAGCAGGGTGGCGCACATCAGCGGCAGGGTGGCGTTCTTGGCCCCGCTGACCCGCACGCGCCCCACCAGGGGGTGACCGCCTTCTATGACCAGCCTGTCCATGGCTATTCCTCGTGACGCGACTTCAACGTTCGCGCTTTATAGTCTTCAGCTTTCGTAGGGGCGGGGTATATCCCCTCCCGTCTGGCCGATGCGACGTCTTGGGCGAGTGGCAGCCAGCCCGCTCGGCAGTTAGCGGTCCGCACCAGCAAACAATGAAGCAAATGACGTCATTGCGAGCGCGGCGAAGCAATCCACCCTACTTTATTTCCAATAGCCCGCGATGCTCGCGATTAAATCCAAGTATGGTGGATTGCCGCGTCGCATCCCTGGCTGGGATGCTCCTCGCAATGACACCATTGCTGATATTGCGCCCACCGGCCCGTTATTGCCAGCCGCGGCCTACGGCCTAACCCCAGTCGCCGCGCTGGCATACCAGCACCCGCTCGATGCCGGCCAGGTCCTTGACCGTGGCCACCTGCTCGTAGATGCCCACGGATCGGGCCAGGCCCGTGACCTGGGCGGCCTGGCCCAGGCCCATCTCCAGGAACAGCCAGCCACCGGCGCGCAGAAAGGCCCGGGCCCCCTGCAATATCTGGCCGATGAGGTCCAGGCCCTCAGGACCGGCCACGAGCGCTTGGCGGGGCTCGAAGCCCTTGACCTCGGTGGGCAGGCCCTCCCACTCATCCTCGCGCACATAGGGCGGGTTGGCGGTGATGACCTCGAAGAACCCGCCGGCCACGGCCAGGGGGGCCCAGAGATCGCCCAAAAGCCACTCCACGCGCTGGGCCAGGCCCAATCTTGCCGCATTTTGGCGGGCGAAGTCCAGGGCCTGGGGCGAGATATCCACGCCCACGGCCTGGAGCGTGGGATGGCCGGCCAGGCAGGCCAGGGCCACGGCCCCGGAGCCGGTGCACAAATCCAGCAGACGGGGGGCCTCCTGATGCCCAAGGCGTTTCAGGGCCTCCTCCACCAGGTGCTCGGTCTCGGGCCGGGGCACCAGCACCCCCGGCCCCACGGCCAGGTCCAGGCCGTAGAACTCCCGTTGGCCCAGGATGTAGGCCAGGGGCTCGCCAGAGCGGCGGCGCAGGATCAGGGCCTTGAAGGCGGCCAATTCCTGGGGATTGAGGGGCTGCTCGTGGCGCAGGTAGAGGTCCACGCGGGTGCAGCCCAGCACCTGGGTGAGCATCAGCTCTCCCGAGAGCCGGGGGGCGGAGACACCATATTTTAGCAGGTGCTCGGCGGCCCAGGGGATGAGCCGGCCTATGGTCCAGGTTTCGGTCATGCCTGACATTAATCCCAGATCAGCGCCATGGGAAGGGGCAAGCGTAAATAAACCCGTGCAATATACAGGGCGGTTATCCCCGCCCTGCCAGCCCAAGATGAGGACGGGCGGGGAGAAACCCCGCCCCCACGAAAACGGGCTACAGCCCCTCAACGGGAGCCGACAAGTCCCGCCACCTTAACGACCTTACCGACCCGTAACGCCCTGTCGGGGGCACCCGGCTAAGTGGAGACCTTGAGGGCCTCGGCCTGGAAGTGGGAGATCAGGGGTGGGATCATCTCCGAGAGGTCGCCGGCCAGGATGTACTCCAGCTTGTAGAGGGTCAGACCGATGCGGTGGTCGGTGACCCGGCTCTGGGGGTAGTTGTAGGTGCGGATGCGCTCGGAGCGGTCGCCGGAACCCACCTGGCTCTTGCGGCTGGCGGCCTCGGCGGCCTGCTGGGCCTGTATCTTGGCGTCCAACAGGCGCGAGGCCAGCACCTTCATGGCCTTGGCCCGGTTCTTGTGCTGGGAGCGCTCGTCCTGGCAGGTGACCACCAGGCCCGAGGGCAGGTGGGTCAGGCGCACGGCCGAGTCGGTGGTGTTGACGTGCTGGCCGCCGGCGCCGGTGGAGCGGTAAAAGTCGATACGCAAATCCTCGATGCGAATGTCCACCTCCACCTCGTCGGCCTCGGGCAAGACGGCCACGGTGACGGCCGAGGTGTGTATGCGCCCTTGGCTCTCGGTGACCGGCACCCTCTGCACCCGGTGCACGCCGGACTCGTACTTGAGCTGGCTGTAGGCCCCTTGGCCGGTGATCATGGCGATGACCTCCTTGAAGCCGCCGTTGGCGCTCTCGGAGGTGCTCATGATCTCGGTCTTCCAGCGTTGCAACTCGGCGTAGCGCAGGTACATGCGCAAAAGCTCGGCCGCGAACAGGGCCGCCTCCTCGCCGCCAGTGCCGGCCCTTATCTCCAACAGGACGTTCTTGTCGTCGTTGGGGTCCTTGGGCAACAGCAGCAGTTGCAGATGGTGCTCCAGTTGGGGCAGGCGCGCACTCGCGGCCTCCACCTCGGCCTGGGCCATCTCGGCCATCTCGGGGTCGGGGTCCTTGGCCAGCTCCTGGTTCTCGGCCAGCTCGCCCTCCAGGCGCCGGTGATCCCGGAAGGTGTCCACCAACTGCCTGAGGTCGGCGTGGTCCTTGGCGACCTTCTGGTAGGCCTCATTGTCGGCCAGGACCTTGGGATCGGCCAGGCGCTCTTCCAGCTCCTGGTAACGCGTCTCGATTTCCGTGAGTTTGCTGCTGAGCAAAGGGCTAAGAGACATGAGCTCTGCTGGCCTGACTATAAGGGGTTGGGATGCTTAAAGGCAAGAGAGCGAGGGCGCGTCGCCCTCGGCGGTGCAGACGGCGGCCTTGAGGGCCGCCAGCGCGATCTCTATCTGATCGTCGTCGGGCTCGCGGGTGGTGAGCCGCTGCATTTGCAGGCCCGGCCACAGGAGCGCGCCCCAGAGGCCCTGGCCGCCCTTTTTGCCGGCCAGGCGGATCACCTCGTAGGAGATGCCGGCGATGGGCAGCATGAGGAGCACCTTGAGCCCGATCTGCGCCAACTGGTTGAGCACCGCGCTGGGCGAGAACTTGGGCAAAAGGGGAAAGACCATGGCGAAGACCAGCATGGAGACCACCAGCACCACCAGTAAAAAGGCCGTGCCGCAGCGGGGGTGCAGGCGCGAATAGCGCCTGGCGTTGGCCACGGTCAGCTCCTCGCCGGCCTCGAAGCAGAAGATGGTCTTGTGCTCGGCCCCGTGGTACTCAAACACCCGCTGGATGTCCTTCATGCGCGAGATGAGCCACAGATAGCCCATGAAAAGCGCCACCTTGATCACCCCGTCGGTGAGGTGGAACATGAGGCTCATCTCGTCGAAGGCCAGGGCCTTGAGCCGGCCCAGCCACAGGGACAACAGGTGCGGCACGGCCACGAAGAGCGCCAGGCCGAAGGCCACGGCCAGGGCCATGGTCAGGGTCAAGGCCCAGGAGCCCATCTCGGTGTCTTCTTCCTCCAGGGCCTGGTTGGCCGAGAAGGACAGGGCCTTGAGCCCGTGCACCAGGGTTTCGCCCAGCACCACCGGCCCGCGCAAAAAAGGCCAGGCCAAAAAGGGCAGGCGCGCCGACAGGGGCTCGAAGGGGTCGTTCTTGACCACCACGGCCCCGGAGGGACGGCGCACCGCCACGCACAGGCGCCGGGGGGCCTTCATCATGACCCCCTCGATGACCGCCTGTCCGCCGACGTTGGGAGGGCTCATGGCTGCCGCCGTCCCCTGGCGGGCCTAGACTTCGCCTTCGGCCTTGGCGCGGCGCTCGGCCTCCAGCTCGTCGGCCTTGCCTCTGAACTTGTCCAGATGGCTGTATTTCTTGTAGAAACGCTCCACGCGCCCCGCAGTGTCCACCAGCTTTTGCTTGCCGGTGAAGAAGGGGTGGCACTGGGAGCAAATTTCCACGCGAATCTCGTTCTTGGTGGAACCGGCCTCGAACTCGGCCCCGCAGGCGCAACGCACCTTGACGGCCTCGTATTTGGGATGAATGCCTTCTTTCATGACTGAACTCTCCTGGGGGAGCCTGGGGTAGCCTAGTGTAGCTTGGGTAGCCTGTAAGTATAGCCCCGCTCCGTGGTTTTGCAATATAGGCCCGGGTCTACCTGCTCATGGAGTCCAGGAAGTCCTGGTTGCTCTTGGTGCCGTGCAGTTTTTCCAGCAAGAACTCCATGGTGTCCACGGCGGTCAAGGGACCCAGGAGCTTGCGCAGTATCCAAATGCGATTCAGGTCGGCCTCGGCGATCAAGAGTTCTTCCTTGCGGGTGCCGGAGCGGTTGATGTCGATGGCCGGGAAGACGCGCTTGTCGGAAAGCTTGCGGTCCAGATGTATCTCCATGTTGCCGGTGCCCTTGAACTCCTCGAAGATCACCTCGTCCATGCGGCTGCCGGTCTCCACCAGGGCCGTGGCGATGATGGTCAGGCTGCCGCCGTCTTCGATGTTGCGGGCGGCGCCGAAGAAGCGCTTGGGCCGGTGCAGGGCGTTACTATCCACGCCGCCGGAGAGAATCTTGCCGCTGGGGGGCACCACGGTGTTGTAGGCCCGGGCCAGGCGGGTGATGGAGTCCAGCAGGATGACCACGTCGCGCTTGTGCTCCACCAGGCGCTTGGCCTTTTCGATGACCATCTCGGCCACCTGCACGTGGCGTTGGGCTGGCTCGTCAAAGGTGGAGGAGATCACCTCGCCCTTGACCGAGCGCTGCATGTCGGTCACTTCCTCGGGCCGCTCGTCGATCAGGAGCACGATGAGCACCACCTCGGGGTGGTTGTGGGCTAAAGAGTTGGCGATGTTCTGCAGGAGCATGGTCTTGCCGGTGCGGGGCGGAGCCACGATCAGGCCGCGCTGGCCCTTGCCGATGGGCGTCATCAGGTCCATGATGCGCGCCGAGTAGTTCTTGGGCAGGCTCTCGACCTCCAGCACGAAGCGTTCCTGGGGGTAGAGGGGCACCAAGTTGTCGAAGAGAATCTTGTCGCGGGCTACCTCGGGGGACTCCATGTTGATGGATTCCACCTTCAAGAGCGCGAAGTAGCGCTCGCCCTCCTTGGGGGGGCGTATCTGGCCGGAGATGGTGTCGCCGGTGCGCAGATTGAAGCGCCGAATCTGGGAGGGGGAGACGTATATGTCGTCCGGGCCGGGCAGATAGTTGTAGTCCGGCGCGCGCAGGAAGCCAAAACCGTCGGGCAGGATTTCCAGCACGCCCTCGCCGTAGATGGCGCCGTTGCGCTCGGCCTGGGCCGTGAGCAGGGCGAAGATCAACTCCTGGCGCCTCAGGCCCGCCGCCCCCTCTATGGACAGGTCCTTGGCCAGGCCTGTCAGCTCGGCGATGGGCTTTTCCTTGAGTTCGACGATGTTCATGCTGCCGCCGGTTTCGCCCAACTCCCGCTTGGGACCGCGACCGGCCTTCTTCTCTGTACTCTTGGGTTTGTTGTTCTCGTTCATGCCTGTCTAGCTAGTTTGGATTAGGGGATACGCCACCTGGGGAGCCTTGGGTCCCGGTGGCTCTGGGCCGGGCTCCCCTTAAGCGGAGGAACCGGGCGCGCCCAACCTATTAGGAACGGCCTGAGGCCGGGGAATTAGCGAGTAATTATTGCTGGATATCGCACCAGAGGAGGGTTAGGGAATAATAGTCTTACGACCTGCGGAAACCCGGCGCCCTCCTGCCCCCCTGGGGCCCCGCTCTTCATTTGGGCATTTAATTGGGGTCGGTCAATTTCCGGCTGGGATCGGTTTCGGCCATCGCGCTAAGTTGCGACCATACCGCCTCGACCTGGGTCTGAGTCTCTTCCATGCCGCCGGAATTGTCAACCACAAATTGGGCCAGGCGCCGCTTTTCCTCTATGTCCATTTGGGCGGTTAGGGCGGTCAGCGCCCCCTGGCGGCTCACTTTGTCACGGGCCATGAGACGCTCCACCTGGCTGGCCGCCGGCGCGTAGACCAGCACCACCGCCGCGTAGCGCCCCCGCCAGTTGGTCTCAAAGAGAAGCGGCACGTCGATCAGGACCACGCCGCCGGGGTCCAAGTCCTCCAGGCGCCTCAGCTCGGCGTCCACCAACTCGCCCACCCGGGGATGCACGATGGCATTGAGCCGGGCGCGGGCCCGCTCGTCGCCGAAGACCCTCTCGCGCAGGCCACGGCGGTCCAGGCCGCCGTCGGGCCCCAGCACCCCGGGGCCAAAGGCGGCCTGGATCTCGGCAAGAGCCGGCGAGCCCGGCGCAACGGCCTGGCGGGCCAACTGGTCGGTGTCCACCAGATGGGCGCCCAGTTCCACGAACATCTTGGCCACCGTGGACTTGCCCGTGGCGATGCCGCCGGTGAGACCTACCTTGAGCAACAGAGGCCTCCAGGATGCGTAGGGCGGGTTAGCGCGGTCTAACCAGCCAACCCCTTGAATACAAAGATGGTCTATGTTGACCCCACGCCCTCCAGCAGCGCCAACGCCCGCAGCACCGCACGGAAGTCCTCGGGCAGGGGGGCGGTGATCGCCAACTCCTGGCCGCTGACGGGGTGGGTGAAGGCCAGGCTAACGGCGTGCAGCATCTGGCGGCCGGCGGCTTTCAAGGCCGCGCCGGCGGGGCCGGGCAGGGAGCGACGGCCCCGGCGGCCGCCATAGAGGCCATCGCCCAGCACCGGGAAGCCGGCCTCGGAGAGATGCACCCTGATCTGGTGGGTGCGGCCGGTGGCGATGCGCACCCTGAGCAGGCTCACCCCTGCCAGGGGGAAACGGTGGGTCACCTTCCACCAGGAGCGCGCGTCCTTGGTGTGGCTGCCCAGGCTGGACATGCGCTTGCGGTCGCCGGGGTGACGACCGATGGCGCTCTGCACCCGCCCGGTGGGCGCCGGATATCCCCACACCAGGGCCAGGTACTCCTTGCGCACCCGGCCGGCGGCAAAGGCCGCCACCAGGGCGCGGTGGGCCTGGTCGTGCTTGGCCGCCACCAGGGCGCCGCTGGTGTCCCGGTCCAGGCGGTGCACGATGCCCGGCCTGAGCTTGCCGCCCACCCCGGCCAAATCGCCGCAGTGATGCAACAGGCCATGCACCAGGGTGCGATCGTAGTGCCCGGGGGCCGGGTGCACCACCAGGCCGGGGGCCTTGTTGACCACGATCAGGTGCTGGTCCTCGTAGAGCACCCACAGGTCCATGGCCTGGGGGATGAGCTCCAGGGGCTCGGGCTGGGGCAGCACCAAGGCCAGCTCCTCGCCGCCTTGCAGCTTCAGGGAGGCCTTCAAGGCCCGGCCCTGGCCGGTCACATGGCCCTGGGCGATGAGCCGCTGCACCTGGGCGCGGCTGAAATCGGCGCCCAGCAGCTGGCACAACACCTGGTCCAGGCGCTGGCCCTGGGCCTCGGGGGGCACCAAGAGGCGCAAGGCGACCGCGTCCGGCGGATGGCTGGGGGAGGAATTGGGCAAGTTGCGCGGTTTATCCCGGGGCTTAGGCGTGGAAAATGCTCTCCACCTCGGCGGCCACGGACTCCTCGCTGGCCTGGCTGGCTATGGACAGCTCCTTGACCAATAGGCTGCGGGCGGTGTCGAGCATCTTGCGCTCGCCAAAGGAGAGGTCCTTGTCCAGCTTGAGCAGGAAGAGGTCCCTGAGCACCTGGGCCACCTCGAAGACCGAGCCGGTCTTGATCTTCTTCATGTAGTCGCGGTAGCGGCGGTTCCAGGTCTGGTTTTCGATGATCACGTCGCGGTCCTGCAGGATGGCGTAGACCTGGGGCACGTCGCCGGCCCCGATCACGGGCCTTAAACCCACGTTGTCGGCGTTACCCGTGGGGATCATGATGATCATTTCGTTTTCCAGGATGCGCAGGATGTAAAAGGCCTGTTCGGCGTCGCCGATGCGTCGTTTTTCCACCGATTCGATCATGCCCACGCCATGCGCGGGGTAGACGGCAAGCTGACCCACCCTAAACATAAGGCGCACCTGCGAAAGTAAGGGTCTATAACATCTTGAATGAATTTCTATTTTACCATTTGTGAACTTGGTGTCAACAGAAAACCACCTGCGACGGATCAAACGCCCGCATAACCGCTGGTCATCCCGGGGATGGCGCGTGAGCGCGCCCCGGCGCGGGGCGCTCCATAAGCCCGCCGAGGGCCACGGCAAATCCCCCACAACCAGATTGCCCGCGCCAGCCAAAAAGAGCAAGCCGGCGGAGGGTCGCTCCGCCGGCTTGCCGGGACGTCCTCAGATGAGGGCTATCACTTGATCATGGGCACGATCAGCAGGGCCACGATGTTGATGACCTTGATCATCGGGTTGATGGCCGGGCCGGCGGTGTCCTTGTAGGGGTCGCCGACGGTGTCGCCGGTGACGGCGGCCTTATGGGCGTCGGAGCCCTTGCCGCCATAGTGGTTGTCCTCGATGTACTTCTTGGCGTTGTCCCAGGCGCCGCCGCCAGAGGTCATGGCGATGGCCTGGAACAGACCGGTCACGATGGAGCCGATGAGCACGCCACCCAGGGCCTCCTTGCCCAGGATCAGACCCACGACGATGGGGGCCACCACCGGGATCAGGGCGGGCAGCATCATCTGCTTGATGGCGCTCTTGGTCACGATGTCCACGCAGGGACCGTACTCGGGCTTGGCGGTGCCCTCCATGATGCCGGGGATCTCGCGGAACTGACGGCGCACTTCCTCGACCACGCCGCCAGCGGCCTTACCCACGGCCAGCATGAGCAGGGAGCCGTAGTAGTAGGGCAAAAGACCACCGATGAACAGACCCACCAACACCTTGGGGTTGGACAGATCGAACAGCACCGCGGTGGGGAAGGAACGGGAGTACTCGGCGAAGAGCACCAGGGCGGCCAGGGCGGCGGAGCCGATGGCGTAACCCTTGGTCACGGCCTTGGTGGTGTTGCCCACCGCGTCCAGGGGGTCGGTGACGTCACGCACGGCGTCGGGCAGCTCGGCCATTTCGGCGATGCCGCCGGCGTTGTCGGTGATGGGGCCGTAGGAGTCGATGGCCACCACGATACCGGTCATGGAGAGCATGGCCACGGCAGACAGCGCGATGGCGAACAGACCGCCCTCGGCGGCCTTGGCCGCGCCGCTGAAGCCGCCGCCCAGCCAGTAGGCCCAGAGGATGGCGCCACAGATGACCAGGGCCGGCAGGGCCGCGGCCTCCATGGAGACCGCCAGGCCGGCGATGACGTTGGTGCCGTGGCCGGTCTGGCTGGCCTCGGCGATGCGCTTGACCGGGCTGTAGGCGGTGCTGGTGTAGTACTCGGTGATCATGACGATCAGGCCGGTGAGCACCAGACCGATGACGGCGGTCATGAACACGCCGGTGGCGCTGAAGGCCTGCTCAACGCCAGGAATCTTGAGGAACCAGGAAGAAGCGAAGTAGAAGGCGATGGCGGCCAGGATGCCGGCCACGGCCAGGCCCTTGTACAGGGCGCCCATGATGTACTGGCTCTTGCCCATCTTCACGAAGTAGGTGCCCACGATGGAGGCCACGATGGAGATGGCGCCGATGAGCAGGGGGAACTCCACCCACAGGCTCTGGGCGCCAAAGACCGTCTTGGCCAGCAGCATGGCGGCCACCAGGGTCACGGTGTAGGTCTCGTAAAGGTCGGCGGCCATGCCAGCGCAGTCGCCCACGTTGTCGCCCACGTTGTCGGCGATGACGGCGGGGTTGCGGGGGTCGTCCTCGGGGATGCCGGCCTCGACCTTGCCCACCAGGTCGGCGCCCACGTCGGCGGCCTTGGTGTAGATGCCGCCGGCGATACGGGCGAACACGCTCATCAGGGAGCAGCCGAAGCCCAGGCCCACCAGGGCGTGGAAGGCCGTGTCAACGTCGGCGCCCACGGCGCCCTTGACCACCGCGTAGAAGCCCGCGATGCCCAAGAGGCCCAGGCCCACCACCATGATGCCGGTCACCGAGCCGCCCTTGAAGGCCACGGACAGGGCGGCCTGCAGGCCGTTGAAGGCGGCCTGGGTGGTGCGCACGTTACTGCGCACGGTCACGACCATGCCGATGTAGCCGGCCAGGGCCGAACCGATGGTGCCGGTCAGGAAGCCGATGGCGGTCCATTTGCCCAGGAAGAACAACAGCACGAACAGCACCACGGCCACCATGGCCACGGTCTTGTACTCGCGCGCCAGGAAGGCCTCGGCGCCCTCTTTGATGGCGTCGGAGATCTCCTTCATGCGCTCGTTGCCCGCGTCCTGTTTTACTACCCAAGCCGCGGTAATCAGGGCGTACACCACGCCCAAGGCCCCGGCTACCAGGGCCAAGCCTAGAATTTGAGTCATTCCCACCTCTCCTCCGTTAAAGGGTCTTTACTGAAACCCAGGTACTAAATTTATGAAACCCAAAAACCTCATCCCCTCGCGTGGAACTGGTTCATGGCCGCCGTGGCCCCCAAAGCCACGATGACCTCCAGGCAATCGGCCGCCTGGCGCACCGCCTCCTGGAAAAGTTCGCGCTGGTCGGCGTAGCAGCCGCTCAGCACGTAATCTTCTACCGCCTCGCCGTGGCGCGGCCGGCCTATGCCCACGCGCAGGCGCAGGAACTGACCGCTGCCCAGGTGCGCAAGGAGGGAAGCCACCCCCTTGTGCCCGCCGGCGCCACCCTTGGTGGCCAACTTGAGCCGTCCGGGCTCCAAATCCAGGTCGTCGTGCACCACCACCACCCGCTCCGGGGGCAGATCGAAGTAGCTCATGAGACTCTGGGCCGCCTGACCGCTCAGATTCATGTAGGTCTGCGGCTGGGCCAGTATCACCTTGCGTCCGGCCAAGCGCCCCTCGCCCCAGAGGCTGTTATGCCCCCGGCGGCTCAAGGGCACCCCCAGGCGCCCGGCCAACTCCGCCACCACCAGGAAGCCCAGGTTGTGGCGGTTGTCGGCGTAGCGGGGCCCGGGATTGCCCAGACCCAGAATCAATACCGGTCCCGCGGGCAGACCCTCGTCCTTGGCCAAGGGGCGTTACTCGCCAGCCTCGGGCTCTTCTTCGCCGGCCTCGCCCTCGGCCTCGGGCTCGATGGGCTCGACGCAGTGCACAACCAAATCGTTCTCTTCGAAGACCGCCTGCACGCCAGCGGGCATCGTAAGCTCCGCCAGGTGGATGCCTTCGCCCAGGCCCAACTCGCTCACGTCCACGGTGATGCTGTCGGGCAGGTCGGCCATGCGCCCGCGCAGCTTCACGCTGTGGATGGCCGTGGTCAGCACGCCGCCCAGGCCCGCGCCCTTGGCGGTGCCCGTGAACTCCAGGGGCACGTCCAGGGTGATTTCCTGGTCAGCCTTGACCTCGTAGAAGTCGGCGTGCAGGAATTTGCGCCCCATATAGTCGGACTGCAACTCGCGCAGCACCGCCATGCGCGGGGCGGCGTCGCCGATCTTGAGCGAAAGGAAGGCGGTGTCGCCGGTGACCTGCCTTAAGACCTTTTCCAGGTCCAGCATGGCCACGGTCAGCATCTCGGCCGGGTGCCCGGCGCTATAGATGATGGCCGGGAGTTGGCCCACGGCGCGCAACTTGCGGGTCACGCTCTTGCCGCTGCCCTCACGAATGACCGCCGAGAGAGGTATTTGTTCCATGGTGTGAAATCGCCTCCAGCCGGCCGCGGCGCCTTGCGCGCGGCCTCTAAAGTCAGGGCATGATAATGTAGTTTTTCACAAAAGGCAAATGTTTTCCCGTGGGGCCGCGTGGCGCCAAGGTCAAACAAACAAAGAACTTACCGAATCTTCCATGTGGATGCGGCGAATGGCCTCACCCAAAAGCCGCGCCACGGAGAGCGAGACGATCTTGCCGCTGGCCAGGGCCGCCTCCCCCAGGGGCACGGTGTTGGTCACCACCACCTTGCTGATGGGGCTGTCCTTCAAGCGCCCCACCGCCGGACCGGAGAGCACGGCGTGGGTGGCGCAGGCCCAGACCTCGCTGGCGCCGTGGTCCTTGAGGGCCTTGGCCGCCTCGGTGAGCGTGCCGGCGGTGTCGATCATGTCGTCCAGCACCACGGCCAGCTTGCCTTGCACCTCGCCGATGATGTTCATGGCCTTGGCCTCGTTGGCCCGCTCGCGCCGCTTGTCGATGATGGCCAGGCCAGCCTGTAGGCGCTTGGCGATGGCCCGGGCGCGCTCCACGCCGCCGGCGTCGGGGCTGACGATCACCGCCTCGCCGGAGAGGTGCTTGCGCAGATGGTCCAGGATCACCGGCGCCGCGAAGAGATGGTCCACGGGGATGTCGAAAAAGCCGCCGATCTGGCCGGCGTGCAGGTCCAGACACAGCACCCGCCCGGCCCCGGCGGTGGTCAACAGGTCGGCCACCAGCTTGGCGGTGATGGGCACCCGGGGGGCCACCTTGCGGTCCTGGCGGGCGTAACCATAGTAGGGGATCACCGCCGTCACCCGCCGGGCGCTGGAGCGCTTGAAGGCGTCGATCATGATCAGGAGTTCCATCAGCGTGTCGTTGACCGGCGGGCTGGTGGACTGGATGACGAAGATATCGGCCCCGCGCACGTTCTCGCCCAGCTCCACGAAGACCTCGCCGTCGCTGAAGCGGCGCACCACGGCCTGGCTCAGGGGCAGGTGCAAATAGTGGCAGATCTCCTCGGCCAGTAGCGGGTTGGAGTTGCCGGTAAATACCTTCAGTTTATTGAACATGTCCGCTGCCTCGGGCGCGCGGCGGCGCCTGAACCTCCCGGCCCGCGAGGATGAAGTCCCCCGGGCCGGACCGTGAACAATTGGCTGGGGTGGCAGGATTCGAACCTGCGAATGCGGGTTCCAAAGACCCGTGTCTTACCACTTGACGACACCCCAGCATGGATGCGCAAAAATTTGGCCGGCGCTCCAAGCGCCGCGCTGGCCGCCCTCCCCCGGAGGCCGCCGCCCAGTTCCAGGCCGCTGGCCCCACCAGGAAAACAAGGCCCCGCGGGGCCCCGGCAACCCGGTCCGACAACACGAATACCCAGCCGACGGGCGCTGGCACCCCGGCCTGATAAAAACTTGGCTGTCCGACCTAGGCCCCGGCGAGACCCTAGCTGGCCAGCGACTCTCCCCCTAGTTCCTGCTCTTGATCCTGCCCTGGTGGCTCCTGCCCTGGCTCCTGTTGGCGCTGATACTCGCCCAACACCCTCTCCTCGATCATGCGCCGCGTCTCGCTGTTCAAGGGGTGGGCGGTGTCCTGGTAGGTGCCGTCCTTGCGGCGCTTGCTGGGCATGGCCACGAACAGCCCCTTGTGACCCATTATGATCTTCAGGTCCCGCACCAAAAAACAGCGGTCGAGGGTGATGGTGGCGTATGCCTTGAGCCTGTCCTCGTCCACGGGGAAGACTCGTACCTCGGTGACATCCATGATCGCCCCCTCATCAGGCCCTCTCAGGCCCCGATACCGCGGCAGGCCCTTACCCACCAGCCGCCCCGGGCCGCCAGGCTCCGGGCCGCGCGGTCGGCGGCCTGGGCTTCGGCAAAAACGCCGAAGACCGTGGGCCCGCTGCCGGACATCAACGCCCCCCACGCACCTTCCTCCAGCAATGCCTGCTTGATCAGGTCCAGTTCCGGGTGGGCCCCCACGGTGACCAACTCCAGATCGTTGACCAAAATCTCGCCCTTTGGAAGAGAACGGTTGGGTGAGCGACTTATTCTATTGCGCTCCCGCCTATTTGTCCACGCCAAATCAAATTGGCCATAGACCCAGGCCGTGGAAACGGCGATGCCGGGGTTGACGAGGACGTAATCAAGAAGGGGAAACTGGGGCCAGGGGCGCACACGATCGCCCACGCCGCTGCACAGGGCGGTGACGCCGCCCAGGAAAAAGGCCACGTCCGCGCCCAGGCCCCGGGCCAGCTCCAGCAGGCGCTGGGGCGCCAGGGCCTGGCCGTGCAGCACGTTGAGCCCCAGCAGGGCGGCGGCGGCGTCGGAGGAGCCGCCCCCCAGGCCGGCGGCCACCGGCACCCGCTTGATCAGGCGGAGCCGCGCCCGGGGCTCCCGGCCCAGGGCCTGGAAATAGGCCCGCGCGGCCCGGGTCACCAGGTTGTTTTCCAAAAGCGCCGGGTCGTCGCAGCTAAACTCCAGGCCCGAGGCCTGGTCGTCGATGACCAGCTCGTCGGCCAGGCTCAGGGGCTGCATCAGGGTCATCAGCTCGTGATAGCCGTCGGAGCGCCGGCCCAGCACCATCAGGTTCAGGTTGACCTTGGCCGGGGCTGTCAGGGTGATTTCCATGGCTGATTATATACCAGCGGCGCGCCAGACGCGCAGGAGGGGCGCGCCAGCCGTCGGGCCATGACGGGTCGGGAGGCGCCCCGCGCGGGCAAGGGCCGGCGGCCGTCGTGGCCAGTTGGTCCCTGAAAGACGCGGGCGGGGATAAACCCCGCCCCTACATCAAGAAAAAGCAGCGGATTCGCCGTCTTAATGCAGGGGCGGGGTTTATCCCCGCCCGGTTTTTGGTTTACGCCATAACCTCGCCACGGGAGCCGACGGCCTATGTACGGGTGTCAACGCCGCCCGACTCGTATAAGCCCCGCGGCGGGCACGCCGCTACTTGCCGTCGGCGGCCTTGATCACCACGAAGATGGTGCCGTCCTTGCGCTGCACCAGGAGCAGCAACCCCTCGCCGGGCTTGAGCTTGCTGGTCAGGGCCGCGAACTGCTCCACGCCGCCCACCGGCTTCTGGGCCGCCTCCAGGATCACGTCGCCGCGCTTGAGGCCGGCCTCCTCGCCGGGGCTGCCGGACTCCACGGCGGTGATGACCAGGCCCTTCTTGCCGGGGATGCCCAGTTGCTTGGCCAGGTCGGGGGTCAGGGGTTGCAGGGCCAGGCCCAAGAGGTTCTGCTCCGGGGCCTCGGCCTTGCCCTCGGCCACCTCGTCCTTCAACTCGCCCACCACGGCCGTCAGGTTGCGGGCCTTGCCATCCCTGAGCACCTTGACCTTGGCCTCCTGGCCCACCGGCACCTCGGCCACCAGGCGGGGCAGGGAATGCCAGTCCTTCAGGGGCTTGCCGTTGAACTCCACGATGACGTCGCCGCGCTCGATGCCGGCCTTGTCCGCCGGGCCGCCCTTGACCACGTCGGCCACCAGCACGCCCTCGGTGCCCTCGATCTTGAACTTTTCGGCCAGCTCCTTGGTCACCTGCTGGATGTAGACCCCCAGCCAGCCGCGCACCACCTTGCCCTTGGCGCGCAGTTGCTGCATGACCTCGCGGGCCAGGTTGACCGGGATGGCGAAACCGATGCCCTGGCCCTGGGCCACGATGGCGGTGTTGATGCCCACCACCTCGCCCTTGAGGTTGATCAGGGGTCCGCCGGAGTTGCCGGGGTTGATGCTGGCGTCGGTCTGCAAAAAGTCATCATAGGGGCCGGCGCCGATGATGCGCCCCTTGGCGCTGATGATGCCGGCGGTCACGGTGTTTTCCAGGCCAAAGGGGTTGCCCACGGCCAGCACCCAGTCGCCCACGCGCACGGTGTCGGAGTCGCCCAGGGGCAGGAAGGGCAGCTCCTTGGAGGCCTTGATCTTGAGCAGCGCCAGGTCGGTCTTCTTGTCGCGCCCCACGATCTCGGCCTTGAGTTCCTCGCCGCCCTTCAGCGCCACGGTGATGTCATCGGCCTCGGACACCACATGGTTGTTGGTCAAGACGTAACCCGCCGGGTCCACGATGACGCCCGAGCCCAGGGAGCGCTGCTTGAACTCCTTGGGCATCTGCCCGCCGGGGCCACCCGGCCCGAAAAAGCGCTGAAAAAATTCGTGCAGGTCCGGGGATTCCTCGTTGGGTCCGCCCTGGGGTCCGCCCTGGGGGCCCCCTTGGGGTCCGCCCTGGCGGCCGTGGAACTGGAACATCTCGGGCACGGCCGGGCGCTTGACGGTCTTGACCGTGCGCACGTTGACCACCGCCGGCGATACCTGCACCGCCAGGTCGGCAAAGCTGTCGGGGCGTCCCTGGGCCTGGGCCGCCGTGGAAACCGCCAAAAGGGACAATCCCGCCAGCATGGCCCACAGGCCGGTCAACGGGCGGGAGATCGGTTTAAACTGCATATGTCTGTCCTCCAAAAGGTCTTGCAAGCTCTGGTCCGGGTGCCCCCGGCAGGGCGGTAACGGGTCGGGAACGCCTACTGGCCTGGCCGGCGCGCTTGGCCCCCGTGGGCGGGCGGCCGCGCGACATCCCGGGCCTTGCCAGCCGTTCCCGGCCGGCCATTTTGGCGCGCCAGCCCCCAAAGCCACGCGCCCGCCAGTCCTCTGCAAGAAACCCCTTCGCGCCGGCTAAAAATCGCTCCGCCCTGGCGCCGGGACGGTGGCTAAAGGTTATACCCGCCCTGGCCGCTTGTCACGCCGGGGGGGCCGTGGTCCGGCCTACTTGCGGGTGGCCTGCACATAGGCCAGGCGCAGCTCGGTGAGCGCGCCGTCGATGAGCCGCTGCTCATCCTGGGTCAGGTTGCCCTGGGTCTTTTCCTTGAGCATGCCGATGGTGTCTATGGTGTGCCGGGCCAGGGCCGGCTCCAGATGGGCCTGACCACTGGCCGGATCGGGAATGTGCCCCAGGTGGGTCATGGCGGCGTGGCTGAGCGAGATGATCAGGCCGCTGAAGTCCACCGGCGGCAGGTGCTCGAAACGCGGCGCCTGCTGCTCTTGCGGCTGGGCCTCGCCCTCGGGTTGCGCCTGGGGTTGAGGCTCGGCGTGCGCCTCCGGGGCGGCGGCCGGGGCCTCTTCCGGGCGAGCGGCGCCGTCCTCGCTGAACATGCGGCGGTCTTTTACGGTGAAACCCTGTTCCTCTTGACTCATGGCGATAACTCCCGGCACAGGTATAGGCGTACCCCCTGCGGGCACTACTCAACTATATGTATTGGCGTGCTCTGCCGCAAGCGCACCAGGCCCGACCCCCGGCTTGGGGGTTTCCAGGGGTTCCGGGCCGCGCCAGCCCCGCCCTTCTCCCCCCGGAGGGCGCGGGTCTAGGGCTTGAATGGATTGTAGGCCGACCTGAGTTGGGAGAAGTAGGGATAGCGGGCTATCAGGTTCTTTTGGCAGCCGTGGAGAAAGGAGTGGAAGGCTCGGAATTTCCTTTCAGAGGTGGGATAGCCATTGTTGGTGAGGGTCTCCTCCAGGGTCGCCACCTCTCGGCTGGTTTCCCTTAGCGCCTCCGCGGCCTGGGCCAGACTTGCCCGCGCCTGGGCCAAGCTCTTGACCAATCGACGATATTCACTATACAGCTCGCGGGTCCTCTGGGTGAATAGGCCCCGGGTGATCCGGTGGAAAAAGCCAAGATAGTTACTGGGATTATCCACTTGCCTTTCCAGCCAGTAGGCTTCGTCTGCCTGGCACGACGCCAAGGTCGATCTCCGCCCTCGCAGGGTGGCGCGCTGTCCCAGCAGTTCCTCCAAAATATTTGCCGCCCCGCCGATGTTCTCCAACAACACGCAATAGCCCAAATCACGCATCACGCCCTCGATCTCCCCCGCCACCCTGGGGTAGAGAGCAGTCTTGAGGTCTTCCAGCCGGTGCCACACGGCCCCGAAAAACAAGGTCGCGGACAATTCCAGCACTTCCACGGCCTGGCTTAATTGGGGGTCAGTATTGATGTAGCTGAGGTATTGCTCGACCAACATATACTTGACCAGATCAGGCAGGCTTTTCGTCCGGTCCAGGCGCTCAACCTCCATCTTCAGATAATCCTTGGCTGAATCAAGCTTGCCCTTTGCCAGTTTCATCTGGCGGTTCAACTCAGCCACCTTGGTCTGAAGCTGCATCTCCTGGGCCATCGCCTGCTGAAGTTGGGTCTGCAGTTGCATCTCCTCCAACTGCTTGGCCTTGATCTTGACCTGCAAACCTTGCAACTTCAGTTGCTCTTCTTGCACCGCCAGCTGTTGCTCCTGCACCTCCAGGCTGCGCCGGGAAATTTTGGCGATTTCGGCCTGGCGCCGGTCCAGGCTGCGCATTATGTCCGCCTGTTCCCTGGTCGCGGTCGCTATCTGGTTCCTTATGGCCTCCTGATGCTGGTTGGCCTCACCCATTTCCTGATTGAGTCTCTGCAAATCCTGGTGGTAGAGAACAATATTCGCCGCCATCTTCGCAATCTCCCCTTGAAGCCTGCGCGCCTGTCCAAACCCATCGAGCACGCATACCACCGCAGGCAGAGGCACCAGGCCATCGGCTGGCGGTATGGGAACCAACGCCCCCAGGACGGAGGCGGGAACAGGCGGCAATTCGTCCACAATTTCCCACTGCTCTTTATCGTTGCCCCGGTTGCTCATCATTCCCTCCTTTGGTCCGCTGTCCAGCCAGGCGGTCCCGCTCCCAAGCAAAAAGCCCCCCCCGGCGATGGCGCCGAAGGAGGGCTTTCTTGACCCCGGGGCCGTCATCCCGGCGGGGTGGGACGGCCTTACATAGTGATATAGGCCCTAGAATAAGCCAGTGGCCCGCCGCGGGTCAAAGCAATTGCCGACTTGGGGATAATGGCGGGAGAAAGAAACGTCCAACCGAGAAGACCCGGCCCCCTCACGGGAGCCGGGCCTTTGACGCTAATTGGGGGGCCTTTACTTGGCCGCGTTGACCGCGAACTCGGCCTCGCCGGTTTTAAGGAACTTGCTCATCTGCTTGGCCACGGCCACGGCCACGTTGATCTGGGCCTCGTGGGTGTTGGCGCCCAGGTGGGGCGTGCAGACCACCTCGTCGGCGTACATGATGCGGCTGTCGGCGGGCAGGGGCTCCTGCTCGAAGACGTCCAGGGCCGCGCCACCCAGCTTGCCCTGGGCTAAAGCGTCGCACAGGGCCACCTCGTTGACGATGCCGCCGCGGGCGCAGTTGATCAAGTAGGCGCCGTCCTTCATCTTGGCGATGTTGTCGGCGTTGAACAGCCCGGCGGTCTCCTTGGTCTTGGGCACGTGGATGGACAGGTAGTCGGAGCGGGCCAAAAGCTCCTCGAAGCTCACGGGCTCGGCGCCCCGGGCCTTGATGTCCTCGGGGCTGAAGAAGGGGTCGAAGCCGATGACGGTCATCTTGACGCCGTGACCCAGCTCGGCCAGGATGCGGCCGATATTGCCCATGCCCATGATGCCCAGGGTCTTGCCCTTGAGCTCGCGGCCCCTGAGCTGCTTCTTCTCCCACTTGCCCTCCTTGATGCCCCGGTGGCCCCGGGCGATGTGGCGGGAAAGCGCGAAGATATGGCCCATGGCCAGCTCGGCGGCGGCGTTGCTGTTCTGGCCGGGGGTGTTCATGACGATGACGCCCTTGGCCGTGGCCGCCGGGATGTCCACGTTGTCCAGGCCGGTGCCGGCCCGGCCCACCACCTTCAGGGTGTCGGCGGCGGCCAACAGGTCGGTGTTGACCTGGGTGGCCGAGCGGATCACCAGGCCGTGCACGCCCTTGATGGCGGCTTTGAGCTCCTCGGGCTTCAGGCCGGTCTTGACCTCCACCTCGAAGCCCTCGTCCTTGAATATCTGGATCCCCTCCTGGGCCAGGGGGTCGGAGATAAGTATTTTCATCTTAATTCTCCCCGAAAATCCGTTGGGCCGCCGCCACGCCCGAGCCCATCTCGAAGGCGTAGCCCAGGCCCTTCAAGGCCATCTCGATGGCGCTGATGGCCTGCAGGGTATCGAACTCGTTGATGTAGCCCATGTGGGCCACGCGGAAGATCTTGCCCTTGGCCTGGTCCTGGCCGCCGGCGATGAAGATGCCGTACTTATCTTTCAGCCACTTGACCACCTTCTGGCCGTCGATGCTCTCCGGGCACTGCACGGCGGTCAGGGCCACCGAGGCGCGCTCCTTGGAGTACAGGTCCAGGCCCCAGGCCTTGACCGCCTCCTTGAAGGCCTTGGAGCGGATGATGGTCTCGGCGTAGACCTTGTCCATGCCCCACTCGTCCAAAAGGGCGAAGATGTCCAAGAGGCCCATGAACAGGGTCACCGGGCTGGTGAAGGAACCCTTGTTCTCGCCCTGGCTCTTAAGCTCCTTGGCCCAGGAGAAATAGAACTTGGGGCAGGTGGATTTCTTCATGGTTTCCAGGGCTTTAGGGCCGATGGCGGCAAAGGCCAGCCCCGGAGGCAGCATCAGCGCCTTCTGGGAGCCGGAGAGCACCACGTCCAGGCCCCACTCATCCACCGGGATGGGGTAGGCGCCCATGGCGCTGACGGCGTCCACCACCAGCACCGCGCCGGTGTTCTTGGTCACGCTCGCCAGCTCCTGGATGGGGTGGTCCACGCCGGTGGAGGTCTCCAGGGCTTGGACGTACACGGCCTTGATGGAGGGGTCGTCCTTCAGGAGCTTGGCCACGGCCTCGGGCTTGACCGCCTGGCCCCAGGGCACGTCCAGGTCCACGGGGGTGCAGCCGTAGGCCTTGAGGATCAGGGACCAACGCTCGCCGAACTTGCCGCCCCGCACCGCCACGGCCTTGTCGCCGGGCGAGAGCAGGTTGGCCACTGAGCTCTCCATGGCGCCGGTACCGCTGCTACAGAAGGTGAGGACCTCGTTCTGGGTCTGGAAGAGCTTCTTGAGGCCAGCGCGCACCTTGCCGATCACGTCCATGAAGTCCGCGGAACGGTGATGGATCAAGGGCTGGGCCATGGCCAGCAGCGTGCGGGGAGGCACCGGCGTGGGGCCGGGCGCCAACAGAGAGACCTTCTTCATTTTAGAACGCTCCTTCTGACTAATGATTATGGGGACTCGGGTACCGCCACCCAGCCGGGCGCCCCGGCCCCCATGACAGGGTCGGGTGACGTCTTTCCCTAAACCTCCCGCCGCGCTGGCTTGCCTGGAGGCCTAGCCGCGCAAACCCCCGCCAGGCAGGGTCGCGGCCAAAGGATCAGGGAGTATCCCCACCGCCCCCGGACCACTGAATGAACCGCCATTCGCTGGGGTCGCCGCTCCCGAGCCTCCGGGCCGGCCGGGAGCCCCAGCCTGTCAAGCAACTGTCGTTGCAAGCAAAACGTCCCGCCACTCAGGGCGGGACCGGCGTGGCGACCATCTCCGGATGTCCTTTGTCTATGGCAAAAACCGTACATTGTCAATGGCTTTGTTGGCCCGCCGCCGCCCACGCGCCGCCAGGCCAAAAAGGCGGGCCGGAGACATGCTCCGGCCCGCCGGGGATCACATACAGGCTTTAGAGGCTAGAACAGGAACTTGAACTCCAAACCGGCCAGCCACTCGTTGCCGAAGTCCTTGCTGTCCTTGACATTGTCGCCATAGTCAAAGTAGCTGAACTCGGGGTGGATGGTGAAGTTCTTGGTGACGTCGTAGGGGAAGGCGATGAAGTAGGCCTTGCGGGTGTACTCGTCGTTCTTCCAGCCGGCGCCGCCATTGGCCACGGACTTCTTCCAGGCGTCGTTGCTGAGCTTCTCGATACCGAAACCGGCGGTGGCGGTCCAGGCGGGGATGACCTTGTACTCCAGGGCCAGGAAGCCGCCGACCTGCTTGGTGTCCTCGACCTTGCCGTTGGTGCCGATGTAGGGCACGTTCTGGGGCAGGCTGCCCAGGCCGGACAGACGCTGGCCGGACCAGTCGGTGTCCAGGTTCTGGCCCCAGTGCAACTCGCCCTTGGCGGTGAAGGGACCGACGGTGAACTTGGCCGGCAGGATGGCCACCATGCTGGTGTAGGTGTCGTCGCCGCCCTTGACCACGCCCTCGGCCTTGAGCTGGGACCAGCCGAAGCCCGGCTGCACCCAGAAGCCGCCGGCCTTGAACATCACGGCCAGGTCAAAGCGCGGCGCGTTGGCGTACAGGTCCACGGTGGAGGCGGAGTTGGGCAGCTTCTCGGAGGCGGGCTGCACCGCGGCCAGCGAGAAGCCGAAGTTGCCGGACTCCCACTCGAAGCGCACTTGGGGGTTACGGCCGCCGTAGATGTGGCCCCAGTTGATCAACTGATACTTGGTGGACTGGGTCTGGCCGAAGAGCTGCAAGGGCGCCACCGACACGGGGCCCAGCCAGCCGTCGGTGTGACCGGCCACCAGCTTGCAGTGCCCCACCTTCCACCAGCCATAGGCATGGCGCAGGGAGACTGCCTCCTGGTTGTTGATCTTGGAGGACACGCCCAGCTCGATGCGGCCACCGGTGGTCTTGTCGGCGCTGGCGAAGCTGGCAGCCAGGTAGGAGTTGCTGTCCAGGTTGATGAAGGCGCTGGTGACGTCTTCCTTCTTGTTGACGGTCAGCTCCTTGCTTTGGTTCTGGTAGCCCATGTCCACCCAGAACCTGCCATTTACGGTGAAGTTGGGACCTGGGCCCTCATCCGCCGCCCAGGCCGGCGCGCTGAAGGCCACCAGGGCGGCTAACGCCACCATGGCAACTAACATCTTCTTCATTGTTACCCTCTTCTCCTTGATTGCTAGCTGACTCGGCCGGCCTTGGCAACGCCGGCGCCCTTGTGTCCACCGCCCGGGGCTTACCCCAGATAACCTCCGGGCGGCTTGGCCCCCAGGGGGGGCCATGCTCACGGTCGGCCGCGCGCCCCCCGGTCAGGGACGAAAGGCGCATGACACCGTATAGGAATTGATGCTAGCAATTTGCGTCAAGGCGGACAATAGGGTGATCACCCTATTATTGGGGAGGTCAGGGGTCTAGGCGGGTCCTTGGGGACCCTGGGGCCGGTGGGTATCCCGGTTTTGGGCCTCGGGGCCGAGTTTGCGCTTGAGCGCACCCCAGGCCAGGCGGCTGAGCAGGTAGAGGCTGACAAAGGCCGGCAGCCAGCCCAGGCCCTGGCCCAGCCCCGGCAAGGGGATGACCAGGCCCTCGAAACGGGCGTTAAGCCAGCCGGCGGCCAAAAAGGCCGGCCACAAGGCGGCCATGCCCAGGGCGGCCCGCAGGAAAAAACTGCGGCCAAAGGCCTCGTTGGCCAGCTTGTTCATGGCCTTGTAGGAAGGCTTGTCGCCTTGCTGGAGGGCCCGCATGGAGCTGTCCTGCATGCGCCGGGACTGGCCTTCAAACTCCGCCAGGCTGGCGCGATTGAGGCGCTTGCCCAGGCCCAGGGTCAACTCGCCCACGCTGATGCACAACAGGGCCAGCACCCAGGTGCCCAGCCACCAGCCCCAGACCGGATCACCCAGCCAACGGTAGGGGATGATGAGAAAGGGATCCAAGGCCAGGTTGATGACTTCCAAATTGACGCGCCGTTTCGCTGGTGAGGGCCGAGCCCTCCCCCCGCGGGGGCGGGGGGAGGGGCGAATGATCGCTAGGGCAGGATGGAGGTGCCGAAGAAGCCCCGCTCCAGGTAGCGGGCGCCCACGTAAAAGGCGATGAGCACGAACAGGCGCTTGAGCCAGATATCGGGGATGTACTTCTGGGTGCGGGGGCCGATGACCGAGCCGGCGAAGATGCCGACCAGTTCCAGCCCGATGAAGCTCCACTGGGTGACCACGCCTTGCCCCACCATATAGGAGAAGATCGAGGCGATCATGCTTACGAACACGGCCATGGCGCTGGTGCCGGCCACGATGAACATGGGCAGCCCGGCGATGGAGGTGAGGTAGGGCACGTACAGGAAGCCGCCGCCCACCCCGATGAAGGAACTCAAGGCGGCGATGATCAGACCGCCCAGCACCGGCAGGTAGGACTTGAACTCGAACTCCACTCCGAAAAAGGTGAACTTGGTGGTGCCACCGAAGAAAGAGACCACCAAGCCGGCCAGCAGCATGCTGAAGCCGATCCAGGGGTGGATGTGGCCCTTGCCCAGGCTATGGACCAGGGCGCCAGCCACGGTCAACAAGAGCGCGATGGCCATCATTTTGGTGGAACCAGCGGTGATCTTTACGCCTTCGTCACCGGCGGTGCCGTCCTTGGCCTGCTTCTCAAAGGCCGCGGCGGCCTCCTTGGCTTTCTTTTTGCCGGCTTGGCCCTTGGGGGTGGTTTCATACAGGAGGACAAAACCCACCAGGAAGACCAGCAGGCCAAAGTAGCCGATGTAGGCCCGCAGGCTGATCTTGCCGGCGGTGAGTTCCGGGATCATGGTGGCGCCGACCATGGAACCGATGGCCAGGAAGGCGCCCAGGGGCAGCACCAGGCGGCCCATTTTATAATAATTGAAGCTCGATATCAGCGAGGACAGTCCCACCAGCCACTGGTTGGAGACGCGGATGGAGTCGGTAAGCGTGGTATTGACCGGGTGTCCCTTGCCGTAGTCGCCCGCGTAGGGACCCAGGCCGAAGACGGTGATGTGCCCCACGCCGGCCATGATGCCGCCGAAGGCGCCCACCGTGGAGAATATCCAGCCCACCCACACGGCCCACAACAGGGCGCCGATCAGGCTGGGGTCGGGGGCGCCGGGAATGCCCAGGAAGCCAGGTTTTTGGCTGGGATCAATGACCTTTTCGGTGGCCGCGGCCGTTTTGGGATCCTTGAGGCTTTTTTCAATGGCCGCCTTGACCTTGGCGGGGATGGTGGGCACGGCCAGGATGGCTTTGCCCCTCTCGGAGATGGCCGGGGCGGCGGGTTTGGCCTCGCTGGGCGCCGTGGCGGGCGTGGCGGGCGTGGCCATGGCCGGGGCGGCCGCTGGCGCGGGGTCGGCGGCCTGGGCTGGGCAGACCCCCAGGATAAGGGGCGCCGCCAGCATCAGGGCCAGGGCGTATAAGCCAATTTTTCTCATTATTACCTCCAACTAACTGCGTGGGGTCTCTGGTTCCCGCCTCGCCGGGGTCGGGCGGGCGCGGGAGTACACTGGTGATCAAAAAAGAGTAGCAAAATTAAGCGGGCCTATCAATCCCGCCTGGGGCCGGGCAGGGGTCCTTCAGCCGCCGGGCCACCTCCGCCAGCAGGCGCCGGCCCACGGCCCGCGTGGGCAGGGGCCGTCCCAGTTCGCGGGCCAGGCTGGTGGGTCGGACGGCCAGGCCGCAGCCCCGGATGAGCTGAAAATCCTCCAGCCTGGTGGCCACGTTAAGGGCCAGGCCGTGCAGGCTCACCCGCTCCCTCACCGCCAGGCCCACCGCCGCCAGCTTGCATGAGCCCACCCACAGCCCCGGACGCTCCGGATCCGCCAGGGCCTGCACGCCGTAGTAGGCCGCCGTGTCCCGGGCCGCCGCCAACAAGATATCCACCAGCGCCCGCGCACCCAGGCCCAGCCGGGCCAGGTGCAGCACCGGGTAGAGCATGGCCTGCCCCGGCCCGTGGTAGGTCACGTCGCCGCCGCGCTCGATATGGTACAGTTCCATCCCCCGGGCGGCCAGTTCCCCGGGGCTGGCCAACACGTTGCCGGCCCGGCCGTGGCGTCCCTGGGTGAGCACCGGCGGGTGTTCCACCAAGATCAGGGCGTCGGGCACCCGCCCGGCCACCCGCAGGGCGTGACGCCGGCGCAGGCGGGTCAGGGCCAGCCCGTAGTCCAACAGCCCCCACTCCCGACGCTCTGGTTCCCCATCCGACATGGTCCCACTTTATACCCCCGGCCACCCCAGGGGCAAGGCGCCGCTCCCGGCCGCTCAGAAAAGCCCGGCCCCGCCGGCCGGGGGATGCTATCATAACCAGCGAGCGGCCGCGACCGCGGCAAGCGCCTCCGCGCCATCGGCAGACCTGTCCAACCTGGAGGTGACCACCATGTGGCCCATCGGACCCTTGATGCACGAACATCGGCTCATCGAACGCATGCTGGCTGTGCTGGGCCAGGAGATCGCCAGCCTGGAGGCGGGAGACCAGCCGGACCTGGAGTTTATTGGCCAAGCCGCCGAGTTTTTCCGGGCCTATGCCGACCGCTGCCATCACGGCAAGGAGGAGGATATCCTCTTCCGCGAGTTGAAGAAAATAGAACTCAGCCCTGAACTGGCCGGGATCATGGCCGAACTGGAGGAAGAGCACCGCCAGGGCCGGGCCCGTGTGGGTGCGGTGCTGGAAGCTAGACAGCGGCTGGCCCAGGGCCAGCGGGAGGCCCTGCCCCAGCTCCTGGAGGGCCTCAAATGGCTGGTGGGCTTTTACCCCGTGCATATCCAGAAGGAAGACAAACACTTCTTCTTTCCAGTCATGGAGTATTTCGACGCCGGGGCCAAGGCGGCTATGCTGGCCGAGTTCCAGCGCTTTGACCAGGAACTGGTGCACGAATTCTTCCGCCAGCGCGTGGAAATCTGGGAATCCGGCCGTGGCCGGGTGCCCCCGACGGGGCGATAACGGGTCGGGCAGGTAGTCATCCAAGCCAGGGCCGGCGGGGCCTTACCTCAAACATAATCAACATCTAGGTCCTCGCTGCCGCTGGTCGTCGGTCTGGGGGGGCCTTGGCGCGGCCCCCTTTTTGGGTCTGGTTACAGCCGCTTATCGGGCCTGATTAGGAAATATTCTCAAAAAGCAAAATTTGCGTTGACGACCCCACATCTTGTGGTGTAACAATGGTTCCGGTACAAGATGGTGGACATAACGCGCGCCGACTCCGGGCCGCCAGGGATGCCAGGGCCATGGCCGGCACCCCCAAAAGCAGCCCGGGGCCAACATAACCAAACAGGCCGGATCAAGCCGGCCAGGCAGGCGGGGAGACAGCATGGGCAAGTTCAAGGTGGTGGACGGCGGTCACAACGCGATGCAGAGTTCCGAGACCACGGACATGGCCCTCTTCGTGCGTTCCAGCTCCGAGGAGATGGACGGCTGGAACCGGGCGCGCATCGCCGAGGCGCTCATCCGCGAGACGCTCCTGGACGAGGGCACCGCCCAGGCCATCGCCGCCGAGATCGAGGTCATGATCTCCTCGGCGGGCATCAAGATGGTCACCGCGCCCTTGATCCGCGAGCTGGTCAACTACAAGCTCATCGAGCGCGGCCTGGAGGAAGAGCGCCTGCGCCACACCCGCCTGGGCGTGCCGCTGTTCGACGTGGACAACATGATCCGGCTGCCCAACAAGGAAAACGCCAACGTGCCCCACGGCCCGGAGGCCACCAACCTGACCCTGGCCGAGTCCATCAAGAAGGAATACGCGCTCATCAGCGTGTTTTCCCGCGAGGTGGGCGACGCCCACATGCGCGGCGATCTGCACCTGCATGACCTGGGCTTCGTGGACCGGCCCTACTGCTCGGGCCAGTCCCTGGAGTACATCAAGAAATTCGGGCTCAACCTGCCCAACTCTTTGGCCCTGGCCAAGCCGGCCAAGCACCCCGAGGTGCTCCTAGCCCACATGGTCAAGTTCGCCGCCGCCCTGCAGTCCAACTTCGCCGGGGCCATCGGCTGGGACGCGGTCAACCTGTTCTTCGCCCCCTATCTGGAGGGCCTGGCCGACCGCGAGGTCAAGCAGATCGCCCAGATGCTCATCTTCGAGTTCAGCCAGCAGGCCGTGGCCCGGGGCGGGCAGGCCATCTTCACCGACATCAACCTGTACTGGGAAGTCCCCAAGCACTTCGAGGACGTGCCGGCCATCGGCCCCAACGGCCAGTACACCGGCAAGACCTACGCCGACTACGAGAAGGAAGCCCAACGCTTCGTGTGGATGCTCTTCGACGTCTACAAGGAGGGCGACGGCTCGGGCCGGCCCTTCTTCTTCCCCAAGCCCCTGGTGCACATCACCGAGAAGTTCTTCAAGACCGAAGGCCACATGGACTTCCTGCACCACATCTGCGACGTGGCCGCCGAGAAGGGCAACACCTACTTCGTCTTCGACCGGGGCCAGACCGCCAAGATCAGCGAGTGCTGCCGGCTGTCCTTCAAGCTGGAGAAGTCCGACCTGGAGGACGCCAAGACCCCCTGGAAGATGCGCTACAGCGCCCTGCAGAACGTGACCATCAACCTGCCGCGCGTGGCCTACGAGGCCGGCGGCGACGACACCAAGCTCTTCCAAATCCTGCGCAAACGCATCGAGCTGGCCGCCCAGGCCCACCTGCAAAAGCGCAACTTCATCCAGGAACTCCTGGACCACGGCCCCACCGGCCCCCTGGCGCTGTTGGCCATGGAACTGGACGGCCAGTCCTACCTGCGCATGCACCGCGTCACCTACCTGGTGGGCATGGTGGGCCTCAACGAGATGGTCAAGGAGCACATGGGCCAGGAACTGCACAGCTCCGAGGAGGCCATGCGCTTCGGGCTCAAGATCATCGCCCACATGAAGCTGGTCTGCGACCACTATGGCACCAAGCACAACATGCGCTTCGTGCTGGAGCAGACCCCGGCCGAGTCCACGGCCTACCGCTTCGCCAAGCTGGACCTAAAGCACCACCCCGAGCGCGCTCGCCACACCGTCAAGGGCGATATCTTCCGGGGCGAGGTCTACTACACCAACTCCACGCTCTTCAACGTGGGCGCCAACGTCAACCCCATCGAGCGGGTCAAGCTGGAGGGGCGCTTCCACCCCATCATCGAGGCCGGCGCCATCACTCACGTCTGGCTGGGCGAGGCGCGGCCGGCCAAGGAGTCCCTGGCCAACTTCGTGGTCAAGATTTTCCGCGACACCAAGAACGACCAGGTGGCCTTCAGCCCCGAATTCACCTGCTGCAAGGGCTGCGGACACAACGACCGCGGCCTCCTGGATACCTGCCCCTCCTGCGGCTCCGAGGAGCTGGAACACATCACCCGCATCACCGGCTACTTCACCCGCGTCTCCTCCTGGAACAAGGGCAAGGTCGGCGAACTCAAGGACCGCTACCGCAACCAGGGACACTTCACGCCCCGGCCCGCGCAAGCCGAGGCGGTGTAAGAATGAAGACCAGGGAGGGACTTTTTTGAAAAAAAGTCCCTCCCCGGACCCCACCCCAAAAAACTTTAGTGGGGGGTGGGTTAACGGAGAAAACAACCACCAGGACATCCCCTAAAATTACTTCGTAATTTTAGAGGATGTCCTGGACACAGAGGATGCCGTCATTGCGAGCCCAGCGAAGCAATCTCCCGTTTCGTTCTTACCGCCTTTGCGAGCCAAGGCAGAAAAAGGGTGGATTGCCGCGTCGCATCCCTGCGGGGATGCTCCTAGCAATGACAGCTATCGCTGGATTTCGCCAGCCCTGGGGCTTGATGGCCGTGGGCAGGCCTTGACGTACACCCCCGCGATTGTCCAGGCCGCGTAGCGGGCGGGGCAATCGCCCAAAATTTTTAGGGAAGGGGTCCGGGGAAACCCCTTTTTATCAAAAAGGGGTTTCCCCGGGAGTCTTACCCACAAAAGGAGCTGGTAGCATGACGTTGTTCACCAAACCGGGTTGTGAGAAGTGCGACTACATCAAGGGCAAGTTCGACTTGGAGGCCTTGGGCATCAAGACCGACGTGCTGGGTCCGGACAACCCCGACGCGTTGGCGCATTTGGCCTGGCATGAGCTGGTGGACGTGGCTGAGCGCGAGTTGCCCATCCTGGTCTTGGACGACATGAGCCACATCGCCGGGGCCATCAAGATCAAGTCCTTCCTCACCCAGGTAGCCCATGCCTGAGCCAGAGCCCGGCCGGGCGGCGCGGGAGGGGGCCGGCCAGGGCCTGCCCGCCGGCTTGGCGGACTTGGCGGCGGGCTATCCGCCGCTCAAGGGCTTTTTGGAGACCAGCTTTTTGGACTGGCGGGGCTCCATCGCCTCGGTGTTGTTCTTGCCCGGCTGCAACTTCGCCTGCCCCTATTGCCACAACCATCAGTTGGCCGCCGAGCCCGACAGCCTGATGGACCTGCCTCTGGAGGACGTGCTGGCCCGGCTCAAACCCTTTGTGGGCTGGGTGGACGGGGTGGTGATCAGTGGCGGCGAGCCCACCCTGCACCCCGGCCTGGCCGGGCTGTGCCAGCGGCTCAAGGATGCCGGCTTCGCGGTCAAGCTGGACACCAACGGCCATCGTCCCGAGGTGATCGAGCAATTAACGGGGCGTGGGCTCATCGACATGGTGGCCATGGACTTGAAGGCCCCCTTGAACGACTTGGCCTATCGCCGGGCGGCCGGCAAGCCGGTGGACCTGGAGCGGATTCGCCGGAGCATCGCGCTGCTGGTCAACAGCGGCCTGGCCCACGAATTCCGTTCCACCATCTGGCCGGCCTGGCACGGCCCGGAGGAGTTGGCGGCCATGGCCGGGGCCGTCGAGGGGGCCCAGGCCTGGACCCTGCAAGCCCTGCGTCCGGAATCGGCCTGGGACCAGGAGGCTCTGGGCGCTGGCCGGCCCTACACGCCCCAGGAACTCAGCCAACTGCAAAAAACCCATGCCGACGCCGTGGCGCCCCGAGGCTGAGCGGCTCTGGGAGAACTAGACGATGGCGGGGGTGCGGGTCATCGTCTTCGACGCCGGCAGGGGCTTGAGCATGTACGTGCGGCTGCCGGGCGGCCAACGCCTGTTGGCCGACTGCGCGGCCGAGGCCAGCGCCGAGCCTCTGACGCTTCTGCGCGAGATGGGCGAGGTCAGCCCTCTAAGACCGCTGACCCGCCACCTGCGCCTGGGCGGGGGCCAGCCCAGCGCCGGCGATTGGCTGGGGGTGCTGGGTCTCTTGCGCGGCCTGGTGCTCAGGCCCGGCGGCTCCTGGCTCTTCTGGCAGGCCGCGCCGCCCCGCGAGGTTGGTTTCGGCCTCACGGCGCGGGTCATCGCCCGCCGCGACCTGCCCCACCCCCCCCAACCCGACATGTTTCAACCGGCGGTGCTGGTGCTGGGGCTGACCCTCCAGGAGGTGCTGGAGCTGGGCGGCGGCCCGGCGGCCTGGGTGGCGGCGGCCTCCCTGGCCCTGCACTGGCCGCGCCTGCCCGGCGGCCAGGGCGAGTTGTTGGTGGGTGGCGACCTGCCCGACCCGGCCTGGGAGACCCTGTTGGCCGACGGGGTGCTGGGCCGCCTGCTGGGCGGGGTGAGCTGCTTTGCAGGCGGCCAGCCCCAGGAGGCGGCTGGCCTGGATCAGGGCCTGATCGCCGCCGCCCTGCCCTGGCTGGTGCTGGGGGCCTTCAGCGGCGAGGGCATAAGCTTCCTGGCCTGCCCGGGCCGCGACATGCTGCACACGCCCCGGATAGGCATGCTGACCATCGACGTGGACGACAACGGCGTCATCAGCGTGGAGGCCAAGCCTCGGGCCGCCAATCGCCTGGCCTGGTCCGGGCTGGCGCGACCGCTGGATGACGCGGCCTTGCCCGCCCCGGCGGCGCTAAGGCGGGCGTTGGGGTAGGTGGGTATGCTTTCTTGATTGTCTGTCAAGTAATAGGGGGATTATAGTGTCGGCTGAACCTTATAGCGCTAAGATGGGTGTTGTTCTTTTATTAGACGCCTTGGGCGCAAAAAATTTCACAACTGAAAGCGCAAAGATATTCATTAAGGCACGCGATTCTTTGCTTGAAGATTTAAAGCCAGATCTCCAAGATTGGCATAACAGAATTTCCTCATATGCAGGGCAATTGCAATTGTTGGGTAGTAATAATGAGGCAACTAGTTCGTTTGGAGAACCAAAATTTGTTACATTTGGCGACACAATAGTTCTCACCTGGGAAATACCAGACAAATACCGTGTACATATATCGGGCGTAGGCATATTCCTTACCCAATTATTTGTCAAAGCGTTAGGTATTGGCTTGTTTTTTAGAGGGGCTATCTCTTATGGACAATACATACAAGATGAATCGACTATCCTCGGGCCGGCTGTAGCAGACGCGGCTGCATGGTACGAAAAAGCAGACTGGATGGGCATCATAGCCGCACCAATGTGTGGGATGATTTTGTCTAGATTTGCAACTGATAATGAGCCGTCAAGAAATCTTGTCAATGCGGCGTTCATAGAATATAATATTCCGCTAAAAGCCAATAGCAAGCACAAGATGTGGGCACTAAATTGGCCGAAAGCTATTGATGGATTATTTGCATATAAGGCACCATTTAAGGATAAGACTGATCTGCCTTTATCCGCTCCTATCTCATACTTACTTTCGAGATTTGAGGGACTAATCGTAACTCCTGAAATTGAATCAAAATATAGCAACACTGTCGAATTTTTGAATTGGTGTTTGGAAAAAGACCCTTACCCTAACCCGGCAGACAACCCAAGCTAGCGCAACCCGACATCTACCCGCCCCGCCAGTTTGTAGGTTGGGTTAAGCGCAGCGAAACCCAACATCTTCATTCCGCCTGCCAGCCACAAATAAAGATGTTGGGTTACGGGGCTGGCGCCCCTAACCCAACCTACGCCGTTACGCCGCTCCTGGCCGTCATTGCGAGCGCCAGCGACGCAATCTCTTGCCTTTTACCTTCCCTGATGTATTGGCGGGGTCGCGGCGTGCCCTGGGCACCGCGCAAGACAAATTTGGTAGATTGCCGCGTCGCATCTCTGCTGAGATGCTCCTCGCAATGACACGTCTTTCCTGATTATCGCAGCCCCCGCCGGGGGTACCCGGCTGGCTAGCAGGTGCGGGAGAGTTGGTCCGGCCCCCAGTGCACGTTGGTGGGCAGGGAGCGGTAGGCGTTGAGCACCCGCTGCCCCTGGCCCAGGCGTCCCAGCTCGGCCCGCAGGCGCTCCAGGAGGACCTCCAGAAGGGTGGCGGACTGGCGATCCAGGTCTTGCATGCGGCTGGAATGGTCCTTGATGCCTTGCAGCAGCCGCGTGGCCTGTTGGTCCCGGGGGGCGGGCAGGGCGGCCAGGGCTTGTTCCAGGCCGGGCAGGGCGCGGGCCAGTTCCTGGTGCAGGGCCATGACCTCGGCGAACAACAGCCGCCGGCGCTCCATGACGTCCATGAGCGGCCCCAGTTCCTCCTGTTGCAACAGGCCCAGGCAGGCCTGGGCCTGGCCGGTCAGCTCGGATTGCAGACCGGCCAGGCGCTCCAGGGTGGACAGCAGGCTCATGACAGGGCCTGCTCGCGCAGCATGGGCATCAAGAGGCGCCACTCGTGGAGCTGGTCGCAGAGGTCGTATTGCAGCACGTCGGCCAGGAGCACCCAGTCCTCCTGCTCCTGGGCGTTGAGGAGCTCCTGCACCAGGCCGGCCAGGCGGGTCAGGCGCTGCTCCAGGCTGACGCCGTCGGAGGTGATGGCCTCGAAGTCCAGGCCCAGGGCGTCGCGGGTGGTCTGCAAGACCTGCATGAACAGTTGCAGGCTCTCCAGGGTGGCCAGGTAGTGCTCGCTGGCCTCGCTTTCGTCGCTGACCCGGAACAGCTCGGCCACGCGCTCCACCGAGGCCACGATGGCGGCCAGGTATTGGCCGGCGGCGCCCAGGAAGTGCACCGCCACCTGGCGGGCGTCCATGGTCTCCACATCCAGGCGCGCGATGCTATCCCGTTGCAGGGCGGTGGCGGCGCCCAGCTTGGCCTCCTCGAAGGGCTGGCCGTTGATGCGCACCTCGCTCAGGGTGCGGTCCTGGCCCAGGCCGCTGTCCATGAGGGTTTGCAGCATGTCCTGCAGGGTGGACCCCGCCAGGTCGCCTTCCAGGGGCTTACCGTCCAGATATACTTCCATGTCCCTTCACTTCCTTGTAAAAGGTTGCCTCGCCAATATTCGCGGCCCCCGGTCGGGGCTCATGAGGCCCGGGCCGCCGGGGGCGCCAGGCGTTCGAGCATCATGCGGGTGGCGGCGGCCGGTCCCGGTCCCCGGCCCTGGGCCAGGGCCGCCCGGTCGCCGGCGGTTTCCTGGCCGTCCGGCGCGCCCGTGGCCACCCCCAGGCAGCGCTCCAGGAGGGCCTCCATGCGGTGATAATAGGTGTGGCTGGCCAGCACCCGCCGCCGGCCGGCCTGGGCGATGCGCGCCCGCTCCTCGGGATGGGCCAGGTAGTGCCCGGCCATCTCCAGGAGTTGGTCCTGGTGGTCGAAGACCGCCACCTCGCGCCCCGGTGCCAGGAAGTTTTCCAGGCCGCGCACCCGGTCCACCAGCTGGAAGCCGCCGCAGGCCGGCACCTCCAGGGTGCGGGGGTTGACGAAGTCGGCCCCGCCGGCCTGCTGGTGGCCCAGGGACGAGGAATGCAGATTGATGACCACCTGGCAGGCGTTGTAGACCTTGACCACCTCTTGGCTGTCCAGGTAGCGCTCCTGGGCCAGGTGAGGCTCCAGCTCGGGGATGCCCCGCCAGCCCACGCCCCACAGGCGCAGGCTGAGCCCCCGGGCCACCAGGCTCTTGAAGATGCGCTGGCGGTTGGGGTAGCCGGCGCCCATGAAGCCCACGGGCGCGCCCCAGGTCAGGCGCTCCTGGTCGCTGAGCCCCAGGGGGCGGTGCACCGGCGGATGGGCGGCCATGGGCAGAAAGGCGTGATTGGCGCCCAGGGCTTGTAGCTCGCGCTCCAGCTCCGGCCCCTGGATATGGAAGAAATAATCGTAACTGGCCGCCACCTCGCGGAAATAGGCCATGGCGCGATAATCTTCCACGAACCAGAAGGCCGTGGCCACCCCCAGGTCCCGCAGGTCCTTGAGGGCGCGGCGGTCCAGGGGGGCCTGGGCCAGGGCCAAGAGCAGGTCCGGGGGGGACTTCTCGGCCTCCAGCACGGTCAGCTCGCCCAAAAAGCGCACCAAGGGGGCGCGCACGCGGTCCAGGCGCTCCAGGGGTCCGCGCCAGGTCAAGAGACGCTGATGCAGGGGGGCCACCTGGTCCAGGGGCAGGGTCAGCACCTGGCAGCCCAGGGCCTCCAGGGCCTGGCCGCACCAGTAGGCCACGGGCAGGGAGCCACCGAAGATGGCCGGCACCACCAGGACCCGGGGCCGGCGGGGCCGGGCCTTGGCTGGCGGGGGGCCGGCCAGGCGGCGGGCCAGGCCTTGGGCCTCCAGGGGGTAGAGCCGGGCCGAGGGCCGGTGCAGGAACAGGGCGCGGCCGCGCAGGTCGCCCAGCTCGGCGGGCTCCAGCACCAGGTGGACGCGTTCCAGGATGGGGCGCAGATCGCGGGCGCCCAGGGCCAGGCGCAGCAGGCGGGGGTCGGGCTCCCACACCAACAGGTCGCGGTCCAAGAGGGGCTCCAGGTGGTAGCCCAGGCCGAAACCCAGGACCACCAGGGGGCCGGCGGGGGCGCTGGCGGCCAGGCTGTGCCCCTCGGCCAGGGGGTCCACCAGGGAGGTCAGCCGCGTCTGGCCCACCGTGAGCCCTGGCGGTCCCTGGCGGCTGGGCTCCAGCCGGGCCTGGGGGAGGGGGCCGGCCTGCGCGACCTGCCGAGCCAAAGCGGGCGCCCGCCGGGTCAGGGTGGCCAAATTTTCCTGCCAAAAGTCCATTTAGGCCCCTTTGAGGTTCTCTAGGCCTGGTAGAAGCAAGATCAATACCAGCTCCTCGGCCTTTACTCCCCGGCGGCCAGGGCCAACACCTCCGCCGCTGCTTTTTTTGGGCGCTCCAAGCCATCCATGGCTTTGAGCCTGCTCGGCCGTGCACAAGGGTGCTTTTGCCCGGCCTCCCGGGCGCTGGCGCGCCCGGCGGGCCATCCCTGGCCCGCGTCGGCCTTACTCCTCGGCGGCCAGGGCCAACACCTCCGCCGCTGCTTTTTTTGGGCGCTCCAAGCCATCCATGGCTTTGAGCTTGCTCGGCCGTGCAAAAGGGTGCTTTTGCCCGGCCTCCCGGGCGCTGGCGCGCCCGGCGGGCCATCCCTGGCCCGCGTCGGCCTTACTCCCCGGCGGCCAGGGCCAACACCTCCGCCGCCTCCTGGCAGGCCTCCTCCAGGCCTGGCACGGGCGCCTGGCCCACCATACGGGCCAGGGATGCCAGGCCCGGGGCCTGGGCCAGGAGCCCCTGGGCGGCGGCGGCATCGCCGCGCTCGGCGGCCTCGGCCAGACGGCGGGCGGCCGAGGCCAGGCCGGCCAGGTCGGCGGCATCCCGGGGGCCGGGTGGCAGATGCTCATCCCGCAGCTCGCCCCGCCAGTCACCGGCCCGCGCCCCCGGCCGGGGGCGGGTCTGGCGGCGGCCGGCCTGGCACAGGGCCAGGAGCCCCTGGGCGGCGGCATCGCCCCGGCCGGCGGCCCCGGCCACACGGCGGGCGGCCAGGGCCAGGCTGGTCAGACTGGTCAGGTTGGTCAAGCCGGCCTGGCCGGCCTGGCCGGCTTGGTCAGCTTGAGCGGCGATATCCTGGGGATCGGCCGCCGGGTTTTCCCGACGCCGCGAGCCCCGCCAGTCGGCGGCCCGCGCTCCTGACCAAGGGCGCAGCAGTCGGCGGCCAGCCTGGCGCAGGGCCAGGGCCAGGCCGCCGGCCAGGCTCAGGGGCCGGGGCACAATAGGCCGATAGCGTTGGCCAAAGTCATCCATCTCCCCCACCAGGGCCTCCACGCCGGCCGGCAGGTCCAGGCCGGCGGCGGCCAAGGGGGCGGGCCGTCCGGCCAACAGGCCCAGGGCCGCCTGCAAGGCCGCGCCGGGGGTGATGAGCCGCCGGCAGGGGGCCAGGCCCTGGCAGGTGGGGCGGTCTTCCAGGCAGGGTCCGCAATGGTCGCGGGCTTGCAATACCAGGTGCCCCTGGCCGTAGGGGCCGGTCTCGTGGACCTGGGCCGGCCCCATGTACAGGGCCAGCACCCTGGCCCCCACGGCGGTGGCCAGATGCAGGGTGCCGGTGTCGGCGGAGACCACCAGATCGGCCCGGGCCAGCACCCCGGACAGGGTGGGCAGGTCGGTCAGCCCCATGAGGTTGCACACCGGCGGGGCGGGCTGGGGCAGCAGGCGGCTCAGGCGGCGGGCCAGCACCCGCTCACGGCTGGAGCCGCTGAGCACCAGGGTGGCGCCCTGCCGGGCCAGGCCCCGCGCCAGCAGGGCGAAGTTCTCCAGGGGCCAACGGCGCAGATCGTGGTTGGCGCCCAGTTGCAGCACCACCAGGGGACCGCCGGTGGGCACCAGCTCGCCGGCGGCGGCCAGGGCCTCCGGGTCCACCCGCTGGGCCAGGCGGGGCAACGGTGGGTTGGCCGGGCCGGGCGGGCCTGCGTAGGAGGCCAGGATGTCGGAGAGGTGCAGGCGGGTCAGCCGCCGGTCGGCCAAAACCTGCATGACAAAGGGCGCCCAGGCCTCGCCAACCAGGCCGTGGCCCCCGGGCTCCGGACGCCAGCCGCGCAGCCTGGCCCCGGACCAGCCGGCGGCCAGGCAGGCGGCGGCCGGGCTCAGGTTGAGGTTGTAGACCTCCTGGGCGGGCTCTTGCCACAGAGGCTGGCAAAGTCCGCGCAGGCGGGCCAGGGCCAGGTCCGGCGGGCCGGGGGCGCGGGCGGCGTCCTCCAGGCTGGCCGGGTCTATGGGCAAGATTTGCTCCACGTATGGGCAGGCCCGGGCCAGGGGCACCACGGCCGGGGCCACGGCCACCGCCAGGCGGGCCCGGGGATGCTGGGCGGACAGGGCGGCCAACAGAGGGGTGGTTTGCAGGAAATCACCCAGGCGGGCCAACTGGATGACCATGATGGCCTCCAGCTCCGGCCGCGTCAGGCTGGGCGGCGGCGTGTCCGCTGGGGGCCTAGATGAGGCCGGCACGCTTGACCTCCGCCAGCAATTCCGGTGGCGCCGGGCGGGCGCGCCGCAGGGCGGCATCGGGGTCCAGGACCCCCGGCGGCGGCCCCTGGGCCGGGGACAGGGCCAGCCAGCGCCCGGCGTGGTAGCGTTCCACGCCCTGGCTCACCAGGCCTCGGGGCAGAAAGCTCAAGCATACCGGGCGCCCCGGCAGCAGCCGCAACAACTCCTCGCTGCCCAGGTCGTAGAGGCGGGCCAGGTGGCCGGGCATCAACAGGGGCCAGGCCCCGCTGGCCACGCACAAGAGCAGATAGCCGCCGGGCCGGCACCAGGCCTGGGCCTGGCGCAGGAGCTGGCCGGGATCGGCGCTACGCTCCAAGCGGTCGCGCACCAGCACCGCCAGGCACTGGGGCTGGGGCGGCTCCTCGCTGTCCAGCTCGCGCACCGGCAGGCTCAGGCGCCGGGCCAGGGCGGCGGCGGTGCGTCCCTCGTCGGCGGAGATCACTCCCAGCGGCCCTTGTTGCCCCAAGTTGCTTAAGACCCCGCGCAGGGTCTCGGCCAGGGTGGTCAGGAGCCCGGCCTCGTCGGGGTCGGCCGGGGCCGGGCCTTCGGCGGGCATGGCCAGGGGCCGGGCCAAGAGCGCCTCGGCCGCCCCGCGCGCACCCGAGAGCAGCAGGCTGGCGGCCAGGGCCGGGGCCTGGGCCTGGGTGCGGGCGCCCAGACGCGCCAGGAACAGCTCCTCCCACTCGGCGGCGATGGCCGCCCAGTCATGCCGGGGTCGCACCACGGATTGGGCCTGCTCGGCCAGGGCCAGGGCCTCCTGGGGGTGTTGCAAGAACTCCAAGGCTCGCTCGGTGAAGGCCTCCAGGTAGGCCTCCGAGCCGGGCGAACCGGGCACCAAAAAGCGCGGCTCCACCACCGTCTCGCTCAGGGCAAAGGCCTCGCTGGTTAGCAAGGGAGTGCCCAGGGCCTGGGCCTCCAGAGCGCTGATGCATGATATCTCAGGGAATACGCAGGGATAAAGTAATAGGGCGCAGGAGGCCAAATGGCGGTAGTAATCGCGCTTGGCCAGCGGACCCAGCACCTTCACCCCCGGGGTGTTCTGGATAAGATTGGCCACCTGGGCGTGTTCGCGGCGCACCGCCGCCGGCAGGGGGGTCTGCTCCACGCCATAGCCGCACAGGGCCAAGGTGAGGTCTGGGTGGGCTTGGCGCAGGCGAGGCCAGACATATTCCAGTAATTGCCTTAACCCCCTCTCGGGGCGGGAGACGTATGTGATCAGGTGGGGGTCGCGGCGCACCCCCAGGCTGGCGCTGTCCATCAGCGCCAGGTCCAGTCCGTTGCGGGTGCCCACCAGGCGACCGTTAAGCTCCGGCAGCTTGCAAGCGTAATCCTGGGCGTGGAAGCGGCTGAGCACCAGGCACAGGTCCAGGCGCTCCAGGCGCTGGGCCAGGGCCAAGGGCGTGTCCAGAATGTCGTGGTTCCAAAGCACCTTGAGCCCTGATTGCAAGGGCAGGTCCAGGGCCGCGAAGAAGCGGCTGACCACCAGGACGTCGAAGCGCTCCTCGCTGGCCGCCTGCACCAGGTCGCGGCGGTCACGGAAGACCACCCCTTGACACAGGCCTGGCCGGGGGCAGCGGCAGAAGACCTGTACGCGGTGGCCGCGGGCGGCCAGGGCCCGGGCCATCTGCACGCAGGCGGTCTCCGAGCCCCCCAGGGCCTGTTCCTCGGGCGAGGAGCCATGAAAAGGCTCGCCGTCGGTCAAAAGGGCGATATGCAGGTTGGGCGATTGCATGATTAACCTGCCATGGCTTGTAGCAGGCCGCGGGCCTGCCGGTCTTGAGGATGTTCCTTAAGTATGTGCTCCAAATGAACGCGGGCCTGGTCCCCCTGGCCCAGGTTGGCCAGCAGGCGGGCCAGCTCATTGCGCGCCCCCACCACCGCGGGGTCGCGCCGCACGGCCCGCGCCAGGGCCACGGCGGCCTCGGCCGGGCATCCCAGGCGCTCCAGGCTGCGCCCCAGGAAGTAGTCGGCTAAAAACAAGGTCTTGTGCGGGTCGATGTCCACCAGGGGCAGGCCCAGGCCACATTTGAGCGCCAGATTGAGGTGCCTAACCGCCGCCGGCCAATCCTGGCGCGCATAGGCCAGACGCCCCCGCTGGTAGTGGCTGTGGCCATGCTCGGGCATTTCTTGTAGCAAACGATCTAATATGGTTTCGGCCTGGGGCAGGCACCCCAGGCGCTCCATGACCTGGGCCCATAGGTGATGGGCGCTGGCCCAGAGCTGGGGGTTTTGACGGCGGCCCTCTGGATTCTCGGCCAGGCGTTCCAACAGGCTGGCGGCCTGGGGGAATTGGCGCAGGTTGTAATAGCAGCGGGCCGCCTGCCACAGGGCGTAGAAGTCCTCGGGGCTTTCTTTTAGCGTTTGCTCTAGCAACCTCAGGTAGTAGCGCCCCTTGGCCGCCGCGCGCGCCGGGTCGTGGTAGCCCCAATGTCGCACCACCACCGGGGCCGCCAGGCTGGCCCAGTCGGGAGGGTGGGCCAGTTGCTCGTGCACCCGGCCCTCAAAGCGCGCCTCCGGCCGCCGGGGAAAGCAGCGCTTCTGCCACAGGCGTTGCCCCGAGGGCACCACCTGCTCCTGCGCCCAGATCACCGCCAGCCCCTTCCGTGGGATCGTCCTCCGTATTTCAATGACATCACTGGGTGTTATGGCATTGTCCCCATCCAGCCAAAATAGCCAGTCGGCGCTGGCCCGGGCCAGACATTGGTTGCGGGCGGCGGCGAAATCATCCCCCCAGGGCATGTGGAACACCTTGGCGCCCATTTGGGCGCACAGGCTGGGGGTCTGGTCGCGGGAACCAGTGTCCACCACCACCACCTCGTCGAAGCAGGACGCCACTGGAGCCAGGGAGAGCCCCAGATTGGCCTCCTCGTCGCGCAGGATCATTATCAGTCCCAAGCTGGGCTCAGACATAAAGTCCCTCGGCCATTTGACGTAACACCTTGTTCATAAAAGACAAGGCTTCCCTGGCTTCATCCTGGCCCGCCCCGGGCGCCAGCATCTGCAGGGCGGCGGCGGTCGGGCTGCCCGGAGCCAAATCTTGGTGGCAGGCCGCCAGGCCCTTTTGGTCCAAGAGGCTCCGCGCGCGGCGCAGGTCAGCCCGGGCCAGACCCAGGCGCAGGCTGATATCGGCAGAGCGGGGCCTGGGCTGCGCGCGCAAGACCTGGGCGATATATTTAAAGCTAACGCTGGATGTTTTGGCCTGGCGCAGGGCCTGGCCCAGTTCCATATGCTGAAAACCGGGCAACAAGGCTCCTTGGGCGCTGGCGTTGATGACCGGCGCTCCGCCGGGTCGCCGGGCCAGATAGGCGGCCGCCTCCTGATACCAGGCGATGTAGCTTTGCATGACCAGCGAGGTCTGGATCAAACCTCCGCCAATGGCCGGCACCTGGACCAGGTTGGCCGGGGCATCATCCTCGCCGCCGGGGCGCCGGCGGGCATGCTGGCGGCCTCCGCTGAAGGCCAGATCTTGGCCAACCAGGATCACTTGATGGCAGTCCATTAATATAGCAAGCGAAAAGGCCACGCTGGTGACGTGCCCGCCCGAGGGCAGAGCCTGACCGCACCCCAGCAATTCAGCCACCCAGGGCTGGAGGTGGTACAAGGCCCGCTCCCCGGGCCAGGCCGCGAAATGGGCCGGATGAGAGCTGCACGCCGCCGCCAGGATGGTGTTCGTCGGGTCCTGACCCTCCCACTGCCTGGACTCGTCCTTGGCCTCCATGGCCAGGGCCACATGGGGGGCCACCCCCACGCTGGCCAAGGGCTTTAAAGCCGAGGCCGCGGCCAGCACAAAGCATTGTTGATCAATGCCGCGTAATTCCGGCAAGCTATCATCAAGCGAAGGCCCAGCCCCCACCACCAGGGCCGTCAGGCCACGCCCCAGCCTGGCCAGGCGGGACAAGTCAGTAAGTTCAAGCACATGATGGAAATTAGAGGCCAGGTGCTCCAGCCATTGGCGTTGCTTGGCGCCTCGGTTGGCGCGCTCCACCTGGCCTCGGCTGTGGCTGCGGCGCACCATCTCCTCGGCCTGGGCCAAGACCTCCGGGGCCGCCAGCCGATAGGCCGGATGGCAATAGACGGCCAAACGGCCGGCAGGGGCATAGACCATTCTAGGGGCCAGCGCCTCGATCAACTGCTCGCTATCCTGAACCATTACGGCCTTGGCCCCGCGCGGCCAGGCCGGCCCCAGGGCCGCGGCGTAGGCCCGGCGGTTCTCGTCGGGCTCGTAGACCAGCAAATGGGGGGCGGGGTCGTGCTCCAGCACCGCCCGGGCGTGCCAGCCCAGGCCCAGCCCGGCCAGCACCAGGGTGTCTTCGGAACTGGCCGTGCCCAACAGCGGGGCCAATTCCAAGCGGGCCGCCTGTAGGGCGCCTTGTCCCGGGTGCAGGGGCTGGCCACCCAAAAGGCAGTCCCCATGGGCAGTTATTTCCAGGGGGGCGCTCATGCCAGATAGCCTTCCCGGGCGGATTGAGCCAGTTTGGCGGCCAGACGCTCCCCTCCGGCCAAGGCCTGCGCCCGCCCCAGGCAGTGGTGGGCCTGGTTGGGCGCGCCCCGGGCCATGAGCAGATCACCCATATCCTCCCAGGCCCCAGCCTCGCCGGGCTCCAGAGCGGTAGCCTCTAGTAAATGCTCCAATCCGGTCCAAAGGGCCATATCCAGGCCTCTACGGTTGAATCCCGCGCTTAGGTCCTGCCCGGCTTGACCCAGGAGCCTGGCGGCGGCCACATGGAACCCCGCCTGCCCGGGCAACCCGCCTGGTTGACCCGCCCCAGCCAGGGTTTCTCGGGCTAGACCAGCCTTGCCAGCCTGCCAGGCGGCCAAGGCCCAGGCCAAGGCATCGACGGGCCCACCGGCCTCGCCCGCCAGGGACAGATAATGTAGCGCACCGTAATGATTACCCAAGGCCAGCAAGGCCCGCCCGGCGCTTCGATAGGAGGCCAGGCGCTCGGCGCCGTTATTGGCCGCGGCTTGCAGCCGACCCGCGGCCCGCGCCAGGCGCTGAGCACCCCCCTGGCCGGGCCAGCGCAAGCCGGCCCAGAGCAAGGCCTCGCCCTCCAGGCGCAAGGCCTCGCCGCCCCGCGCCCGTGGGCGCTCCTTGTGGCCGCGCACCAGAATGCCCTCGATGCGTTTAATTATTTCCTCGGCGCGCCGGCTCAGGTCATGGTTTTGACGCACTTCCGCCTGACCGGCCTGGGCCAGGCGACGGCGGAGGGCCGGGTCGCCCAACAATTCTTTAAGCTTGTGCTCCAGGTTATCGGGGCCAAAGAAGACCAGGTGCTCGCCATCCTGGAAAAGGCGGTCCATGGAGCCGGGCGCCGCCTCGCTGAGCAGACAACCGCCAGCGGCCATTACCTCCAAGGGCCGGGTGGTGACGCCGGGGAAGAGATTCTCGTTGAGCACCACCGGACAAGAGCGGTAGAGTTCCGCCGCCCGGGCGGTGTCAAACCAATGCTCCCGCCGCCCGCCGCGCACGGTCAAAGGCGAGATATTAGACACCTTATGCAGCACCGCCGATCGCTTGGGCCGCAAAGACTCATCGACCACGCCCACGAAGCCCACGCCGGCCATGCTCTCTTCGCGCTCTCGGCCCAGGTACAGGTCCGCCTCCACACCCACCGGCAGCCAGGCGGCCCCGGCATGCACGGTGGCCAACTCCTGGGCCTGGCGGGGTTGATCCAAAAAAGCCAGGTCAAACAAGCGGGCATAGGGAAGCTGCCAAAAGCCATTGAGCGGCGCGTCCACGCCGTAGAAGATCGTCACCGCATCGACTGCCCAAAGGCCGGTGGGTAGGGTGCGCCGGCCCACGTCGTCGGTGACCAGGATGGCGTCAAATTTCAGACCCCGGGCGCGCGCCGCCACCTCCAAGCCGGGCCACTCCGGGTCGCCCTGGGCCGCGGCCCGGGCAGCGGCGTCCCCCAGGCCGGCGGTCGTGTGGACCTCATGCCCCAAGGTCCTGAGTGGCTTGACGAAATTATCGCTACCCAACGCCAGGATGCGCACGTGGCCTCCCTCGCCAACCGCGGCTCGCCCTGCGGAAGCCCTCATATCTGGGCTTCACTCGGCGCTGGGGTCTAGTCTCTGCCGTGGCTTTATTGGCGGGTATATTCCCCCGCCCCGAAAAAATGCAACCATCATGCCAGGCCAGAGAGTTTTTTTGACTAAATGTAGCTTTAAAAACAGTCACATAACTCGATGGGCCGCTAGCCTGACCGCTGGGGGCGGGCAATATGTGCCAGGACGGGCAAAAAGCGCCCCTGGTATTGGTGGACGAACACTTTGCTTAAAGAAAGGGCCGAAGGCTGCCGATCAGGCGCTAAAGAGCAGCTTAGAGTGGGACAAGGGGCCTTGGGCCTGGGAATAGGCCCTACAGACCGTGCCCGGTTGGGGAGTGGCGGGGGTGTCGGCCCCGGAGAGCAATACCGCGTCACTGGGGGTGGGAGGCACCACCACCAACAACTGGGCCAACTGCTGCCGCCGCAGGATTTCCTGGAAGCTTTGGGGAGGGCGGCGGGCGCGGCGGGGGCTCTTGTCGGAGGGGGATGCGGTCGTCGCCGGGGCGGCGGCGGTGGCGGCTGAACCAGACTGGCCGGTTTCCACCCGGCTCCAGGTGAAATCCACGCTAAAGGCGCGGGTACTCAGGCTAAGGGTGTGGCTGGTCACGGCCAGCAAGGGGCCGTCGCCAGTTGCCGTGGCGGCGGGCGGGCCTTCTTGCGGGGCACAAGTCGTCCCCGCGCCCCCCACAATGGAGGACGCCTGAGGAGCATTGGCTGCACGCACGAACGGCATAGGCGCAATTACCCCGGCCCCAATTGTCTTTTATCAGTTATAATAATAGCGGAATACCCCCCAGGAGCGCAAGCGGGCTCGGTGGGGAGGAGGGCATTTGACATACGGGTCAAAAAAGCTATAAAGTTTTCTCGCGAGTTGGCCGATAAAAGAGGTGAAGGGAAGTATAGCGCGATGGCCATCACCTCATACCAGGTTCAGAATATTTTGCGGACTTACGCCAAGCAGCTCAGCCGTGGGCAGCGCTTGGCGCGCTCCCGCGCGGCCAGCGGACCGGCGCCATCGGATCAGGTGAATATCAGCATCGAGGCTAGACGCAAGCAGGTCATAGAGAAGATTACCGCCGAAATCGTCAGCAATATCGGTTATCGCCTGCCAGGCTTGGGCGGCGGTTTGGGCGGGGTGGAGGATATGGCCCTTAAGCAGCTCTCGCTGGAATACGGCCAGAACCTGGACATAGGCCAGGACGCGGCCACCGGGCAGTTGCAGTTCAAGGTGCTGGACTCCCAGAGTGGGGAGGTCGTGCAGGCCCTGGGTCCCGAGGAATCGAGCAAGCTACAGGAGCGGCTCTTCGTCATCACCCAGGACATCATCGATCGCAACATGGTGTAGGGAAGGCAGGCCATGCAGATCAAGGAGACCGTGGGGCTGAGCAACAAGCCCTTGGAAGAGAGAGGGCGCGCCGGCGCCACCGGCCGGGCCGGCGACAAGGCCGCCACCGCCTCCGGGGCCGTGGCCGCCTCGGCGGCCAGCGACCGCGTGGAGTTGTCAGGGCGCAGCCGCGAAATGGCCAAGGCCGCCGAAACCCTGTCCGGCACCCCCGATGTGCGCGAGGGCCGGGTGGCCGAGTTGCGCCGACGTATCGACAACCATGAGTATCAGGTGGACGCCGACAAGGTGGCCCAAAAGATGATCATGGAGTTCTTGCGCGAAGTGGTCTAGGGACCGAACCCGCCTATCTGGCCGGCCCCCGCGGGGGCCGGTGCGCTTTTTGAGCCCACCAGATATTGTTATGTGAAAGCTGATTGTTAGCCGCCGAGGCCCCCAAGGGGGAGCGCTCGCCAGCCTTTTGTCGCGCCTGACAACCCCACGGGTCAGCCCCCCAACGGGAGCCGCCGGCCTCGGCCCAGGCCGCATCGCCTATCGACTCGTATGAGCCCCGCCGGGGGCACCCGGCACGCCCAGCCGGGGACACCGGGCATGTCCCGCCGAAGGCACCGGACAAAGCCAAGCGGTTATTTTTTGTGCCCTGCCCAGCCGCCCGGCCATATCGCGCCTCGGCGGCGAGGGGGCACTTGCCCATTTGTGCCTGAACAATCGCGGTGGCTGGCGGCCCTGTCTTGCCTGGCCTGCCCCGGCGTTCATACCTGGGCCTTGCGGCGGCGATTCAAGAATGGCCGGGTTTTAGGCAGGGCACGGGGTCTGGGTTGGGCAGAAGACCAGGGCTTTTGGCCCCAGGATGTTGCGGGTAAGAGGACCAAGAACTGGCTGCTGTTTTTGCGCGAGGGCCTATCCACGGGAGTCGCCGGCCTCGGCCCAGGCCGCACCGCCAACCGACCCGTATAAGCCCCACCCGGGGCACTGGGTTATTTTTTGAGGGGTTGACGCACCGACCAGCGGGGGTCTTCCAGGATGATCTGGGCGGCCAGGCGGTTTTGCAGGTTGATGACCAGGGGGGCCTTGAAGTTGGCGGTCATGGCCTCGGGCGAGCCCGGGGGTATGGTAACCACCACCCATGTCTGGATGTGTCGGGGATCGCCCACTTGCAGCAGCTTGGCCTCGTTGTCGCCCAGGACCAGCCTGTAGGCGGGGTCGAAGACCAGGGGGTCCATGATGACAAAGGCCAGGTCGGGGCGGTCCAGGCATTGCAGCCAATGGAAGGGCGATCCCGGCCGGTGTTCCAGGATGGCGTAGCGGCTCAGGCGGGGGAAACCCACCATGCCATGGGGCAGGTTGAGTATCTGCCCGGGGAGCACCTCGATCTCGCCGAAGCGGGTGGTCTGCACCTTGATCTCTGCCAGTGCGGGGTTCTCAGGCATGGGGATCCTCGCTGCCCAGGATCCGGCTGAGCATGTCCAGGTCCACGGCCTGGGCGGCACAGGCCTGCTGGTTGGCCTCCTTGATTTTCAAGAAGATTTCCTGGCGGTGGATGGGGGTGTTGGCCGGGGCGCTGATGCCCAGGCGCACCTGGCGGCCCTTGACCTCCATTACGCTGACCGTGATGGAGCCGTCGCCGATGGCGATGCTCTCGCCCACCTTGCGGGTAAGTATCAGCAAGAAACCCCCGTATGCCAGCGCTAGAGGTAATCGGCCAGGGTATGGCTGCTGACCATGGCCACGGCCTCCAAGGCGGCCTGGAACATGGTCTGGTACTTCTGGAGGTCGATGGCCACCTGGCTGATATCGGCCGACTCCACGCGCGAGAGCCGGTCGTTGAGCTGCACGCCGTCATCGCCCAACAGGTTGGTGCGAATCTCCAAGCGGTTGAGCTTGGCACCCGCATCGCCGGTGTATCTTAACAGATCGGTACGGGTGGCGGCAAGGTTGGTCAGCATCTCCTGGCTCTTGGTCTGCCCCTGGTTGTACTGTTGCAGGCTCAGGTCCCAGGTGTCGCCGTCCTTCAAGGTGCCGCCTGAGTTCAGCCGCAGGGTGGCCTCGGCCGGGGGGTTGAGGCTTAAGATATCGGCGGCGCCGTCGCCGGAGCCCGTGAAGCTGACGCTGCCCCACTGGGGCACCCGGTTGGCGTCCAGGTAGGTGTAGGTCACCGTTACCGGCTGGGCGGCGCTGGGGGTGGTGGGGGTGGCGATATAGGCCGGGTCGCCGGCGGTGGCCGAGCCGGCGAAAGGCAGGGCCTGGCCGGCGGTGTAGGCCGCGTCCACCACGTTGATGTCGGCGGCCGGCGGGTTGGGGGGCACGGCCCCCAGGTTTTGCAGGGTCACGCCGGCGCCCGAGCCGGTGCCGGTGATGACGGCGGTGGCGGCTGTCCAGCCGGGGCCGGAGCTGTCGAACCACTCGTAATTGATGGTCATGGGGTTGGTGGCCGAGGGCACCCCGCCGGTATAGGCCGCGTCCACGGTGAAGTTGCGGTAGGCGGCCCGGCTGGCCGCCGTGGCGTCGGACTGGATGGGTCCGCCGGTATAGAACTTGTAGCCGCCGCTCTGCAGGTCGGTCCAGTCGCCGCTGACCCGCAGGTCGGCGCTGCTGGCCGGGTCGTTGGTGGTGCCGGGCACGGCCTCGAAATAGGTCTGGGTCTTGCTGTCCTTGAGCAGGGCGTCCTTCCAGTCGGCCAACTGATCCAGGAGATTGCCCCAAGACCCGCTCACGTTGCCCTCCTGGCCGAAGAGCTGATCCAGGGTGTGGTTGAAGACCATGCGGTTGTCGTGGGACAAATTGGCCGACATCTGTTCGGCGTTGCCCTGCTGGCGCCCCACGCCCAGGGTGTACTTGTCGCCGGCCGCGAAGCTCTCTTGGTCGGCATAGAACCGCACCCCGTCGCCCAGGTCCACGGCGTTGCCGCTGCCGGTGCCGGTGATGGTGGCGGTGCCGGTGATGGCGCGGCCGTAGTCGTCCACGTAGGAGTAGTCCACGCTCATGGGGTTGCCCGCGGCGGGGGTGCCGCCGGCGTAGCCCGCCTGCACGGTGAGCGTGATGTCGCGGCTCAAAAGGCCGGTGTAGGCGCCCTGTCCGTAGAGCAGGCCAGCGCCGGTGTTGGCGCCGTCGCTGGTGGCCTGGGCGTCGATGTTCAGCTGGCTGGTGGCGGCCTGGGTGGTGGTGCGGGTGCCGGAGTAGATGTAGCGTCCGTCCACCTGGGTGTTGCCCAGGGAGATCAGCTCGTCCATGATCCCCTGGATGGTGGTGGCCAGGGTGCCGCGCTGCTCCTCGGTGTAGGTGCCGGTGGAGAGCAGGGAGGCGTTCTGCTGGGCCTGTTGAATCTGGGCCAGGATGCCCTGCAGGGTGGACTCGTCCTGGCTGACCCAGCTCTTGACCCGCCCCACGTTGCTGTTGTATTGCACCACATCCTCCAGGGAGCGGTGGGAATACTGGCTGGTGATGGAGCCGAAGGCGTCGTCGCTGGGGGTGTTGATGCGCTTGCCGCTGCTGGCCTGGGTGTTGGCCTGGGCGTAGCCGGCGTTGATGCGCGACAGCCCCAAGAGGGACTGGCGGTAGAGCATTTCCTGGGTGACGCGCATGATCGCTTACCTCTTGATCTCCAGGAGGGTTTGCAGCATCTCGTCGGCCACGCTTATGAGCTTGGCCGCCGACTGGTAGGCGCGCTGAAACTCGATCATCTTGATCATCTCGTCGTCCATGTTCACCCCGCTGACCTAGTCGCGCAGGGTCTGGAGCTGGGTGCTGGCGTTCTCGGCGAAGGTCTGGCTGTCCTTGGCGTTGGCCACCTTGGAGCCCAGGGCGGTGGAGAAGGCGATCATCGACTCGTTGAAGGTCTGGGTGGCACCGTTCATGGTGTCGGCGTCCTTGAGGTCGGCCAGATCCAGGGCGTTGCTGTTGTCGCCCACGGCCAGCTCGCCGGTGTCCAACAGCCGGCCGGCGGCGATGCGCCCCACGTCGGCCTGCACCAGGTCGTTGACCGCGATGTTGCCGGCGTTGGAGCCGCTGAAGAAGGTATTGATGCCCATGGCCGCCAAAAGGCCGCTGCTGTCGTTGGCGAATGAGAACTCTATGCCATTGGCGGCGTGGAAGCGCAGTTGCTGGCCGTTTTCCACGCTGGCCACCGGGTTGACGGTGTCGTCCAGGCCGGGATTGATGACCGCGTTGATCTTCTGGACCACGGCGGTGATGTTGTCGCTGGGGTCCACGTTGACGGTGTAGGAACGCCGGGTGCCGTCCTGCTCGACCCAAAGCTGGAAGGAGCCGGACTTGATCTGGTCGCCAAAGGGCAGGGTGTTGTTGGCGGCGTTGAGCGCCGTCTGGTAGTCCAGCGACTTGTAGGTGCCGGTGACGTCGCTGAACATGGTCTGGCCCGAGCCCTGGCTGTGCTGCAGGTTGACCTGCCAGATGAGGTTGCCGCTCAGGTCGTCCAAAAAGCTCTGCATGCCCTTGATGTCCACGTCGCGGGTCTGCAGCCAGGCCCCCATCTTGCCGCTGGTGATCTGGCTGGAGTCCAGCACCTGGTTGGTGCCGGTGGCCACCACCTGCTTGTTGGTGTAGCCGCTCACGCTTTGATAGGCCAGGGGACCGGTGTCGCTGCTCTTGGGGTAGTCCGCCTGCACCAGCACCGCGCCTTGGCCGGTGAAGACGCTCACCGAGCCGTTGGCGTCCTCGAACCAGGAGATGTTGAGCTTTTCGGCCAGGGCGTTGATCTGGTTCTGGCGCTGGTCGCGGAAGTCGTTGGCGGTCTGGTTCAGGCCCTCGGTGGCGACGATCTGGGAATTGAGCGCGGCGATGTTTTGGCAGAGCTGGTTGACCTCGGGAACGGTGCTGCCCAGATAGCCGTCGATGTTGCGCCCCACCTGCCCCAGATCGGTGTTGATGCTGTTCAGGCGGCTGGTCAGGTTCTGGGTGGTCTCCACCAGGGTCTGGCGCGCGGCCGTGGACTCGGGGTTCAGGGAAAGCTCCTGCCAGGCGTTGAAAAAATCGGTGAGCGAGGTGCCTAGGCTGGAGTCGCCGGCCTCGTTGTCCAGGGCCTCCAGGCCCTGCAACTGAGACAGGTAGGCATCGAAATAGCCCTGCCGGCTGGAGCCGTCGGTGAGCTGGGCCTGTAGTTGCCGATCCACGTGCTGGATGACGTTGGCCACCTTGACGCCGGTGCCGTACCAGCCCTCGCTGGTCCACTGGGCGCCCCGGGTGGCCAGGATCGTCTCCTGGCGGGAGTAGCCCTCGGTGTTGACGTTGGCCACGTTGTGGCTGATGGTGTCCAGGGCGCGCGTGGAGGCGTGCAAGGCCCAGCGCGAGATATCCATCATGTTGGAGATGCCGGGCATGGCCTAGACCTCCCGGGCCAGCATGCGCGGCGGGCAGGTGGCGGCGCGGTGGTTGAGAGCGCCGTTGGCGCCGTAGCCCTGCTGGTGGCCTTGGCCGGCGAGGATGCCCAAGAGGTGCTCCACGGTGTCCAGGGCCTCCTCCACGAAGACCTTGTTGTTGGCCGAGGACTGGGACAGGCGCTCGGCCAGGGCCTGGGCCCTGACCAGCATGTCCCGGAAGGGGCCGCGCTCGTCGGTGGGCAGCATCATGCCCAGGTCGCGCAGGCGCACCGGGTGCAGGGGGTCCGGCGAGATGCGCGACATGGCCTGGCGGCGGCTCTCCTGCACCTGACCCAGGTGCTGGGCCAGGCCGATCTTCTGTTCCACGCAGGCCAAGAGGTCTTCGTGCCGCCCTTCCAAAAGACAGCGCCGCTCCTGCTCCACCACGGCCATCAGCTCGCGGTAACAGCCGATCTCCTGCTCGATGTGGTCCTTGATCTCCCGCACGTCGCTGTTCATGGCTCGTCTCTCCCTTGCCGCCGCCCATGGGGCCGGCGGTCGCATGCTATCCGACCCGCTCTGGGCCGGCTGTCTTCAACAGCCGGCTAGGCGGCCAGGCTGAGCCCCTTGGCCAACAGAGGCTGGGGGTCGACCGCCCGTCCCAGGGGGTCGCGCACCTCGAAGTGCAGATGAGGGCCGGTGGCCAGGCCCGTGGAGCCCACGGTACCGATCTTCTGGCCCTGCTCCACGCTCTGACCGGTCTTGACCCCCAGGCTCTGCAAGTGGGCGTAGTAGGTGCTGCCACCGCCGGGGTGCTCCACGATGATCAGGTTGCCGTAGTCGCCGGACTGGCCGGCGAAGCTGACCGTGCCGGCCTTGGCCGTGCTCACCGAGGTGCCCGCCGGCGCCGCCAGATCCAGGCCGTTGTGCTGGCGTTCCTCGCCGGTGATGGGGTGCTCGCGCTCGCCGAAGCCGCTGGTGAGCTGGCCCTGCACCGGCAGCTGATACTCGCCGTCGCCGACCGGGGGCGTGCTGGGGTAGCGCCCCTGGGGCGGAATCAATCCTCGCACCGAGGGCGCGGGCGCGCTGCTGGACAGGGTGCTGGCCAGGGGCGGGGCCAGGGCCGCGCTGGGCATCTGCCCCGAGGGGCGCTTGATCGTTTCGCGGCTTAGCTGCTTTTCCAGCATGCTGGCGATGCCCATGGAGCGCCCGCCCTGGGTGCTCTGGTCGGCCACGGCCTGGTCCATCAGGTCGGTGAACATCTGCTCGGCCTGGCCGCCGTTGATAAGACCGGACTTGGGCACGGTCTTGCGCATCTCCTTCCACAGCATCTTGAGGAACTGGGCCTCGAAGAGCTGGCAGGCCTGCCTGAGCTTGGCCTGCTCCCGGGCGCGGGCTTGGGGCTCGGCCGCGGCCTGGGTCTGGGCGGCGGCGGCGCCGGCCTGGCTCTGTGCCTCCAGGGAATCCATGTCCCCTAGCCCCTGGGCCCGCTGGCGGCCATTAGAGTATCTCCAGGTCGGCCTGCAAGGCCCCGGCGGCCTTGATGGCCTGCATGATGACGATCAGGTCGCGGGGGGTGGCCCCCAGGGCGTTCAAGGCCTTGACCACCTCGCCGATGCTGGCGCCGTGGTTGAGCACGGCCAGGGACTTCTTCTGCTCGCCCACGTCCACCTGGGTGCGCGGCACCACCACGGTCTGGCCGCCCTGGGCGAAGGGCAGGGCCTGGCTGACCTGGGGGGTCTCGGTGATGGATATGGATAGCGAACCCGAGGCCACGGCCACGGTGCTGATGCGCACGCCCTCGCCCATGACCACGGTGCCGGTGCGCTCGTCGACGATCACCTTGGCCGAGATGTCGGGGCTGACCTCAAGTCCTTCCAGCTTGGCCATCACCGCCACCGGGTCGCTGCCCGGTCCCTGGGGCAGGTCGATCTTGACCGTGGAGGGGTCCAGGGCCTTGGCGCGCAGCTCGGGCATGGCCTGGTTGATGCGCTGGGCCATGCGGCTGGCGTTGGTGAAGTCCGGGGCGTCCAGGTTGATGGTCAGTCCGCTGTCCTGGGCGAACTCCCGGGGCAGCTCGCGCTCCACCGAGGCCCCCCGGGGCACCCGGCCCACCGTGGGATGGTTCTTGCTCACCGAGGAGGCCTCGCCGCCGGCCGAGAAGCCGCCCACGCTCACCGGCCCCTGGGCCACGGCGTAGGTCTTGCCGTCCATGGCCTTCAAGGGCGTGATCAACAGGGTGCCGCCGGCCAGGCTGGAGGCGTCGCCCAGGGAACTCAAGGTGATGTCGATGCGCGCGCCGTTGCGCGCGAAAGCCGGCAGGTCGGCGGTGACCATCACCGCCGCCACGTTCTTGACCTTGATCTGGTCGGGGGTGACGCGCACGCCCATGCGGGTGAGCATGTTGGCCAGACCCTGGGTGGTGAAGGTGGTGGAGCTCTTGTCGCCGGTGCCGTTGAGGCCCACCACCAGGCCGTAGCCGATGAGCTGGTTGCCACGCACCCCGCGGATGCTGGCCATGTCCTTGATGCGCACGGCCCAGGCCGGGCTATAGCCGGCGCACAGGGCCAGGAGCAGTATCAGGGCGGTGATGTTCTTGGCGCGCATGCTTCAGTTCTCCCCAGGCCCCCTAGAAGGGCCACACCTGGTCCAACAAGCGGGCCAGCCAGCCGGGCTGCTGCTTGTCGGAGAGCACCCCGCGGCCGGTGTAGTGAATCTTGGCGTCGGCCAACTGGTCGCTGGTCACGGTATTCTTGGTGGTGACGTCGCTGGGGCGCACGGTGCCCTGCAAGACGATGTATTGGGTCTCGCCGTTGACCTGCAACTCCCGCGAGCCCCTGACCAAGAGGTTGCCGTTGGGCAGCACCTCCATCACCGTGCAGCCGATGGCGCTGGTCATGGTGTCTTCCTTGGTCAGCTCGGCGGTGGCGTCGTGCTTGGACTGGAAGTTGGCCGACACCAGGTTGGAGGGGTTCTTGTTGTCGCCGCGCTGGAAGGGGAACTGGGCCTCGTAGCCCATGAGGTTGGGGATGCCGGCGGCGTAGGTGTTCTTGCGCTCGGCCTTGGAATCGTCCTTCTTCTTGGCCTTGGAGTTCTCCACGATCTGCACGGTGATCAGATCGCCCACCCGGCGGGCGCGCAGGTCGTTGTACATGTCGGTGCCGGCGTCCACGAACAGTGAGCCGGTGGAGGCCTGCTCGCGGCGCAGGTTCTGGTAAGGGCCGGGCGGGGGGGTGATCTGGGCCTTGGGGTCGAAGGCGCCGGGGCTGGTGGCGCAGCCGGCGGCCAGGGCCAGGGCCAGGAGGATCAAGAAAGCGATTATGGTATTCAGGCGCTGCATGCGATGCCTCCTAGAAGTCAACCTCGACGGTGCCGGTGTCCACCACCTTGCCCCAGACCCCCCGCTTGGAGGCCAGGTTGATCAGGCGGATGCGGCTGTTCAAAAAGCCGGTCTGCTCGGCCTTGCCCTTGGCGGTGACCCGGATGCCCTGGCCGCTGTAGACCATGGTCACCACGTCGCCGGTGTGGATCATGGGGGCCTGCTCCAGGCGGCGGCTGTCCAGGGGCGTGCCGGCGGCGATGGGGAAGCGCGCGCGGTAGCCCAAAAGCTGGCCGGGGTCGGAGACCACGCCGGGGCCGGCCTCGCGCAGGTTGACCCGGCGCAGGTCCATGTCCTCGGGCGCCAGGGTCTGGCCGGACATCAGGGGCCGGGCCGCCACCACCACCTGGCCGTAGAGGTCCACGCTGCCCACGGCCCGCACCTGGGTTTCCTTGTTGCCGTCCACGTAGACGTCGATGGTCACCGGCACCCGGCCGCCGATGTCGCCGGTCTGGCCGCCGACCACCCGGGCCTGGGTGGTGACTTCCCCGGCGGGCAGCACCAGCTCGCGGCCGGTGACGATGTCGTGGATGTCGGCCTGGCGGGCCATCTCGCCCAGGCGCTGGCTCACGGCCTTGGTGTAGAGCTGCTCCAGGTCCTGGTTGCTCAGGCGCTGGCTGGACCGTTCCACCGACACCTGCTCGGGGATGTAGACGCTCACCCCGGGGCCCAGGTTGGCCTGGCGCAGGTAGGCGCGCAGGCGCAGGCCCGGTATGACCACGTGGCGCCCCAGGCTGGGGGCCTGTCCCAGATTCACCTGGCCCAGGCGCTCCTTGAGGGCCGGGCTCAGCTCCTGCCCGGGCGCCACCAGGTCGGCCAGGGTCAGGCGCGCGCCGCCCACCTGGGCGCTGGCCGCGAAATTGAGCATCTCCGCGCCCCAGGCCAGAGCGGGCCAGGCCAGCAGGGCCGGGACCAGGACCGTCATCATGGCGCGCCTAAAATGCCTCATTGCCTCGCTCCCCTTTGCCTATCAGGCCTAACGCTTGACGTTGTTGGCCATCTGCAGCATCTGGTCGGCGGTCTGCACCGACTTGGAGTTGGCCTCGTAGGCCCGCTGGGCCACGATCATGTTGACCATCTCGTCCACCACGCTGACGTTGCTCATCTCCAGAAAGCCCTGGGCCACGGTGCCGAACTCGCCCACGCCGGGGGTGCCCTCGGTGGCGGCGCCCGAGGCCGGGGTGGGGCGGAAGAGGTTCTTGCCGATGGCGAACAGACCGGCGGGGTTGGGGAACTTGTAGAGGGTCAGCTGGGCCTGGCTCAGCACCGCGCCGGCCGAACCCAGGGCCGTGATCTGGCCGCCGGGGTCGATGGTCAGGCTGGTGGTGCCCTCGGGCACCGTGAACTGGGGCTGCAAGGGGTAGCCGTTGGAGTCGACGATGACCCCGTTCTGGTCCAGCTTGAAGGAGCCGGCCCGGGTGTAGACCTCCTCGTCCACCTTGAGCACCTTGAAGAAGCCCTTGCCCTCCACGGCCAGGTCCAACTGGTTCTCGGTGTTCTGGTAGTCGCCCTGGCTGAAGAGCTTCTGGATGGCCACGGGCTTGACGCCCAGGCCCACCTGCACGCCGGTGGGGATCATCTGCCCGGCGGCGGACTGGGCGCCCGGCTGCCTGAGGGTCTGGTAGATCAGGTCCTCGAAGTCGGGCCGGCTCTTCTTGAAACCGGTGGTGTTGACGTTGGCCAGGTTGTTGGAGATGACGTCCATGTTGAGTTGCTGGGCGCCCATCCCGGTGGCCGCGGTCCAAAGGCTGCGCATCATGGCCTGATTTCCTCCTTATGACAAAGACCCGGCTAGGCCACCCGGCCCACCTGGTTGACGGTCTTGCTGTCCATGTCCTGTACGGCCTGGATCACCTTCTGGTACGACTCGTAGGACCGGAAGGAATTGATCATGTTCACCATCTCGCTGACCACCTCCACGTTGGCCTGCTCCACGGCGCCTTGCTGCACGGTGTAGTCGGTGGCCGCGGTGGTGACCGGCGCCTTGCCGTCCTGGCCGCCGAAGAGGTTGGCTCCCTCCTTGACCAGGGTCTTCTTGTCCTTGACGTCCACCACCTCCAGGGCGCCGACCTGCTCGCTGCCCTGGGTGATGCCGCCCTTGTCATCGATATGGATCAAGCCGCCCTCGGGGTTCAGGGTGATGGGCGCCCCGCCCTGGCCCAGGACCTTCTGCCCCTGGGAATTGACCAGCGAGCCGTCGGAGAGCATCTTGAAGGAGCCGTCGCGGGTGAGCTTGATGCCCTTGGCGGTCTGCACGCGGAAGAAGCCCTCGCCGCCGATGGCCACGTCCAGGGGGTTCTCGGTGTAGCGCAGGGGGCCCTGGCTGTGCACGCTCTTGATCTGGCGGTCCAGCATGTCGTTGAAGATCAGGCGGTCGGCCTTGAAGCCGCTGGTGTTGACGTTGGCCAGGTTGTTGCTGATGATGTCCATGTTGTGCTGCTGGATCAGAGCGGCACGGGAGGCATCGATCAATCCGGCATCAAAGGGCATGGCGACCTCTATACGCTGTAGTTAGGGACTCGCCCGGTAAGGCTGCAACCTTCGTGCCACCATCTCGCGCGGCCCCCGGCCAGAGGCCAGCCATCTATTACATTGTTTTTATTTGCTTTGACCCGTGGGGGCAGGGGCGGTTCCTTGGCGGCGCGGAGCGTCTCCGGGGGGACGGGCGCCTCTTAGTTGACGGCGGGGAAGTTCTTGCCTAGCTGGCGGCCGGCCGGGAGGACGGGCCGGCGGGCGCTTGAATCGCTTGGGGGTCCCGCGGACCGCCCCGGCCAAAAGCCAGGTCAGCCTGGTGCACGAAGGCCAGGAACTGGCCCGCCAGCAGGCACAACTCGGCGGGGATGTCCTGGCTGGTTTGCAGGCGGGCCATCTCCTCCAATAGGCCGGGGTCCTGCTCCAGGGGCAGCCCGCTCTCCCGGGCCAGGGCCAGCATCCTCTCGGCCAGGCCCCCGGCCGGGGGCAGCGGCGCGGGGGGGGCGGCGCCCCGGCGCTGGCGGCGGGTGGCGGCCACGCCCTGGATGCGGACCGGCCGGGGGTGCTTGGCGGGCATGGCTATACCCTCAGCGACAAGTAGGACCCCTGGCGGCGGATCAGCTCGGCCAGGGGGGAGGCGGCGGCCGGGGCCTCCTGGGGGCGGGCGCGGGCGCTGAGCTGGGCGCGGTAGCCCCGCTGGGCCAGGCTTTGGCTCAAGGACTCCAGACGCCCTTCCAGGAAACTGGCCTTGGCCGGGTCGTCGGTGATGAAGACGCCCAAGAGGTCCTGGCCGCGCAGCACCACCTCGATGGCCAGGGGACCCAGGCTGGCCAGCTCCAGAAAAAAGACCAGGCGCAGCGGGGCCTCCTCCTGGTCCTGGCCCTCTTGGCCGGGGGCCGGCAGACCGATCAACAGCTCGCCCGGCCGGAACTCCTGGCCCCAGGCCAGGGGCAGGCCCAGCAGGAGCTGGGCCTGGGGCAGGAGCTGGGCGTTCAGGCGGGCGTTTTGCTCGAAATACTCGGCCAGGCCCAGGCCGGCGGCCAGGAACCCGCGCCAGGCCAGGGCCAGCCCGGGGTCGTTGCGGGTCAGTTGCCCCAAGAGGGGCTCCAGCTCCCGCAACAGTTGGGGCAACAGGGCGCGCAGGGAGGGCGGCAGCCCGGCCAGGCGACCCTGGGCCACCTCGGCCAGGCGGGCCTCCAGGTCCAGGCCGGCCAGGGCCATCAGGCGCGGCAGGGAGCGGCCCTGGTCGGCCGTGGCCCCGTCCAGGAGCATCTGGCGCACCAGCTCTTGCAGGCGCTCGGCCAGTTCGGCGGCCTTGGGGCTGGGGGCGGCCTGGGCCTTGAGGTCCAGGCCCAGCAGGGTGGTCAGGTGGCCGCCCAGGCGCTGGCGGCCGCGCAGAAGTTCCTGCACCAGGCCCGGCAGGGGGTTGGGCGGCGGGGGCGGCTCCTCCACCAGGGCCAACACCAGTTGGGGCCGGGTCTCGCGCACCACCAGGGTCAGCGTCTGTCCGGGGGCCAGGGGCAGGCTGGTCTCGGCCAACAGCGACATGCCCGACAGGCGGATCAGGGTCAGGCCTCCGGGCTGGGGACCGACCACGGCGCCTTTTAGCACTCGGCCCGGGGCCAGGTCGGACAGGGCCGAGGCGGCCTGGCCCCGGCCCGGCGGGCTGGTCTCGCTCAGGCGGCCGCGGATCAGTTCTACCATGATGACCGGCAGGGGCCAGGCAGGCCGAGACGGGGCGGGGGAGGGCCGGGCATGGCTGGCCTAGCCCTGGCCGGTGAGCCCCAGCACCAGCTCCACCTCGCCCCGGGGCCGGCCGGTGGCCTGGGCGATCTCCTGGGGGCTGCGCCCCTGGCTGGCCAGGCTCAGCACCCGGGAGCGGAAGTCCTGGCCGGCGCTGGCGGCCGGGGCCGGGGCCGGGGCCGCCGGGGCGGGCGCCGGGGCCGCCGGGGGGCGTGGAGGGTTCTTGAGCTGGCTGGCCATGGCTTGCAGGTGGTTGATGCGGTCGTCAAGGGTCTTGATGGTGGTGCCCACCAGTTCGCGCTTCTCGGCCAGCAGGCGGTCGAACTCCTGGCTAAGGCGCGAGGCCTCGGCGATGAAGCGTTGCAGATCGGCCGGGGTGGCCGGCCGGCCGGAGCCACGGGAGGCCCGCAGGCGCCAGAGCAACAGGCCCACCACCACCAACAGGGCCAGGTCCAGGCCCATTTGCAGCCACCACAGCCAGTCCATCACACCACCACGTCCAAGACTCCGCCGCCCCCGGGGCGTTCCGGGGGCTGGTCCGTCGGCTGATCAACGGGCGGGCCGGCCCGGCGGCGCCTAGGCTGGGCCTCGGCGCCTTGCCCCTGCCCCTGGCGGTCGGGGCGCACCCGGTTCTGGGTGCCGGAGCGGTCGGAGCGCTGCACCGAGGAGCGCTCGCGCTGCTGTTGGCGCAAGGCCTCGGCGCCGGCGGCCATCTGTTGCTGCTCGCCGGCGCGCTGCACGTTCTCCTGCAGACGGCTGACGTCGCCGGACTGCTGGATGACCTGGGGCAGATTGACGTTGCCGTCGCCCATGCTGGCCTTGGCCCTGTCCGCCCCTACAAAGGGGCTAGGTGTATGTCGAAGAAAGCCATCCATGGCTTTCTTCTCTTAGGCGAGCCGTCCTGGCCCGCCCTAGGAGCCTATCTGCGTGTTACTCCGACAGGCTTCTAGCCGGTAATCACGAACTCGGTGAAGCGCACCTGGCCGATCACCTCGGCGCCCAGGAAATGATTCAGCTCGGTCTTGATCTGGGTCTCCAGGAGGTTCTTGCTGCGCGCGCCCTGTATCTCGTCGGCCGGGCGGTCGCGCAGCGTGCGGTAGATCACGTCGCGCAGGGCCACCTGGCGGGGCAGCAGCAGGTCCTTGAGCGCCGGGTCGGCCATCTCCAGGCTCACCCCCAACTTGAGCAGGCGGCCGCCCTGCTTGCTCTTCAAAAGGGGCACCAGAAAAGGCTCCAGTTGGTAGCTGGCCATGGGCTGGGGCGCCGGGGCCTGCTCCGGGGCCGAGGCCTCAAACTGGGAAGACGGCGCCGGGGCGACCGCCGGGGCCGCGGCGGGAGCCGGAGGGGGAGCCGGGGCCGTCCGGCTCAGGTATAGCCAGGCGCCCACGCCCCCCCCCACCAGGAGGCACAAGGCCGCGCCCAGACCCAGGTACAGGCCCAGGCGTTTCTTGGGGGCCTTCCCCTCGCCGGAGGCCGGTGCCTCCAGTTGCATGTCCAGGCTGAGGGCCTCGCCGGACAGGTCCACCTCCACCTCGGGAGGCGGCCCCAGGGGGGCCGGCATCTCCAGGATGGGCAGGTCGGCCTTGTCCAGCTCGACCTTTTCGCCGGCCCCGGAAGGCAGGGGGCCTTCGTCGCGGTCCAGGCGGCGCTCGATCTCGGCCAGCACGTCCTCGTCGAAGGTGTCGGCCAGGACCTGGCTCTGGTCCAACACCGTGCGGCGAGGCTCTTCCTCCTTGCCGGGCGTGACCAGGGGTATTTCCATGCCTGTCTATCCCCGAGCCGGCCAGGTCATGGCCTCACCCGGCCCTTTGGGCCAACGGAGGCACCCGGCCAGCACGCTTCGGCTTTAAGGTTGCTCGCGCTGCCCGCCACGGGAGCCGTTGGCGCTGGTGAACCCCACGGCGCTGGCGGTCCGTCATGGCGCGCCCCGGCACGGGACATATTGGTTGCCGCGCTCCCACACCCCGCCACGGGAGCCGCCGGCGTTGGTGAACCCCACGGCGCTCTCGACCCGTCATCGCCCACCCCGGCACGGGGTCTAGGCGAAGATCTTCTCGATCTTCTCGCTCAGGGTCTCGGCGGTGAAGGGCTTGACGATGTAGTTGCTCACCTTGGCCTTGACCGCCTCCAGGACGTTCTCCTTCTGGGCCTCGGCGGTGACCATCAAAAAGGGCATGTCCTTGAACTCGTCGTGGCTGCGCACCCATTTCAGGAGTTCCAGGCCGCTCATGTTGGGCATGTTCCAGTCGCTGATGACGAAGTCGATGCGTTCGCTCTCCAGCTTGCGCATCGCGGTCTGGCCATCGTCGGCCTCCACGATGTTCTCGAACCCCAACTGGCGCAGGATGTTTTTGACGATACGCCGCATGGTGGAAAAGTCATCCACCACCAGGACCTTCATTTTGGTGTCGAATGGCATCGCTTTCTCCGGAACTAGGAGTGTGTCGGAGAAAGCCATCCATGGCTTTCTCCTCTTGGAGCTTACCAAAAATAAAGTTTGGCAGGTTCACGAAATTGAGACAAATCATGATTTGGCTCAATTTCGGCGGGACATCCCTGGCCCGCTTTTGAGGCCTGTCTGCGTGTTGCTCCGACACGCCTCAAGAGGTCAGGCGGCCGCCACGTCGCGCAGACGGGCCCGCAATCGCAGGATGGCCTTGGTATGCATCTGGCTGATCCTGGACTCGGTATAGCCCAGGACCTCGCCTATCTCCCTCATGGTGAGTTCATCATAATAATATAATGATACCACCAATTTTTCCTTTTCGGGCAGTCCCTCGATAGCCGCGGCCACCGCTCGCCGCAGCTCGGCCAGGCCCAGTTGGGTCAGGGGGTCCTCGTTGTCCTCGCGCCCCAGGGCCTCCAGCACCTGCTCGGAATCGAGCTGGCCCAGGAGGTTGTTCTGGTCGTCCAAGCTCAAGAGGTTTACGCCCTTGACCTCGTCCAGCAGATGAAAGAACTCCTCCAGGCTCACGCCCAGGGCCGAGGCGACCTCCTCGTCGCTGGCGGCGCGCCCCAGTTGGTTCTGTATCTTGTGGTAGGCGTCCTCCAGCTTGCTGGATTTGCGGCGCACGCTCCTGGGCACCCAGTCCATGGCCCGCAGTTCGTCCAGGATGGCGCCCCTGATGCGGAACTCGGCGTAGGTCTTGAACTTTACGTTCTGGTGCGGGTCGAATTTGTCCACGGCGTCGATCAACCCCAGCACGCCGGCGCTGTAGAGGTCGTCCAGGGGCACGTGGGAGGGCAGACGCATGGCCACGCGGCCGGCCACATAGCGGATCAGCGGCGTGTGCTCCAGTATCAGGGCCTCGCGCTGGGCCGCGCCATAGCCGGCCCTGCTGGGTCTGGGGTCCTTGTCGTTGTAACCGTTCATGTCCAGTGGCCGTCCGGCCTGCGGCAAAGGCTTTGATGGCCCCGCCTGGTTGCCCCCGAAACCCCGCCACCCGCGTGGAGCGACGGGTGGTTTTGCTGCCTATTTCTGGGACACGGCACTAGCCAGCCAGCGCCGAAGACCTAAGGCACGTTACCCTCCAGGTCCGGCAGGGGACCCGTGAATGGATGTTACGACATCTCCACCAGTCTACGCCAGAAGAACTTGATGTTTCCGCCGGACTGGTCCACGGGCGTGCGCAAAAAGGCCTTGGCCAACTGCTCGATGCTCTTGGCCGCCGGGGAGCCCGGGAAGGCCTCAAGAAGGGCGCGCTGCTGGATCACCGCGCGGCTCACAGAGGGGTCCGTGGGGATGAACCCCAGGTAATCTATGGATAATCCTCCCAGGAAGTGGTCGGCGGCCATGGCCAGCTTGCGATAGACCCCCTTGGCCTCGGCCTCGTTCTTGACGTTGTTGACCACCAGCTTGAAGCGCTGTTCCTGGTGCTGGGTGTAGAGCACCTTGATCAGGGCGTAGGCGTCGGTGAGGCTGGTGGGCTCGCCGGTGACCACGATCAGGCGGTCCTGGGCGGCCAGGTTGAAATACAGGACCGTGTCGCTGATGCCGGCGGAGGTGTCGATGATCACCAGGTCGGCCATGGTCTCGAAGCTGTCCAGCTCCTGCAGGAGCATCAGCTTGTCGTCGCTGGAGAGGTTGGACAGCTCGCTGACGCCGCTGGCCGCCGGCAATATCTGCATGCCCCCCGGTCCCTCCACCAGCACCTCATTGATGCTCTTGTGGCCGCTGAGCACGTCGCCGATGGTGTAGGCCGGGTTCAGCCCCAGCACCACGTCCACGTTGGCCAGGCCCAGGTCGGCGTCGACGAGCAGCACCTTGCGCCCCAGCTTGGCCAGTGCCAGCCCCAGGTTGACCGCCACGCTGGTCTTGCCCACGCCGCCCTTGCCGCTGGAGACGGTGAGGGTGCGCAGGGGCAGGGGCGGGGCCTTGACCATGCGCCGCTGGGCGGCCAGGCGCCGTAGGGATTGTGCTTGGTCCATGGAATCTCCTTGCAGGGCTTTTAGTTCTGCTCGCCGCGGGGCGGCAGAAGCCGCTTGGCCAACCCCTCGCGGGTGGCCTCTTCCAGGTCGTCGGGCACCCTCTGGCCATTGGCCAGATAGCTGACCGGCCGGCCGCTCTTGACCACCAGGTTGAGGATGGGGCCGAAGGTGCGGGTTTCGTCCAGTTTGGTGAAGATCAGGCTGCGGGGCTCGAAGATGCCGAAGCCCTCCAGGGCCTGCCTGAGATCGGCGTCGCGGGTGGGGCAGGCCAGCACCAGATGGCAACCGGTGCGCGGCACCCCCTCCAGCACGGCCTTGAGTTCGGCCAGGTTTTCGCGGTCCTGCTGGGAGCGCCCCACGGTGTCCACCAGCACCATGTCGCGGTCGGCCAGATCCTCCACGGCCTGGGCGTACTCGGCGGCCGTGGCCGCCACCTTGGCCGGCAGGTCCATGATGCGGCCGTAGACCATGAGCTGCTCCGGGGCGGCGATGCGGAAGGTGTCCAGGGTGATCAGCCCCACCCTGAGGCGGTGCTTGAGACTGAAGGTGGCGGCCAGCTTGGCCACTGTGGTGGTCTTGCCCACCCCGGTGGGTCCCACCAAGGCCCACACCGCCGGCCGCTGGCCGTCCAGGCGGGGGCCGGCCCCCACCTGCAAGAGCTTCTTGAGGCGGATGGCCAGGCGGGGCATCAGGTTCTGGCCGCCGGGCGCCGCCAGATCGCCCAAGAGATCGGCGATCAGCGCCGGGTCCACCTCCTGGTCCTGGAGATGGGCGTAGAGGGGGGCCACCTCGGGTCGGGCCGCGAAACCGCTGGCCGCCTCGCTCATGGCCAGATGGCGGGCCACCAGGCCGCTGAGCCCCTCCACGGTCTTGGTCAGGCCGGCCAGATCGGGCGCGCCGGCCGCCGCTTCCGGGGAGGCCCCGGCCGCGCCGTTGGCGGCCTGCTCGGCCGCCGCGTTCAGGGCCTGGTCCACCGCCGCCGATATCTCCACCCCGCCGCCGGGCAGCCGCCCGGTGGAGAGGATCACCGCGTCGGGTCCCAGGGACTGGCGCACCTGGCGCATGGCCTGGGCCATGGTGGGGGCCGTGAAGCGCATCACTCGCATACGGTGGCTCCGCCAGGCCCCTGGGGGACGAGGCATGCTTTTTTGGCCCTCTCCCCCACCGGGGGAGAGGGATGGGTGAGGGGGAGCATTGCCACGGCACCCCTCACCCCGGCCCTCTCCCCTGAAAGGGGCGAGGGGGATAAGAGCGCCGTTGCTCCCCGGCTCTGGCTACACCGCATGTCCTAGGCCCCCATCTTTAAGGTGCCCACGGAATGCACATTCATGTCCGTGACCAGCTCGTTGTGGCTCAAGACCGACAGGGTGGGCACGAAGCGCTCCACGATGCGCCTGAAATGCCGGCGCACCACCGGCGAGCACAAGACCACCGGCGGCTGGGCCAGTTGGCCAAAGGCCTCGATCTGGCGGTTGAGCCCGCCGATGATCTTCTGCACCTTGTCCGGGTCCACCGACAGGTAGGTGCCGTGATCGGTCTGCTGGATGCCGGCGGTGATGGCATCCTCCACGCCGGGGTCCAGGGTCAGCACGTGCAGGTCGCGCACCCCGGGGCCCATGATGGACTTCAGGATGCTGCGGGCCAGCTTCTGGCGGCAGTATTCGGTGAGCACGTCCGGGTCCTTGGTGAGCATGGCGTAGTCGTCCAGGGTCTCGCCGATGGTCAGCAGATCGCGGATGGAAACCCGCTCGCGCAAAAGGTTCTGCAGCACCTTCTGCACCCCGCCCAGGCTCAAGAGGCCCAAAAGCTCGTCCACCACCTTGGGGTTGGTCTTCTTGAGGTTGTCCAGAAGCCGCGAAACCTCCTGGCGGCCCAACAGCTCGTCGGAGTGGGAGCGGATCACCTCGGTGAGATGGGTGGCCACCACGGTGGAGAGGTCCACCACCGAGTAGCCGGCGAACTGGGCCTCCTCGCGGCGGGTGAGCGGTATCCACACCGCCGGCAGGTTGAAGGCCGGCTCGCGGGTGGGGATGCCCTCGATGGACTTCTTGGCGTCGCCGGGGTCCATGGCCAGGAAGTAGTCGATCATCAGCTCGCCGTGGGCCACCTCGTTGCCCTTGATCAGCACCGAGTAGCCGCCGGGCTTGAGTTGCAGGTTGTCGCGCACGTGCAACGGCGGCACCACGATGCCCATCTCCAGGGCCAGCTGCTGGCGGATGGAGCGGATGCGCTCCAAGAGGTCGCCGTTCTGCTCCTCGTCCACCAGGGGTATCAGACCGTAGCCCACCTCCAGCTCCAGCACGTCCAGGGGCAACAGCGCCTCCACCTGCTCCGGACCCGGCGGCGGCGGGGCGGGCCGGGAGGCCTGTTCCACCAGGGCCAGGTTGGCGGCGGCCTTCTGGGCCTTGACCAGCATGAAGGCCAGGCTGGTCACTCCGGCCCCCAGCACCATGAAGGCGATATGGGGCAGGCCCGGCACCAGGCCGAAGCAGAAGACGATGCCGCCGGCGATGCCGATGGCCTTGGGCTGCATGGAGAACTGCTTGGTGAACTCGCGCCCCAGGGAGAGGTCGCTGGCCGCGCGGCTGACCATGATGCCGGCCGCCGTGCTGATGATCAGGGCCGGGATCTGGGTGACCAGGCCGTCGCCCACGGTCAGCACCGTGTAGGTGGCGCCGGCCGTGGCGAAGTCCATGCCCTTTTGCAGCATGCCCACGCCCAGGCCGCCCAGGATGTTGGTGATGACGATGATGATGCCGGCGATGGCGTCGCCGCGCACGAACTTGCTGGCGCCGTCCATGGAGCCGTAGAAGTCGGCCTCGCGGCTGATCTCGCTGCGCCGCCGGCGGGCGTCGTCCTCGTCGATGAGCCCGGCGTTAAGGTCGGCGTCGATGGCCATCTGCTTGCCGGGCATGGCGTCCAGGGTGAAGCGGGCGCTCACCTCGGCGATGCGCTCGGCGCCCTTGGTGATGACGATGAAGTTGATGATCACCAGGATGACGAAGACCACCAGGCCCACGAAGTAGTTGCCGCCCACCACGAACATGCCAAACGCCCGGATGACCTGGCCGGCCGCCGCCGTGCCCTCGTCGCCGTGCAAGAGCACCAAGCGGGTGGCGGCCACGTTCAGCGACAGGCGGAACAGGGTGGTGACCAGGAGCACCGAGGGGAAGACCGAGAAGTCCAGGGGCTTGAGCGTATACATGCCGGTGAGCAGGATCACCAGGGCGAAGGTGATGTTGAAGGCCAGGAGGATGTCCAAGAGGAAGGTGGGCAGGGGCAGGATCATCACCACCAGGATGGCCACCACCCCGGCGGCCAGGCCCACCTCGGAGAGGTTGCCCACATCCATCTTGAACAGGTTAAAGCCTTTGCGGGGGGCGCCTTGCACGGCTTCGGCCATGGCCTGTTCTCCTTATCTGGCCGCGCCCCGGGCCTGTTGGGCCTGGAGCACGTCTTCTTGGCGGTCCTTGCTGCGGTATACGTGGGCCAGGATGGTGGCCACCGCCTCGTAGAGGTCGAAGGGGATGGATTGCCCCACCTCCACCTGCTTGTACAGGGATTGGGCCAGCACCTTGTCCTCGATGATGGGCACCCCGGCCTCGCCGGCGATCTGCTTGATCTTCTGGGCCACGCGGTTCATGCCCTTGGCCACCACCTGGGGGGCCTCCATGTCGCCGGGCTGGTAGGCCAGGGCCACGGCGTAGTGGGTGGGGTTGGTGATGACCACGTCGGCCTGGGGCACCGCCGACATCATGCGCTTCTTGGTGGCCTCGCGCTGGATGGAGCGGATGCGGCTCTTGACCATGGGATCGCCCTCGGACTGCTTGTACTCGTCCTTGATCTCCTGCTTGCTCATCTTGAGGTTCTTCTCATAGTCGTACTTCTGGTAGGCCCAGTCCAGGAGCGCCAGCACCATCATGGCCAGCACGCAGCGCCAGAAGATGCGGAAGCAGATACCCACCAGGTAGACCATGGAGGCCATGAGGTCGGTGTCGCCCAGGGTGGGCAGGGTGTTCCACTCGCCGGCCACGGTGCGGTAGGCCACCCAGCCCACCACGCACAGCTTGGCGATGTTCTTGACCATGTCCACCAGCGAGCGCAGGGAGACCCAGCGCTTGAAGCCCGCCAGGGGGTTGATCTTCTTGAGATCGGGCATGAGCCGCTCGCCGGACATGACAAAGCCCACCTGGGCCAGGTTGCTCAACAGGGCCGCGGCCACCACGGCGATCATCACCGGGGCCATGACCTTGAAGAAGAACATCCAGATGGTGACCGAGAGGTTGCCCATCTCGGCGCTGTCCAGGCGCACCTGGGCGGCGTTGCCCAGGGTGTAGCGCAACAGGCCCATGGTCTCGTGGGAGATGTAGCCGCCGAAGAGGTAGAGGGCCCCCAGGCCGCCCATGAGCACCGCCACGCTGGCCAGCTCGGCGCTCTTGGCCACCTGGCCCTTCTCGCGGGCCTTTTGCCTGCGCCTACTGGTAGGCTTTTCGGTCTTGTCCTGGGCGCCCTTGTCCGGCATGGCCTCACATCGCCTTCAGGAAGGAATCGAGCACCGGACCCAGGTCCTTGAAGACCCGGCTCATGAGGGGCACCAGGATGCTCAGGGTCAACGAGAGGAAGATCAGCCCCACGCTGATGGTCACCGGAAAGCCCACGATGAGGATGTTCATCTGGGGCACGGTCTTGGCCACCACGCCCATGGCCACCTGGGTGAACAAGAGAGCCCCCACCACCGGGGCGCCGATCTTGACGCTCAGGAGGAACATCTGGGTGACCAGGCCCATGAACTGCTCGTACAAGGCCCGGCTTAGGCTGAAGCCGCCCGGCGGCACCACCTGGAAGCTGTCGGCCAGGGCGCGGAAGAAGTGCAGATGGCCGCCCACGCCCAAAAAGGCCAAGAGCGCCATGACGTAGCAGAACTGGGCCACCACCGCCACCTGGCCGCCGCCGATGGGGTCGAAGACGTTGGCCACTGAGAAGCCCATCTGGAAGCCGGCCAACTGACCCATGATCTGCACGGAGGTGAGAAGCAGGCGTACCACCATGCCCAGAATCATCCCGATCATCAGCTCGCCCGCGGCCAACAGGGCCAACTGCCACATGTCCCGGGGCAAGAGCGCCGGGTCGATCTTGACCATGGGGCTGATGAGCAAGGCCAGCGACAGGGCCAAGCCGGCCTTGACCATCTCCGGCACGTTGGGCGATCCGAAAAAGGGCAGCGTGGCGATCAAGGCCGCGGCGCGGATGAGCACCAGCAGAAACCCTGTTACCTGCGCCAAGCTGAGATCGCCGAAGGGCACGGTTGGCTCTCCCTTAACCTATCGGATGTACTGCGGAAAATTTGTGAACACGTCGGCGGTGTAGGCCATGAGCTTGTTGAGCATCCAGGGGCCGAACATCAACAGCCCGGCCAGCACGGCCAGAATCTTGGGCACGAAGGTCAGCGTCATCTCCTGAATCTGGGTCACGGCCTGGAAGATGCTGACGATCAGGCCCACGATCATGCCCAGCCCCAGCATGGGCAGGCTTAGCAGCAGGGTGATCTCCACGGCGCTCTTGGCGAAACCCACGATGAACTCGGGCGTCAATTACTCGTCTCCCCGCCGGGGCTGGGCGGCCCGGGCATTTGGGGTTTCGGGGCGATCCGGGCTCATGGCGCCATCCTCAGAAAAAGCTCTTAACCAGCGATCCCACCAACAGATACCAGCCGTCGACCAGCACGAAGAGCATAAGCTTGAAGGGCAGCGAGACCATGACCGGCGGCAGCATCATCATACCCATGGAAAGCAAGACTGAGGCCACAACCATGTCAATGACCAAAAAAGGTACGTAGAGCAAAAAACCGATCTCAAAAGCGGTCTTCAGCTCGCTGATGACAAAGGCCGGGATCAGGCTGGTGATGGGCACCGACTGGGCGTTGGCCGGGCGCTCCTCGCCGGCGATGCGCATGAACAGGCCCAGATCCTTCTTGCGGGTCTGGCGCAGCATGAATTCCTTCAGGGGCTTGCCAGCCTCCTCCAAAAACTGCTGCTGGCTGATTTTGTTGTCCATCAGCGGGGTCAGGGCCTTGTCGTTGATCTGGTTGAAGACCGGGGACATGATGAAGAAGGTGAGGAACAGGGACAGGCCCACGATGATCTGCGTGGGGGGAATCTGCTGGGTTCCCAAGGCGTTGCGCAACAGGGAGAAGACCACGGCCAGGCGGGTGAAGCTGGTCATCATGATCAGGATGGCCGGGGCCAGGGTCAGCACGGTCAAGAGCAGCACCACCTGCAAGGCGGTGGAGACCTGCTCCGGCCCCTGGGCGGCGCCCAGGCCCAGGGTCAGGGTGGGCAGCTTGAGCGGGGCGTCGGCGGCGGCGGCCAGAGCGGGGCCAAAGGCCAGCAGCCCCAGCAGCATGATCAGGATAACCGCTAGCCGTTTCACGGCTTTTCCTCCGCTCCCCCGCCCGCGGCCTTCTTGAGGGCCGCGGTGAAGCCGCCCCGGCCGGCGGTTAGCCGTCTTATGGTTTCCTGGTCGTCGATGGTGGTCAACAGGCTGATGTTCTGCTCGCCGAGCCCCAGGAGCAGCACCCGGTCGGCCACCTCCACCAGGGCCAGGCCGCGCTTGGGTCCCAGGGGCAGCCGCCCGATGACCCGCATGGCCCCGCCGCCCAGGCCGGGGGCCTGATTGGGCAGGAAGCGCCGGATCAGCCAGTACAGACCCACCAACACCGCCAAAACCAGGGCCAGGGCCGCCAGCATCTTGACGATGGCGCCGGTCAGGTTGCCCTCGGCCAGGGTCGGGGGGGGCGGGACGGTGGCCACGGCCTCGCCGGCCCAGGCCAGGCCGGCCCAGGCCACGCCGGCCAGGCTGGCGGCCAGGACCATCAGGCGCCGGGGCAGGGACCTCGCTTGGGTTGTTTCAGGCATTGCTTACTCCCATGACCCGTTGGAGCCCCCTCACCCCGGCCCTCTCCCCCCAGGGGGGCGAGGGAGGAAGATTAAGGGTACTTGGCGGGTTACACTGCGTTAACCCGCCCTACGCCCAGGAGTCTCTGATTTTCGCGCCGCTAGCCCCCCACGGGAGCCGACGGCTTCCGTGAACCCCATGGCGTCTATCGACCCGTTATCGCCCAGCCCGGGGCACCGGGCCGACTCGTATCCGCCCCGTGGCGGGCACGCCACTAGCCGAGGGATTTGACGCGCTCGATGGGGCTGACGATGTCGGTGAGGCGCACGCCGAACTTCTCGTTGACCACCACCACCTCGCCACGGGCGATGAGCTTGCGGTTGACCAGGATCTCCAAGGGCTCGCCGGCCAGCTTGTTCAGCTCGATCACCGAGCCCTGTCCCAGTTGCAACAGGTCGTTGATGAGCATGGAGGTGCGCCCCAGCTCCACCGTGACCTCCAGGGGGATATCCAGGATGAAATCAATTGATTGGGCGCCCTTGCCCCCGCTGTCGCCGGGCTCGCTGAACTCCTCCAGGCCGCCGCCTGAGGATTCGGGTACGTTGTCCCATTCTTCGGCCATGTCACTCGCTCCTTGGGAAGGGCCGGGGCCATCTCTGGGGCCGGCCCGGTGTGTCCGCGTGGCTTGGGCCGCCGCTCCGGCCCCGGCTTACAGGAACCGCTCCACCTTGAAGGCCTTGTTGCCGCGGTGCATGCCCGCCCGTCCCCGGAACTTGGGCACGCCCTCCACCATGGCCACCAGGGCCTCGTTGACGTCCTTGTCCAGGGCCAACACATCGCCCACGCTCAGGTTAAGCAGATCGCCGCTGCGCACCATGGCCCGGCCCAGCTCCACGGTGACGTCCACCTGGGATTCCTTGAGTTGCTCGCGGAAGCGGCGCATCCACTCGTGGTCCACCTCCAACTGATCGCTCTGAAAGCCGGCGTAGAGCTTGGAGCGGATGGGTTCCACGGTGGAGTAGGGTATGCACACGGTGATGGTGCCGGCGGTGTGTTCCATCTCCAGCTCGAATTTGACCACGATGACCACGTCGGAAGGGGGCACGATGGAGGCGAACTGGGGGTTGATCTCGGTGCGCTGATAGACCATGGACAGCTCGTGCACCGGCTTCCAGGCCTGCTCCATGTCCTTCAAGGACATCATCACCACCTTGCGGGTGAGCTGTTGCTCGATGGCCGTAAAGTCGCGGCCCTCGATCTTCACCTCGCCGCCGCCGGCCCCGCCGAAGAAGGTCTCCACCAGGTTGAAGACCAGCTTGGACTCCAAAACGAAGATGGCGTGGCCGCGCAGGGGGTCCATCTTGAAGATGTGCAGGCTGGTGGGCACCGGCAGGGAGCGCATGAACTCGCCGAACTTGACCATGTCCACGCTGGTGGTGGTCATGTCCACGATCTTGCGCAGGGCGCTACTGAGGGTGGTGCGGAACAGGCGCGCGAAGCGGTCGTTGATGATCTCCAGGGTGGGCATGCGCCCGCGGATGATGCGGTCCTGGTTGGTAAGATCGTAGACCACCACCCCGTCCGCGCCGGGGCCGGTGTCGGTCTCCACCTCGATTTCGCCGCCGCTCATGCCCTTTAAGAGGGCATCCACCTCGTCCTGGCTAAGTATCTTGCTCATGGCCGCTCGTCCTTGCCCCCGCTGGCGGGGTTACTGGATCACGAACTCCCCGAAGTACAGGGCGTGCACCTGGCCGGCCCCGCCCAGGGTGTTGTTGATTATCTTGAGCACCTCGTTGCGCAGCTTGATCTTGCCGGCCACCGGGCTGATGTCGGCGAAGGTCTTGCTGCTCAGGAGCAGGAGCACGGAGTCGCGGATCTGGGGCATGCGCATCTCCAGCTCCTTCTTAAGCTTCTCGTCCTTGATGTCCAGGCTCAGCGTCAGCTTGAGGTAGCGCTTGCCGCCGGGGTCGGCCAGGTTGACGATGAAGGGCTCCATGGCAAAGGGCGGGGCCACCTTCTCGCCGCCATGCCCGCCACCGTGTGCGTCCTTCTTCTCTTCTTTCTTCTCTTCTTTCTTATCGCCGTGGCCGGCGTCGGCCTGGCCCTCGGCGGCCGGGGGCGCGGGTTTGGCGAAGAAGAATTTATAGGCCGCGAAGCCGCCGCCACCCAAGACCGCCAGGGCCACCACGCCGATGATGATCAGCTTGATCAGCCCGGGTTTTTTCTTGCCCTCCTCGCCGCCCTCGGCGCCAGCCTTGATTTCTTCCTCGGGCATGGATAACTCCCTTTCAGCCGCCTGGTTTGAGAATGACTATTTCCGTGCGGCGGTTCATGGCCCGATGTTCGGGCGAATCGTTGTTTATCAGGGGCCGGCTGCCGGCCAGGGCGGCCACCCGCAGGCGGGCTGGTGCCAGGCCTTCCTGGTCGATCAGCCGCCGGGCCACGGCCACGGCGCGGGCCAGGGACAACTCCCAGTTGTCCCTGAAGGCCTTGCCGGCCGCCAGGGGCGTGTCGTCGGTGTGGCCTTCCACGCTGATGGCCTGCCGGCCGGGCCCCAGCAGCGCGGCCACCTTGTGAATCTCGGCGTGGGCCGCCGGCGGCAATTCGCTGCTGCCCGGGGCGAAGAGCAGGTCGTTGGCCAGGGTGATGACCGTGCCCCGGGGGTCCTCGCGCAGGTTGAGCCCGCTTTGCAAGGCCCCGCTGGGCAGGCCGCCGGGGCCGCCGGGCAGGTCCAGCTCGGCGGCCGTCTCCGAGGACGTGCCCTTGGTCTCCTCGGGGACCGGCGCGGCCACCTGTTCGCCCACGGCCACCGGCGGGGCGGGCTTGAGCTGGCCGGCGGGCCGGTCCGGCGTGGGCCGCTCCACGGGCAGGCCCTCGGGCGGCGGCGGCGTGGTGGCCGTGACCGCGGCGGGGCTGGGAGCGCCGGCCAGGTCTCCGAAGGCGGCGCGGTACTTGACCAACTCGGGCTGGCGCACGGCCAGCATCATAACAAAAAAGGTGAAGACAAGCGTCACCACGTCGCTGAAGGTGAACATCCAGCCCAGGGGATCCTGGCCCGGCCCCGGGGGACGCCGGCGGCCGGTCCTAATGCCCCCCCTACTCACCCCGGCCCTCCGGCTGGGGTCTTTCGGGGTCCAGGTCGAAGAGGAAACCCCGGAACTGGGACTGGGGCCGGGTCTGGTCGGCGGGCAAGAGGTCGGAGGACTGGTCGCGGGCGTCCAGCACCAAATCCACGCGGCTGTTGAACCGCTGATGCCGGGGGTCGCTGGCCGGCAGCAGGGGGCGCCGGGCGCCCAGGCCCAGGGCGGCCAGGCGGGAGGGGTCCACGCCCTTTTCCACCAGCAGGCGCAGCACCTTGAGCGCCCGCCGGCCGCTCAGGGTGAACTCGTCCTGGCCGGGGGCCTGTTCCAGGCTTTGGGCCTCCACATGGCCGGCGATGCTTAAGGGGTAGTTGCGCTCCTTAAGGATCTCGGCCACCTTAGCCAGGAATTCCTGGGCCTGGGGGGTAAGCTCCTCTCCGGAGCCCCCGAAGAGCATGCCCTGGCTCATCACCACGGTGTGCAGGCTGCCCGAGCGCAGCATGATGATCTCCCGGCCCAGGTCCTCCTGCCCGGCCAGCCCGCGCAGGTAGGCGTAATCCTGCTCCACGGGGTTGACCGGGGCCAGGAGCCCCGGTCCGGAGGTCTGGCGGGGGTGCAGGCCGAAGCTGGCCTGCAACGAACGGTAGACCGCCTGCAGTCGGGACTCCTCCACCCGACCCATGGAATTGAGCAGGATGAAAAAGGTCAAGAGCAGCAAAAACAGCGAGGTGTAGGTGATCACCACGCCATTGGAGCCGCCGCTGGAGGACCTGGTTCGGGACATGGGGCTTATCCTAGTCGAAGGCCGAGACCCGCAGGCTGGCCGGCACGAAGCTGAGCAGCTTCTGTTCCAACACCCGGGGGTTGTCGCCCCGGGCGATGCCCAGCACGCCGTGCAGCATCAGTTCCTTGAGCAAGACCTCCTCGGCCGAGCGGGCGCGCAGCTTGCCGCCCATGGGCAAAAACAGCATGTTGGCCAGCACCGCGCCGTAGAAGGTGGTGATGATGGCCAGGGACATGGCCGGACCGATGCTGGCGGGGTCGTTCATGGTGCGCAGCATCTGCACCAGGCCGATGAGGGTGCCGATCATGCCCAGGGCCGGGGCGAAGGTGCCCATGGAGGTGAAGATGTCGGCGCCCAGCCGGTGGCGCTCCATGACGTTGTCGATCTCGGTCTCCAGTATCTCCTTGACCGTGGTCAACTCCACGCCGTCGATGGTCATTTGCAGCCCCTTGGCCATGAAGGGGTCATCCAGGGAGTGCACCGCCGGCTCCAGGGACAGGATACCATCCTTGCGGGCCTGGTGGGCCAGTTCCACGAACTGATAGATGATATGGGGCGTGGAGCGCAGACCCTCCACGAAGACGTGCCTGGTGACCGCCACCAGTTTCAACAGGTCGCGCAGGGGGTAGTTTATCAGCGTGACCCCCAGGGTGCCGCCCATGACGATCAAGAGGCTGGGCAAATCCCAGAACATGCCCAGGTTGCCGCCATTGGATATGGCGATGACCACTAGGGCGAAGGCGCTGATGATGCCGATGATGGTGGCCCGGTCCATGGAACCTCCCCCGGGGCGCCAAGGCCCCACCCGGACCAAAGCAAGGGACGTGCCACCAGTCCTGGAAGTAGCATTTTTTAATTAACGTTTATTGCCTGGTGGTTAGCCACGGGCCAATCCGGCCGGGCCTGGCTGGCGGTCGTCAAAAAACCGTCCACGTCAAGCATTTGACTGCGCTGGAGCGCAAAACCGCCCCCGGCCGGGGCCGGGGGCGGTCGGGTCGGGTCGCAATCAAGTCTAGCGCTTGAGGTTGATCAGCTCGGCCAGCATTTCGTCGGTGGTGCTGATGGTCTTGCTGTTGGCCTGGAAGGCGCGCTGGTAGTTGATCATCTTGACGAACTCCGTGGCCAGGTCCACGTTGGACTGTTCCAGGGAGCCTGATTCCACCTGCCCCACGCCGGCCTGGCCGGGGCGGTTGACCACCGGCGACCCGGCGGCCAGGGTGGCGGCCCACAGGTTGGAGCCCTCGCGCTGCAGGGCCTCGGCGTTGAAGAAGTTGGTGAGCACCACGGCGCCCAGGGTCTGCAGGGTGCCGTTGCTGAACTGGCCGGTGATTAGCCCGTCCTTGGCGATGCTCAAGGATTGCAGGGTGCCTCGGGGGGCGCCGTCCTGATAGAGATAGAAGGTTTCGCTGTCGCCGGCCGACTGGGTGGAGGATGAGGAGGAGTCGGGCTTGTAGTTGATGGTGATTTCCTGGTTGGGGGTGGCGCCGGTGAAGCTGAAGGCGAAGACGCGCTTGCCGTCGGTCTCGGCGGTGGGGCTGCCCTCGGCGTTGGCGGCGTACTCGGTCTGATTCCACAGGGCGAAGTTCAAGCCCTGGCTGGCGCCCAGGGTGTCGGTCTTGGCGATGGCAAGGGTTTGGGCGGCCCCGCTGCTGGTGCGCTGCAGCACCATGGAGGTGCTGCCGTCGGTGTTCAGGGCGGTGGTGGCCTGCACCCCGGTGGCCACGGAGTCGGACAGGCCGCCGTGCATCTTGGAACTGGGGATGACGGTGCTGGCCCCGGTGCCGGTGAGGCTGTAGTTGTACTGGCTGCCGTTGGCGTTGGAGGTTATCACCACCTGGTTGCCGTCCACGCGGGCGGTGACCAGGGGCGAGAGGATGGCGTTGGCGTTGATGTTGGCGGCGATGGAGGCCAGGGTCAGGGCCGTGGAGCCGGCGGCGGCCCAGTTGACCGTGGTGCCGTTGATGGTCACCGAGCCGGCGGCGTTGGCGGTGAGCATCAGCGTGCCTTCGGCGGGCGAACCGCCGGCGGTGTTGATGGAGTTGATCACGTCGCCCATGGTCCACTGGGCGGAGCCCGAACCGGAGACCATGGTGGCGGCGCCCAGGGCGGAGGCGGTGACGCTGTAACTGGAGCCGCCGTCGGCGTAGATCTTCAGGGTGGGGTTGGCGCCGGTGGTGTCCACCACGGCATAGTAGTTGGTGTCGGCGTTGGTGTCGGAGTTGATCTGATCGGCCAGGGACTGGGCGGCGGCGGCGGCGCTGGCCGAGCCGCTGCCATTGGTGGCGGTGTAGGTATTGGAACCGATGGTGACCGAGAAACCGTCCGCGCCGGCGGCCAGGGCGCCGGCCGTGAAGGTCAGCGTCTGGGCGGTCTCGTAGGTCTGCTGGCTGCCCTGGCCGGTGTAGCTCAGGGTCTCGCCCACCTTGTTGCTGATGACCGTGCCGGTGCCGGCGGTGGCGTCGGCCACGCTGGCCTTGGACTGGTAGATGTCCTTGGTGGCGGCGGCGCCGTTGAAGTAGTCGACGGTGCCCACCAGTTGGCCGTCGGTGTCGAAGCAAAGATAGAAGGTGTTGTCGGGCTTGGCCGCCGGCACCGGGGTCAGGGTGCCGTCGTTGTTTTCGTACATGGCCGCCCGCCAGACCGTGGCGGTGCCGGCGGGGGTCACCGTGGGCAGGTCGGTAAGCTTTTGGTAGTAGATCGAGAGGTTGTGGGACACGCCCAGGGAATCGTAGACCCGGCTGGAGTTGGTGAAGCTCCAGGTGTCGGTGTTGGTGGGGACCAGGCCCGTGGTGTGGGCGAAGGTCTTGGTGTCCTCGGCGTTGAGGTTGACGCTCATGTCCAGCTTGCTGGTGGGCACGGCGTCGGACTGCTGGGTGATGATGCGCAGGTCGGTGGCCAACTGGGTCAGGTTGCCGCTGCTGTCGACGTTGTAACCCTGCAGCCGGTAGCCGTTGGCGTCGACCATGTAGCCCTCCTTGTCCAGGAGGAACTGCCCGGCGCGGGTGTAGTACAGGCCACCCGTGGAACCACTGGAGGTGGTCTGGGAGTTGTTGGTGGCCCCGGTGCCGTTGACCGTGGAATTTCGGCGCACGGCGAAAAAGCCCCTGCCGTTGATGGCCATGTCCGTGGAGACGTCGGTGGTCTCGAAGGAGCCCTGGGTCATCAGCTCCTGCACGCTGAGCACCCGCGAGCCGGTGCCCACCTGATTGGACAGCCCGCCGCCCGAGGACAACGACTGCACCATGATGTCGCCGAAGTTGGCCCGCGAGGCCTTGAAGCCGGTGGTGCTCAGGTTGGCCACGTTGTCGGCCACGCTGCTTAAGGCCCGTCCATGGGAGTTGAGGCCCGCCACGCCGGAGTACATGGCTGAAAGCATGCCCATCGGTTGATTCCTTTCTGTGTGGGCCGGCGGGCGTGGTCCCTGCTTTGGGGGGCCTGCTGGCCGCTGGCATCGTTCGTCGTCTGGCCGCCGCGCTTTCGGGCGGTGGGCCCCGGGGCCTACTCGCTGGTGGTGGTGCTGTCAGTCAAGCCCAGGGCCTGCTTCAAATAGGCCAGGGCGCTGTCACTCAGCGAGGTGCTGGAGCTGGTGGTTGTGGTCGTGGCCGCCTTGACCGCCACCACGTCGCTCAAGGGCACCGTGTAGGTGCCCACCATGAGATAGCCCGTGCCATCGCTGCCCTTCTGGTAGCCATCCACCTTGGAGGTGGTGGTGCGGTCGCTGATGGTCACGGCGTTGCCCTGGGTGTCGGTGGCGATGAGGTTCAGCGTGTAGGCGCCGTTGGGCGCCATCTGCCCGGCGTCGGTGTAGCCGGTCCACTGGTAGGTGTGGGCGCCGGAGGTCTGCTGCCCCAGGTCCTGGGTGTAGACCGCCTTTCCGTCGGAGTTGCTGACGATGGCCTTGACCGTGGCCGCCCCGGCCAGGGTATAGCCGGCGCTGCTGACCTGGTCGTCGGTGGCGTAGAGGGTGCTGCCGCTGACCGAGACGTTCTTGCCGATGTAGTTGATGGCCTGGCTCTGGGCCATGGTGTCGGGCAGGGTGGCCAGGCTGGTCAGCGACTTGTTGATCTGGGTCAGCTGCTCCAGACTGCTGAACTGGGCCAACTGGGCAGTGAAGGCGGTGTTGTCCATGGGGTTCAGGGGGTCCTGGTGGGTCATCTGGGCCATGAACATCTTGAGAAAGGCGTCCTGGCCCATGGCCGAGCTGGTGCCGGTGGCTGTGGTGGTGGAGGTGCTGGTCGAGCTGCTGGAGCCGTAGACCTGGCCGGTATAGGTGGCGCTGATGGCCATGTGCCTTCCTCGCTAAGCAAAAAGGTTGATGCGGCTGGATGAGGCGCTGGCCGCGGCCAGGGCCGCCGCCAAGGACTGCTCGCCATCGCCCACGGCGGCCTCGCCGCCCGCTCCGCCCACGCCACCCACCCTGCCCGTGGCCTGGCGGCGGCGTTCCTGATCCGCCTGGGCCTGGGTCTGTTGGCGTTGGGCGTCGGGGTTGACGGTGATCTCCACGCTCTCCACCTTGAGCCCTTGCATGGTCAATTGCTGCTTGAGCTGATCCAGGCCGTTTTCCAGGGCCTGCTTGGCGGCCACGGTGTCGGTGACCACGCTGGCCTTGACCACGCCGTCCTTGACCGACAGCTCCAGGTTCACCTCGCCCAGGCTGGGGGGCTTTAGTTCCAGACGCAGGCTGTTCTCCTGGCGGGAGACCATCTGCACGATCTGCTGCCCCACTTGGCGCACCACGTAGGCCGGCAGGGTGGGGCGGGCCCCGGCGGCCTCCTCGGCCTGGGTCAGGCTCTGATTGAAAAGGTTTAAGCCGTCCCCGGCCCGGGAATTCTCCACCGGCCGGCTGGTGGCGCCCTGGGAGATATCGGACTGGGTGGCCTTCTGGGCGGCCTGGCCGCTGGTGGCCAGGGCCTCTGCCCGCGCCGCCGGCTGGGCCTGGCCGCTCTCGCCGGCGGCCAACTCCTGGGCCACGGCCAGGGAGTGGTCCACCACTTGGCCGGCCTGGGCCTGGCCCTGGGCGCGGGCCTGCTGCCCCAGCTCCCAGGAAACGCCCGCCTCGCCCAAGGCCTGGCGCAGGAGCGCCGGCAGCCCCAGGCTCTGCTCCAGACTCTGCCCCATGCTCTGCCCCATGCTCTGCCCTTGGCCCAGGCCGCTGGCCAATCCCAGGCCTTGGCCCTGGGCTTGGGCGTAGGTCTGGCCGTTGCCCAGGCCCTTGAGGGCCTGCTGGGCCTGCTCCAGGGCCTCTTGCCAATGCTGGGACAGGGATTGGGTCTGGGCGCTGACCTGGGCCTCGATCTTTTGCAGGCTTTGGATGACCTGGGCGCGCAGATGGTCGGCGTCGCTGGCCTGGCTCTGGCTGGCCTTGGCCAGTTGCAGGCTGGCCGCCAGATCCTGAAGGCTCTGGCCCTTTTCCTGGCGCAGGGCGGCCACGCTCAAAAGGGCCATCACCGCCGGGGCGGTGGTGCGCCCCTGGCTGTCGGTGGCCCGGGTAAGCAGGCTCTGGGCGTCGGACTGGCTCAGCCCCATGTGGGTGAGCAGGTCACTTAGATAGCTCTGGTCCACTGCCTTGGTTTGATCGGGGTCCACTTGGGCCAGCAGCTCGAGCAGGCCCTGCACCACCAGCTGGTCGCCCTGCTTGGGCAGGTTGTCCATGTATTGTTGAATCTTGTTCTGGTCCACCCCCAGGTCCTTGAGCACCTGGGTCAGCAGGGGGGCGTCCGACTGGTTGAGCAGCAGCAAGGGGCCCTGGGTGGGCATGTATTGCGCCAGGTTGGCGAAAAGCACCCCCAGGTTGATGCTGCCGTCACTGTTGCTGGAGCGCTCCATGACCTGGGTCACGTCCTCGCTGCCATAACCCGACTGCAACAGCACCTGCTCCAGCTTGTCGCGGTCACTGGCCGCCACCTGGAACTTCTCCAGAGGCTGGCCGGTGGAGCGCAGGCTGTTCTCCAGGGTCTTGATGGGCACCTGCTGGGCGGCGGTGCTGTCGGAGACGACGGTCTCGCTGCTGGCGGCCACCTGGCCGGTCGCGGCGGCGGTCGTGCGCCCCTTGGCCAGGGTGGCCTTGGTCAGTTGGGCCATGATCTCCGCGAAGGGGCTGCTGGAGCCGCTGCGGCCGACGCTCTTGGCGGCGGTGTTGAGCCCCTGGGTGGTGTCTATGGCGCTGATCTGGGCTGGCACTGGCTCCTCCTTGAGCGTGATGGTGCTGACCATACGTCAAGCAAGCCCGGTGCCAGTTGGCGCCTATAAATTAAAGATTAGCTTATTCGGTGTGTTACCCGTGAGCCCCCCCCTGTGGCCAGGCCTTGGGGGGTAAGTTTTGCCAGGCAGGGGCGGGTGCGGCAGCTGTATTTTTTGCCCAGGGGCGCCCGCCTTGCGCCCCTTTCGCCGTTCTTATCGGCGGGCCGGCTCGGGGGCTTTAGGCTTTTTTTGCCCCCGCCTCAGGCGCCCTTGAAGGCGGGGCTGGCCAGGTAGCGCACGAAGCGTTGCAGGAGATAGGCGTTGAACTGGCTGCGGCAGCCCATGAGCATCTCGGTCACCGCCTCCAGGGGCGATTTGCCGGACTTGTACTGGCGGGTGCCGGTCATGCCGTCGTAGACATCCACCAGGTGCACCACCTGGGCCACCTCGGGTATCTGCTCGGCCTTGAGCCCCTGGGGATAGCCCGCGCCGTCGTTGCACTCATGGTGGTGCTGGATGACGGTCAGCACGTCAAAGGAAACCTGCCCCACGCTGAGCAGGGCCTCGTAGCCCAGGCGGGGGTGGCGCTGCATGATTTCGCGCTCGTCGGCCATGAAGGCGCCTTTTTTCTGCAACAGCCCCGGCGGCAGGCGCGACATGCCGATGTCGTGCAGCATGCCACCCACGCCCAGGGTCTTGAGCCGGGAGGTGGGCCAGCCCAGATACAGGCCGAAGCTCATGGAGATCATGCAGACGTTGACCGAGTGGGCGTAGACCGTGTGGTCGTACTTGAGCACCGAGGAGAGATTGCTCAAGAGGCTGGTGTCGGAGCACAGGTTGTTGACCAGCTTGTGCACCATGTCCACGGCGTTGCCCAGAGAGCGGGGCGACAGCTCGCTCTGGAAGGAGATTTTCAGAAACAGGCTGGCCACGTCGGTGAGCGCCATGGCCTTGCGCCGCGAGGGGGCGTTGGGGTCGTCCAGGACCTTCTTGGCGTTGCGCCCGAAGTATTCCTTGAGAAACTCCACGTCGCCTTCCCGCACGTACACGTTGCGGTGCCCGGCGGAGAGCAGGCGCTGGCGCCAGGCCTCCTTGAAGGCCTCGCCGGTCACCACGGCCACGCGCATCTCTATCTCGCCGCCGCTCTTGTCATCCAGAAAAGGCAGGTAGATATCCACCGGCGAGGGCTCGTCGGCGAAAAAGCTGTCCAGAGGGAAGACGCTCATCCCCAGGTCCAGGGGATTGAAGGAGGCGCTGCTGCGGGCAAAGCCGGCCTTGCCCAGGTCTATGCGCTCGGGCGCCTTTTTTTCTTCAGCCATGGCAAGCGACCAATGGGGCGGCTGGCGGCTGGCGGCGGGGGCCGGGCCAGGGCCTTAGGATTGTAGTTCAGACGTTGTCGCCGGGTTGCTCCCCCCAGAGTCGGCCCGGATGGCGGTCACGCTGGACGGCCGGCCCCCAACGGCCCCAGCCCCGTCAGCGCAAATTATCTACGTTGCCCATACCCAAGAATGGTCCGCAAAGCAACTCCTATTAAAATTACAAATATATTCCTCTAGTTACCCCGTAGGCTCCCAGCGCAGGGGGTAGCGGCGCCCGCCCAGGGCCAGGGCGAAGCCCTCGCCGTCCTCCTCGATCAGTTCGGCAACCTGGTAATAGGCCTGGCGCAGAAAGCGGGCCGGGAAGGCCCCGCCCTTGACCCGGCAGTAGAGCACCTCCTGGGGGCCGATCCACAGGCTCTCGGGGTCCAGGGGCTCGCTGGCGCCGCCGTTGAGGGCCAGCAGGACCTGCCCGTCCGAGAGGCTGGCCCCCTGCACCACGAAGAAGGTGTCCTCCACCTCCAACTGGCAGGACTGTTGGCCGACCCTGAGCAGGTAGATGCCGTCCTCGTGGTGCACCGACTCGTATATCAGCTCCAGGATGCCCGGATGGATCATGGGCGCGCCGTTGTGGGATAGCTCGCCCTGGGCGTTGACCTGGATTTGGCAGGGGGGCAGCTTGCCTTGCCAGCCAGGGGGCATGAAGGTGGACAGGTCAAGGGGGGCATCGGACATGAAACACCTCGCAGTCCACAGGGGACATCGCTAAACACCATGATCAATATTACCCGCCCGCGGAGATTTTGCCGCCGGCTCGCCGCCGCTGGGCCCGGCGCGCCCCCGGGCGGGGGCATCTGCTATAATCCCCGGCAGGTAATTCATCCCTGGGGAGTAGCTATGGACCCCGTCGCCCTGCAAGCCATCGCCCACGCCGCCGGAGCTGAAAATTTCAGCGCCGCCCTGCCCCAGCGCCTGCTCTACGCCGCCGACGCCTGCAAGTCCTCCCCTGGCCCCGCCCCTCGGGGGGTGGTGCGGGCGGTGGACACCCTCCAGATCAGCCGCGTGCTGGCCGCCTGCCACGGATTGGGGGTGCCGGTGGTGCCCCGGGGGGCGGGGTCGGGCCTCACCGGCGGGGCGGCGGCCGTCAAGGGCGGCATCGTGCTGGATATGGCCGGGCTCACGCGCATCCTGACCATCGACCCCGCCGACCAGGTGGCGGTGGTGGAGCCGGGGGTGGTCACGGCCGATTTGCAGACCGCCGCCGAGGCCCAGGGCCTGTTCTACCCCCCGGACCCGGCCAGCGTGGGCTTTTCCACCCTGGGCGGCAACGTGGCCGAGAACGCCGGCGGCCTGCGCGCCGTGAAATACGGCGTGACCCGCGACTATGTGCTGGGGCTCAAGGCCGTGCTCATGGACGGGCGCGTCTTCCGGGTGGGCACCCGCACCATCAAGTCCGTGGTGGGCTACGACCTCACCCGCCTGTTGGTGGGCAGCGAGGGCACCCTGGCGGTGATCACCGAGATCACCCTGCGTCTTCTGCCCCGGCCCGAGGCCAAGATCACCCTGAGCGCCCTGTTCATGGACCTGGACCAGGCCTGCCAGGCGGTGCGGGCGGTGTTGCAGAGCGGCATCGTGCCCACGGCCTGCGAGTTCATGGACCAGGGCACCCTGGCCGCCGTGGAGCAGTTCGTCCACCTGGGCCTGCCGCCCCAGGCGCGGGCCATGCTGCTCATCGACCTGGACGGCCCCCCCGAGGTGTTGCCCCGCCAGGGCGCCCAGTTGGCCCGGTTGCTGGCCGACTCCGGCGGGGAGCCGGTGCGCCTGGCCCAGACCCCGGCCGAGGCCGCCGACCTGTGGCGGGCGCGCCGGGCCGCCGGCGCGGCCATCTACCGCCTGGCCCCCAACAAGTTCAACGAGGACATCGTGGTGCCCCTGGGCCGGCTGCCGGAGATGGTGCGCCGCCTGGAGCGGGTGGGGCAGGAGCGGGGCATCAGGGTCATCGCCTTTGGCCACGCCGGCGACGGCAACCTGCACGTCAACATCATGTACGACGGCGGCGACCCCGGCCAGACCGAGGCCGCCCAGCAGGCGATCAGCGACGTCTTCGCCCACACCCTGGCCCTGGGCGGCAGCCTCTCGGGCGAGCACGGCGTGGGCACGGCCAAGCTGGGCTTCGTGGGGGCCGAGATGGACCCCGTGGCCCTGGATCTAATGCGCGGGCTCAAGGAGCTTTTCGACCCCCGGGGGCTCTTGAACCCCGGCAAGCTGCTGCCGCCAGCCTAAGCCCTGGCCGGGCTTGGGCCATGAGCACCAGCGCGCGGCCCGGCGGCGGGCGCGCCGTCCCGGTTTTTGGCCATCCTCACCACGCCTCGGCGGGAGCCGCCGGCATCAGCAAGGCATCAACCCCGCCCGACCCGTACACGCCCGGCGACGGGCATGCCGCCCCGGTTTTTGGCCATCCTCACCACGCCTCACCGGGAGCCTTCGGCATCAGCAGGTGATCAACCCCGCCCGACCCGTATAGGCCCGGCGGCGGGCACGCCGCCCCGGCTGGCACAATCGGGTGGGTTGGGGTTATCATGCTGGCTGGGCTCAATGGCTCATGCTGGAGTTGGTGAAATCATGCCCCAAGCTTATGATCGTCCCCCGGTCGCCCCGTCATCGACAGCCTCTCAACGGGAGCCGGCGGCGCCGGCCGGTCCACAGCGCCGCCCGACCCGTATAAGCCCCGCCGGGCGCACCCGGGCCTGGGCCATCTTCGCGGTGGCGGGGCTGGGGTTTTTGCTCTCCCAGTTCTATAGGGTCTCGGCCACGGTGATCAGCCCCCAGCTCAGCCGGGACCTGGGCCTGGACATGGCCCAACTGGGCGCCCTGTCGGCGGCCTTTTTCTATGCCTTCGCCCTGAGCCAGATACCCCTGGGCCTGTTCCTGGACCGCGTGGGGGCCAGGCGGGCGGTGGCGGTGCTGGCCCTGGCGGGCTTGGCCGGGGCGGGGCTCTTTGCCGGGGCCACGGGCCTGGGGCAGGCCATGGCGGGGCGGGCGCTGTTGGGCGTGGGCATGAGCTGCAACCTGATGGGGGCCCTGGCCCTCTTGTCGGCTTGGTTCCCGCCGGCCCACTTCGCCACCATCAGCGGGCTGTTGGTGGGCATGGGCTACCTGGGCACCCTGCTGGCCGCCACGCCGCTGGCCCTGATGACCCAGGCCTGGGGCTGGCGCTGGGCCTTCTTGACGGTGGCGGCGCTCAACGCCTTGCAGGTGGCGGCTTTCCTGCTGGTGGTGCGCGACCGGCCCCCCGGCCAGCAGGCCCCGGAGCGCCAGGCCCGCAGCCCCTTCGCGGGCCTGGGCCAGGTGCTGGGCCGGCCGGCCTTCTGGGGCATCTGCCTGGGGACGTTCTTTCGCTACGGGTGCTTCACGGCCATCTTGGGCCTGTGGGCCGGCCCCTTTCTCATCAGCGGCCTGGGCTATGGCGAGGTGCAGGCCGGCAACGCCCTGTTGTGCCTGTCGGTGGGGCATATCCTGGCTTTGCCGCTCTCCGGGCGGCTTTCCGACCGCTGGGTGAACACGCGCAAGTGGGTGATAACCCCGTCTTTGTTTTTGTCGGCCCTCTTGACCCTGGGACTGGGGCTCCTGGACCGGGGCGGCTCCCACTGGGCGGTGTATGCCCTCTTGGCCCTGATCGGCGTGGCCGCCGCGCCGGGGCAGATCATGTACGCCCACGTCAAGGAGTTGGTGCCCGACCAGCGCCAGGGCGCGGCCATGACCGGCATCAATCTCTTCACCATGCTGGGGCCGGCGGTGGTGATGCAACTGGTGGGGCTGGTGGTGGAGGGCGGACCCAAGAGCCTGGCCGAGCCCTCCCAGTTCTGGCCGGCCTGGTGGCTGCTGGCCGGGGGACTGGCCCTGGCCGGGGTGGTCTATGCCTGGGTGCCCGACAGCCATGCCCGGGGCCAGGGTTGAGCCCCGGGTCGGGGCGGGCGGGGCCTCGAGGTGTCACGCTTCCCGCCATGCCGCGGGTCTAGAGGCTGGTCACCTCGTCCAGGGGATAGGTGTGGGCCATGATGAAGCCCAGCTTGAAGGCCGCCTCGCGGCTGATCTCCAGCAAAAGGCGCCGGGCCTCCTTGACGGCCTGGGCCTGCTGGGAGTCGCGGCCGCCGCCAGCCAGGAGGCGGGCCTCGGCCAACTCCAGGCGGGCGGCCAGGGCGGCGTAGGCGGGCTCCTGTCCCAGCAGGCGCTCCAGGTAGTCGCCCTCCAACTCATAGAGGCGGTGGGCGCGCTGCAAGAGGTCCTGGCTCATGAGCGCACCGGCAACAGCTCGCAGCGGCAGCCCAGGTGCACCGGCACCGCCGCCAGCTTGTCCAGTTGATTCTGAGGGTAGCGCCGCCCCTCTTGCTCCCGGCACAGGGGACAGACCAACTCATCGCCCCGGGTGGACCAGGCCAGGCCCCATATCTGGCTCCGCCCGGCGTCGAAGATCACCCGCCGCCACACGGCCCGCTTCTCGATCTCGAATTCCCGGGCCTGCTCCGGACTCATGCCGCCCTGGTAGGGCAGGTGCTGGTACCACTGGCGGTCCTGGTCTATCTGCCGCTGGACCTCCTCCCGGGCCTTGGCCAGGAAATCGGTCATGACCGGGGGGGCCGGCTCCGGGGTTTGCCATTGCCTCTTGAGCGCCTCCAGCCATTTCATCGCGTTTCTCCGAAGGGAGTCACCGCCAGAGGACCTTCTTCCACCAGGGTTGGCGGATATTTTTGCAAAAACTCGTCAGGAACCAGGCGGCCGGCGGCCAGATCGGCCAGGGCCTGGGCCGGGGCCGTCAGGGCCACCCGCGCCCGCACCGGCGCGGCGTAGGGGTCGCCCTCCTGGGGTGATATATCGCGCAATATCTCCAGGGACACCCTGGCCACCCCCGGGGCGGGCAGCAGGTCCTCGCCCAAAAGCATGGCCAGGGGCAGGCCGGCCGACAGGCTCACCTGAGCGGGCAGGGGCGTTTTGGCCAGCGCCGACCAGGCCGCGCCCTTCCAGTCCAGGCGCACCCGCAAGAGATCGCCCTGCATGATGAAGGAGGGCCAGGAGAACTGGCTGCCCAGACTGATGGCCACCAGGCGGTTTTTTTCATAAAAATCCAGGCAGCGCCGCGCCAGGGGGTCGTCGGTGGGGCGCTGGTCCAGGCCTGGCCCCAACAGGTCGTCCAGCCGGTGCAGCACCACGGTCAACACCCGGCTGCTCAGGGCCGCCGGGATGTCGATGCCCTTGAGTTCGGGGCGGGCCAGTTGGCGGTAATGCCCCTCGGTGGCCAGGCTGCCGGGGGTCGGCAGGAATCCCGGGGCCTCTATCAGGTACTCGAGCTGGCTCTTCAAGGCCCAGACCTGGTCGCGGGTCTCCTGGCCTTGGCGTTGGTTGACGTTGTTGGTGATCCAGGGCAGTTGGATCAGGCCCCGGCCGTCGCTCACATAGGGGCCGGGGTCTCGGGGCCGGCCTTGCAGGGGCGTGACGGTCAGCCGCGCCCCGGCCACGGGCCGGTCCTTCTGGTCCAACAGGCGCAGGACTATGGGCTGCTCCATGGCCGGCGGAGGCTGGGTCTGATCCAGGGCCGTCCCGCCGCAGGCCGCCAGGGTCCAGGCCAGGGCCAGGGCCAGGACCAGGCCCAGGAGCGGCCAGGGCCTGGACCGGCGCGGCCGGGGGGTGGGCCTCATCGTCCGGCCTCGGCCTGCTGCAGGCGCTTCAAGGCCTGCTGGCGGGCCTCGCCGGAGGCGCCGATCCAGGACAGCTCCAGGAGGAAGCGCACGCCCTGCTCCAGCTCCAGGCGGTCAAAGCGCGTCACCTCGCCGTTGAGCGCCGGGCCGGGGTTTTCGTCCGGGCTCAGGGGAGCCACTTGGGCCAGCTTGGGGATGATGTTGTGCACGTCCATGAGTACATGCGATCCGTCGATGAAGGGCGAGTCCAGGATCAGCACCGCGCCTTTTTTGTTGATGGCGTTGATGCCCACCTTGACCTGGGAGGTGAGCGGCCGCAGATCCTCCACGGCCACCATGCGCAGACCGGCCTGGCCGATTATCCTTGTTTCGCTGGGTCGTTGGGAAAACATCCTTTATATACACCCCCACCATGACCGGCGTGTTGGGCCTGGCCAGCATAATTTTGGCCGCCCCCTGGCCCGGCGTCAAGGCCGTCCCAGGCTCGCCGGGCTAAGGCCCCCAAATGGCGCACATAATCAACCGGCCGCCTGGCGGGGCCGGCCGGGGCGCGATTGACTTGCCCCCTCTAGCATGCTAGCCTTGGCCTTCAATCTATCAGGCCGCCCGAAAAGGCGTCCACGGCTTTTTTCGCCAGCCGGACGGCCAGCCCCTCGCGGGCGATCATCAGCGCGGCGGCATTAGGCCGCCCCTCGGCCGGACGGCAACAGGGAAGGCACGACAAGATGCTGGATTTGATGCGTAAACACGCGGGAAGCTGGATCATCAAGATCCTGCTGGGGGCCATCGCCCTGGCCTTTGCCCTCTCCTGGGGCGTCAGTTCCTATTATTCCCGCCAGCAGGTGGCGGTCAAGGTCAACAAGGAGCCCATCTCCACCGGCCAACTCCAGGAGGAGCTATCCAACCTCACCGAGGAGAGCCGGCGCCAGTTCGGACCGCAATACGACCGCATAGCTCCGCTGCTCAACCTCAAGGAGCGGGCCATGAGCCGCCTGGTGGACCGCACCCTGCTCTTTCAGGCCGCCCGGGACATGGGCGTCTTGGTCAGCGACCAGGAAGTGCGCCGGCGTCTGACGGCCATCCCCAACTTCCAGGTGGGGGGCAAGTTCGATTTCAAGCGCTACCAGCGCACCCTGGCCCAGAACCGCATGACGCCCGAGGCCTTCGAGACCTCCATGCGCGGTCAGATCACCCTGGAAAAGGTCACCTCCCTGGTGGCCGGGGCCGCCGCCGTCAGCCCCCTGGAGGTGGACCAGGCCCTCAGTGACTCGCTGAGCAAGGTGCAGGGGGTGTACCTGCTGATCGGCAACGACAGCCAGCTCAAGCAGGTCAAGGCCGGCGACGAGGAGCTGAGCGCCTACTACGATACCCACAAGCGTGACTACCTGGTGCCCGAGAAGGTGCGCTTCAGCTATCTGGTCTTCCCCCTGGCCAACTACCGCGACCTGGTGCAGGTCAGCGACGAGGACCTGGCCGACGCCTACGAGCGCGACCGCGCCCGCTACGTGCACCCCGAGGCGGTGCGGGTCAGCCACATCCTGGTGCGCCTGTCCGACCCGGCCGGCCCCACCGAGGAGGCCACGGCCAAGAAGCGGGCCGAGGAGATTCTGGAGCAGTCCAAGCAGTCCAAGCAGCCCTTCCTGGATTTGGCCAAGCAGGCCGGACCGGGCCTGGAGAGCGGCGATCTGGGCTTCATCCAGCGCGGCCAGACCGTGGGTCCCTTCGAGGAGGCGGTCTTCGCCCTAGAGGCAGGGCAGGTGGGCCTGGTGCGCTCGCCCTTTGGCTGGCACGTGGTCAAGGTGGAGGAGCGCCGCCAGGCCAAGATCACCCCCCTGGAGGAGGTGCGCGGCGAGCTGCGCGCCCGCATGGTGGAGCAGCTGGCCCGCGAGCGGACCGAGGTGGCGGCCGAGCGCGCCTTCGACGAGGCCAACCACGGGGCCAAGATGGAGGACCTGGCGACCAAGTACAAGCTGAGCCTGATCAATTCTCCCGAGGTCTCCGCCGACCAGCCCATACCAGGCCTGGCCGGCGTCAAGGGCCTGTTCGAGGCCTTCGATGGCCTGGGACCCGGCCAGGCCGCCCCGGTCTTCTCCTTTGAGCAGGGCAGCGTGCTGGCCATGTTGCAGGAGCGCATCCCCGAGCAGGTGCGCCCCCTGGCCGAGGTCAAGGAAGACGTGCGCCTGGCGGTGCTGGCCGCCAAGGCCCAGGAACTGGCCCGCCAGGAGGCCCAAAAGCTCGTCGACGGCCTGGCGGCCGAAAAGGACCCCGCCGCCGCCCTGGCCAAGAAGCCCGGCGCCAAGAAGAGCGGTTGGCTGGGCGAGGAAGACGGCATCGAGGGGCTGGCCTCCTCGGCCGAGCTGGTCAAGGCCCTGTACATGCGTCCGCTGGGGCGGCCCCTGGTGCCCCAGCCCATCCCCACCGACCGGGGCTACCTGGTGGCGGTCCTGGGCGGCAAGCAGCCGCCCAGCGACCAGGCCAGGGAGGAAAAGCGCTCGGAGACGGCCCAGCAGCTCCTCACCCTGCGCCAGCGCCAGTTGCAGGAAAGCTTCATCGCCGATCTGCGGGCCAAGGCCGACATCAAGGTGTTGTCCAAGCTGTAGGCTGGCGGGCCGCACCGGCCCGTCCGGGGGAGCGACGGCCCATGGAGCCCCTGAGCCTCCAACCCATCGGCACGGTGCGCTCGGATCTGACCGAGCGCTCCCAGGCCCCCCACCAGGGGCCCGAGGCCGGCCTGACGGCGGTGATCGAGATCGAACCGGCCTGGCGTCCGGGCCTCATGGGCCTGACCCCGGGGCGCGACGTGTGGGTGCTCTATCACTTTGACCGGGTGGGAGAGCCCCGGCTCCTGGTCCATCCCCGGGGCGATGCCAGCCGGCCCCTGACGGGGGTCTTCAACACCCGCGCCCCCTGCCGGCCGGCGCCCCTGGGCCTGACCCTGGTGCGCCTGCTCAAAATCGAGGAAGGCCGGCTGACCGTGCGCGGCCTGGAGGCCCTGGACGGCACCCCGGTGCTGGACATCAAGCCCCATGTCCCCGGCCTGGACCAGCCCGCCGCCCCGGAGGAGCCATGAGCCAGCCCATCGAAACCCATGACCAGGTGGTGCACTTCTGGTGCCCCATGCTGGGCCAGACCCTGCACTTCGGCTACTGCCGCCGCTGTCAGGAGGGCCTGCCCTGCTCCCGGGTGCTCACCTGCTTCCAGGGCCACTTCGCGGTGCGAGAGTTCCTGGAGGCCCACTACACCCCCGAGCAGATGGCCCGCTTCCTGGCCCCGCCCCCCAGCCGCCTGGAGCGCGTGGCCGGCGCCCTGGTCCAGGCCGGGGCCAACACAGCCCCCTCCAGGGAGGACAAGTGACCATGACCAGCGTCACCGTGGTGGTGGACAACCAGCCCGGCCTGGCAGGGCTGACCCCGGAATGGGGCCTGGCCTTGTGGATAGAGCACCAGGGCCAGGCTATCCTCTATGACACCGGCCAAGGCGCCAGCCTCTTGGCCAACCTCAAGGCCCTGGAGCTGGACCCCCAACGCCTGACGGGGGTGGTGATCAGTCACGGCCACCACGACCATATCGGCGGCCTGGGCCCCCTCTTGTACGCCCGGGGCGGCCAGCCCCTGGACGTGTGGTGTCACATCGGCGCCTTTGACGCCCACTACCTGGAAAAAGACGGCGATCTCAAGGATATCGGCGCGCCCCTGGGCGGCCGCGCCGCCTACGAGGACCGGGGGGCGGTGTTTAATTTCGTGGACGTCTACGCCCTGCCCTGGCCGGGCGTGCACCTGTTGGCCCCCATACCCCGCCGCACCTCCTTCGAGGGGCCGGCCCCGGGCCTGGTGAGCATGCTGGGCCCGGCGGTGGTGCCAGACCCCGTGAGCGAGGACCTGGCCCTGGTGCTGGAGACCGCCGCCGGCCCCCTGGCCATCAGCGGCTGCGCCCACGCCGGGGCGGCCAACATCCTCTTGCACGTGCAGCAGGTCATGGCCCGGCCGGCGGCCTGGCTGCTGGGGGGCCTGCACCTGGATCGCCTGGAGCCGCTGCCGCGCCAGAACACCCTGGAGTTTCTCTATAACCAGCCCCAGCTGCGGGTGGCCGCCGGCCACTGCACCGGCGATATGGCCCTGGCGGCGCTGGCCGAACACCTGGAGGGACGCCTGACGCCCCTGAGCCTGGGCCTGCGGCTGGAATTCTAGGGCTTGAGCCGGGGCGTACCCTACCTGCAACGCCAGGCCATCAGCCTGTGCGGCAAGGCCGTGCACGGCTGGACCATGATCGGGCACGGCGACCGCGTGGCCGTGGGGCTCTCCGGCGGCAAGGACTCCTTAAGCCTCTTGTGGCTCCTGGCCGAGCGCCGCCGCCGGGTGCCCATCAGCTTCGACATCCTGGCCGTGCACGTGGAGATGGGCTTCCACAGCGTGGACACCGCCGCCCTGGCCGGTTTCTGCCAGGGCCTGGGCGTGGAGTTCATGGTCATCGAGACCGACTACGGCCCCCGCGCCCACAGCCCCGAGAACCGCGAGAACAGCCCCTGCTTCTTCTGCGCCATGCACCGCCGCCGCGAGCTGTTCCAACTGGCCGCCGCCCAAGGCTGCCGCAAGCTGGCCCTGGCCCACCACCAGGACGACATCTTCGAGACTTTCCTGCTCAACCTGCTCTACGCCGGCAACCTATCCACCATGCTGCCGGTGCAGCCCTTCTTCGACGGCGAAATCATCGTCATCCGCCCCCTGGCCCTGTGCTCCGCCGACCTGACCCGACGCTTCAGCGCCCACCTTAGCGTGCCCGTGCAGCCGCCCTGCTGCCCCTCGGCCAGCCTGGGCCACCGGGCCGACATGCGCCAATGGCTGGAGGAGCGTTACCGCGAAAACAAAAAGGTCCGCTCTTCCTTCTGGCACGCCATCAGCAACGCCGGCCTGCCCGGCCTGCCCACCATCCCCAGCACCCAAAGAAAAAGTCGCTCCAAACCCAGCAGCCGGCGGGTGCCCCCGGCTGGGCTATAACGGGTCGGCGGCGTGCCCGCCGCTGGGCTTAAACGGGTCGGCTGGCGCTGTCGAGACAGCCTGCGCCGCAGGCTCCCGTTCCAGGTCAATCCCACAACATCCTGGGGCCAGCAGCGCCCATTCTTAACTCCCACCCAGACCCCGTGCCCCGCCTAAATCCCGGCCATTCTTAATCGCCGGCAGGGCGCGCGTTAGCATGCCCCACCCGGCCTGGCGAGACGTCCACGCCGGCCCGAGAACACGGGACTTGGCCGCCGCGATGAGGCACCCGCACCGGCAGGGCGCGGTGTGGCCGGGCGGCTGGGCGGGGCACAAAGAAAAACCGCCGGGATTTCTGCCCGGTGCCCCGGGCTGGGCATATACGGGTCGGTTGGCGCTGTCGAGACAGCCTGCACCGCAGGCTCCCGTTCCAGGTCAATCCCACAACATCCTGGGGCCAGCAGCCCTTGCCTTTTCTCCCACCCAGACCCCGTGCCCCGCCTAAAGCCCGGCCATTCTTAATCGCCGGCAGGGCGCGCGTTAGTATGCCCCACCTGGCCTGGCGAAGCGGCCAGGTTGGCCCGAGAACACGGGACTTGGCCGCCGCGATGAGGCACCCGCACCGGCAGGGCGCGGTGTGGCCGGGCGGCTGGGCAGGGCACAAAGAAAAACCGCTTGTATCTCTCTTCGTTTCCCTGACCCCCCGGCGGCGCCGCACTTTTGGCGTTGCATCCGGCCTGGCCAGGCCTTAGCCTATTAATAATCATCAGCATGTCAACTATCAGCGAGTAATCCTCCATAACAGGATGACAGGTATTGGTCCCCACCAACCGAGGAGAGGCCCATGAAACCCACGATCCCTGAGGCGGTCATTGACCGCCGCCAATTTCTCTTGACCGCCGCGGTGGGTGTCGCCGCGCTGCACACGGGAGGTTTGTTCATGTCCGCATCCGCCCAGGCCGCCCAGGCCATCGCCCTGCCCGCCCTGCCCTATGCCGAAAACGCTCTGGAGCCGGTCATCAGCGCCAAGACCATCGGCTTCCATTACGGCAAGCACCACGCCGCCTACGTGGCCAACGTCAACAAGATGATCGCCGGCAGCGACCTGGTCTCCATGACCTTGGAAGAGATCATCAAGACCACCGCCGGCGACAAGGACAAGGCCGGGGTGTTCAATAACGCGGCCCAGGTCTTCAACCACACCTTCTATTGGAACAGCATGAAACCCGGCGGCGGCGGGGCGCCCACCGGCGATCTCTTGGCCAAGATCAACGCCGACCTGGGCGGCTTGGACAAGTTCAAGGAGGCCTTCAGCCAGGCCGCGCTGACCCAGTTCGGCTCGGGCTGGGCCTGGCTGGTGCTGGTGGACGGCAAGCTCAAGGTGATCAAGACCCCCAACGCCGAGACGCCCATCGCCATGGCCGCCAAGCCGATCCTGACCATCGATGTGTGGGAGCACGCCTACTACCTGGACTGGCAGAACCGCCGCGGCGACTACATCGCCGCCTGGCTGGACAAGCTGGTGAACTGGGACTTCGCGGCCCAGAACCTCAAGGGCTAAACCGCCCCCAACGGCGCGCCTATCTGGCAAACAAGGGCGCGAACCCGGCCAACATACCGGGTTCGCGCCCTTTTGTGACCAAACCTTAACCTGGCCGTTGCCACAAGTTCACATGGCGGCGTTAGTCTTGTCCCATAACCTTGGATACCCCGGCGGCCATGGCGGCCGCCCTGGCCGGGAGTGGGAGCATGGACTACTTGTTTTTGCTGGGGGGCTGCGCCGTGGGCTCGCTCTTGGGCTGGTTCCTGGGCTGGCTGATGTATAGGCCCTCCTAGGAGCGTGTCGGAGAATGCCATCCATGGCCCGCCTGGAGCCTGTCGAGAGATTTCTCCGACAGACTCCTAGGTGCGTCTCCGGGAACGCTGACAGGGGGCGCCTGGCCCTCGTCACCGTCGCTGGCCGCGCGCCGGGGGTGCCCCCGGCGCGCGGTCGGCCTAGTATTTCTCCCAGTTTTGCTGGTACAGCGCGGCCCAGCGCTGGGGGTCGTTGAGCGTTTGCTCCAGGAGCTTGACCGCCGCCAGGGCCTGGTCTTTCCGCATGCGCGCGGGGTGCTGGTACTCGTCCTTGAGCGAGCGCAGGGCATAGGCCACCATGTCCAGGGCCACCAGGGTCAGGGCGGCCTGGGAGCTTACCTCGGGGTGGTCGCGGCCCAGCAGGTTTATCAGCTCGTGGATCACCCCTCCCTGGGTGAAGCGCTGCTCACGTGCCGCTCGCATGGCCATCAGCCGCGCCGAGGCGTCGCCGTTCTTTAGGTGGGCCATCACGGCCTCGAAATCCAGCGTGGCCGGCTTTAACTCGGTGATATCCGGCGCGGACGGGGCCGGCGGGGCGGGGGGACGGCCCTCGGCCTGGTCCAGGCGCGCGCTCTGCTGGGGCGAGAAGTGCTGCTCCAAGAGGCTGTAGGCCCCGGATTGGATCAGGGTCACGGTGTTGTCGAACTCGCTCAGCGAGTGGATGCTCCGGCCCTTGCCGGCGGTGTTGGCCACCGAGCTGTCGGGGGTGACCAGGCTGAAATCGCCGTCAAAGAGGGTGCTCACCACTTCCTTCTCGCGGGTCAAAAAGATATCGGAGTGGCTCAGGCGCTTGAACTCCGGGGTGTCGCCGGTGATCACGATCAGGTATTGGAACTCCTGGCCGGCCCGGGCCTGCAGGGCGTAGAGGCGCAGCAGGGGGAAGAAACCCTCGTCGATCAGGGCGCGCAGGTAGCGCAGGTGGTTGCGGAAGGTCTCCTCCTGGGCGGCGCGGAAGCGGCGCGCCTGGCTGGCCTGGCCCCACTGCACCGGCCCGGCCGAGCCGGCGCTGACCCCCATGGGCGGCTGATAGGCGCCCACCTGGCCGCCGAACTTGGCCAGCAGCACGGCCCCCGCCGATCGGGAAAAGCCGTGGCCCACGGCCACCAGGAGGCCCAGATAGCCCAGGCCCACCAGCAACTCGCTGGAGGGCATGGCGCGGGACAGGATGTTCATGGCCCAGGCCACCAGGGCCATCACGCAGGTGGCCAGGGCCAGGCTCTCGTTCACCCGGGGGGCCTCTATGCGATGGGCCGCGCAGAAGCGGTTGAGGTCCACCGCCAGCCCCCACACGGCCTGGAACATCCAATACAGGTTGAAAAGCGGTATGAAGAGGAAGCCCACGGCCTTGCCCGGCGTGGTGCGGGCCGGCTCGCTGAGGGCCGGGCCGAATTGGATGGACTTCCAGCACTTGCTGAGCAGCACCATCCACAATATGGTCATGGCCACCAGGGAGACCATGCCCAGGCCCACCAGCACGCCGCCGCCGGCATGGCCCGTGGCCCCGCCCACGAAGCACATCAGGGCGCCCGCGCACAGCAAGACCAGGTCCCAGGTCCACAGGGCGCGCAGGCCCTGGGGGGTGGGCAGATGGGTCAGGTCGCCCCGCGAGGCCAGGCCGCTCAGGGGCGCCGCCTCCTGGGCCGGCGGCGAACCCGGCGCGGCAACGGGCAGGGGCGGCGGCGCGGCCTGGGGCTCGG
>JAZDIQ010000098.1:0-21054 GCA_043804825.1 Pseudomonadota bacterium
TGTCGCGCCTGGATCAGAAAACCAAGGCCTGAGACCCCGCGGGGCGCCGGGTGCCCCCGGCAGGGCGATAACGGGTCGCTTGGGGTTGTGGCCAGAACGGGCCTGACCGGCTCCCGTGGAGAGGTTGATCCACATAAGACCAGGGCGGGGATAAACCCCGCCCCTACATGAAGAGAAGGCAAGTAAGAACCTGCCTTGATGTAGGGGCGGGATTTATCCCCGCCCGTTTTTGTAAGCCAAACTTACCTGCCACGGGAGCCGCCGCCGCCGGCCAGGGCCACATGCCTCACCGACCCGTTTAAGCCCCGCCGGGGGCGCCCGGCCGGCGGTCCAGTATCTCGCGCACCGTGGCCAAGAGGTCCACGCGTTTGAAGGGCTTGGCCACGTAACCCAGGGCGCCGACCGACAGGGAGTCGCGCACCAGGCCGTTGGCCGAGTAGCCGCTGGCGATCATCACCCTGGCCCCTGGGTCCAGCTCCAGGATGTGGCGCAGGCATTGGTGGCCGCCCATGCCCGGCATGCCCAGGTCCATGATCACCAGGTCGGCGGCCTGCTGCCGGTAGAGCTCCAGGGCCTCCTCGCCGGTGGCGGCGGTGCGCACCGAATAACCCATCTCCTCCAGGGTCTGGGCGCCCAGCTCGCGCAGGTCCTCCTCGTCGTCCACCAAGAGAATGGTTTCGCACCCTCCCAAAAGGTCCACGGGCAGGGGAGGGGGCAGGGGCTTGGCGGGGGCCTCCTCGGTCAGGGTGGGCAGATATATCTTGAAGGTGGTGCCCAGGCCGACCTCTGAGTAGGCGTTGATGTGGCCGCCGTGGCTCTTGACGATGCCGTGCACCGTCGATAGCCCCAGGCCGGTGCCACGTCCCACCTCCTTGGTGGTGAAGAAGGGGTCAAAAGCCTGTTCCAGGGTGCGCTGGTCCATGCCCGAGCCGCTGTCGGAGACCATCAGGAGCACGTAGGGTCCGGGGTGCACCTCCAGGTGCTGGCGGCAGTAATCCTGGTCCAGGGCCACGTTGGCCGTCTCGATGACCAGGCGTCCGCCCTGGGGCATGGCGTCCATGGCGTTGGTGGCCAGGTTGATTATCACCTGCTCCATCTGGCTGGAGTCGCCCTCCACGGGCAGGAGTTCCGGGGCCAGGTGGGTCTCGATGGCGATCATCTTGGGGATGGTGTGCTTGAGCATCTGGACGACGTGCTCCACGTCCAGATTGAGGTTGTGGGGTCGCGGCTGCACCTCCACCTTGCGGCTGAAGGCCAGTATGCGCCGGACCAGGTCGCGGGCGCGCTCGGCGGCTTGCAGGATGCGCCCCAGTTCCCGGGAGGGGTCCTGGCCCAAGCGGCCGCGGCTCAGGCCCATCTCGGCATGCCCCATGACCGCGGTCAGGATGTTGTTGAAGTCGTGGGCGATGCCGCCAGCCAGGGTGCCCACGGCCTCCATCTTTTGGGCCTGGCGCAGTTGGCCTTCCAGGCGACGGCGCTCCACCTCGGCGCGCACGCGGTCGGAGATGTCCACGGCCACCTGCAGGCGCACCAGGCGTCCGTCCAGCCAGCGTATGGCGCGGTCGCGCAGGGAGTACCAGTAGCCGCTGGAAGGGTCCTGATACTCCCAGAGGTAGGGCTCCGACAGGGGCTGGCCCTCCAGGTCCAACAGCAGATAGTTGGTGCAAAACTCGCACGGCTCCGAGCGGCCTTGGTGCAGGGCCTGCCAGCAGACCTGGCCCTCGGGGTCCTGGCCGGCGTCCTGGCGGGTCTTGCGGTTGGCGAACAGGACCTCGTGGGTCTGCAGGTCGGCCACGTAAACCCGGGCGTCCAGGGAATCCAGCACCGCCCGGAAGCGCTCCTGGGCCTGGTACAGATCCACCTGGGTCTGGCGGCGCACCAGGGCCTCTTCGTGGAGGTTCTGGTTGGCCTGTTCCAACTCGGCGCGCTGGCCGGCCAGGTCTTCCTTGGCCAGGCGCTCGGCCAAAAGCGAGGATTGCAGGCCGTGCACCAAGGTGGCCACGCCGGCCGCCACCAGGGCGCTGAAGAGCAGGTAGTTGACCGCGATCATGGCCCAACGCCGGGGCAGCACCACCCAAATCTCCGGGTCCCAGCCGCCATGGGCCAGATAGATCAGCACCCCGGCGATGGTCAGGGCGCTGACCAGCCAGGTGAGCAGGGCCCCCCGGCGGCCGAAGAGCAAGGCGCCGGCCACGGTGAAGGAAAAAATCAGGGGCATGCCCATGGAGATCGGCCCCACGCGCAGGATAAGGGCCAGACCCAGCCCGTAGGTCAGGGCCAGTCCGGCCCCGGCCCGAAAGCCAAAGGGCCAGCGGTGCCCCAAGCACAACGTCAGCCAAGCCCAGAGCACGGCCGCGATGGTCTGGCCCACGATGAGGTATTGACCGCGCGGCAGCCAGTACCACACATCCATGGCCACGCTGACCAGCCCGCCCAGGGCTCCGAACAAATATAGATAGAAGAGGACGCGCTCGCGCCAGTAGCCCAGGCTGTCGGGGCGCGCGGGCCAGGAGCAGAAAAAACCGCCCTGCCAAAGCTGCCGCCACCAACTGAGCGGGTTCGGCGATGACGGGGCGGATGGTGGCAAACTAGCTCTCCGTCAGGGGTGGCGCGGGCCGCAAGGTACCCGCCGATGCCGCGCCCTGCCAGCACGGATCCGAATCGCGCAAACCGAGAGCCGAGCCTGGACGAGCGTGCCAATCTTGGGTGGGCGCGGACCCCGGCCCGGCCTCGCCCCGGAGGCGGGCCAGACATGGCCGTGGGCGTGGAAGGAGATCGCGCGGTCCCCAAACGCCTCGGTCCGCTGGGTGGCAGGCCCAGCGAAGGCCGTGGGCGCCCCGATTTTCGCTGGCCCGGGGGGCGGGCCCTACCTCCAGGTAGAGGCTGCGTGCCGGCCATCCCCAACCAGGCTAGCCAGTGGCATGCTACCTTTTTGGGGGCTGACAGTCAATCATCCACGGAGAAAGGAGCGCTGGTTGGCCAGATCGCTGGGCCGGTACTGGCGGCGCGGCCGATGGAGGCGGGCGGGTTATTGGGACCCTCCCAAATCGCTGTAGTAGATTCGCTGACACTCTTGGCAGATGGTGTGGGTGAACTCGGCCCCGGTGCGGTCGCGCACGTAGGCCTCCAGGGGCCACCACTGGTTATGCTCATCGCGGATGCGCCGGCAGCCGGAGCAGATGGGCAGCAGGCCCCGCAGAACCTTGTTCTCCTTGAGCAGGGTTTCCTTTTCGGCCAGGGCCCGCCCCAATTCCTTGATGAGCTTTTCACGCTCCTGCTCGGCTTGCTTGCGCTTGGCGATGTCCCGGCTGATGCCGGCCACCTTCAGCCGGCCGTTTTCGTCCTTGAAAAGCCTGGCGGTGATCTCGATCCAATAGAGATGCCCTTGTTTGTGGAGCATCTCCAATTCCAGGCTGCGCTTGCGGCTGATTCCCCGTGCAAACAGACTCCGCTCCTCCTGCATGGCCTCGGCCAGGGCCCTGTAGGATTGGGGGCTGGTTACCTGGCGCAGGTTGAGCTTGGTGTAATCCTCGGCCGAATAGCCGCTGGATCTTTCCACCGAGGGGGTGATGAAATCGTAATCCAGGGTCTCTACGTCCATCACCCAGATGGCATCCACCAGGTGATCGGCGATGAGCTTGTAGCGGCTCTCGATCTCCTCTATGCGCGATTGCAGGCTGGTGGACATGGCGAGGCTCATCTCCCCGGGCAGGCGTTGACATCTATATTATTATCACGACCCAAATATGATTTTACGCCAAGGCCGCGACTGTTTGGCGGACAACTTGTCAACCTCGCGACACATCCGCCGGCCAGCCCGTGGTGGCGCGCGCCTGGTTGCCGGTTTGATCGCTTGCCCCCTGAGGGCAATCAGCGAGGAAAGGCGTAAATACCGGTTGCCCCGCCCGCGCCCGCGGCGTTAATTTCTAATCAGGTGATCGTGATCAATGGGGTTGGGTTACGGCGCAAGCTACAGCTTTAAGCACCTTCTGGTACCACCACGCAGCCAGCAGAGCTACCCCCGGGCAACCTTGTCCGCGCAGCAATCAGCCACCAGCGTCCCGGGGCTGGAGCCCGGCCGCGAGCCAACGGGGAGGTGGACATGAGCGGTCCTTGGGCCTGGCTGGCCGACAAGTTCGCGGCCAGCTACACCATGTGGGGCACCCACGATAGCCTGCACGCCAGGGCCCTGGCCAGGCTGGGCGGGGACCAAAAGCCGGCGGCGGTATGCCTGCGCTGCCGCCCGGCCCAGTGCTGCCGGCAGTTGGAGGTGCCCTTGACCCCCGAGGAACTGGCCTCGGGGTATTACCGCCTGGCGCCGGGGCGCCGACGGGGGCCGGCCCTGCTGCGGCGCAACCCCGACGGCGCTTGCACCTACCTGGTGGACGAGCTTTGCTCCATCTACCCCCACCGGCCGGTGGCCTGCCGCGATTATGATTGCTGCCGCGACAGCCGCACCGGGGTGGTTTGGCCCTCGTCCTGATAGAGGGTGGGACCGGCCGCCGGCCAGGGCCCGGGTAAGAGGGTCAATCGACCCGTTCATGCCCGACCGGGGGCACCCGGGGTGTTGCTCGGCCAGGCGACTGACCCCGACGGGAGCCGTCGGCCTCGGCCCGGGGCATCTGGCCCTGGTGCAAGGGCCTTGGCGTGGTGGCGGTTTTCCCGGATAATTTGTTAAGTTTCCCAGGCGCTGTCAGGACTGTCGCATTACAGTGGTCGGCGTGGTCCACCGGTCCGAAAGGGAGAGGAGCGCGTCCTTGCCCGGTGATCTGATATTGGTGGTGGAAGACGACGAGCTGTTCCGCTCGCTCATGAGCCGTTATCTGGAGGCCCTGGGCTACCCTTCGCCGCTTTTGGCAGGCGAGGCCAGGGGGGGGCTGGAGCTCGCGGCGCGGGAGCGCCCCAGCCTGGCCCTGGTGGATATCGGCCTGCCCGGGGACATGGACGGCATCGAGGCCGCCAGGCAACTGCGCGCCCAGATGGGTATTCCGGTCATATTCATCACCGGCTCCGGTGATAGCGACACCATCGAGCGCGCCCGCGCGGCCCAGCCGGTGGGCTATCTGCTCAAGCCCTTCGACCGCGCGACCCTGCACGCCGCCGTGGAGACGGGCCTGGAACGCGGGCGCCTGGAGCATTTGCTCACCCAGCGCAATCTGGAGCTGGAGGAGCTTAACCAACAACTGCGGCGGCGCCAGGACGAACTGGAAAAACACAACCAGGCCCTCGGGGAAACCGAGCGCCTTTTGCGGGAGAGCGAGCAACGCTACCGCCAGATTTTCGAGACCAACCAGGCCATAAAGCTCATCATCGATCCAGCCGACGGCTCCATCGTGGACGCCAACCAGGCGGCCTGCGATTTCTATGGTTATGCGCGGCCGGTGCTCACCACCTTGAAGCTCTTTGACCTCAACGCCGCCCCGCCGGAGGAAACCCGCTGGAACTTGGGGGCCGCCCTGCGCGGCGAGCGGCTGGACTTCAATGTACGGCATCGCCTGGCCTCGGGCGAGCTGCGCGACGTGGAAGTGCACACGGGGCCCTTGACCTGGGACGGGCGTACCCTGTTGCACTCCATCATTCACGATGTCAGCGAGCGTCAACAGGTCCAGCTGGCGCTCAAGGAGAGCGAGGAGCGCTTCAAGGCCCTGTTCGAGCAGGCGGCGGTGGGCGTGGCCGAGGTGGACAGCCTAAGCGGGCGCTTCCTCAGGGTCAATCGCAAGCATTGTCAGATCATGGGGCGCGACTGCCAGGATCTTTTGGTCAACACCTTCATGGATACCACCCACCCCGAGGACCTGGCCGAGGACCTGGAGCGGATGGAGCAGCTCAAGCAGGGGCTTATCGACGAATACTCCATGGAGAAGCGGCACCTGCGCCAGGACGGCTCGCTGGTGTGGATCAATCTCACCGTGGCGCCCTTGTGGCAAAAAGGCGAGCCGCCCAGCCGCCACATCGCCGTGGTGGAGGACATCACCGCCCGCAAGCTGGCCGAGGAGGCCCTGCGCCAAAGCGAGGACTCCCTGCGCGCCCTGGTCAGCACCAACCCGGAGTCCCTGTTGCTGGTTGACCCCAGGGGCATGGTGCTGGCCATCAATCAGACCGCCGCCAGCCGCATGGGCCGTCAGCCCGCCGAGGTGGAGGGGCGTGACATCCATGACTTCCTGCCGCCGTCCTTGGCCGAGGCGCGCCGCCAACGCCTGGCGGAGGCGGTGCGGACCCACCAGCCGTTGCGCTTTAGCGACCAACGCCAGGGCCGGCACTATGATCACTACCTCTGCCCCATCATCGACGCCCAGGGCCGGATCGGCCGCCTGGCCATCTATTCCTCGGATATCAGCGAGCAGGTGTGGACCCAAGAGCGCCTGGCCGAGGCCCGCGACAAGCTGGAAAGCAAGGTCAGGGAACGCACCAGCGAGCTGGAGACGGCCAACCAGGAGCTGCAACGGGAGATAGCCCAGCGCCGGGCCACCCAGGAGGCCCTGGCCGTGAGCGAGGAGCGTCTGCGGCGGGCGGTGCTATGGGCCCCCCTGCCCATGCTGATCCACGCCGAGGACGGCGAGATATTGATGGTCAACGACGTCTTCAGCGAGTTGACCGGCTACACCCTGGCCGAGGTGCCCACCATGGAGCGCCTGGCCGAATTGGCCTATGGCCAGCGCGCGGCCAGCGTGCGGGAGATCATCAAAGGGCTTTACCACCAGGAAGGCCGCGTGAACCTGGGGGAGATAGAAGTGCGCGCCAAGGATGGCCGCCTGCTCACCTGGCATTTCAGCGGCGCGCCCCTGGGGCTCACCGCCGATGGCCGGCGCCTGGTCATTGCCATCGCCATGGACGTCAGCGAGCGCAAGCAGGCCGAGGAGCAGATCGCCTCCCTGGCCCGCTTCCCCGGCGAGAACCCCAACCCGGTGATGCGCTTCAACCCGGATGGCACCTTGCTCTACGCCAACCAGGCGGCCAGCAATCTGCTGGAGACGTTGTGGCGCGACCGGGATAGCCAGGGGGAGCAGCCCCGCAGTTTCCGCGACGGAGCCTCCTGGGCCTTGGCCACCGGGGCCGTGCAGACCGCGGAGGTGCGGGCAGGGGGACGCGTCTTCAGCCTGTCCTTCGTGCCGGTGCCCGGCTCGGGCTACGTCAATATCTACGGCATGGACATCAGCCAGCGCAAGCGGGCCGAGGAAGCCATGTTGATCCTGGCCAAGTTCCCTGACGAAAATCCCAATCCCGTGCTCAGGATTTCCACCCAGGGCACCATAAGCTACGCCAACCAGGCCTGCCTTATTTCCCTGGGTACGCTCTGCCAGGTGGGGCAACCGGCACATCCCATGCTGCGGCCGGGCCTGGGGCTGGGCCCCGGCTCCCAGGTCAGCCGGGAGTTTGGAGTGGACCTGGAGGGGCGCAGTTATCTGTTCACCGCCACGCCGGTGTCGGGCACCGAGGAGATATATTTCTACGGCCAGGACGTGACCGAGCGCAAACAACTGGAGCACCAGCGCCAGATGGCCAGCACCGTCTTTGAGAACAGCCTGGAGGGGATCATCATCGCCGATCCCGACGGCAAGGTGCAGATGGTCAACGCCGCCTACTCGGCCATCACCGGCTTCGAGCCCCAGGAGATCGTGGGCCTGGACCTGGACGTGTTTCGCGCCGAGAGGCACGATGCCAAGTTCCTGCAGGAGATATGGGCCAGCCTGGCCGAACAGGGGCGCTGGAGCGGCGAGTACTGGAACCGCCGCAAGAACGGCGAGGCCTATCCCGAGTGGCTCAACGTGGTGCTGGTCAAGGATTCCCAGGACCGCATAGCCAACTTCGTGGTGATCTTCCATGACATCACCGACATCAAGAGCCAAGAGGAGCGCATCAAGCACCAGGCCTTCCACGACGCGCTCACCGGGCTGCCCAACCGGGTGTTGTTCAAGGACCGCCTGGGCCAGGCCATCGCCCAGGCCGACCGCGAGGGACAGCGCCTGGCCGTGGCGTTTTTGGACCTGGACAACTTCAAGCGCGTCAACGACAGCCTGGGGCACCAGGCCGGAGACCTTTTGTTGCAGGAGACGGCCCGCAGGCTCAAACGTTGCCTGCGCGAAACCGACACCGTCTCGCGCCTGGGCGGCGACGAGTTCACCATGATCCTGCGCGAGGTGAACCGCCCCGAAGACACCCTGGAGGCGGCGGGGCGCATCCTCAAGGCACTGTCCCAGCCCTTTTTCATCCAGGGGCAGGAGTTGTTCGTCACCACCAGCATGGGCATCACCTTTTTCCCCGATGACGCCAAGGACAGCGAGAGCCTCTTACAGAACGCCGACATGGCCATGTACCGGGCCAAGGACCAGGGCCGCAACAACTTCCAATTGTTCACCCCGGCCCTCAACGCCGAGATGCAGCACCGCCTGCGCCTGGAGTCCCAGTTGCGCCAGGGCCTGGAGCAAAGGGAGTTCATCGCCCACTATCAGCCCAAGGTGGAAGTGGCCAGCGGCCGGGTGGTGGGCATGGAGGCCCTGGTGCGCTGGCAGCGGCCGGGCCAGGAACTGGCCATGCCCGGGTCCTTCATAACCCTGGCCGAGGATACCGGGTTGATCCTGCCCCTGGGCGAGATGGTGCTGCGCCTGGCCTGCCGCCAGACCCAGGCCTGGCGCCAGGCCGGGCACCCCTACCTGTGCGTCTCGGTCAACCTTTCCCCCCGCCAGTTCGAGCAGGACAACCTGGTGGAGATGGTGGAGGATATCCTGCGCGAGACGGGCCTGCCCTCGGTCTGCCTGGAGCTGGAGATCACCGAGGGGGCCATGGTCAAGAACGTGGACAAGGCCATCGCCAGGCTGGTGGGGCTGGCCTCCATGGGGGTGCGCCTGGCCCTGGACGACTTCGGCACCGGGTACTCCTCCCTGAGCTACTTGAAGCGCTTTTCCCTGAGCGCGCTCAAGATCGATCAGACCTTCGTGCGCGACCTGACCCGCGACGCCAACGACGCGGCCATCGTGCAGACGGTCATCGCCATGGGCCACGCCCTGGAGTTGCAGGTGGTGGCCGAGGGCGTGGAGACCAAGGAGCAATTGGACTTTTTGCGCGCCAACGGTTGCGACGAGTACCAGGGCTATTTTTTCAGCCGCCCCTTGGCGCCGGAGGATTTCCTGGCCCTCCTGAGCGGCTCGCCCCCTCCCCACCAGGGCTAGGGGCCTGTTGGGGCAACCCGCCGGCTGGCCTCCGAAGGGAGGGCTGTGGGCCATGCCCGCCCCCGGGATCGTCACCTGGAGCGGCGGCCTGACGCGCCGTAAATTGGCCTGCCGTGCGTGGGCGCCCGTTTGCCCGTATAATAGTTCAGCAGAGGAGGTCCTCGTCTCGCGGCCCCTTCTCGCCTCTGATGCTGGGCCTGGGGAGAAGCTGGCCTGGCTATCCGACCATCCTGCAAGGGGACCTAGGCCATGAAAAAAATATTGCTTATCCTGGGCGGCGGGCTCCTGCTGTTGGTCTTGTTGGGGGGGTGGTGGCTGGGCAGCCGCCCCGAACGCGGCGGCACCGGCTCGGTGAGCACCAAGTTTCGCTGGCTTGGTCCCAATGATAAGATCGTGGTCGACGGGTTCGACGACCCCAAGGTCCAGGGCGTGTCATGCTTTCTCAGCCGCGCCCAGACCGGGGGCGTGAAGGGTGAATTGGGCCTGGCCGAGGACACCAGCGACGCCAGCATCTCCTGCCGCCAGGTGGGGCCCATCAAGATATTGGGCGAGCTGAAGGACGGCGAGCGCGTCTTCGATGAGCGGCGCAGCCTGGTCTTCAAGAGATTGCAGGTGGTGCGATTCTTCGACCGGGAACGCAACGTGCTGGTGTACGTGGCCTATAGCGACCGCGTCATCGAGGGTAGCCCCAAGAACAGCATCAGCGCCGTGCCCATCATGGGCTGGCCGGCGGCGGCCCAGCGGTAGGCAGGTCGTGAACAGCGTCCCAGGCGGGTTTTTGTCCGCCGGGCGAGGCCGCGCCAGGTCACAGGGAAGGTCCGAGACTCATGTCGTTAAGCAAAACTGGCCGCAATCCCCTGGCCTATCTGGGCTGGTTGGTGATCCATCCCATCCAAGACATGGGACGTCAGGCCCTGTTCTTCGCCCAGAGCCTCTTGCTGGTCTTCGCCTGGCCCTGGCAGGTGGGCAAGATACTGGCCCAGATGCACTTCATCGGCGTCAAGTCCCTCTTGGTGGTCTGCCTGACCGGGGCCTTCACCGGCATGGTGCTGGGCCTGCAAGGCTACTACACCCTGTCGCGCTTCGGCTCCGAGGGCATTTTGGGCACCGCGGTGGCCCTGTCTTTGGTGCGGGAGCTGGGGCCGGTGCTCACCGCCTTCATGGTCATAGCGCGGGGTGGCTCGGCCATGTCCGCCGAGTTGGCCAGCATGCGCATCAGCGAGCAGATCGACGCCCTGACCACCATGGATATCAACCCCATTCGTTTTCTGGTCAGCCCGAGGCTGGTGGCGGCGGTGCTGTGCTTCCCCTTGCTCACCGCCATCTTCGACTTCATCGGCGTCATGGGCGGCTACCTGAGCGGTTCGCTCCTGTTGGGCCTGGGCTCGGGGGTATACTTCTCCAGCGTGGAGGGCGGGGTGAGGATGATCGACGTCAGCGGGGGCTTTTTGAAGTCCCTGGTGTTTGCCCTGATTACCGTCAACACCTGCTGCTTCCGGGGGTTCTTTGCACACTTGAGTCCGGCCGGCTTCGGTTCCAAGGCCGTGGCCCTGGCCACCACCGGGGCCGTGGTGCAGGCCTGCGTGCTGGTGTTGACGGCCGACTACATACTAACCTCTTTCTTGCTGTAGCCCATGTCCGAACCATTCATCCAGATACAGGGATTAAAGAAGGCCTTCGGTGGCCTGAACGTGCTCAATGGCGTGGACCTGGATATTCCCCGGGGCGAGATCACGGTGATCCTGGGCAAGTCCGGCGAGGGCAAGAGCGTGCTATTGAAGCACATCATCGGCTTGTTGGAGCCCGACGCGGGGCGTATCCTGGTGGAGGGGCGGGACCTGTGGGCCTCGGGCGGGGCCTTTCGCAAGGAGATCATGCGCCGCTTCAGCTACCTGTTCCAGGGCACGGCGCTGTTCGATTCCATGACCGTGTTCGAGAACGTGGCCCTGCCCCTGGTGGAGCATAGCCAACTGGGCCGTGACCAGCTCGCCAATAAGGTGCACAAGGTGTTGGAGCTTCTGGACCTGCACCAGATCGACGACAAATATGTCTCCCAGCTCTCCGGGGGCATGCAAAAGCGCGTGGCCCTGGCCCGGGCCATGGTCACGGAGCCGGAGGTGCTCTTGTTCGACGAGCCCACCACCGGTCTGGACCCCATGCGCAGCGCCGCGGTGCTGGATATGATCGCCGAGCATCACCGCAAGCTGGGCTTCACCGGGGTGCTGGTCAGCCATGCCGTGCCCGACGTGCTTTACATATGCCAGCGGGCGGCCTTTCTCAACGAGGGGCGCATCATCTTTCAGGGCAGCCCTCAACAACTGGCCCAAGAGAGCCTGCCCGAGGTGCGCCAGTTCTTTCGCACCGTGGAACACCAATGGAGGAACCCCATCTGGCACGCGGCGTCCGATGGGGCGCCGGGACCGCAGCCGGGGACCCAGCACGAGGGGTGAGCGTGAAACGCGAAAACATAGAATTGAGCGTGGGTATCTTCGTCCTGCTTGGCCTGTTGGCCGTGGGCTATATGACGGTCAAGCTGGGCAAGGTGGATTTCATGGGCGATAACACCTATCTGCTCACGGCCCGCTTCCAATCGGTCTCCGGTCTCAAGACCGACGCCCGGGTGGAGGTGGCCGGGGTGGCGGTGGGCAAGGTGGCGGCCATCCATCTGGATACCAAGACCATGGCCGCCATCGTGGACCTGAAGATCGACCAGGGCCTCAAGTTCACGGTGGACACCATCGCCTCGGTGCGCACCGCGGGGCTGATCGGTGACAAGTTCGTCAAGCTCTCGCCCGGGGGCATGCCCGACGACCTGAAGCCCGGAGACACGATCACCGACACCGAGTCGCCCCTGGAGATCGAGGAACTGATCGGCAAGTACGTTTTTGGCGGGGTGGACTCCAAGTCCGGAGGCGCCAACCCCCCCAAGGATGACGAAAAAAAATAAGGAGCAAATCCATGCCCATGGCAAGGCGCATAGCGTGCCTGCTGGCCCTGGCCGTCCTGTTGAACGCCGGGGCCGCGCGGGCCGCGGAGCAACCCCAGGCGGTACTCCAGGCCTATATAGACAAGTTCGTGAGCGTGCTGCACGACCCGTCCTTGGCCGGTCCGGCCAAGAAGGCCATGCAGTCAGAGCGCCTGTGGCAGGTCATACAAGGCGGCTTCGACTTCCAAGGCATCGCCATCGTGGCCGTGGGTGCCAACTGGCGGCGCTTCAGCCCGGCGGAGAAGGACGAGTTCACCCAGTATTTCGCCCAATTGCTGCGCAACAACTACCTGAAGAAGATTCAGGAGAACTACCGGCAGCAGCAGGTGCGCATCCTGTCCCAAGAGATATATGACGGCAAGAAGGCCCTGATCAAGAGCAGCATCGGCCATCCCAACGGGGACATCCCCGTGGATTATCGCCTGTGGTTGCGCGAGGGCCGCTGGCAGATCTACGACGTGACCGTGGAGGGCGTGAGCCTGGTGCAGAACTACCGCACCCAGTTCAACGATTTCCTGCTCAAGGGCACGCCGGCGGGGCTGGTTCAGCGGGTCAAGGAGATGGTGGCCCGGGAGCAGGGCTAGGCGCGGGCGGCGGGAGTGGCGGGGGCTTCAATGTCTGGCAAAGGCCAAGTGGAGTGAACATGAAACCTTTGGCGACCCTGGCGGGGATGCTGCTGCTGGCGCTGCTGCTGGTGGGTTGCGCCGCCCGGCAACAGGCCCAGGCCCCCCAGCCCGGCCCGCCGGCGGGACAGGCCCCGGCCCGTCCGCCCGTGGCCCGGGCACCGGCCGGGGCTCCGCCGGCGATGGCGGCCCCCAACCCGGCCGGCGGCGGCCCCTTGGACTCGGAAGAGGCCATCCTGGCCGACCTGGCCAGCGAGCCCCAGGCCATGACCACCCCGGCCGTGGCCGATCCCCTGGAGCCGATCAACCGTGGCATCTTCCGCTTCAACGACGTCGTCTACATCCACGTGCTGGACCCGGCCGCCCGGGGCTACAAGAAGGTGGTCCCGCCGGAGGTGCGCCAAGGGCTCAAGAATTTTCTCGACAACCTGATGTTCCCCCTGCGCATGGTCTCCTCGACGCTGCAAGGCAAGTTCGAGCGCGCTGGCCAGGAGACCGCCCGCTTCATCCTCAACAGCACCCTGGGCATCGGCGGCATGGGCGACGCGGCCTTGGACCTGTTCCAGATACCGGCGCCGCCCCAGGAGGACCTGGGCCAGGTGCTGGGCGCCTGGGGCCTGGGGCACGGGTTCTATGTGGTGCTGCCGGTGATGGGGCCTTCGAGCCTGCGCGACGGCCTGGGCTGGCTGGGCGGGTCCTACCTGGACCCCGTATGGTATCTGCCCGTGGACTTCTGGGAGGCGGCCGGCATCAAGAGCCTGGACTGGTTCCACCGCTATTCCTTTGTGGAGGGCGAATACGTCGACCTGGTGGCCGGCGCGGTGGACCCCTATGTGGCCGTGCGCGACATTTACCTGCAATACCGCGCTCGGGCCCTGCGGGAATAGCCTCCGCGTCCCGGGCCCGGCAGCCGCGGAAGCCTGGCCGTGCCCGCCTCGGGAGAGCCGGGCCTAGTGCCGGCGGTAATGGCGGATCAACCCCGCCACCACCCCCAGGACCTTGACCTCCTCGTGGCGCAGGATGATGGGCTCCATCTCGGGGTTGGCCGGCTCCAGGCGGATATGGTCGCGCTCCAGGTAATATTTCTTCAGCGTCACGTCGCTGTCGTTGATCATGGCCACCACCATCTCGCCGTTGTGGGCCGTGCGCCTTTCCTCCACCACGATGACGTCGCCGGGGCTTATGTGGGCGTCGATCATGGAGGTTCCCCGCACCTGTAGGGCAAAGGTGCGGAAGCGCCCCAGCATGTCGCTGGGGATGGAGACCGTGCGCTCCTCGGCAATGGCCTCGATGGGCAGCCCGGCGGCCACGGTGCCCAAGAGCGGTATCTCCACCTGCTCCAGGTCGATCTCGAACAGACCCAATTCCTTGAGACTGGGGGCGGGCATGGCTATCCTCCACGTTAGTCTGGCATAAACACCTGATGAGCATATTAGCCCGCGCGTCAGGCTCCTGTCAAGGGCTGCCAAGCCGAGCAAACTAATACCCCCCATCCAACAGTGGTTGGCCCCCGGCCCCCCGACCTGTTATGCTAGGCCCAGTATTAGCCATGCCCCCCGCGCCCGGCCGCCATATCCATCGGCTGGGCACGGCTATGACCTCCGAACGTGATAACCAGGAGAAATCATGAAAAAAGTCGCGGTATTACTGGATGGCGCCTATGTGCGCTACACCCTCTATCGTTTTCTGGACGGCCCTCCCACCGACATGCACATCGAACGCTACGCCCAGGGCTGCATCAAGCCGGACGAGGAGTTGTTCCGCATCTATTATTACGACTGCCTGCCCTTTGACGAGCAGCGCCTCAACCCGGTCTCGCGCACCTACATGGATTTCAAGCAGACCGAGGCCTACCGAAAGAGCATGAACCTGATCCAGGGCCTGGAGATCAAGGATTACTTCGCCGTGCGCCTGGGCAACTTGGCCTTCAAGGATTGGCGCATCAGCAACTACGCCTTCAACCGCCTGTGCGACGCCAGCATGGAGAGCCGCGCCCTGGAGCCCTTGACCCCCCAGGATCTGCAACCCGACTTCACCCAGAAGGGCGTGGACATGAAGATCGGCCTGGACATAGCCTGGCTGTCCACCAAGCATTTGGTGGACAAGATCATCCTCTCCACCAATGACTCCGACTTCGTGCCGGCCATGAAATACTCCCGCCGCGAGGGCATCCACGTGGTGCTCATGGCCCTGGGCGACGTCAGCAACATGCTGAAAGCCCACGCCGACGAGATACGCCCCGTGGACATGGACCGCGTGCGCGGCCAACAGGCTGGCGGCCCCGGGGGTGTGTAAAAAAGGCCATCCGAGGCCTGGTACCTGGGGAGGTCGTCGACCGTTGAGACTGGCAACCGCCTTATGGCGCGCCAGGTTGCCATGGCATATGATCGCGGGCGGGCCGTTTGGGAGGTCTCCGGCCAGCCTGGTGCCTAACCGCATGGCATGACCGGCGAAGCCTCGCCGCTGCCCGGTCGAGAGGCCAAAAGGCCAGGGACGGTTTCCAATAGCCAAGGGGCCGGGCCCCCGGCCGCCCCAGGAGGACAGCACCATGTCCAGCCCCAGAGCGCCCCGCGCCCCGCGTCTGCTCCTGTGTCTGGCCCTGGGCGCGGCCTTGCTGGCCACCCCGCCGGTCGCCCTGGCCCGGGAGGACCCACTCCAGGCCAACAAGGACCTGGTGCGCAAGTTCTACCGGGCCATGCTCACCAACGACCAGGAAACCCTGCCCCGGCTCTTCGCCCAGGGCTACCAGGTGGAGGAGGTGGGCGCGCCCCCGGAGGCCAACGGCCTGCCCCGCGCCCAGATTTCGCCGGATTTCCGGGTGCGGGCCGGCCATCTGCACAAGGCCTTCACCAACCTGTCGCTCAGCATCAGCGACCTGATCGCCGAGGGCGACCAGGTGGTGGCTCGGGTGACCGTCACTGGCGTGCACCGGGGCGAATTCATGGGCGTGGTGGCCACCGGGCGGCGCGTTTCCCTCAACGCCATGGTAATATTCCAGATCAAGGACGGGCGCATTACCAGGACCTCTGAGCTCCTGGACATGTTGGGCGCCATGCGGCAGGTGGGCTACATCAAGCTGGATTGACGCCATTGGACATGCCGACCCAGGCCCTCATTTTCGACTTCGACGGCACCCTGGCCGAGTTGAACATCGATTTCGCCGCCATGCGCGCCGAGGTCGAGGCCCTGGCCCGTGGCCTGGGCCTGGCCGGACCATGGCCCGGCCAGGGCTACCTGCTGGAGCAGGTGGAGGCTGTGGCCTTGGCCCTGGGTGACGGCTTCGCGGCCCGGGCCGGCCAGCTCATCATGGAGCGAGAACTGGCCGCCGCCCGCCAGGGCCGCCTGTTCGACTTCACCCCAGGGCTCCTGGAGCGCGCCCGCGCCCAAGGCCTGAGCCTGGCCATCATCAGCCGCAACTGCGGGCCGGCCATCCGCCTGGTCTATCCCCAGGTGGACCAGGCCTGCCAGGTCTTTCTGCCCCGCGAGGCGGTGCCGCGCACCAAGCCCGACCCCGGCCACCCCCTGGAAGCCCTCAGGCGCCTGGGCCTGGCGCCGGGCAACGCCGCCCTGATCGGCGACCACCCCAGCGATATGCAGACCGCCCTGGCCGCCGGCTGCCTGCCCGTGGGCGTGGCCAGTGGCCGCGTGGGCCGCGATGAATTACTGGCCGCCGGCGCGGCCCTGGTGCTGCCCGACGCCTCGAGCCTGTTGGATGCGCTTTCGCAATGGCCGGCCGCCGACGCGGCCCAGGCCCGGTAAACTTCCCAGGAGGATTGCCATGCGCCCCGGATCATTTCCGCTTCTCTCCGCCCTGGCCGGCCTGGCCGCCATCGGCCTGCTGGCCTTGGCCCAGCCCGCCACGGCCGCCGAGGAGTACTCGCCGCTTAGTTCGCCCGGCACCTACGAGCGCCCCGGCGCGGCCCCCGAAAACCAGGCCCGCTTTCTCCTGGCCTCCCTGGCCGACCGTCAGCGCCTCTCCTCCCTGGAGCTGGAGATGCAGACCCTGACCGTGCAGCCCGCCCCCGACCAGGCCCGCATCGCCGACCTGGACCGCCAGGTCAACGAGCTGCGCGCCAAGCTGGACAAGATGGCCACCGACATGGGCGGCTACATCCCCACCCTGCGCCACCGCGCAGGCGACTGCGATAAGCCCGGCGACCGCCGCCGCGACGGCAACTCGGGCCGGGGACGCGGCGGCATGAGCCGAGGCGGCGGGGGCTGGTAGCGGCGTGCCCGCCCCTGGGCATAAACGAGTCGGCCGGGTGCCCCCGGCGGGGCATAAACGGGTCGGCCGGGTGCCCCCGGCGGGGCATAAACGGGTCGGGTGAGGTCGTCGCCCTGGCCAGGCACGCCGGCTCCCGTTGAGGGGGTGCGGCATTGCCAAAAAACCGGGCGGGGATAAAACCCCCCCCAGCAATAAGGCCGGAGGGTAGGGGGGTTTTTCTTGATGTAGGGGCGGGGTTTATCCCCGCCCGACGCATTTCACGGGACACCCTTGCCACGGGAGCCTTCGTCCCCCGTTACCGCCGCATTGCCAATCGACCCGTTGTCGCCCCGCCGGGGGCACCCGGCCGACTCGTTATCGCCCCGCCGGGGGCACCTGGCCTAGCAGGGCCAGCAGTTGGGGGGCGATGTCCCGCGCCGGGGCGCGGCCGTTTTCGCCCTGGAGCCAGGAGAGGCAATAGAAGCCCATGCCCCGGGGGGCGGTTTCCTGGGGCGCGTAGCCCCGCTGGCTCAGGATGGCGAAGTTGGCGGGCTGGAGGGCGGCCAGCAGGGTTTCGATGATGGTGTAGACCTGCTGATAGGCCGCGAAGGTGTGGTAGTGGGCGATGCCGTAGGCCTGCTGGAAGTAGTCCAGGGCGGTCAGCCCCACCACCAGCACGTCCACGGCGGGCATGGCCAGGGCGGCGGCGATCTTGTTGCGTTCGCTCTGGAACAGATAGGCCTCCTGGCGGGCGTCTTGGCGCAGGCGCTGGCTCAGGGTCTGCTCGTCCAGGGCGCCGTGGGTGTAATCGGGGCGATAGCCCAGGGTCAAGAGCCGGGGCAGGAGCTGGGCCGGACGCACCAACTCCGGGGACAACAGGCCCGCCGGATAACCGGCCACCGACCAGGCCATCTCCGGGGGACTGGGGTGGCCCAAGGGCGCGGCCAAAAGGCCCACGCGGAGGTTTTGGGCCATGATCTGCCACAGGCTGGGCACCCGCAGGTCCGCCAGGCTGGGGGGGGTGGCCCGGCCACCTTCCTTGTCCAGGCCGTGGACCTCCGGTCCCTGGCCGGTGTAGAGGCTGGCCCAGGCCGGCAGGTTGGCGCCGGCCTCCTTGAGGCCGTACATCAACTCGCCCCAGGCCCGGCGCATCAAGAAATGGGGTGTAGGCATGCGCACCATCTCTGGGGAGAGCCCCCCGGCCAGGATCACCAGCAGTTTGGGCGGTTGCTGGGCCACCGTGGGCGGCGGGGGCTGGCGTTCCAGACGCTTGCGGCAAACCTCCAGGCGGGCGGCGGCCTTGGCGTCGCCGGGGGCCAGGCTCAGGTAGCGCTGGTAATAGGCCAGGGCGCCGGCGTGCTCCTGGCGGGCGAAGCTTTCCTCGGCCATTATCCGCCAGGCCCAGGGGAAGCCGGGGTGGGCGCTGAGTCCCCGGCTCAGCCAGGCCTCGGCCTGGGCGGCGCGGCCCTGCTCGTGGAGGGCGCGGCCCAGCCCCAAGAGGGCCTCGGGGTTGGTCTCATCCAGGGCCACCGCCTGAGCCAGGAACTGCTCCGCGCTGACAAAGTCTTGGTCTTCCAGGGCTTGCGTACCCTGAGTCCGCAACTGCTCCAGGCGTTTTTGGTCCAGGCGCAGGCTGATGGCCTGGGCGGTGGGCGCCGGCCAGTCCCACTGGGGCCGCAGCTCCTGCAGGCGCTGGGCCATGCGCCCGGCCACGGCCGTGAATCCAGAGGCCAACAGGGTGTTGACCGTGTCCTTGGCGGCCTCCTCGGCCTCTATCTCCGGGAGCATGCGCTCCAGGAGGTCCACGGCCTCGTCCTCCAGTCCCAGGTGGACCGCCGAGATGGCCCAGCGCACCAGGGCCGAGTTGATGCGGTTGAAGGTCAGGTTCTCGAAGTAAATGAACTCCTCGGGGTGTTGGCGGCACTGTTCCTGAAGGTCCATGAAATGCATGCTGGCCTGGCGGACCTGGCTCCAGCGGTGGCGCACATAGTAGGCCCAGGCTTCGTAAAAAGGCGCGTCAGGGTAGGTGGGGGCGGCCTTCTGGCAGTCCAGGGCGTGCTGGAGCACCTCTTCGTCGTGGCCCAGGGCGGCCAGGGCCGTGAGCAAGGGATAGTAGATGCGGGGCAGGTTGATCGGCGGGGCTCCCTGCTCCAGGGCCTGCTCCAGGGATTTTTGCCCCTCCTTGGCGGCCTGGTCCAGGGTATCGGCCTTTTCCAGCAGGGTGTGGGACAGATAGGCCCGGGCGATGTAGTTGTCCGGCTCCTGGTCCACCCAGTTGCGGATCATGGCCAGGCGGCGCTGGTGCTTGCGTTCCATGGTCTCGGGGTCCTCGGCGTATCCATAATGGATGAGGCGCACCGGGGCCTTGGCCGCCGGGCCCTCGAAGACCGGGCGATTGTGCACCTGGCCTTCGTAATGGAACCCCAGGCCACTGCGGAACAGGCGGGGGTGCAGGATGAAGGACTCCCCGCCGTCCTTGAGTTGGTTGAGCAACTCGAAGAAAAACACGTTGACCTCGGGGTCGAAGACCACGCGGTGCAGCCAGTGGGCGGTGGCGGGGTCTATCTCCTCGTCGGCGTCCAGGATCAACAGCCAGTCGCCGGTGGCGTAGCCGATGGTCTGGTTGCGGTGCTTGGCGAAGCTGTGCTCCCAGGGGTGGTGGAATATCTTGGCCCCGAAGCCCTGGGCGATTTGCAGGGTGGAGTCGGTGGATCCGGTGTCCACCACGATGATCTCGTCCACCCAGGCCGCGGCGCTTTTCAGGGCGGTGGGCAGACGTTTTTCCTCGTTCTTGACCATCATGCACAGGCTGATGGTGGGGCGTTTCCCACCGGGGGCGGGGGTGGCCAGCACCGCGTCGGGCAGGGCCTGGGAGGGGGTGCCTGATGATATCTTGCTTGATTTGTTTTTCTTTTTAGCCATTACCGCCTCCAGGGATACGCCAATCGCCTGACCGTCAAGGTCATAATACCAACATGGACGCGCCGGGGGCCGGCCAAAAAATGCACCAGAGCGCAAAAAAGCCTTAAGGGGATTTTTCTGGCGCCGATAAGTGGGTTGAATCAACCGGTCACGGGTCAGGGTGTCTGCCCGCGGCTGCCAGGGGAAAGACCGAAGATAAGGCCAGGCTTAAAAGGACCGTCGGCGCCGAAAGGACCTCGGCGCAGCCCAAACCAAGGAGGGTAAAAATGTCGTTAGTGATCAACCACAACATGATGGCCATGACCGCCGCCCGCAACCTGAGCGATTCCTACGGGCGGTTGGCCACGTCCACCCAGCGTCTGTCCTCGGGCATGCGCATCAACTCGGCGGCCGACGACGCCGCCGGCCTGGCGGTGCGCGAACTGATGCGCTCCGACATCTCGACCATCAACCAGGGCCTGCGCAACGCCGGCGACGCCATCAGCATGATTCAGACCGCCGACGGCGCCATGAGCGTCATCGACGAGAAGCTCATCCGCATGAAGGAACTGGCCGAGCAGGCGGCCACCGGTACCTACACCACGGCCCAGCGCACCATCATGGACTCCGAGTACCAGGCCATGGCGGCTGAAATCGACCGTATCGCCAACGCCACCGACTTCAACGGCGTCAAGCTGCTGGACGGCAGCCTGACCAACCTGCACAACGGCTCGGGCATGAAGATCCACTTCGGCACCGGCAACAGCGCCGCCGAGGACTACTACTACGTCAGCATGGGCGACATGCGCGCCACCCAGGCCAGCGGCCTGCGCGTGGGCACCAGCGATACCAACGATATCTTCCGCACCACGGCCTTCAGCGCCGCCACCCCCACCACGGCCCTGGGCGGCACCACCGGCGTCTTCGGGGTGGAGTACACCACCGACAACGGCACCACCTGGAACACCTACGGCTACGTCAACGTCACCGCCGGCACCGACACCCTGACCACGGTCATGGATAACATCAACGGCGGCGCCGCCGAGAAGGGCACCTTCACCTTCGGTACGGCCCTGACCTCCCACATGGAGGGCACGGTCACCATCGGCTCCTACGTCTTCACCTTTAGTTCAACCACGGCCTCCACGGCGACCACTTTCAACTCGACGCTGG
>JAZDIQ010000099.1:0-2734 GCA_043804825.1 Pseudomonadota bacterium
GGGGCCATGGATACTTCGCGCTCCCTCGTAGGTTACGTCGCTGAAAAGGCTGACCACCCCCACCAGGACCACGAACTTCAGGGCCGTCTGCCGGGAATTATTGTTCTGTTCACCAGAGTTGGCCATCGTTACTCTCCGCAGGCTTCGTGTGTAGCAATCATGTCCTCGCCGGACTATGCCGCGAGCAAAATCAGCTCGCCTACGCGACGGCCATTGACGCTAGTTGTGCCTCCAGTGCCCTGAGCGAAGCAGCAGACGACCTGAGGCGTTCGACCTCACCCTCCAGTTCTACGGCATGCTCTTGCCGACGACGCGCCGCCGTCTCGATGGCCCCGTAGGTGGCGGCCACGGTCTCGTCCAGACGCGCCCGGAGGGCGGACCCGAAGCGTAGAAACCCACGGTCCAGGTTCTGCTGGGTGGCCCAGCGCAGGTTCCCCACGTTGCGGCGGGCTATGTCCTCAATCTGGCCCAGCAGGCGCTTGCGCACCCTGACCTGACGCATGCCGGCGGGCAGCAGACGATCCAGATGAATGGGCGGGGTGGGGCTGATGGCGGCCAGCCATTTGGCCGTGACCCAATAGGTCCCCCGTTTGGCCTCAAAGACACCTTCGCTTTCCGGGGCGTGGTAAGGCACCTCGAAAATTTGCGCCGCAGTCTGACGCACAGTGGCTATCAGTTGGTTGGCCCGCTCCTGGTGAGGCCGCAGAACTTGGCTGAGGCGCTGGTCCACCTCTCCTATCAGCATCCCCAGTTCATGCTCGAAAAACCGTGGCACCTCATTGTCCAGCGCTTCCTGGGTCGGGAGATGATAGGCGGAGTCCTTGGCCACGGCGAAGGCCTCGTCAACCACCTGCTCCAAGGTGGCTATGGCCCGCTGGCGGAGAGCCTCGGCCTTGTCTTCCAAGAACTGGTACATGCGTTTTTTGTCACCGGCCAGGAGATCGCCGGCCATCTGCTGTTCCTGGCGTATCTCCACCAGCTTTTCCTCGAAGACCTGTTTGCGCGCGGCCAAGTCGGCCAGGGGCATCTCCAGCGCCCGCAACTCCAAGTCCAAGCGCATGGCCACCTCTCCCAACACATCCCTAGCCTTGCGGCTCACCGCCTCGCTCAAGGCGCTAGCCTTGCCCTCGGCTAGGAAGTGGACCAGGAACTCGTTGAGTTCACCCAACCCGCTCTGGATCCATTGGGCCGCGTCCTGCCTACCGGCGGCCTCCAGGCCCTGGCGGGCCGAGAGGCAAAACAGGTTGACGTCTTCGGCAAATCCCAGTTGCTCGCGCAGAACTCGCTTGAAGAAACCAGCGGCCTGCTCCCGCTCCTCGGCGCTCAGGTAGTCCACCTTGTTCAACACGAAAAATAGGCGTGTGACCTTGTCCCGTACCTGGCGCAGGAAGTCGATCTCCACCTCGGTCACTGGCGGATCGGCCGACACCACGAAAAGGGCGGCGTCGCACTGGGGCAGGAAGTTCAGGGTGGCCTCGGTGTTGTGGCGGAAGGTGGAGCCTATGCCGGGCGTGTCGATGAGCACTACTCCCTTTTGCAGGATGGGGGCGGGATGAAAGACCTCCACCTGTCTCACCCCCAGGCGGTTCTTTGGGTTGTGCTCTTCGGCCACAAAGCGGGCCAGGAAAGACGACATGTCCTCAGCGCGCTCGCAGGAATGCGTTTCCTGCCTTTCGTCATTCTGAAAGAGCACCTTGGCCTCCAGGCGAGGGCCGGCGTGGATGAAAGTCGGTATTGAGGTAAGGGGCACCACGGCCGAGGGAAGCAGGGGCTCACCCAGCAGGGCGTTGAGCAGGGTGCTCTTGCCCCGCTTGAACTGGCCCAACACGGCTAGGTGGAAGCGCTCTTCTCGCAGGCGCAGACTGAGGTCTCGCAGTTTCCGGGCAGCGGTGGCCAGTTCCGGGTCCAGCCCCTGGATGAAACCGGTGGCCTGGTCGAGTAGGGCAAGCAGTTGTGAAAAGTTTGTTGAAGCGCTTAGATCGTTGTCGGCTGTGATGGGATGAGCCAGCGCGCGTACCATGAAAAACCCCTCCAGCTTGGGCCTGGTGGGGTCTCCTTGCCGCCGCAGGAAGCTCCCACCAAAGGCGCATGCACCATTGGTAGGAGTCATCAGCCCAGGGGGGCGCTTACGGCGGACTCCATCGCCAGTTAAAGTATATAGGGTTAGTGAAAGTTGTGTCAAGGTCTGGCCGGCTCAACAGCCTATCAATTTGCCGGCGAATTGATTTGCTTTGCGCTGCCCTAAGCGTAGTGGATTGAAAGTAGCATCACCTTGTGTTGAGTTCCAAACAGTTAGCTGGCATCAAAGGTTACGGCTAAATACTAGCCACTTTCAGGAAAACTAATTTTCATTATCTGCCTACCCTGCCACATAGCCGGTAGGGAGACAACAGCCCCGATGTCCACCCGATGTCCACCCAAATTTGCTCGACAAATGTTTCAAGGGCTTAGAGGCTGTAACCTCTAAGCCCTTGTTTTTACTGCTGGTAGGCCGGAAGGGATTTGAACCCTTGACTTCCACCGTGTGAGGATGGCACTCTCCTTGTTTATTTTTTTATTTGTTATTTTTAACAGTTATCTTGCCAAAAGGTCAAGTTGCCCGGTCTGTGCCCGGCCGCAGTTGGGACCATGGGAGCGGCATATACACCGCACTGCCCAGGGGGCATGATATGCCGCAGGGCTTGCCGACCAGGCCATATGGGCTTAAGGGGGCGCTAGAAACCCTACCCAACAG
>JAZDIQ010000100.1:0-79646 GCA_043804825.1 Pseudomonadota bacterium
CACCTCATGTATCTTGCGCATGGACAACCTCTTGGCCGGCACCTGCATACCTCCCACTTGATGGAAGGCTGTAGGCTAGACCCTCAGCGGTTACCCAGCGTCATCCCCTTTGCCCGGCACTTATTCACAATGCGGCCGGCGTGCGCTGGAATCGGTGGCCGACTTCCCGTGGAATGGGTGGCCGGCTTCCCGTGGAATCGCCGGCCGACTTGCTCCGGAATCCGCATCCTCGGGTACGTTCTTTGCCTTGGAGTAGCAGAAGGACCAAATCTCATCAACCTGGACCCTCTTGCAGGGCAGGTTGACCAACACCTTGTTTTGATACTCGGCACAGGCCGTGCCCAGGTCCACCAGAAGCTTCACAATCGTGTTCTTGGCCGCGCCGGTCATGCGCACCGTGGCGCGGATGCTGTTGCCCTCGACCAGGCATGCGATTATTTGGGCTCGCTTCTGTGTGCTCAGCTTGTTCATGGTTAGAGAATAGCATGCCTACCCTGTGCGGTCAAGCATAAAAGTCAGTTTGAAATAAATAAATTGTGCGCGGGCTGCGGGTAGCCGTAATGGCTACCCGCAGAGTTTAGATTTAATGATTACAAAGACTTACGCTTGTAATAACGGTTGCATGTATGACATGCCGGCACTCCATGGACCATTCCATATTGACAGTGCCGCCAAGATAGGCTAAAGTATTAGTAGTTTAGCCGCCTACCTTGGCGTGCTCGTTGTGGATATGTCCAGAACCAACGAGCGGTTTTGTGTGGAGCCCCTGCCGGGATTCGGACCCGGATCGCCAACTTCGCAAGGGTGGCACCTTATCCGATTAGGCTACGGGGGCAAATTTTGAATAGGCGTTACCCTAGCCGGTAACGCCTATTCGCTTGTTTGTATGCCTTGTGCCCTGCGTATTATCTGGTTGGACCTAGTTTCATCACCTTCGAGCACTTCCTCTTTGCCAATCTCGCCATGCAACTTGCGCCGATAGACACCTACGCTCACCCGCTCTAGCGTTCCTCCCTCGCCAGCCTTGCGTGACAAGGTACCACGTATGGTGTTGAGAGACTGGTCATCATGGGCAGGCAGGCCCTTTTCTACGAGCTTGGCACGCAGTTCATCTATTGTAAGCTGCTCATTTTCTTGGAAGGCCTCGTCAATGGCCGCCGCCCATGTAATGCCGCGAGAGTGGGGTCCAGTGTCATCTATCCCTTTATAGGCATCTAGGGCGCGTCGGCAGCGTGCGGCCTTCTCTAGGTGATAAGCCAACTGCTGTTCAAGCAAGGCTTCTACATCATGTTCGTCATGCACCATGTCATACCCTCCATCTAGTAGCCTCATTTTACCACCCCCAACGGAGGCCCGCAACACAAGACAAGCGAGCCACTTGCCGACAAGACAAGTGTAATGTGTAGGGGGATAATTGTCAACAAGTGGTTAGGCAGATTGGGAGGCGTTAGTCTTGTTTTGTGCGCCAGCGTGCTTTGGCGGCCTTCTTGGCTATCTCGCTGCGTTGCTCGGGGGTAAGCTTGTTGGCGCGGGCCTTGCCACCCTTGAGGCCACCAAGGCGGCCCAGGGCTACGGCATGGGGGTTGCGGGTGTCTTCTTCGGCGGGGGGGTCAGGCGTGGGTTCAGGTTCTTCGCCGGTTGCTATCCCCACGAGTAGGGATGCAAGCTCGTTTACGTCTCTTGGCCGCTTGGGCTTATTTGAGCGCTCAGGCATGCCCATATACTAGCACACCTAAAGCCCGGTGTCAGCCTGGGCTAATTTCAAACTGACCCACTACCCGCGCGGCGACCGGGGCGGAGGGCCGTCGGGTGGGGGGCGCTGGCTGATTAGGGCGGCGGCAACGGCATGATTGACCGCCGCGGCGAGGCTGGCATATTATGGCCCAGGAAATAGCATCTTACCACCAGATGGCGCAAGCACTGGGGCCGCGGCCGGGAGGGCGGGTGCCAGGCCGCGAACCAGGGCCGAGGTCGGTCCGGCGCGCGCCAGGGAGCAGTTCTTGCCTCTATTTAAGGACCGCACGGGATCGGCATTCTTCGCCGGTCTGATCATCATCGCGGGTTTCGTGGTGATCAGCCTCACCAGCTATCTGGTCTCCACCAGCTCGGCCAAAAAGGCCATCCTGACCAGCACCCTGCCCCTGACCAGCGACAACATCTTCTCCGAGATTCAGCGCGACCTGCTCTTGCCCGTGCTGGTCTCCTCCCTGATGGCCCAGGACACCTTTATGCGCGACTGGATCATGGCCGGCGAGGGGGACGTGCCCCAGGTCGTCAAGTACCTAGGCGAAATCAAAGCCAAATACAACGCGGTCACCAGTTTCCTGGTTTCGGAGAACAGCCGAATATATTACCACTCCGAGGGCATTCTCAAGGCGGTGAGCCCCGACGAGCCGCGAGACGCCTGGTTTTTCAGGGTCAGGGCCATGAAGCCGGACTATGAGGTCAACGTGGACCCCGACATGGCCAACAAGGACACCATGACCATCTTTATCAATTACAAGGTGATGGACTATGACGGCCGTTTCCTGGGGGCCACGGGGGTGGGCATCACCGTGGGGGCGGTCAAGGCCCTGGTCGAGCACTACCAGAACCGCTTCGCGCGCACGGTCTACTTCACCGATCGCCAGGGCCGGGTGGTGTTGCATGGCTCGCGCTACCATGGCGCCGAGCACCTGTCCCAGCGTCCCGGCCTGGCCCCCCATTTGGCGGCGCTTTTGGCCAAGAACGAGTACTCCGCCGAGTTCAGGGAGGACTCGGGCACTGTGCTGCTCAACGCCCGCTACATACCCGAGCTGAAGTGGGTGCTGGTGGTGGAGGAGTCTCCGGAGGATCTGTTGCACGGCTTCCGTGCCACCCTGCAGGCCAATCTGGCCATCTGCGCTTTGGTCACCCTGCTGGTGGTGCTGCTCAACCGCAAGACCGTCCACTACTTCCACGACAAGCTGGCCGCCATGGCCTTGCACGACGAACTGACCGGCTGCGCCAACCGCCGCTCCTTTGCCATCTTTTTGGCCCAACTCACGGCCCAGATTCGGCGCCAGCCCGAGGGCCTGAGCGCCCTGTTGGTGGACATGGATCACTTCAAGGACGTCAACGACCGCCACGGCCACCTGGTCGGCGACCGGGTGCTGCAACAGATGGCGGCCTTTCTCAAGACCCATATCCGTGAATGGGACGTGCTCTGCCGCTGGGGGGGCGAGGAGTTTTTGATCCTGCTCAAAGGCGCCGACCTGGCCCAGGCCCGGGAGATCGCCGAGCATCTGCGCCAGGGCGTCGAGGCGGCCCGCTTCGGACCCGAGCCGCCCAGCATCCCGGTGACGGTGAGCATCGGCGTGGCCCAGTGGGAGGGGGGGGACAACGAGGCCAGCTTGGTGGGGCGGGCCGACCGCGCTCTGTACCGCGCCAAGGAAGGTGGCCGCAACCGAGTGGATGCCCTTGCGGATTGAGCCGCGCTGGCGCCCCTGGCTGGTGGCGATTATTCGGGCGCGGCGCCTGGCGCCAAGAATTCTTGCCGACGGCAGGCTTAAAAGCGGCAGTAAACCAGGAACCAGACCGCAGGCCACGGCCAGGTCCCGGAAAGGCCCGGACGGGCGGGGACGACAGGGGCTCAGGCCATCTGGCGCTTGGGCGACATGGAGTCCCACTGGTGGCAGCGGGGGCATTTCCAGGTTAGCTGGTGGGAGACGAACCCGCATTGCACGCATTGATAGCTATGCCATTCGCCGTCGAGTTCGCCCAGGAGTTGGGCGAAGGCCTTGAGGGCTGGTTCGCTCTTGCCCTGGGCCAGTAGTATCTGTCCGCGCAGGCGGTGGGCTTCCAGCATCTGGGGGGCCTTTTGCACGGCCAAGTCCAGCATGTCCAGGGCCTTGTGGTCCTCGCCGTGGCGGTGAAAGCTCTCCGCCAGGGCTTGCAGGGTGGTGACGTCGGCTTGGGCGGCGTCGATTTCGCCGAAAAAGGCCGCGGCGGTGCGTTGTCCCAAGGTGTCCTCGGCCGCCGCCACCCGGCTAAGCACCAGGTGCGCCAGGACCGGCGACAGGTGCACGGCCTTGCGCCAAACGCTTAGGGCCTTGCGGCTGCGACCGCGGGCCATCTCCAGGTCGCCCAGGTGCAGGTAGGCGTCCAGGCAGCCCTTGTGCACGCGGATGGCCTGGTCCAGGGCTTCCTCGGCCCGGTCCAGTTGGCCGGCCAGCATGTATTCCTTGCCCAATTCGGTCTTGTAGTGGGCCAGCACGGCGCGGCTGTCGCCGCCGGTAAGCTTGTCCAGACGCTTCAAGGCCTCGAAGGCCTTGTCCCATTCCCGCACCTCTTCGTATAGGGTGACGGTCTGCCGGCAGGCCTCCACGTGCAGGTGGTCCATGCCCAGGACTTCCTGGAAGGCCTCCACCGCGCGGTTGAACAGGCCGCCCTTGCGGTAGTCCAGACCCAGGTCATACATGGCCTGCAAACGCACCGGCGGGGCCAGGTTGGGGCGGGCGATGATGGATTGGCGTATGCGCACCGCCCGTTCGATCTCCCCTTTTTGGCGGAAGAGGTTGCCCAGGACCACGTAGGTTTCCACGGTATCGGAATTGAGGGTGACGGCGCGGGTGAACTCCTCGATGGCCTGGTCGGTGTGGTCGGCCATGAGGTGGGTGAGCCCCTTGAGAAAGGCGTCGTCGGAGGCGCTGCGTTGTGGGGCCTTGGAGCGCGCCGAGTCCCGGCGGGAGCTGGCTCCGGACCGCCCGGCCAGCCATCCCAGGAGGAAGGCCAGCAGTCCGGCCACCAAGAGCAACAGCAGGTGCCAGAGGGCCAAGGTGTGGTTCCACAGGACCAGCAAGGGAGTATTCATGGCGTCACTCGCGGCTTTCACTGTCCCAAACGGTTCAAGCAAGGGCGTCGGCCAGCTATAGGCTGTTGGCCAACCGGCCGGCCGGGGGAAAAGCCTACAAGGGGGCTTTTTCCTGGCTGGCGGCGGCGGCGCCACCAGAGGCCGCCGGGCTGCCGGTGAGGGGGAGGTTGCGCAGAGAGCTTAGCTCCTTGTTAAGCCCGGCGATTTCCTTTTGCTGGCTTCTGATGGCCTTGCGCAGGCGGAAGCGCTCGGCCAGGCCCAGCAGGCTGGCAACCAAAAGACCCGCGAAGAAGCCCAGCAGGATGACCAAATAGGTGGCGTAGGCCGAGGATGTTAAATTGAGGAAGACCAGGTTGAGACGGATGGACAGAGGATGGCTCAGGGCCTCGATGTTCTGCACCATGAAGATGATGGACAGGGCCACCATGGCCGACAAGATAATCGCCTTGAGGTAGCTCATAAAAACTCCTGCCTGTGGCTGGGCCGCTGGAGGCCCGTGGCCGCGCCGGCCGAGCCGGGGCACGGCAACGCTATTTAAGGCCGCTGAAATAGGGCTTCAGCTTTTGATAGGTGGCTTCCATGTGCTCGGGGATGGAGCGCACCTCGCCCAGCACGGTCATGAAATTGGTATCCCCCCCCCAGCGCGGCCCCACGTGGAAATGCATGTGCTCCTCGATGCCCGCCCCGGCGACCCTGCCCAGGTTGAGCCCCACGTTGAAACCCTCTGGCCCCATCAGCTCGCGCAGGGCCTGGGTGGCCATGGTCACGTTGTGGATCAGGTCGGCCTGCTCCCGGGGTGTCAGTAAAGCCAGGTCGGCCACGTGGCGTTTGGGCGCCACCAGCACATGACCATTATTGTACGGATACTTGTTCATCATAGCCAAGCAGGAATCGCCAACCCCCAGCACCAAGTTGTCGAATCCCACCCCATCGCAGGCCTGGCAAAAAATGCAGCCTTGGGGCTTGTCATCGCCCAGGATGTAGCTCATGCGCCAGGGCGCCCACAGAGATTTCATCACGCCTCCAAGGTCAATTGATGCCGTTTAATGCAGGGTGACGGCCGTTGGGGGCCGTTGGGCTTGGTTTTAGCCTGCTCCGGGGTCACAATTTTATGATCTGGCCGCTCAGGGCTTGCTCCACGGTAAGCAGCCCCACGGTGCCGCTGCCGATGAAGCCCTTGCCCACCGAGCCGGGATTGAACATCAGCACCCCGCCCTGGCGGGCGTTCATGGGGCGGTGGGAGTGGCCGAAGACGATGCAGTCCACGCCCGTGAACTCGCCGGCCACCCGGCCGGCCAGGCCCACGGGCGACCCCCAGCCGTGGATAAGGCCGATCTTGAAGCCCTCGATCTCCACCACCAGCTTGCGCGGCAGGGTCATGGCCACGGTTGAGTCGTCCATGTTGCCGCAGACCGCGCGCACCTGGGGGGCGTCCAGAAGGTCCAGGACCCGCAGGTTGACCAGGTCGCCGGCGTGCAGGATCATGTCCACGCCTTGGAAGACTTGGGCCAGGCGTTGGCCCAACTCGGGCTGGTAGTCGCGCAGATGGGTGTCGGAGAGCACGCCGATCTTGGTCATGGCTGGGTCATCCCCCCAATTCCAGCATTTCCACCTGGCCCCAGGCCGCCAGGCGGTCGTCCAGCACCGCCACGGCCCCCAGCACGCCCTCTATGTGCTGGGCCACCCACTCCACGGCCCCGGCCAGGTCGCCACGGTTGTGCACGCGGTTGCCCAGGGCCGAGGCGGCGGCGTCGGCCAGAGCGGCGTCCCGGGCCAGGATGGTGGCGGCGTCGGCTCGGCCCAGGGACAGCGAGTGCCCCACGGTGCCGGAGCTGGTGCAGACCGCCAAGGGCATGGCCGAGGCCGGCAGCTTCAGCCCCAGCTTGCCCGAGAGGGGGGACTTGCCCGCCCACAGGCCCACCACGGTCTCCCGTTGCAGGCACAAATAGATATCGCCGCCGTTTTCCACCACCACCTGGGGGCTCAAGGCCAGCAGGTCCACGGCCACGGCCTGGGCCACGGCCCCGGCCACGGCGGCCATGGGGCCGGTGCCGGTGGCCAGCCCGGCGGCCAGCATGGCCCTGACCAGGGGCGGGGCCAGGGGGTCCGGGGCCAGGGGCGTCAGGGAGTCGAGGAAGCGCGGGTGTTCCTCTATATAGGCCTCCAGGCCTCGGCGGTGGCGCAGGATGGATTCCACCGCCGCCTGGCTATGGTCCTCCTGGGCCTGGATCCACAGGTCGGTCTCCTTGACCCGCACCGTGAAGGCCTTGAGCCCCGCTTCCCGGCAGACGACCCGGTAGGTCCTTTCCTCGTAGGCCGTCACGATAGCCGCCAACCCCCCAGGGACAAGGCCCAGAATTTCCACGGGCGCTCGGCACCGGCCCGCTTGACATCCGCAACGAATTTCAGAACGGGAGCCGTCGGCTCGTGCCACCGGGAGAGCGCCACCCGACCCGTTAACGGGAGCCGAGGCGCTCGGCCCGACCCGGCGCGTTAATTTAACGCGCCACGCCTCCACGGGAGCCGAGGCACTCGGCCTGTAACAACTTCGTCACTTATAGCCCAGTGGTACATTAGTGTCAATCTTGGCCCCGGGCCGGGCGAGGGTCGCGCGGGGCTGGCATGGGGGGGGCTGGGCGCGTCGGGGCAGGGGCGGATGGCTGAGCCGGCGGGCCCCGGGGGGCGCCGGCGCTCAGGCGCGCTTTCTTGACTTAAGTTGGTTTCTCAGCTATGTATCGGCTGTATGAAGATTGGTTCACACCGGGGTGGGAGTGGGCATGAACAGCCGCCGTCTGGCTCGGCTAATGGGTATGATCTGCGACATAAAGGCCCACCCTCGGCGCAGTCCCGAGGAAATGTGCCGGCATTACAGGATTTCCCGCCGGCAGCTCTACAAGGACCGCGACACCCTGGCGGCCATGGGCTTCACCTTCCACCACTCGCGCAAGAACGGCGGATTCCTGCTGGACAAGGAACTGACCTTCGGCGTGGGCGGCATGAGCCTGTCGGACCTGTTCGCCCTGATCCTGGCGGTGCGCCAGTTGACCCGCTTGAGCGACTTCGCCCTGGCCAATGGCGCCCTGGCGGGGTTGCGTTCCCTGGTGGCGGCGTTGCCCGAGCAGGTGCGGCCCTTGTTCCAGGATGCCCTGGAGCAGCTGGTGGTGGCCGACGGGTTTGGTTGCGCGCCCGAGGTGCTGCACCAGTTGCTGCCGGCCATTGAGCAGGGCCGCCGGGTGGTGCTGGTCATGGAGGGCACGCCAGAGGCCCCGCAACAACTGGGCGTGGATCCCAAGCGGCTTTTGTTGCGCGAGGGGGCCTTGTTCCTGGAGGCCATGGGTCTGGAGGGCTCGGGCCTGGGCCTGGTGGCGTGCGCGCGGGTCAAGCGGGTGATTCCCACGCCCTTTTTCTCCCCGCCGGAGCAGGCCGCGGCCGGCGAATGAAAACCCTTGCCCGGCGTGGTCCCCGGACCCATACCCACTAAGGAGTGCCATCAATGAAGGAAGTTGTCATCGTAAGCGCCTGCCGCACCCCCGTGGCGTCCTTTCAGGGGGCCTTCGCCTCTTTCACCGCCCTGGAATTGGGCGTGGTGGCCATCAACGAGGCCATCGCCCGGGCGGGCCTAAAAAAAGAAGACGTGGACGAGGTGATCATGGGCAACGTGCTGCCCGCCGGCCTGGGCCAGAACCCGGCCCGCCAGGCCATGCTGCGCGCCGGCCTGCCCTTTGAGGTGGGCTGCATCACCGTGAACAAGGTCTGCGGGTCGGGGCTCAAGGCCGTGATGCTGGCCGCCCAGGCCGTGGCCTGCGGTGATGCCTCGGTGGTGGTGGCCGGCGGCATGGAGTCCATGACCAACGCGCCTTATCTGCTGCTCAAGGAGCGCGGGGGCTACCGCATGGGCGACGGCAAGGCCGTGGACTCCATGGTGCACGACGGCCTGTGGGATCATCTGAACAATTTCCACATGGGCATGAGCGCCGAGCTGTGCGCCGAGAAATACGGCGTCACCCGCGCCGACCAGGACCAGTTCGCTCTGGAGAGCTACGGCAAGTCCATGCAGGCCCAGGAGGATGGCCGCTTCCAGGCGCAGATCGTGCCCGTGGCGGTGCCCCAGAAAAAAGGCGACCCCAAGCTGGTGGAGCGCGACGAGGGCATCCGCTCGACCTCGCCCGAGGTGCTGGCCCGCCTGAAGCCGGTCTTCAAGAAGGAGGGCGGCACGGTCACGGCGGGCAACGCCAGCAGCCTTAATGACGGCGCGGCGGCGGTGGTGGTGATGAGCGCGGACAAGGCCCGCGAGCTGGGTATCAAGCCCCTGGTCAAGGTGGGCGCCCAGGGCGCGGCGGGCATCGACCCCAAATACGTGCTGGTGGCGCCGATCTATTCCATACCCAAGGTCTGCGCCAAGCAGGGCCTCCAGCCCCGCGATATCGACCTGATGGAGGTCAACGAGGCCTTTGCCGCCTCCTCGGTGGCGGTGCAGCGCACCCTGGACCTGGACCCGGCCAAGATCAATATCTACGGCGGGGCCTTGTCCATAGGTCATCCCATCGGCGGCTCGGGGGCGCGGGTGCTCACCACCCTGATCCACGCCATGAAGGACCGGGGCGCGGGCCTGGGCATGGCCAGCCTGTGCCTGGGCGGCGGCGAGGCCGTTTCGCTGATATTGGAGAATATGTAACCAGCTTGCCTAGAGCGAGCGGGGGAGCCTTACCGCCAGAGGAAGGCATCCCGGCCGCGCCAACATCATAACCATGGAGAACGCAATGTTGAAGGAAGTGGTGATCGTGAGCGCCGTGCGCACGGCGGTGGGACGATTCGGCGGCATGTACAACGACGTCCCGGCCGTGGACCTGGGCGTGACGGCGGTCAAGGAGGCCCTGAAAAGGGCCAAGCTGGAGCCCGGCCAGGTGGACGAGCTGATCTACGGCAACGTCCTGAACGCCGGCCTGGGCCAGAACGTGGCCCGCCAGGTGGAGCTGGGCGCGGGCATCCCCGTGGAGGCCAATGCTTTCACCATCAACAAGGTCTGCGCCTCGGGCCTGAAAAGCGTCATGCTGGCCGCCCAGGCCGTGATGTGCGGCGACGCCAAGATCGTGGTGGCCGGCGGCACCGAGAACATGAGCCAGGCCCCCTACGTGCTCAAAAGCGCCCGCTGGGGCGCCCGCATGGGCGACACCAAGATGGTGGACTCCATGGTCTTTGACGGGCTCACCGACATCTTCAACGGCTATCACATGGGCATCACCGCCGAGAACGTGGCCGAGAAGTTCGGCATCAGCCGCGCCGACCAGGACGCCCTGGCCCTGGCCAGCCAGCTCAACGCCGAGAAGGCCATCACCTCGGGCCGCTTCAAGGACGAGATCGTGCCGGTACTGGTGCCCCAGCGCAAGGGCGACCCCAAGGTCTGCGACACCGACGAGCACCCCCGCTTCGGCGCCACGCCCGAGGCCCTGGCCAAGGTGGCCCCGGCCTTCAAGAAGGGCGGCACGGTCACGGCCGGTAACGCCAGCGGCATCAACGACGGCGCCGCGGCCCTGGTGGTCACCCTGGCCGAGACGGCCAAGGAGATGGGTCTGCCGGTGATCGCCAAGATCAAGTCCTACGGCTGGGGCGGCGTGGACCCGGCCTACATGGGCCTGGGCCCCATCGCCGCCAGCAAGGCCGCCATGGCCAAATGCGGCGTCACCGCTGGCGACTTCGACCTCATCGAGGCCAACGAGGCTTTCGCGGCCCAGGCCGAGGCGGTGATCCGCGAACTGAAGCTCAACCGCGACATCGTCAACGTCAACGGCGGTGCCGTGGCCCTGGGACACCCCATCGGCGCCAGCGGCGCGCGCATCCTGGTGACGCTGCTCTTTGAGATGCAGAAGCGGGGCGCCGGCCTGGGCCTGGCCACGCTGTGCATCGGTGGCGGTCAGGGCGCGGCCCTGATCGTGGAGAGATAGGAGTTAAGCGGGGGAACCCTTTTGTGGACAAAAGGGTTCCCCCGTGCCCCCTCCCAAAAAACTTACCTGAAAAGCGCTGCGCGCTTTTCAGGGGTGTAAGCAAGTGGCCAGGTGCGTGGTGCCTGGGCATAGATAAAGGAGATAAAAACATGGCCTACGAGACCATTCTCTACGCGGTGGACGGCGCCATCGCCACTGTGACCATCAACCGCCCCAAGGCCCTCAACGCGCTTAATCCCCAGGTGGTGAGCGAGCTGGGCCTGGTCTTCGCCGAGATCGCCGCCGACGCCCAGGTCAAGGTGGTGATCCTGACCGGAGCCGGCGACAAGGCCTTCGTGGCCGGAGCCGACATCGTGTCCATGAGCGTGATGAACCCGGTTGAGGCGCGCAACTTCTCGCGCCAGCTCCAGCAGGTCACCTGCGCCATGGAGGCCCTGGCCAAACCCATCATCGCCGTGGTCAACGGCTTCGCCCTGGGCGGCGGCACCGAGATGGCCCTGGCCTGCGACTTCATCTACGCCTCCGACGTCTCCAAGTTCGGCCAGCCGGAGATCAACCTGGGCGTGATCCCCGGCGCCGGCGGCACCCAGCGTCTGAGCCGCCTGGTGGGCAAAAACTGGGCCAAGGAAATGTGCCTCACCGGCGACATCATCGACGCGGCCCTGGCCAAGGAGATCGGCCTGGTCAATCGCGTCTTCGCGGTCGAGGAGCTGATGCCGGCGGCCCTGAAGACGGCCAAGAAGATCGCCAGCAAGGGCCGGGTCTCCACCCGGGCCTGCAAGGAGCTCATCAACTTCGGCTTCGACATCCCCCTGGACCACGCCCTGCGCCTGGAAGCCGAGGCCTTTGGCCTGTGCTTCGCCAGCCCGGACCAGAAAGAAGGCATGGGCGCTTTCCTGGAGAAGCGCAAGGCCGAGTTCAAGGGCAGCCTGTAGTCCCACATGGGCGGCGGCGGCCGGGTGCCCCCCGGCCTCCGTCGTCCCCTGTCCGGCCTGAGCGAGGGGAAGGCGAGCGACATGGATACCCCCCGGGAACAAAGGGACCTGTTCCGCTGGGCCGAGGACCTGCCATCGGCCCTGTGGGAGGATGTGCGGGCGCGGCCGGCCCAGGAGGCCGCCCAGGCCGTGGGCGGCCGCTGGCAAGAGGGCCTGTTCCGGGTGAGCCTGCTGGGCCGGGAGCATGTTCTGGACCCAGCGGCCGGACGCATATGGCTGGCGGCGCAACCCGGCGAGCGGCTGGGCTTTCAGGACGGCGTGGTCTTGCTGACCACCCTGGCCCATTCCCTGGGGGTGCCGCCCAGCGGCCGCATGGTCACGCCCTTGGAGCTGCCCGGCGGCGGGCTGTTTTTCAGCGGGGCCCACGCCCTGGCCACCGGCCCCCTGGCCAGGAGTTTCGCTGAGCGGCCCGAGGCTCTGGAGGCCCGGGCCGTGGCCATGGGGTCCGAGCCCACGGAGGGGGCCGATCTGGCCCTCAAGCTGCCCGGCCTGCCCCAGGTACCACTGTATGCCCTGTTTTGGGCCGGCGACGACGAGCTGGAGGCCCGGGCGGTGATCGGCATCGATGACCGCGCCCACTTCCACCTGGACCTGGGGGGTATCTTGGCCCTGACCAACCTGCTGGTCAGGAGGCTGATTCGAGATTAACGGCCAGGCCGCCGGGCGGTCCGGCCTAGAGGAGCGTCTCGGCATAACCGAACACCCGCGCAACGCGACACCATCCACAACCCGCAACTACAGGGAGTTGACATGAACTTTGCCCTGACCGAAGAACAGAAGATGGTTAAGGAGACGGCGGCGCGCTTTGCCGACGAGGAGCTAAAGCCCAAGGCCGCCCACTTCGACGCCACCCACGAGCACCCGGCCCAGGCCTGCCAGGCCTTGGGCGAGCTGGGCTTCATGGGCATCGCCATCCCAGAGGAGTATGGCGGCGCCGGCATGGACTTCATCAGCTATGTGCTGGCGCTCTCCGAGGTCAGCCGCGGCGACGCGTCCGTGGGCGTGATCATGAGCGTGTGCAACTCGCTCTATGGCTTCCCCCTCAACACCTTCGGCACCGACGAGCAGAAAAAGGCCTTCCTGGCCCCGGTGGCCAGCGGCCAGAAGCTGGGCTGCTACGGGCTGACCGAGGCCGGCGCCGGCAGTGACCCCGGGGCCATGCTCACCACCGCCGTACTGGACGGCGACCAGTGGGTGCTCAACGGCGAAAAAAAGTTCATCACCAACGGCAACGTGGCAGCCTACGCCGTCATCGCCGCCATCACCGACAAGGCCGCCGGCTCCAAGGGCATCTCCTCCTTCGTGGTGGACCTGGAGAACACCAAGGGCTTCAGCGTGGGGCGCGTCGAGGAGAAGATGGGCATCTGCGCCTCGGGCACCGCCGAGCTGGTCTTCGAGGACGCCCGCATCCCCAAGGGCAACCTGCTGGGCCAGCCCGGCGCGGGGCTCAAGCAGATGCTCACCACCCTGGACAGCGGCCGCATCGGCATCGGCTCCCAGGCCTTGGGCATAGGCCGCGCGGTGCTGGAGGAGGCGGTGGCCTACTCCCAGACCCGCGAACAGTTCGGCAAGCCCATCAGCGCCTTCCAGGCCATCCAGTGGAAGATGGCCGACATGGCCGCCGCCCTGGACGCCGCCGAGTTGCTCTTGCTGCGGGCCGCCTGGATGGAAGATCAGCACATGCACTTTGAGAAGCAGGCGGCCATGGCCAAGATGTTCGCCTCCGACGCGGCCATGCATGCCGCCGTGGAGGGCGTGCAGATCCTGGGCGGCTACGGCTATTCCAAGGAATACGCCATGGAGCGCCACATGCGTGACGCCAAGATCACCCAAATATACGAAGGCACCAACGAGATCATGCGCCTGGTGATCGCGCGCAATCTGCTCAGGGGCAAGTAGTAGCCAGCGGGAGGGCCAGCGCCCAAGGGCCAGCCCCTCCCCTTTTCACGGTTAGCACACCAACGAGGACTGGTCTGGTCATGCCCCAAAAGAGAACCGGCTCATCAGGGCTAACGAGAGGCGCGTTGGCAAAGCTGCGTTTGGTCGAGCCCTCTGCCCGGGGCGAGGCCGGCGTCTACCAGATAAAGATATCCCTGAAGGACGTTAAGCCCGCCATCTGGCGCAGGTTTCAGGTGGCCGGCGACATCAAGTTCTCCAGGCTCCACCGCGCCATACAAATCATCATGGGATGGACGGACTCGCATCTCCATGAGTTTTCGGCGGGGGGAAAACACATCGGTGTCCCAGACCCCGAGGACCCGGCCTCCGATGAAATCATCAATGAAAAACTGGTCAAGCTCAACGAGGTTGTCAAGGGCGAGAAGGCCAAGTTCATTTATGAATATGACTTCGGGGACGGCTGGCGGCATGAGTTGGTGGTGGAAAAACTGTTGCCCGGGGAGCAGGGGGTTCGCTTGCCCCTCTGCCTGGCCGGCAAGCGCAACTGCCCTCCCGAAGACTGCGGAGGCCCATGGGGTTATGAGGATATGTTAAAGGCCATCGGCAATCCCGGTCATCCGGAGTACGAGGACCTGATGGAGTGGCTGGGAGGCGAGTTTGATCCCGAGGAATTCGACCTCCAAGGAATCAATCAGGCGCTGAGCAGACTTCGATGAGCCCCACGGCCCAAGAAACGGCTGACCTCATCCTGGCTGGCGACGTGCGCCAGGCCGCGCGCCTGATGCGCGGGGTGGACGACGACCTGCCCAGCGCGGTGGAGGTGCTCAAGCTTCTGCACCCCCACACCGGTCGCGCCTGGGTGCTGGGCTTCACCGGCTCGCCGGGGGTGGGCAAGTCCACGCTCACCGACCAGGTGATCGGCGCGGTCCGCGCCCAGGGCAAGAGCGTGGGCGTGGTGGCCGTGGACCCCACCAGCCCCTTTACCGGCGGGGCCATCCTGGGCGACCGCATACGCATGCAGCGCCACGCCACCGATGAGGGCGTGTTCATCCGCTCCCTGGCCACGCGCGGCCAGTTCGGCGGGCTCACGGCTTCCACCCGGGGGGTGGCCACGGTGATGGACGCCATGGGCAAGGACCTGGTCCTGGTGGAGACCGTGGGCGTGGGCCAGGACGAGGTGGACATCGTGCGCATGGCCGACACCACGGTCATCGTGGTGGTGCCCGGGCTGGGTGACGACATCCAGGCCATCAAGGCCGGCATCCTGGAGGCCGGCGACATCTTCGTGGTCAACAAGATGGACCGCGAGGGCGCCGGCCGCACCGCCGCCGAGTTGCAGACCATGATCGCCATGCGCGGTCAGCACGTGCACTCACAGCAGTCGTGGACGCCGCCGGTGATCATGACCTGCGCCAACGACGGCCGGGGGCTGGATGAACTCATGGCGGCCGTGGACGGTCACCGCCAGGCGCTCATGGCCGAAGATGGCCGGCTGCTCCTGGAGCGCCGGCGGCAGCGGGCGCGCATGGAGCTATTGGAGTTGATCAAGAACCGCGCCATGCGCGTCCTGCTGGAGCGCCTGGAGCGGGGCCAGAGCCTGGAGGTGTTGGCCGGCCAGATCGCCTCTCTGGAGCGCGACCCCTACAGCGTGGTGGAAGAGATTATGGCCGACGCCTCGTTCAAGGATTAAGGAGGACCCCCATGGCCCGCACGGTCAAGAAAGCATCCCTGGGGCAGCGCATCAAGCGCCTGCGCACCAGCCGGGGCATCAGCCTGGAGACCCTGGCCAACGAGACCGGCCAGGCCCTGGAGCAACTGATGCGCATCGAGGCCGATGAGCAGAAGCCGCCCGTGAGGGTGCTCCTGACCTTGAGCCGCGCCCTGGAGATCGACTCGGCCGACCTTCTCAAGGAGGAGGACGAGGCCGTGGCCGTGGAGCGCCGGGCCGAGGCGGTGCGCAAGCGCACGGACCATTATTCCTATCGCGTGCTCACGCCCGAGGCGCGCCACAAGCACCTGAAGGGCTTTCTGGTCTCCATCGAGCCGGTCAGCGATCTGGAGGGGCCGGGCTACCAGCACGAGGGCGAGGAGTTCGTCTACGTGCTGGCGGGCCAAGTGCGGGTCACGGTGGGCGAGAACCACAACGACCTGACCCAGGGGCAATCCCTGCACTTCAACTCCAGCCTGGTGCACAAGCTGCGCAACACCGGCCAGACCCGCTGCGAACTCTTGGTGGTGCTCTACACCCCCTAACGCCCGCAGGCCAGAGCGTCGGGGCGCCCCCGCTGGGCGCCCGGGCGGCCCGCGCCCCCTTGGGGCGTCATTATCCGATCCAGGGAGGGACCCATGGCCTTCGTCTTGAGCGAAGAGCAGATAATGATCCAGACCATGGCGCACGATTTCGCCCGCGAGGTGATCTTGCCGGGGGCGGCCGAGCGCGACCGCAGCCATGAGTTCCCGGCCGACAACCTGCGCCAGATGGGCGAGCTGGGCTTCATGGGCATGATGGTGCCCGATATCTACGGCGGCGCCGGCGTGGACGCCATCAGCTACGTGCTGGCGCTCACCGAGATCGCCTATGCCTGCGCCTCCACGGCGGTGGTGATGAGCGTGCACAACTCCATATGCTGTGAGTCGGTGCTGCATTTCGGCAGCGAGGAGCAGAAGAAATACTGGCTGCCGCCCATGTGCGACGGCCAGTGCATCGGCGCCTTTGCCCTCACCGAACCCCACGCCGGCTCAGACCCCTCCAGCCAGCTCACCACGGCGGTACTCGACGGCGATGAGTGGGTCATCAACGGCGCCAAGCAGTTCATCACCACCGGCAAAAACGCCGGGGTGATCATCGTCACGGCCGTCAGCGACCGCAGCAAGCGCCACCGGGGCATCAGCGCCTTTTTGGTGCCCCAGGGCACGCCGGGGCTGATCATCGGCAAGGCCGAGGAGAAGCTGGGCCTGAGGGCCAGCGACACGGTGCCGCTCATCTTCGAGGACTGCCGCGTGCCCCAGGAGGCCCTCTTGGGTAAGCCCGGCGAGGGCTTCCGTGTGGCCATGGCCGCCCTGGACTGCGGCCGCATCGGCATCGCCGCCCAGTCGGTGGGCGTGGCCCAGGCCTGCCTGGACGAGGCCATGGCCTATACCAAGGGCCGCGAGCAGTTCGGCCAGCTCCTTAGCGACTTCCAGGGCCTGCGCTGGCGCATGGCCGAGATGGCCTGCGAGATCGAGGCCTCCCGGCTCTTGTGCCTCAACGCCGCATCGCTCAAGGACCTGGGCCGGCGCTACACCATGGAGGCCTCCATGGCCAAGATGTTCGCCAGCGAGATGGTCAACCGGGTGGCCGGCCAGGCCCTGCAGATGCACGGCGGCTACGGCTATTGCAGCGAGTACGCCATCGAGCGCCACTACCGCGACGCGCGGGTCTTCACCATCTACGAGGGCACCAGCGAGATTCAGCGCGTGGTGATCAGCAACAACCTCCTGGGGCCGGGCACCCGCCGTTAGGCGGCCAAAGGCTGGCGGGAGACAAGCGAGAGGGCGGGGCATGAAAGGCATCATCCTGGCCGGGGGCAGCGGCTCCCGTCTCTATCCCACCACCAAGGTGGTGAGCAAGCAGCTCATGATGGTTTATGACAAACCCATGATCTACTACCCGCTCTCCACTCTGATGTTGGCCGGCATCCGCGAGATACTGGTCATCACCACCCCGCACGAGCAGTACCTGTTCCAGAAACTCTTGGGCGACGGCTCCTGCTGGGGGCTCAACCTTACTTACGCCGCCCAGCCCGAGCCCAAGGGCTTGGCCCAGGCCTTTGTCATCGGCCGCGACTTTTTGGCCGGCCAGCCGGTCTGCCTGGTCCTGGGCGACAACATCTTCTACGGCCACGGCATGACCGGACTGCTCAAGCAGGCCGTGGCCGGCCACCAGGGGGCCACCATCTTCCTCTATCAGGTCAAGGACCCCGAGCGCTACGGCGTGGCCGAGCTGGACGGCGAGGGCGTGCCCCAGGCCATCGTGGAGAAGCCCAAGGCCCCCAAGAGCAACTGGGCGGTGACCGGCCTGTACTTCTACGACAGCGATGTGGTGGAGATCGCCGCCGGATTGCAGCCCTCGGCCCGGGGCGAGTACGAGATCACCGACGTTAACAACGAATACCTGCGGCGCGGCGTGTTGCGCGCCCAAAGGATGGGCCGGGGCTTCGTGTGGCTGGATACCGGCACCCCGGCGGCCCTGTTGCAGGCCGCCCAGTTCATGCAGACCATCGAGGAGCGCCAGGGGCTCAAGATCGCCTGCCTGGAGGAAGTCGCCTGGCGCCTGGGCTACATCGGCGCCGATCAGGCCCTGGCCTGCCTCAAGGGCTACGAGAAAAGCCACTACGCTAGCTACCTGCAGGGCCTCATCGCGGAAGATAGCAAATAGGCTTATGGCGTGCTGCGAAGGCTTGCCGCAGTAAATACACGGGCGGGGCTAAACCCCGCCCCTACGAAAACCGAAGGCCGAAAGAGGCCATTTCTTCGCAGGGGCGGGGTTTATCCCCGCCCGCTCTTTGGAATCAATACAACCCTACAACGGGAGCCGGCGGCTTTGCCCTTGCGATGACGCGACCCGGCCCGTCTACGCTCCGCGCCGGGCACGCCGCTAATCGCCAAATGGTTTGGAAATGTAGCGGTAGGAGCGCATCACCTGGCCGTTGTTGTCAAAGGTGAGGTAGAGGCGCTCGGTGACGATGCCCGCCGAGCGCTGGCGTTGCCACAGGGCCGTGAATAGGGTGGCACCTCGGTCTACCGAGGCGGGCTCGCCCCAGCGGTCCAGGGCCTCCTCGTAGGTCATCACCCCCACTTCCTGGGCCAGGGTCTGCTCGATGTCGCCGAAGCGGCTGGGGCCGGCGCAGCCCGTCAGCAACAGGGCCAGCGTCAGGGCCAGGGCCAGCAATAGGCTTGATCTCAGCTGGGCGTTTCGCATTTCACTCACCTATCGCTCCAGCAGGCGCGCCAATTAAGGTAAGCACCTTAGGCCTCGCCGGCCAGCACCGGCTCCACCACGCCGTGGCCGAAGAGCCGGTTGACTTCGTCCATAAGCTCGGGGATGGGGTCCACGCGGTACTGGGCCGGCAGCATCAAGACCGCCACGCCCTTGCCGGGCACATTGAGGTGCAGGGAAACCCGGCAGGCGCCGGGGAAGCGCGCCAGGGTCTGGCGCAACTCCACCATCCTGTCGCGGCTCAGACCCGTGGCCTCCAGCTTCACGCGCAGCCGGGTGGTCATGGTCTGGGTGGCCTGATCCAGGGGCAGTATCTTGCTGGCCTTGAGCTTGACCCCGCGCTCGTCCTTGTCCAGGGTGCCGGTGACCAGCACCGGTGTCTCGTCGCGCAGCCATTGACCGCCCTCGGCGTAGCAGTCGGGGAAGACGATCATCTCCAGGGAGCCCACCAGGTCCTCGATACGCACGAAGGCCATGCGGTCGCCCTTCTTGGTCACCTTCTCCTTGATCTCGGTGGGCAGGCCGGCCAGGCGTACGGTCATGCCATCGGGGGCCGAGGCCACGCTGAGGGTGTCCAGGGTGGCCAGGCGGCGAATCTGATCGCGATAGCTCTGGAGGGGGTGGCCGGTGATGTAGAAGCCCAGGGCCTCCTTCTCATAGGCCAAGAGATCGGCCTCGCGCCAAGGCGGCAGGTCGGGCAACTGATGGGGGTTGTGGCTGGGGCCCTGGGTACCGAAGACCGCGAACATGTTGGTCTGGCCGCCCTCGCGGTCGCGGGTGAGCTTCTGCCCCTGCTCCAGGGCCTCGTCCAAGACGGCCATGAGCTGGGCGCGGTGAGCGCCGGTGGAATCAAAGGCCCCGCATTTGACCAGGCTCTCCAGCACGCGCTTGTTGACCTTGCGCAGGTCCACGCGCTCGCACAGGTCATGCAGGCCCTCGAAAGGCTCGCCCTCGGCGCGGGCGGCCAGGATGGCCTCCACGGCCCCCTCGCCCACGTTCTTGACCGCCGCCAGGCCGAAGCGGATGGCCTCCTCTTTGACCGTGAACTCGCGCTCGGAGAGGTTGATGTCCGGCGGCAGGACCTTGAGGTCGTGCTCGCGGCACTCGCTGATGTGGCGCATGACCGCGTCGGTGTTGTTCACCTCGCTGGTCAGGAGCGCGGCCATGAACTCCAGGGGGAAGTGGGCCTTCAGATAGGCGGTTTGGTAGGAGATGAGCGCGTAGGCCGCCGAGTGGGACTTGTTGAACCCGTAGCCCGCGAACTTCTCCATGAGGTCGAATATCTGCGCGGCCTTCTTGGCGTCGACGTTGCCGTCCTTGGCGCCCTGGGCGAAGCGCTGGCGCTGGCTGGCCATCTCCTCGGGGTTTTTCTTGCCCATGGCCCGGCGCAGGATGTCGCCCTCGCCCAGGCTGTAGCCGGCCAGAACGCGGGCGATCTCCATCACCTGCTCCTGGTAGACGATGACGCCGTAGGTCTCCTTGAGGATGGGCGCCAACTGGGGCAGCAGGTAGGCGGTTTTCTTTTCGCCGTGCTTGCGGGCCACGAAGTCGTCGACCATGCCCGACTCCAGGGGGCCGGGCCGGTACAGGGCCACCAGGGCGATGACGTCCTCGAAGCACTCGGGGCGCATCTTGCTAAGAAGCTCCTTCATGCCCGAGGATTCCAACTGGAACACACCGGTGGCGTCGCCCCGGGACAAGAGGGCGTAGGTCTCGGCATCGTCCATGGGGATGGCGTCGATGGCGAAGTCCGGGTCAGGCCCCTGGCGCACCATGCGCACGGCCACGTCGATGACCGTGAGCGTGCGCAGGCCCAAAAAGTCGAACTTGATCAGCCCGGCCTTTTCCACGCACTTCATGTCGAACTGGGTGACGGTTTCGTCCTTGGGGCCTTTGTAGAGCGGCACCACCTGGTTAAGGGGCACGTCGCCGATGACCACGCCGGCGGCGTGGGTGGAGGCGTGGCGGGGCATGCCCTCCAGGGAGCGGGCGATCTCCAGGAGCTTGTGCACCTTGGGGTCGGAGTTCATGCGCTCCTTGAGGCGCGGCTCGCTCTCGATGGCCTTGTCCAGGCTGATGCCCAGGATGGCAGGCACCATCTTGGCGATCTGGTCCACCTCGTTGTAGGGCATGTCCATGACCCGGCCCACGTCGCGCAGCACCGCGCGGGCCTGCATGGAGCCGAAGGTGATGATCTGGGCCACGTGGTCCTTGCCGTAGCGGTCGCTGACGTATTGCAGCACCTCGCCCCGGCGGTTGAAGCAGAAGTCCACGTCGATGTCGGGCATGGACACGCGCTCGGTGTTCAAAAAGCGCTCGAAGATCAGCCCGTAGCGGATGGGGTCCAGGTCGGTGATGCGCATGGCCCAGGCCACCAGGGAGCCGGCGGCCGAGCCGCGTCCCGGCCCCACGGGTATCTGGTTGTCCTTGGCCCAGTTGATGAAGTCGGCCACCACCAGAAAATAGCCGTCAAAGCCCATCTGCACCAGCACGTCCAGCTCATAGGCCAGGCGCTTCTCGTAGACCTCGCGGTCGATGGCCAGCCCCCGGCGCTCCGCCCCGGCATAGCGCCGGTCCAGGCCGGCGCGGGCTTCCTGGCGCAGGCGCTCCTCGGCCGTCTCGCCATTGGCCAACGGGAAGACCGGGAAGCGGTTGTTGCCCAGCGGCAGTTCCAGCTCGCAACGCTGGGCGATGTCCACGCTGTTGGCCAGGGCCTCGGGGACATGCCCGAAGAGTAGCTCCATCTCGGCCGGCGATTTGTAGTACAGCTCCTGAGGTAGCCGCATGCGGTCCACGTCGGAGATGATCTTGCCGGTCTGAATGCACAAGAGCGCGTCGTGGGCCTCGTGGTCCTCGCGCTTGAGGTAGTGGCAGTCGTTGGTGGCCACCAGGCCCAGGCCCAGGCGCTGGGCGATGTCGATGAGCCCGGGGTTGACTTGGCGTTGCTCGGGGATGCCGGCGTCCTGCAACTCGATGTAGAAGTTGCCATCGCCCATGATGCCGGCCAACTCGCTGGCGGCGGCTTGGGCGGCCTCGGGCTGGCCCTTCAATAACAGGCTGGCCACCTTGCCGTGCAGGCAGGCCGAGAGGGCGATGAGGCCTTGGTGGTGTTCCTTGAGCAGCTCCAGGTCGATGCGCGGCTTGTAGTAGAAGCCCTCCATGTAGCCGGCCGACACCAGGCGCACCAGGTTGTAGTAGCCCTCCAGGTTGCTGGCCAGCAGCAGCAGATGGTTGGCGATCTCGGTGCCCGGGCGGTGCTCGCGCTCGCGGCGGTCGCCGGGGGCCACGTAGACCTCGCAGCCGATCACCGGGCGCAGGCCGGCCTTCTTGGCGTATTGGTAAAAATTAACCGCCCCGAACATGTTGCCATGGTCGGTGATGGCCACCGATTCCATGCCCAGCTCCTTGGTGCGGGCCATGAGGTCGGGCAGCCTTATGGCGCCGTCCAGCAGGCTGTAGGCGGTGTGGCAGTGCAGGTGGACAAAGTTTGTCATGGTAGCCATGTAGGTTTGTGAAACAATAGCCGTGTCGGTGACTAGCGGAAACTATATTTGGAATTGTTCAGAGAATATCTTTAAGTCTTCAGCGATAGACGGCAGCGGGGCGGCAGTAGAGGGCAGATCGCCATGAGCTAACGAGTTCCTGCTTTTATAATACTCATTAATTTTATTGAACGCACGACATCCCTTCTCAGTCAATAAAGCAATTCTTTTCATGAAGTCAATCCTGATGACGTCTCTATGGTCTAAAATATACCATGGACGTCTTTGTTTCCAAGAAGTAGCCGTGCTCTCAGTTTTTATCAGGGCGGAGCAACGTTCGTTAACATAAAATTCAAACTGCGCAAATAATAATAGAAAATACGCTTTATCATTTAAATCTCGTTTCCTTTTTATTGCCTCCTCAATTTCGGTGTCTCTGTCCTTCCGCGCTTTTTCTTCCTGTATCGCAAGTTCGGAATCAATCGAAGAATAAGTAAGAAGTAATTCGTCAAAATACTGCATGCTACTGCTCGCTTAGCATTTCAAGGAAGCTGCTCTTGTCAAAGTCTTTCATAGTCCTTCTGTCAGAAGGCTCCGTGACTTTCCATTTGGTTTCAGATGCAAAGCGGTCAGATATGTCAACAAGAACCCAGGTGCTTTCTTTCCCAAATACATCTACCCGCCCATTGGCGCCTATGACCCAAAGCCCCTTAGGCTCAAAATATAATACCCTTTCGCTATTGTGAGTTATTGTCATGGTCGGAAGATTTACGGCAGATATGTTACGCCTCTTCATCAACTCTTCATTCATAACTACAGACCCAGAGGTGTCAATTTGGTATCCCATGTTGGAGGGTAGCCAAGATTGAACGCTGGAGTACAATTCGTTCAACCTCTGTTGCCAATCAACGAGTCTTTGCTCAATATCCTCATGCTTTATCTCGGCGAGCATCGTTTGACTCCTTTACTTACTCCCACTCTATGGTGGCCGGTGGCTTGCTGGATATATCCAGCACCACCCGGTTGACGCCCTGCACCTCGTTGATGATGCGGCTACTCATGCGGGCCAGAAGCTCGTAGGGCACCCGGGACCAGTCGGCGGTCATGGCGTCCACGCTGTCGACGATGCGCAGGGCGATGACGTCCTCGTAGGTGCGCTCGTCGCCCATGACCCCCACGGTCTTGACGGGGGCCAGCACCGCGAAGCTCTGCCAGACCTTGTCGTAGAGCCCTGCCGCGCGCATCTCCTCCAACACGATGGCGTCGGCGGCGCGCAGGGTGGCCAGCCGCGGCTTGGTCACCTCGCCCATGATGCGGATGGCCAGGCCCGGTCCGGGGAAGGGCTGGCGGCTGACGATGGTCTCGGGCAGGCCCAACTCGCGCCCCACCTCGCGGCCCTCGTCCTTGAACAGCTCGCGCAGGGGCTCCACCAGTTTGAGCTTCATGCGCTCGGGTAGCCCCCCCACGTTGTGGTGGCTCTTGATCACGGCGCTGGGACCCTTGAAGCTCACCGACTCGATGACGTCGGGGTAGAGGGTGCCCTGGGCCAGGTAGTCCACCTGGCCGATTTTCAAGGCCTCGGCCTCGAAGACCTCGATGAAGGTGTGCCCGATGATGCGCCGCTTTTGTTCCGGGTCGATCACCCCGGCCAGGCGGTCCAGAAAAAGTTTGCTGGCGTCCACCACGATCAGGTTGAGCTTGAAGGCGTCGCGGAAGAGCCCGGCCACCTCGGCCACCTCGCCCTGGCGCAAGAGGCCGTTGTCCACGAAGATGCTGGTCAGGTCCTTGCCGATGGCCCGGTGCAGGAGTAGCGCGACCACGGAAGAATCCACGCCCCCGGAGAGCGCGCAGATCACCTTGCGCCCGCCCAGGCGGGCCTGCATGTCGGCGATGGTGGCCTCGGCGAAGTTGTGCATGGTCCAGATGGGCCGGCAGCCGCACTCGCCCAGCACGAAGGCCGCCAGCATGGCCGCGCCCTGGGGGGTGTGGGCCACCTCGGGGTGGAACTGCACGCCGTAGAGGCGCCGCTTGATGTCGCCCATGGCCGCCACCGGCGAGTTGTCGCTCAAGGCCATGATGTCAAAGCCGTGGGGCATCTTCTCTATGCGGTCGCCGTGGCTCATCCACACCTGGTGGGGCTCCAGGTGGTCCAGGTCGCGGAAGGGGCCGGCCGCGGCCTTGATGGTGATCTTGGCCGGGCCGTACTCGCGCTTCTCGCCCCGTGCCACCACTCCGCCCATCAGGTGGGTGATGATCTGCATGCCGTAGCAGATGCCCAGCACCGGCACGCCCAGCTCGAAGATGCCCGGGTCCACGCTGGGCGCCCCCGGCGCGTAGACGGATGCCGGCCCGCCCGAGAGGATGACGCCCTGGGGGTTGTAGGCCTTGATCTCGCTCAAGGGCATGGTGCAAGGGTGGATCTCGCAATAGACCCGGGCCTCGCGCACCCGGCGGGCGATGAGCTGGGTGGTCTGGGAGCCGAAATCCAGCACCAGGACCTTTTGGGCGTGTATGTCGCTCACGGGCGTCTCCACTGGCTAAAAGACCCAAGGCGGCCGGGACGGCGCGCCTCTCACTCCATGCGGTAGTTGGGCGCTTCCTTGGTGATGGTCACGTCGTGCACGTGGCTCTCGCGCAGACCGGCGGCGGTGATGCGCACGAAGCGGGCTTTTTCGCGCAGCTCCTCCAGGTCGGCGGCGCCCACGTAGCCCATGCCGGCCTGTAAGCCGCCCACCATCTGGTAGATGCTCTCCTGCAAGGAACCCCGGAAGGGCACCCGTCCCACGATGCCCTCGGGCACCAGCTTCTGGGCCGGGTCCTCGGAGCTTTGGCCGTAGCGGTCGCCGGAGCCGGCGCGCATGGCGTCGATGGAGCCCATGCCCCGGTAGACCTTGTAGCGGCGGCCCTGGTAGAGGATGGTCTCGCCGGGACTCTCCTCGGTGCCGGCGAACAGGGAGCCGATCATAACCACCATGGCCCCGGCGGCCAGGGCCTTGGTCATGTCGCCGCTGAACTTGATGCCGCCGTCGGCGATCATGGGCACTCCGGCGGGGATGGTCACCTTGGCCACGTCCATGATGGCCGTCATCTGGGGCACGCCCACGCCGGCCACCACGCGGGTGGTGCAGATGGAGCCCGGCCCCACGCCCACCTTCACGGCGTCCACGCCGGCCTCGATCAGGGCCTTGGCGCCTTCGGCGGTGGCCACGTTGCCGGCCACCAGTTGGCAGTAGGGATAGGCGGCCTTGATGGCGCGCACGCTCTCCATGACGTTCTGGGAATGGCCGTGGGCCGAGTCCAGGCACAAGACGTCCACCCCGGCCTCGATCAGGGCCTGGGCCCGGGCCAGCCCGTCGGGTCCCACGCCCACCGCCGCGCCCACGCGCAGGCGGCCCAGGTCGTCCTTGGCGCTCTTGGGGTACTTGCGCAGCTTCTCGATGTCCTTGATGGTGATCAGGCCCCGGAGTTCGCCCACTTCGTCCACCACCAACAGCTTCTCGATGCGGTGCTGGTGCAGGATGGCCTTGGACTCGTCCAGGGTGATGCCCTCCAGGGCCGTGACCAGGCGGTCCTTGGTCATCACCTGGTCCACGCGCTGGTCCAGGTTGGTTTCAAAGCGCAGGTCGCGGTTGGTGACGATGCCCACCAGCTTCTTGCCCACCACCACCGGCACGCCGCTGATGCGGTAGCGGGCCATGACCTCCAGCACCTGGTGCAGGTTGACATCGGGGGAGACGGTCACCGGGTCCACGATCATGCCCGACTCGGACTTCTTGACCTTGATCACCTCCAGGGCCTGGTCCTGGAGGGGCATGTTCTTGTGGATGAAGCCCAGGCCGCCCTGCTGGGCCAGGCTGATGGCCGTCTCGGCCTCGGTGACGGTGTCCATGGCCGCGCTGACGATGGGTATGTTCAGGTGTATCTTGCGGGTCAACCAGGTGGCGGTGTCCACCTCCCGAGGCAGCACCTGGCTGTGGCCGGGCTGCAAGAGGAGGTCGTCGAAGGTCAGCCCCAACTGGAAATTGTTGTCAGGCATGCCGTTATCTCCATGTTTCTCTAAAAATAAAGCCCCGCGGGCCTGGGGTTGTTGATCAAGATGAAACTACTGGCCGTCCAGTCGGGCCAGGTCGTCCAGGAGAATGCCCTCCAGCAGGCCGGCGTCCATGACCGTGAGTTCCGCCAGGCCCAAAACCTCCACCAGGCCCAGCAGGATGGCCAGGCCTGGAATTATTATATCCGCGCGGGCGGGTTCCAGCCCCCGCAAGGTGCGTCTTTGGGCCAGGGGCAGGGCGGCCAGGCGCTCAAATTCCGCTTGCAGGCGCTGGCGCGAAACCACCAGGTTGTTGACCGCCTCGGGCTGGTAGTCGTCGAGCCCCAGCACCAGCGCGGCCAGGGTGGCGGCGGTGCCGGCGCTGGCCACCAGGCGGCGGCAGGCGCGGTCGGCCAGGGGCGGGAGAGCCTGGGCCACCGCCTGGCGCAAGGCCCGCAATTCTTCCTGGACCGGCGGGTCGCTCCGCAAGTGGGCCTCGCCCAGGCTCACGGCGCCGATGGCCAGGCTCAAGGCGGGCGCGGCCTGGTCGCCCAGGTCCACCACCTCGCTGGAGCCGCCGCCCACGTCGGCCAACAGCGCGCCCTGGGCGGGGCCGGTCAGGCGGCTCAAGGTGCCCATGCGCGACAGCCGGGCCTCCTCCTGGCCGCTGAGTATGCGGGCCCGGTCCAGGGCCAGAGTTTCGGCCAGCTCGGCCACCAGGGCCGGGCCGTCGCTGGCCAAACGGCAGGCCTGGGTGGCGGCCAGCACCACCCGCGTGGCCCCCAGGTCCCGGGCCTGCTCCGCGAAGGCCTTGGCCTGTTGGCGGGCGGCCTGCTTGGCCTGCGGGCGCAGACGGCCTCCGGCCTTCAACCCTTGGCCCAGGCGGGGGGTGGCCAGGGCGCGCCCCAGGGCAACCCACTGCAAACCTTCAACATTGGCCACCAGGAGCCGCAGGGTGTTGGACCCCAGGTCCATGGCCGCGGCGCGGATCATGGGGGCTCTAGTCACAAGCTGTCAGCAGAATGTCAGGTTGCAGGGTGCACCCCATGGCCGGCGTCCAGTCCATGCTGTCCGTAATAACAGACCGACCGCCCATTGACAAGGGGCTTGCCTGGCGGCCCACGGATGAAGCGGCGGCCTGGCTGTGCTATTATCCAGGGCCATGAATAACTTGGAAGACAAGGGACTCCTGTGGCGCCTGGCTGGGTCCAAGACTGCGGCCCGGGTTTCCCGGGAGCTGGGCGGGGCCAAGGCCCAGGCGGCCCTGCTCAAGCGCACCGGTTACGCCGGCCAGCCCCAGGGCCTGGCCGCCCGCCTGGCCGCCGAGGTGGAGCGGGGCCTGCCCCTGCTCTTGGGGCCGGAACAACGCCGCGCCTTTGCCCGCTTTTTCGATGGCCCCCTGGTGATGGAGCAGGCCCGCCGCGAGGCCGGCCAGCGCCTGGCCTCGCCGCCCGGGGGGCCGCTGCCCGCCAGTCAGGTGCAACAGAACCCCGAGGAGGAGGCGGCCGGCTGGCCCTGGAGCAGCGGCCAGCGCTTTTTGCGTTTGGCCCGCGCCCAGTTCCTGGTGCCCGACGACGACCTGGCGTCCGCGGCCCTGGAGAGCCTGGGTGACTTCATGGCGGCCAATCCGCCCCTCATGGGGCCGGGTTGGCGGGATGCCCGCACCATGGCGGTGCGCGTGGCCAACTGGCTGTGGGGACTGCGCTTCATGGGTGAAGGCCTCATCCGGGATCCCGCCCTGACAGCCAAGCTGGTACTGCACCTGGAGCTGATGGCCCAGGCCCTGGGACAGGAATTGGAACTGGGCCGGGATGCGCCGGGGGCCGGCCTGGTGGGGCCGTCCGCCGCCCTGCTCTTGCTCTCGACCTGCCTGCCTTTTCTGGAGGACGTGGCCGCCTGGCGCGGCCTGGCCGCCGCCAGCCTGGGGCCGGCCCTGCGGGCCGCCTTTGAGGACGGTCCCCTGGAGGAAGCCGGCTTGGTGGCCGAGGCCTGCGAGTGGGCCGGGTTGGGCCAGTGGGCCGGACCGGGGCTGGGGGTGGAACTGCCGGGGGTGGTCTCCAGCCTGGGCAAGCTGGGCGGTCTGTGCCGGGCCTTGGCCCCGCCCTGGGGAGCGGGGGCCTATTGGGGGCCGGGCCGGGCCGGAGCGGTGCTGGGCTTTGATCCGGCCCCGCAGTCCTGGTTCAGCGCGCCGGCCAACCTGGCCGCGGTGCTGCTCACCGCTCCTGAGCTGCGCGCCCAGCGCCAGATGGATGAGCGGCTGTTCTGGCTATACGGCCCCGAAGCCGGCCAAAAACTGCGCCTGTTGGCCGGGGGGGCGGCGCCGGCGGTCCTGGAGTCGCCCGGCGCCGGCCTGGGGGTGCTGGCCGCCGAGATGGCCGGCCACCGGGTGGGGGCGGTCCTGTGTCTGGCCAGCGGGGCGGACCCGGCGGCGGCCTTGTCTCTGTGCCTGAGCCAGGACGGCCAGGCGCTTCTGTTGCCGCCGGGACCGGCGGGCAGCGGCCCCCTGTCCCCTCATCTGCGGGGTCGCGCGGCCCACAACGCCCTGCGCGTGGACGAGGCCGAGCCTCAAGGCGGCGCCGTGCTGCTGGAGAGTCTGGAAAGCGGGCCAAGGCATCGTTTTCTGGCCGCCAGCTTCGACGGTTACGCCCATCTGTCCGACCCGGTGACCCTGCGCCGGCGGGTTTATCTGGATCTGGGCCAGGGACTGATCAGCCTGGTGGACCAGGTGCAGGCCCAGGGCCGGCATCTGTGCGAAATATTCTTTCGCCTGCCGGTGGGGTCCAGGGTGCAGGTGCTGGCCGATGGCTCGCTGCTCCTGGAGGGTGACTTTGGCCGGGCCTATCTGCGCCCCGAGGCCAAGGCCCACGTCAGCCTGCTGCTGGGGCGCAGCAACCCCACCCTGGGCTGGGTGGCCACCCGTCTGGGGCAGGTGGTGCCCACGCCGGTGGTGCGCATCCAGGCCCTGACCGAGGGCAACGCCCGCCTGACCACGGTGCTGGCCCTGGCCCCGGCGGCCTGAACGATCAACACGATGGGCACTAGTCTAGCACTTGGGTAGCACTTGGGGCTTGTCGGGCCGGGGGCTATCCCTTAATATTACCTACCGACCACGGTGCTGGCCCTGGCCCCTGCGGCCTGAGCGATAAACACGGTGGCACTAGTCAAGCACTTGGGCAGCACTTGGGGCTTGTCGGGCCTGGGGGCTATCCCTTAACATTACTTATCAGTTGATGACGTGGCCTGGAGGGGCGGAGACCGCCTCGCTCAGGCGGCGTCTCAGGGCCACACCCAGCGGAGAGGAGAAGGCATCTTGGCCGAAAAATTAGGAATATTAGTGTCTTCCGACCAACACCTCGCGCACCTCGTCGGCGTCGCCCGGGCCGCCAGCCAGGCCGGCAAGGAGGTGACGGTGTTCCTGACCAACCGGGGCGTGCTGCTCAGCCAGGACCCGGGCTTTCCCGACCTGGAGGGGCTGGCCCACGTCAGTTTGTGCAACGTCAATTTCGAGGCCTTTAAGCTGGGCAAGCCCGTGCCCCTGGTGGCGGAGAAGGACTTCGCCACCCAGGCCCGCCACGGCATGATGATCGAGGAATGCGATCGTTATATCGTGCTGTGAGCCCGGCGGACTTGACCGCCCTGGGCCGTGGAGGCACTGGGCCGGCTTGATCACTAGAGAGCAAATCCCAGGGCCGCCCCCAGACGGCAACGGGACCAGGGAGGAATGAGAATATGCACGGAATCGAGAGGGTGGCTTTTTTGGTGAACGAGTCCCAGGACTCCTGGGAGGGGCTGCGCTCCACCCTGGGGCTGTTGGTGGAGAACCTGTGGGCGGCCTGCTTTTTCATCGACACCCCGGTGGAGTTGATCGACGGCAAGAGTGTGGAGGATTTTCAGGAGAACCTGGAGATGCTGGCCGACCTGGAGGGCGAGTGCTTCACCAATATCCAGGCCGACGCCGACAAATACGAATTCATGACTTTCGCCAGCCTTCCCGAGATGGCCGAGAAGATCAAGACCTATCACCTGGTGGTTCCATTTTAGGGCCGTCGCGGGCCAAGGGAGAGTGCCATGAAGCATTTGCAGATCGTCAAGACCGAGCCCAATGCCTCCACCTTGTTTTTGATGGAGGCCTTGAGCCAGGGCAAGGAAGTCACACGCTTCGACCTGTACCAGGACCAGGATTACGCCAGGTTGGTGGAGCTTATCTTCAGCCATGACGAGGTGGTGAGCTGGTGGTAGACCCTGGCCGGCGCCCGCCTGGCGGCCCGCCTTGCGTCAGGGGCTACCTTACGATAGGTTAGGCACGATGAGGATGGTTGCCGGTCCCAGGGGCGGTCGTGCTGGAAGTGCTGCCCAGCCCCTTAGATTCGAGGCCAAATATGTCGCAGTCCCCCGCGCCCGACGTGTCTTGGATCATCTTCAGGCTCCAACAGCAGTTTTTCGGGCTGCCCGTGGCCATCACCCACGAGATGCTGGTGGTGCCGGAGGTTACTCCGGTGCCCAAGGCGCCCCCCTATGTGCGCGGCATGATCAACCTGCGCGGCCGGGTGATGCCCCTGATCGACCTGCGCACCCGCCTGGGCCTGCCCTCGGCCTTGGATGAGAAGGAAAAGCTCATCCACATGCTGGAGGAACGCGAGGAGGACCACAAGAACTGGCTGGTGGAGTTGGAGACCAGCGTGCGCGAGCGCCGCAAGTTCCGCCTGACCACCGACCCCCACCAGTGCGCCTTTGGCAAGTGGTACGATGGCTTCCAGACCGACGACCTGCGCCTGGCCGGCCAGTTGATCAAGTTCGACTTCCCCCACCGGCGGGTGCACGCCGTGGGCGAGGAGGTGGCGGACCTGGCGGCCAAAAAGGACTACGACGGCGCCATGGCCCTCATCGGGCACACCCGCGACACGGTGCTGGCCAAGCTGGTGGCCCTGTTCGGCGAGGTGCGCGAGACCGTGCGCAAGAGCCACACCGAGATCGCGGTGGTGGTGGAGGACCAGGGACGGGTCCTGGCCCTGACCGTGGACGCCGTGGACTCGGTGGAGACCCTGGAGCCGGGCAGCGCCGAGGCGATGACCGGCAGCTACGGCGACCTGAAGGTCAACCTCATCTCCCAGATCGGCCGACGCCAGGAGGGCGGGGCCATGGTGCTGCTGATGGACGTGGGGCAGTTGATGCGGGAAACCAGCAACATCTAGGGCCAGCGGGGGGCTTGGCGGCCCGGCAACGAGTCAGGGGGCCTGGTGCCCCCATGAGTAAGGGGGCGCTCCGACAGGAGGCGCCCCCTTTGTTGTCTTTATAGCGGCTGTGATCACATGTTGTAAAGCTCTTGGCCGTAAAGACGGATCCAGTCCTTCTTGAGGGCCTCCACCGCCTGCTTGATCTGCGTGCCCACCCCCAGGATGAGGATGGTGGCCTCGCCGGTCTGGATGCAGGGATAGAGGTATTCTACGTTCACCGCCGCCCGCTTGAGGGGGTTGAGCACCGCCAACAGACCGCCGGCGTGATGAGGGGTCTCGGCGGCGATCACATCGCTGGCCTGGGCCTCGATGCCCTGGCTGGCCAGCACGTTGGCGGCCTTGTCCGGGTTGTCGGGCACGAAGAACATCAGGCCCTCGCCGGCCGGGGTGGAGGTGGTGACAAACAGAGCGATGATATTTACCCCCGCCTCGCCCATCAGCTCGCTGATCTTGGACAATTGGCCGGGTTGGTTGGCCATCTTTATGCAAATCTGTTTGACGGTCATGCCGGTTTCTCCTTTGCGGGGGCCTTGATCGCCCCTTGTGCTCATCCCCTGGCCCAGTGCCGTTATATTAGCCAGCCTGGCCGTGCTTGGCGATGCCTTTTTTGGGCCTGGGAGGCCCTACTGGGCCGCCTGGGCCTGGCGCGCGCTCTGGGCGCCCTTGTCCAGGGCCAGGCGGTTCAGCTCCAGCACCTTGGGCTTCTTGCCCAGGTTGGTCTCGGCCAGGGCCTCCTTGAAGGCCTCCAGGCTCAAGGCGCCGGTGACCTGGGCGAAGGCGCCCATCATGATCACGTTGGCCGAGCGGTCCTCGCCCAGCTCGTGGGCCAGGTCGCTGGCCGGCACCTTGACCACCACCAAGTCCTGGCGGTTGACCGGGCTGCCCACCAGGGTGCTGTTGACGAGCATGATGCCCCCGGGGCGCACCAGGTTGGCGTACTTCAAGAGGCTGGGGTTGTTCATCACCACCGCGATGTCCGGGCTACTGGCCACGGGGCTGGCGATCTCGTCATCGCTGACCACCACCGTACAGTTGGCCGTGCCGCCGCGCACCTCGGCCCCGTAGGCCGGCAGGTAGGTGACGTTCTTGCCATTGCGCATGGCCGTCAGGGCCAGCATGTAGCCCATCATCAGCACGCCCTGGCCGCCAAAGCCGGCGAAAACGCTCTTGATGGTCATTACTCTTCTCCCCCCTCGGCCCGCCCCTTGGCTTGATAGCCGGTCTCGTCCTTGATCACCCCCAGGGGGAAGACCTGGGCCATGGTGGTGTCGATCCACTTGAAGGCGTCCACGGGGCTCATCTTCCAGTTGGTGGGACAGGCCGAGAGCACCTCCACCAGGGCGAAGCCCAGGCCGTCGAGCTGCACCTGGAAGGCCTTCTTGATGGCCTGGCCGGCCTTCTTGATGGCCTTGGGCGTATTGACCGCCACGCGCTCCAGATAGACGCTGCCCTTGGCCACGGCCAGCATCTGGGTCAGGTCCAGGGGCGCGCCGTCGCGGGCCGCCACGCGCCCCTTGGGGGTGGTGGTGGAGTTCATGCCCAACAGGGTGGTGGGGGCCATCTGGCCGCCGGTCATGCCGTAGGTGCCGTTGTTGACGAAGATGGCCGTGATCTTCTCCCCGCGATTGGCGGCATGGATGGTCTCGGCGGTGCCGATGGCGGCGATGTCGCCGTCGCCCTGGTAGGTGAAGACCACCTTGTCGGGCAGCACGCGCTTGATGCCCGTGGCCACGGCCAGGGCGCGGCCGTGGGGGGCCTCGCCCATGTCCACGTCGAAGTAGTTGTAGGCCAGCACCGCGCAGCCGGCCGGCGGCACGCCGATGCAGCGCTCGCGGATGCCCAACTCGTCGATGGCCTCGGCCACCAGACGGTGGATGATGGAGTGGCCGCAGCCGGGGCAGTAGTGAAAGAGGTTGGGCTTGAGGCTCTTGGGGATGTTGAAAATCTGTTTCATGACAGACCTCCCGCCAGACGCTCTCGCGAGGCCGTGTCTTCGTCCAGATGGGCCCCGTAGTAGTAGTGGCTGATCTGGTGGGCCACCTCCTCGGGCGTGGGCACCACGCCGCCGGGGCGGCCGTAGAAGTGCACCTGGGCCTGGCCGTTCACCGCCAGACGCACGTCCTCCACCATCTGCCCGGCGTTCATCTCAAAGGTCAGGAGATGGCGCACCACGCGGCTGAGCTGCTCCAGGGGCTTCATGGGGAAGGGCCACAGGCTCTTGGGCCGGAACAAGCCCACCTTGAGCCCCATCTCGCGCACGCGCTTGATGGCCCCCTTGGCGATGCGCGCCGCCGTGCCGAAGGCCACGATCACCAGGCGGGCGTCGTCGCAGAGGTAGGTCTCCCAGTCGGTCTCGGCCAGGGTCACGGCGTCGTACTTGCGCACCAGCTTGTAGTTGTGGTTCTCCAGGACCTTGGGGTCCAGCAGGAGCGACAAGAGCGAGCGCGCCGGCCGGCCGGCGGCGCCGGTGATGGTCCAGTCCTTGGCCGGTAGGCTGGCCGGATCGATCATCTCCGGGAAGACCACCGGCTCCATCATCTGGCCGATCATGCCGTCGCCCAGGATCATCACCGGGTTGCGGTATTTGTCGGCCAGGTCGAAGGCCTTGATGGTCATGTCGCACAGCTCCTGGCAGGAGGCCGGAGCCAGCACGATGCAGCGGTAGTCGCCGTGGCCGCCGCCCCGGGTGGCCTGAAAATAATCGCTCTGGGCCGGGGCGATGTTGCCCAGGCCTGGGCCGCCACGGATCATGTTGACCACCACCGCCGGCAGCTCCAGGCCGGCCAGGTAGCTGATGCCTTCCTGTTTGAGGCTGATGCCCGGGCTGGAGGAGCTGGTCATCACCCGGCCGCCGGCCATGGAGGCGCCGATGACCATGTTGATGCTGGCCAGCTCGCTCTCGGCTTGCACAAAGGTGCCGCCCACATCCAGCAGTCGGCCGGACATGTACTCCGGCACCTCGTTCTGGGGGGTGATGGGGTAGCCGAAATAATAACGGCAGCCGGCGCGCACCGCCGCCTCGCCCAACACGTGAGAACCGCGCATGAGTTGCTTAGTCACGGTACACCTCGATGGCCAGGTCGGGACAGACCACGGCGCAGAGGGTGCAGCCGGTGCAGCCCTCCTTGCCCTCGGCGGGCTGGAACTCCGCCGGGTAGTAGCCCTTTTCGTTGAGCCCCTTGCTGACCGCGATGCGCCCCTTGGGGCAGAAGGAGACGCAGAGCTGACAGCCCTTGCATTTCTCGCGGTTGATCTGGATCATGCCTTTGGCCATGGGCTTCTCCATTAAACTTGGAGCTAAAAGTACACCCATGTACTTTTCGCTGGTCAGCCAGGCGCCGTGGTGCCCCTGGCCCTGTCTTTATGAGAACGGCGATAGCGGTTCTGTAAAAGAATTCCTTACTAACAGTTGGTCGCTGGCATGTCAAGCCAGCCGCTGCATGGTAGCCATGGTTTGACAGCGCCGGCCGGCGCGGCTAAAATCACCACCAGAGCCTTGCGCGGTAAAACCGCTGTATTGACTAAACAAATGAGAGGCAGACATGGACGGCGGCGCCTGCGGCCAGGGTGGTGACCTGCTGAGCCAAGAGGCCATGACCCTCCTGGAGCAGCACCACCAGTTCCCCAGTGAGTACATGTTCAAGGTTATCGGCTTCGCGGGGGATGATTTCCTGGCGGCGGTGCGCCGGGCGGCGGAGTCGGTGCTGGGGCCTCTGGACGACCCCGAGCGCCAGGTGCGCGGCCGGCCCTCCTCGGGCGGGCGCTATTTGGCTGTGACCTTGGAGGTCAGGGTGGCCGACGCGGCCCAGGTGCTGGCCGTCTACACGGCGCTCAAGCAGGTGCGGGGGGTGGCGGTGCTGGTCTAGCCGGGTGCCCCCGGCCGGGCATAAACGGGTCGGGTCGGGCTCTCCCTTAATGGGGCTGCCGGGCTCCCGTGGGTAGGTTGCCGAGAAAAAAGCCAGGCCCGCGGAGAGGTCTACTGCCACTCCGCCGCTGGGCGCAAAAACCAGGTGGCGTCTGGGTCGGCGCCGGCTATGCGGCGCACCACCAGCTCGGCAAAGGCCTGGTCCATCTCCCCCGGGGTGCCGTTCCAGATGCTCCGCGCATTGTCCCGGGTCAGGGGTGCCCCGCCGTCGGAGAGCGAGACCAGGAGCAGGTACAGGCTGGTGGCCGGCACCGACAGGCCCATCTCGAAGATTCGCTGTTCCATGACCCCTCCTGTCCTGGCCCTGATGGTTTGACGTCCACTGGCGACGAGCGCCAAAAAACATAACACAGCCCGGCCGCCTCGTCACGGCGGTCGGCCCCACGCCCCCTGGCGTTACCTCCTCCCGGCCCCATTCGGCCCGAGGGGGCCACACGAGAAAGGTTGCCCCATGCCCGACGCGGCCCTGGTCTTTCCCCGCACCGCCCTGCGGCGTTCCCTGTTCAGCCTGCTTTGGCCCCTGTTCCAGCCGGTGCTGGTGCTGGAGCCCTCCGGCCTGAGCGCCGTGGCCGGGGCCTCGCCCCTGGAGGCCGCCGGTCTCGTGGAGAGGCGGCGCCCGCCGTACCATCCCGCAGACCAGGGCGCGGACCAGCGCCACATGGCCAGGCTCCTGAGCCAGTGGGAGGCCTGGGCCGCCCAGCATAAGGGCAGCGTGCTGTCCGAGGCCTTCAAGGCCGGCATCGAGCTGCCCGACCCTGACCGCGAGACCTATCAGGAGCTGCGCAAGGACATCAAGTCCGGCCGGCCCGAGGTCAAGCCCCTCTTGGCCGCCGCGCCCCGGCTGCCTGACGACCTGTTCCTGCGTCTGATGCAGCTCCAGGACCAGGAAGCGGCCCAGATGGAGGAACTCCAGGCCAAGGTGGAGTCTGGGCAGGATCGCCTGTCTCGGATCATCGGCCTGGAGGAGGAGGACGTGCTGCCGGCCGATTACGAGGAGCCCTTTGGCCAAAAGCTGCCGCCCCTGGATTACGACCTCTCCCTGGACCCCCACCTGGCCCGCCGCCTGGAGGCCTGGGCCGGCCTGGCCCGGCGCGCCGGGGTGGACTCGGTCTGGCTGGCCACCGCCGATATGGCGGCCGCGGGCTGGCTCATGGCCGCCGCCAACCGCCGCCTGCTGCCTGGCGAGCCGGCCGGGACCCTGCTGGCCGCCGCGCCGCCCCAGGCCCCGCCGGATGACAGCCCGCTGGCCCGGGAGGCGGCCCGCCTGGTGCTGCCCGACCTGGCCCACCTGGATGATGAGCAGCTTTTGGGGGTCGGGCAGGCCCTGGCCCGGAACGGGGTTTTGGATCAGATGCGTCAGGGGTTGCACAACCTGCTGACCCGCCTGGCGGTTGAACCCTGGTCCGCGGCGCTGTGCCAGGACCTGGCCGCGCCGGCCCGCATGCTGGCCGAGTCCCTGGCCGCCCACCTGGCGGAGCATCTGGCCGACCAGGGCCTGGAACCGGGGCCGCCCCGCCGGGGCCTGAGCATCCTGGCCCTGCCCGGCCTGACCCAGGCCCAGGCTTTGGGCCTCCTGGCCGGCGGGGGAGACGAGGGCCTTCCCGCTCTGGCCGCCTGGCCGGCCCGCTGGCCCGCCGGCTCCTGCCCCATCATCGCCGCCTGGTAAGCCGGGTGCCCCGGCTGGGCATAAACGGGTCGGGGGACGCCTTTGCCTTGGGCCGGCCCAGGCGGCTCCCGTTGAGGGCTTGCGTGTCAACAAGACTAACTGACGGGCGCCGCCGGGTGCCCCCCACGGGGCCAAAACGGGTCGGGCGAGGTTATGGCTTAAGCGGGGGCTGGCGGCTCCCGTTGGGAGCTAGTCGCGCCAAAGGCAACAGAGGGGGTGCCCCTGCCTCTTCTTCCCCTCTCCCCCAGCGGGGGAGAGGGCATGGTGAGGGGGCTCCTGGCTTAGCTCCGCCTACAATTCTTGAGGAATTTCGCCGCGCTTACTTCAGGGTCTGCATGCGTTTGAGGTCCGGCGGGTAGACGTAGCGCGGGTCCATGGCGTAGACCACGGGCAGGCCCCAGTAGACCCAGCCGTTTACCCGGCCGCGCTGGCCCGAATGGGGCGACAGGCGCTCGGCCAGCTTTTGGTGCTCCTTGGAGACCAGGGGGTCGCCCCAAAAGCCGTGGCGGATGTTGTACACCCGTCGGAACCCGGCCCGGACCAGGGCGTCGGCCGCCTCGGCGCCCTCCTCGCCATCGCTACTGAGCACGATGAGCCGGTCGTCGGTCTTAAACAGGGACTGCGCCACGCCCACGAAATCGGGGTTGTTCTCCAGGCTGACCTGATAGCCGGTGTAGGGGGCCTTGCCGCCCTGGAAGGGGCCGCCCTGCATCTGGAAATCGCTGGTCAGAAAGCGCCAGGGCACGTTGTAGGCCTGGGGCGGGTGCCCTAAAAGCATGTATTCGGCCCGGTTGCGGGAGTCGACGAGAAAGGTGTTCTTGGGCTCCTGAGCCAGCATCTCCTGGGCCTCCAAGGCCTCGATGGTGCTGGCGCGGCTGGCCTCGCGGGCCGGCGCGGGCAGGGCGCACAACAAGAGCAGGACCAGGGCCGTCAGGCTGGCAAGGGTTGGGCGCATGAAGGGCTCCCTCGTTAAATTGCCATGATTATCAAGGCGATAATACGCAAGCTCCCAGGATTTGTCAACGCCTGGCCTGGCCCCGTGGCCCCAACGGCAACCAGCCTCACCGGGAGCCGACGGCACTGGCCAGAGGGAGAGGGCCAACCGACCCGTATACGCCCTGCCCGGGGCACCCGGCGCGTTGACCCGGGGGGCGGCAACCAGCCTCACCGGGAGCCGACGGCGCTGACCAGAGGGAGAGGGCCAACCGACCCGTATACGCCCTGCCGGGGGCACCCGGCGCGTTGACCCGGGGGGCGGTGCATGCTATGGTTGCCACTAGCCATTGATTTTCAACACTTAAGGCCGCGAGGCACTGGAAAGACAGCATGAGCCTGGAGCTTGAGGCCGCCCCCATCCTGGAAACCGCCCTGGCCAAGGCCGGGCAGATGGCCGAGCTTTTCCTGGAGCAGAGCTACAGCCTGTCGGTGGTCATGGACGACGCCAAGATAGAGAAGGTCATCGGCGGGGTGGACCGGGGCGCTGGCCTGCGTCTGATCCACGACCTGCGCACGGCCTACGCCCATACCAACGACCTGAGCCTGGAGGGGCTCATGCCCCTGGCCAAGAATCTGGCGGCCCTGGCCGAGGGACCCCGGGTGGCCCCGCTGGCCGCCCGGCGCCTGGAGCCGGGGCTGGTCTGCCAGGTGATGCGGGCGCCCTCGCAGGTGGCCACGGCGGCCAAGGTGGACCTGGTGCGGGCGGCCGACGCCGCCGCGCGGGCCGTGGACCCCCGGGTGCGCCAGGTGCGGGTGATGTACCTGGAGCGGGTGCAGGAGGTGCGCATAGTCAACTCCCTGGGCGTGGAGGCCTGGGACCAGCGGGTGCACCTGGTGCTGGCCGTGCATTGCGTGGCCGGCGACAAGGGCCTGATGCAGGTGGGCTACGAGACGGCCGGCGGCCTGGGCGGACTGGAGGTCTTGGAGGCCGCCGGCCCCGAGGCCGTGGCCCGCGAGGCTGCTCGGCGGGCGGTGATGATGCTTGACGCCCGGCCGGCCCCGGGCGGGGCCATGCCGGTGGTGCTTTTTAGCTCGGCCGGGGGCACCATGGTGCACGAGGCCGTGGGCCACGGCCTGGAGGCCGACCTGGTGCTGGAGGGCATGAGCGTCTACCAGGACAAGATCGGCCAGCAGGTGGCCAGCCCCCTGATCACGGTCATCGACGACGCCACCCTGCCCGGCCGGCGGGGCTCCTCGGGCTTTGACGACGAGGGCACCCCCAGCCGGCGCAATGTGCTCATCGACAAGGGCGTGCTCAAGGGCTACATGAATGACCGGCTCTCGGCCATGAAACTGGGGCTGGAGACCAGCGGCAACGGCCGGCGCGAGAGCTACCGCCAGCGCCCCATTCCCCGCATGACCAACACCATGATCGCCCCCGGCGACGACGACGCCCAGGCCATCATCCGCGACACCCCCAGCGGTCTCTTGGTCAAGAAGATGGGCGGCGGCCAGGTGAACACGGTAAACGGCGAGTTCGTCTTCGAGGTGGCCGAGGGCTACCTCATCGATAGGGGCCAGGTGGGCGAGCCGGTGCGCGGGGCCACCCTCACGGGCAGCGGCCCGGCGGTGCTGATGCAGATCGACCGCGTGGCCAGCGACCTGGGTTTCGGCCTGGGCACCTGCGGCAAGGAGGGCCAGGGCTCGCCGGTGGCCGACGCCCAGCCCACCCTGCGCATCCCCAACATGGTGGTGGGCGGTCTGCACCAGGACTAGCCGTGGCTACCGCCAGTCTTCAGCCAGCGCGCCTGTTGTGGGACCAGGGCGGCCTGTGGTCGCTGTTTACCTTGCGGGCCTGCCGGGAGCGGGGCCTGGCCATCTCTCCCATCAGCGCCGCCAGCCTGGCCGCCGGCGGCCTGGCCGGGGCGCGGCTGTTGGTGGTGCCCGGCGGCTGGCCCCAGCGTAAGCTCAAGGCCCTGGGCCCAGCGGGGGGCCGGGCGGTGCGGGATTTCGTGCGGGCTGGCGGGCATTACCTGGGCTTTTGCGGCGGGGCCGGCCTGGCCTTGAGCGTGGACGACGGCCTGGGCTTGCTGGATTTGGCGCGCGTGCCGCGGGGCCGGCGCCTGCCCAGCCTGAGCGGCCCGGTCTGGGTGGCCCCCGGCCCGGCCGGGGCGGGGCATGCCCTGTGGCGGGGCCTGGAGCAACCCAGCCTCCTGCACGTGTGGTGGCCGGCCCAGTTCGCCCCGCCCCGGGGGACGGAGGTGGAGGTGGTGGGGGTGTATGGCCCGCCAGCGCCGGGTCTGTGCGCGGCTGATCTCCAGGTGGACCGGGTGCCCACGGCGGACTGGCCGGCCTTGGAGGCGGCCTATGGCCTGCGCCTCAATCCCGATGGCCTGGATGGGCAACCGGCCATGATTCAGGCCCGGTCAGGGCGGGGTCTGGTCTTTCTGAGCTATCCCCATCTGGACACCCCCGGCGACGGCCCCGGCGGCCAGGCCCTGGCCAACCTGTGGCGGGCCTGGCTGGACCTTGCTCCCCAGCCACCCAAGGCGTTGGAGGATTTGGCCGGGTCTGACCACGATCCGGGCCGGGAGCTGGCCCGCCAGGCCCAGGACTTGTGGGATCAGGGCCAGGCCCTGGGCCTGTGGCGGCCCCGCCATCCGGTGATGCCCCTGTGGCGCCGAGGCGCGCGGGGGTTGGAGTTCTGGGGGCTCAGGTGCCTGGTGCAAGCCGTGGCAGAGGCCCTGGCCCGGGCCGCCGAGCACCAGACGCGGGACCTGGCCTTGTTGGGCGGCCTGACCGCGGCCCTGGCGCCCCTCTGGGAGCAGGGGCCGTTGGTCCTGGCGGCCCAGGCCCAGCGGCTGGCCGGGCGCGAACCAGCCACGGACGGCGCGCGCCTGGAGCGCCTGTGGTTCCCGGCCCCGCGCCGCGTGGGCGGTCCCCTGGGCCGGGGCCTGGCTTTGCTGGAGACGGCGCTGCTGGATTTGGAGAGCCGCCAGGACCCCTAGCCGTCTTGTCCGGCTGGGGGAAAGCAGTTGACAGTCGGCGGGGCCGGCGGTTAACTAGGGGCCTTGATATCGGAAAATCGCCGCAAACCGGCTGTAGTCCCAAGGAGAAACACATGATCCGTTCGCTGCGCGTCCTGGCCCTTTTGCCCCTGCTGGCCTGCTGGCTGGCGGCCCCCCTGCCGGCTTGGGCCGAGAGCGTTGACCTGGGGGTCATCACTGTGAAGAGCAAGGCCCTGGCCGAGAGCCTGCGCCAGCGCCTGCTCAAGGGCGAGGGCTTCGAGGGCCTGGCCAAGGCCAATTCCGTGGGATCCACCGCCCAGCGTGGCGGGCGCCTGGGCATCGTGCCCGAGGAACGCCTGCGCAGCGAGTACCGCCAGGCGGTCAAGGGTCTAAAGCCCGGCCAGCCCAGCGCCGTGATACCCACCGAAGAAGGCTACAACCTGCTGATGCGTTTCGACCAGGCAGCGCCGGCCGCGCCCAGCGCCCCGGCGGCGGCGGGGGCCACGGGCAGGAGCCTGGCCCCGGCCCCGGTGGCCCCGGTGCCGGCCCAGCCCGGCCCGGTCGCGGACTCCCCCCAGTTGGCCGCCCGCCTGGAGGTCATGGCCGGCCTGGAGGAGATGACGGCCGGGCAGATGAAGACCTCGGAAGCCCATCTGTCCAAGGCCCTGGGGCTCAATCCCCGCGAGGACAGCGCCGCCTTCCTGTTGGACGTGGCCCGGGGCGCCCTGGCCGGCAAGATCAAGCCCGAGGCGGCCAAGGCCTTTGGCGAGGGCTTCCTGCGCATGTTCAACGGCGAGGGGCAGGAGGCCCTGGCCAGCTTCCGCAAGGCCAAGCAACTCGACCCACGGCTGTGGCAAGCCACCTTGTTCGAGGCCAACCTTCTGGCCGGCGGCGGCAAGGCCTCCGAGGCCATGAGCCTGCTGCAACAGTTGCTCAAGGACAACCCCCATCTGGCCCGGCCCCACCTCACCCTGGGCCTGATCGCCCAGGATCAGCGCCAGCTGGACCTGGCGGCCCATGAGTTCAAGCAGGCCCTGGCCCTGGATCCGGCCTTGGCCGAGGCCCACTATCATCTGGGCACCCTGGCCCTGGCCAAGGGCAACATGGAGGAGGCCGAGCGCGCCCTCAAGGCCGCCGTGGCCGCCGATCCCTTCAAGGAGGAGGCCATCAACGACCTGGGCTTGGTCTTCGGCGCCACCGGCCGCATACAGGAGGCCGAGAAGGCCTACAAGAAGGCCCTGGAACTCAACCCCGACTACGCGGCGGCCCATGTCAATCTGGGCACCCTCTACGCCAGCAGCGAGCGCATCAACCAGGGCATAGACGAGTTCAACAAGGCCTTGGCCCTGGAACCCAACCTGGCCTTTGCCCACAACAATCTGGCCACGGCCTACGCCCTCAAGGAAGAATGGGCCTTGGCCATCCAACACGCCGACATAGCGGTCAAATTGGGGCTGCCGGTGGCGGACGTGCTGATGAAGAAGCTGGCCCCCCACCGCAAGTAACCTGCCGGGGACGGCCCGGGCCAGGGGCGGCGGGACCGTGGTCCCGGCCGCTCCTGGCTTTTGAGGCGGACAGAGCGGGGGCGGGGTCGGCCACGGGCCCGGCATGGAAGGAGTCCTAGGCCTCCGGCAGGTCGAGCAGGGACCACACCAGCTCGGCCCTGGCCAGACCCGCCGGGTCGGGGTGCCCGTCCGGCCCTGTCAGCGGCAACACCACCCCGGCCAGGGGCGGGTCATCCCCCCCCGCTCCCAGCACCTCGATGGCCAGCGCGCCCTCCATCTGTCGTCGGCGCTTGCTGGCGCGGCCGGCCGCCTCCAGGCGCCTGAGGGCCGTCAACCCGCGAAAATCAGGCACCGGCAGGCTGTCCAGGCGCGCCAGCAGCCCCCGCCAGGGCCGCGACGCCATCTCCAGGTCTTGCAACAGGGACAAAGCCGGTGCGGCCTGGCTGCCGGCATAGCCGCGCCCGGCCGCCAGAGTGGCCTCCTCGGCGGCCAGATAGGCCTCCAGGGCGGCGCCAAGCTCCTGGCGGGTGGCCGGCGGCAGTTGCCAGCCCACCCGGCCCAGGAATCCCCTCAGGCGCGCCAGGTTCTGCTGGGCGCGCTCCAGGCCCCGAAAATGGGGTAAGCCCAGGTTGGCATGCTCCAGGTCGCGGTGCAGGATGCGCAGGTAGCCCCGCGCCACCGCCGCCCGCAGGCAGGCGCTCTCCGCCGGCCCCAGGGGGGGCAGATTCAGCAGCGCCTCCTGCATGGCCACCTCGGGCATTTCGCCGCTGGTTTCGATGATGAAGCACTCGTCCTCCAGCCAGGAGGGGCATTGTGTTTCCAGGTGATTGGCGGCCATTTATTTTTGTCCCAAAATGCAACTTGCCGTTGCCAACCGTGCCGGCGGATGTTAAGAAAGCTAGACAGCCCCGATGGTTGCCCAAGGCGGCCCAAGTGGGTGACCAAGTGAGTCCTTTATACTTGGCTGGCGTCCGGAGCGCTAGGCCGCCGGCGCGACCCGACCCCTCAATATACGGGTGCCACCCGGCCCTGATCAGGAAGGCAACACCATGGGCGGTGATTTTCATACCAACTACCGCGAGGAGACCCTCATCTCCCGGTTGGAGAGTTCGCGCCAGTCGGCCTGGGGCCGCCAGTTGATGCAGCTGGGCGACTGCGCCGACGAGTTGGCCCAGCGCCTGGCCCTCAAGTTGGTGGACAACAAACAGATAGAAACCACCAGCCAGCGTGACGTGGAAGAACAACTGGCCGGCGCCCTGGGTGAGTTGCTGCAAGCCGAGGATTTTGATATCCAGTACGCCATCTCGCCCCTGCGCAATCTGGTGCAGCGCCCCAACCGCATCAGCCTCTACGTCACGGCCTTTGTCATCGAGCGCCTGATCAACCACCCCAAGGTGGTGGATATCTACGGCACCGACGAGGAGATCTACAACGTGGTCAATCAGGAGGTTTCCCGCCTGATCCGCTAGTCGCGGGCCTCCCAGAGGGTTTCCAAACGCAAGCTGCCCGAGTCTGGCTCGGCGGCTTGTCGTATTTTGGGGGATGGGTGGCCCCGGGGGCCGGGAGCGCGGACAGGCCCGGGGTCGGGCGGCGGCCGCGCTAGCCGGCCGAGGCCCGCAGGCGGCCGGCCTTGATGATGAACCCGCTGGTTCCGCTGGCCTTGTCGACCATCTCCTGCTCGCGGGCTGAGAAGTGGTCCTCGGAGTTTTCCAACACCAGGCTGGCCCGGGGACCCCTGATCTCCACCAGGGCCTCGGCCCGGCCGCGCACGTCCAGCCACACCGCGCCCACGGGCATGACTTTCTCCATTTCGGCGATCTTCTCGCCCAGGCGCTGGCTCTGATACTGGATCTCCTCCAGGCGTTCCTTGCCGCCCAGCACGCCCTCCTTGAGGGCCTGGCGCAGGGGCTTGATCATCTGCACCTGGGTGAGCAGGTTCTCGCGGTTGGACTGCTGGCCGGGGTCGTTCAGGGCGGCCAGAATGCCGCGCAGTTCATCCTCGGTGGCCTCCAGTTCCTGCTCCTGGGCCAGCATGGCCTCCTCGATATGCTCGCGTTCCTTGTCCAAGGAGGCCACCTGGCGCCGAGCGTTCATCAGACGCTGCTCAAACTCCGGGCGCACGCCCAGGCGGACCACCGTGGCGCCGCGGGCGCTGCAAATCAAATCGCCGGTGGTCACCCCCTGGATGGCCGCCACCTGGCTGTTGACTATGCGTCCCTCGCCGGCCACCACCGTCACCTTGCCGTTGCTGACGATCTCCGAGGAGACGATCTCGCTCTCGGCCAGGAAGTCGCCGCCGCAGGTCACCCGGCTCTGGCGCACGTAGCGGGCCTGCACCTTGCCGCCGGCCACCACCTCGGCGCCCATGATGCCGCCCATCACCTTGAGATCGCCGGCAAGCTCCACCCGGCTGCGGGTTTCCAGGGTTTCCACCTCCAGGCTGTGGGCGCGCACCCTGAAATCGGGCAGCACCGCGCCGGAGACCTTGACCAGACCCGGAAAGTTGACGTGTCCCACCTTGAAGTCCACGTCGCCCTTGATCTCCAGGATGTCCAACACCTCGAATTTTTCGGTCTCCGGGTGGTTGAGGATGCCCTTGGCGCTGGCCACCAACACGCGGCCGCCGTCTTCCACGGTCACGCCCCGGCCCGAGAGCAGGCGCAACAGGCGCACCGGCGGGGCCTTGACCAGTTGCCCCAGCACGTTGCGGCCTGGCTTGCCCGGCACCGCCGGCCTGAGGGCCGCCAGAGGGGTGCCGGCCTCCACCACCGGCAAGGAGCCGCGGTCGCGGAAATCCACGTTGGCTCCCGTGCCGGGGCCGGCGCTCTGGGGTTCGGTCTGGGCCACCAAAAGGTCGATGGCCGCGTCCTGGCCGGGCTCGGGCGGCGTGCCGGCGGCGATGACCAGCTTGTCCAACTCCTGTCCCTGGCACAGGGTCTCTATGGACTGGCGCATCTCCGAGGCCGACAACCCGTGCTTGAGACCCTTGTCCCGCAGCAACTTGGTGATGGCTTGTTGCACCTGGCGGCGGTCGATGCCCTCATCCACGCGGCCCGAGAGGGCGGCGGTCATTTGGTCTGAACTCAGGGTGATCCATATATTGACCCCCGACACGTCAGCGTCGCCGTCGGGAAGGGCCAATCCGTTTTCCGGAGGCAGTGTTTCTTCTGGCATCGGCGACCTGGCAAGGATGGTGGTTTTTGAGACTCGGGGGCGAACCCACCTTAACAAAAAGCCATGCCCCCTGTCGAGCCCTAGGAAATAGGTGGTTTCCCGTGCCGATAAACGGTCTTTTCCCGGGCCTGGCCGGGCCTGTGGGCGCCATGGCCCCGCTCGGCGCTGGCGGGTGTCTTGAACAGCGCGCCGGCCGGTGGTATCAATGGCCCCATGATTACCCTTCATCAAGTATACAAGTATTACGGTCGCCAGGACGTGTTAAAGGGCGCGGGCCTGCACGTGGGGCCGGGCGAGCGCATCGGCCTGGTGGGTCCCAACGGCGCCGGCAAGTCCACCATCCTGGGCCTGATGCTGGGCAGCGTGGAGCCGGACAAGGGCCAGGTATTTCGGGCCAAGAACCTGCGCCTGGGCTACCTGCCCCAGGACCTGCTGCGCCTTTCGGGGCAGACGGTGCTGGAGTTGGCCATGGACACCGGCGATCGCCTGGGCGAGGTGGAGGCCGAGCTGTGGGAGGTTCACCAGGACCTGGCCAAGAACCCCGACCCGTCCGCGGCGGCGGAGCTTTTGGCCCGCCAGGGGCAGCTTCAAAGCATCTTCGAGGGCATGGGCGGCTACGACCTGGAGGCCCGGGCCGGCAAGGTTCTGGCCGGCCTGGGTTTCAGCCAGGAGCAACTGGGGCGCGACGTCAGCACGCTCTCCGGCGGCTGGCTGATGCGCGCGGCCCTGGCGCGCATCCTGCTCTCCAACCCCGACCTGATCCTTTTGGACGAGCCCACCAACCACCTGGACCTGGAGTCCCTGCTGTGGCTGGAGGGGCAACTAGTGACCAGCCCGGCCTCCCTGGTGCTGGTCAGCCACGACCGCGTATTTTTGGACAAGGTGATAACCCGCGTGGTGGAGGTGGAGCAGGGGCAGGTCTTCACCTATGGCGGCAACTACAGCGAGTACGAGACCCAACGCGAAACCCGGCGTCAGGCCCAGCAGGCGGCCTATGACAGCCAACAGGAGCGGGTGCGCGAGATCAAGAATTTCATCGAGCGCAACCGCTCGCGCAAGGCCAGCGCCAAGCAGGTGCAGAGCCGCCTGAAGATGCTGGAGACCATGGAGAAGCTGGAGCCGCCGGTCAGCGAGGAGGCCATGTCCTTCGAGATGCCGGAGGTGGACCGCTCGGCCAAGGTGGTGGTGGAGCTGTTGGAGGTGGATCTGTCCTACGACGGCAAGCCGGTGTACCAGGGTCTGGATTTTCAGGTGCAGCGCGGCGACCGTCTGGCCTTTCTGGGGCGCAACGGCGCCGGCAAGTCCTCGCTACTCAAGCTTTTGAGCGGGCAGGTGCGCCCCGACCGCGGCCGGCGCCTGGTGGGGGGCAGGGTCAAGCTGGGGGTTTTCAGCCAGCACGCCCTGCAGGACCTGAACCCCGAGAACGACGTGTTGGGCGAGCTGTCCACCGTGGCCGGCATGATGGCCGTCTCGCGCCTGCGCTCCACCCTGGGGGCCTTTCTGTTCAAGGGCGAGGAGGTGTTCAAGAAGGTGCGCGTGCTCAGCGGCGGCGAGAGGAGCCGCCTGGTGCTGGCCAAGCTCCTCTTGAGCGGCCCCAACGTGCTCCTGATGGACGAGCCCACCAACCACCTGGACATCCAGTCCCGCCAGGTGCTGGAGATGGCGCTAAAGAAATACCAGGGCACCATCGTGCTCATCAGCCACGACCGGCATCTCATCAACGCCGTGGCCAACAAGGTGGCCTACGTGGAGCCGGGGCGGGTGACGCTTTTCCCTGGCACCTACGACGACTTCCATCGTCTGTGGAAGCGCCGCCTGGAGCCCCACCCCGGGCAGGCCGCCGCCGAGGCTCCCCCGGCCACGCCAGCCCCGGCCGCCCCGGCCGCCCCGGCGGGTATGGCCGAGGATGGCCCCGAGGCCACGGTCAGCGGCCCCAAATCGGCCGCCCAAAAGCGCCAGGAGGCCCAGGCCCGCAACGACCTGTACAAGAAGCTCAAGCCCCTGAGGGAAGAGTTGGCCAAGGTGGAGGGCCAGGTGGACCAGGCCGCCGCCGAGTTGGACGCCTGCGTGCAGGAGATGGTGGACCCGGCGGCCTATGCCGACCCCGAGCGCTGGCAGGATTTGTCCCGCCGCCACGGCCAGGCCAAGGCGCGCCTGGACAAGGTTTCGGCCCGCTGGGAAGAGCTGGCGCTCAAGCTGGAGAAGCTCACGGCCCAGGAGATCGCCGGATCCTAGGTGTGTGTCGGAGAAAGCCATCCCCGGGGTCCCCGAGCAAACTTAGTTTGCTCGGGGTGTATCCATGGCCCGCTTTAAAGACTGCCGGAGGATTTCTCCGACAGGCTCCCAGGGTGCCTGGCCTGGGCGCGGCGCCGTCCCGCCGGCCTGGCCCTGGCCGGGCCTACTGACGGCGCTTGAACAAGAGCAGGGTCAGGTCGTCGAACTGCTCCACCGGCCCGGTGAAGCCCCGCCAGTCCTCGATAAGCCGCTCCAGCATCACCGGGGCCGTCTCCGGCTCGGCCCGGGCCAGCCACTGCCGGATGCGCTCCAGACCGTACATCTGGTCCTCTCGGTTGATGGCCTCGTCCAGGCCGTCGGTGAAGACCAACAGCGAGTCGCCCACCGCAATGGTGACCTGGCCCATCTCCAGCCTCAAGTCGTCCATGATCCCCAGGGCCAGGCCGCCTAGGCGGGGCAGCTGCTCCACCTGACCGGCGGCCCGGCGCAGCATGGGCGCGGGGTGCCCGGCGCTGACATAATCCAGCCGGCCGCTGGCGATCTCGTAGACCCCGTAGAACACGGTCACGAACATGCACATCTCGTTGTCGGGGATGATCTGGGCGTTGACCTCGTTGATGGCCCGCGCCGGATGGTGGTGGTGCTGGGCGGCGGTCTTGATCAGGGTGCGGGCCACGGTCATGAACAGGGCCGCCGGCACCCCCTTGCCCGAGACGTCGGCCATCACCAGGCCCAGGTGGCCGGGGTCGATGAAGAAGAAGTCGTAGAAATCGCCGCCCACCTCCCGGGCCGGCAGGCTCTTGGCGAACAGGTCGAACTCCGAGCGGTCGGGGAAGGCCGGGTAGGTGCGCGGCAACACCGATTGCTGTATCTGGCGGGCCAGGTCCAGCTCGCTCTCGATGCGTTCCTTGGCCTTGGTGGTGAAGGTCAGCTCCTGCACGTAGCGCTGGAGATCGCCGACCATCTGGTTGAAGGATTGGGCCAGATCGCCCACCTCGTCACCGGGGCGCACGTCGTCCACGTGGGTGGAGAGGTCGCCGCCGGCAAGGCGGCGCGCCCCGGCCACCAGGCGGTTCAAAGGCTCGGTCAGACGCACCACCATGAACCACACCGCGCCCACCAGAGCCAGCAGGCCGGCCAAGGCCCACAGCACCTGCTGCCGGGCCAGGGAGACCACCGGGGCCAGCACCTCTTCCTCCGAGGCCATCACCCCCAGGCTCCAGCCCGGCCCCGGCACCGGCGCGAAGGCCAGCCAGGCCGGCCGGCCGCCGCGCCAGTCCGTGACGCGCACCAGCCCGGAGCCGCCCCGCACCATGCGCTGACCCAGGGCGCGCATGTCCGGGCGGGCCAGGGCCTCGGCCAGGGAGAAAATCGTCTCGCGCATAACCCAGGATTCCTCGGGCGCGGCCAGGAAGGTGCCCTGGTGGGTGAGCAGGAAGGCGTAGCCCTGTTGGCCCACCGCCAGATCGGCCACCTCGCGGCCCAGCCGTTCCAGGTCCACGTCGGCGGTGACCACGCCCAGCACCCGATTGTCCCTGACCATGGGGGCGGAGTAGGTGGTCATCAAGGTCTCGCCGCCACCTTCGTCAAAGTAGGGCTCGGCCCAGGCGGGCCTTTTAAGTTGGGTGGGTATCAAAAACCAATCCTGGGCCAGGTAGTCATAGGTGGGGCTGTCCAGGTTGATTTCCTTGAATCCTGGGGGCGAGCGGTAGATATAGGGCGCGAAAAAGCGCCGGCGGGGATCAAAGGCAAAGGGCTCGTAAGCCAGGGCCATGCCGTAGGCCTTGGGCGCCTCCATCAGTTGGTGGCGCAGCATGGCCATGGCCTCCTCGCCGTTGGCCGGGTGCCAGATCTCCAGGCTGGTGGAGAGATTGCGGGCCGTGCCCGAGACCTGGCCCAGGGAGCGCGCCAACTGGGAGGCCTGGAACTTGGCCAGGGCCATGAGCTGCTCCTGCCGGGCCTGCAAGAGCGCCTCGCGGCTGCCGTGGTAGGTCAATAGGGCCATGGCCAGGGAGATTAGCCCCACCCCGGCCAGCACGAAGACCGCGAACCGGGTGCGCAGCCGTAGCCAGTGGGGGCGAAGCCCGGCCTGGGCGCTCATGGCTTTCGCCAGGCTGGCACGCAGAAGGTGCCGTCAGGGGTGGAACTGGGCAGGAACCCATACTTGAACAGCATCCCAGCCGCTCGCTCCAGGCCCTTGGGGTCAAGCTCGCCCATGCCGTCCACCCCCACGCGGGCGGTGATGATCTCGCCCATGACCTTGAGCATCCAACGTTGGTGGGCCTGGTTGCTGGCCAGGCGCGAGGCGTCCACCCGCTTCATGGTCGAGGCCAGGGCCTCCTCTGGTTTTTCAAGGGCCAGGCGCCAGCCGTCCAGGGTGGCCCGCACAAAGCGGCGGCACATGTCCGGGTGCTTAAGCCAAGTGCTCTGCCGGGCGTAGATGCCGTCCTCGGGCAGGCCGAAGCCCAGTTTGTCCAGGTCGAAGATGTTCAGCTCGTTCTGGTCTATGCCGGCCTGGTAGAGCATGTGTATCTCGTTGTAGAGCATGGCCGAGGCGGCGTCCACGGCGCGGGTGAGAAAGGGCGTCATGGAGGAGGCCTGGCGTATCTCGTTGACCTCGATGCCCAGGCCCCGGAACATGGCCCGGGGCGCGGCCGCGGCGGAGCCCTGCCACAACCCCACCCGCTGGCCGGCCAGGGAGGCGGGATCGCTAAGGCCGCTATCGGCAAAGGTGACCAAGAGCGAGGCCGGGCGCTGCACCACCTGGGCCAGGTGCACCAGGGGCAGGCCCTGGGCGCGCTTGATCAGGGCCTCGGCCAGCCAGCCCATGGCGAAGTCGCAGCCGCCCTGGCCCAGGTCTTCCAAGGGGCCTTGGCCGTGGGGGTTGGCGGGCAGGATCTCCACCTCCAGGCCGGCCCGCTGGTACAGGCCTTGGTCCTGGGCCAGGTAGAAGCCCGCGAACTGGGCTTGGTGCAGCCACATCAGGCGCACCTTGACCTTGTCCAGGGACCAGGCCCCGGCCGGCCAGGCCAGCAGGCCGGCCAGGAGCAGGGCCAGGCCGGCCAGCCAGGCCCCGCCGCGACCGGCAAGCGCGGGACGGCCCATGGAACGGGAGCGAGGATTTTGGCTATGTCGTGGCGCCAAGGCGGTCTCCGCCGACCAGGGTGTCAGCCTCCGGCAGGCTAATACTGAACGGCCAGCTCCAGCAGTAATTGGTGGCTGCTCACCCCGCCGTTGGCATCATCCAGGCCGGCGTTGCTGATGTGGCGCATGCGGTAGCCCAGGTCCAGGTGCAGGGTCTCCGTCAGCGGCAGGCGCAGGCCCACCCCGGCGAAGGACAGAAAGTTGAAGGCCAGGCCCAGCTCGTTGACGTGCAGGGTGTTGTAGCTGGGGCCGACTCCTCCCTCGCCGTAGAGGCTGATGCCCATGGGGTGGCCGCTGAGCAGGTAAAAACGCAGGGCGGGCACCAAGGCCATTTCCAGGCCCGTGCTGTAGTTCCAGTATTTGGCCATCTGGCCTTCCAGGCGCCATTCCAGGCGCATGTCCGGGCGCTCCCAGAGGGGAGCGGCCGCGAAGGCCAAGAGGCCCGTGGATTGCAGATTATGGTTGTTGAGAGTGAAGTCGGTGGTGTAGAAGCCGCCGCCGCCCCACTCCTTGAAATTTAGCTGCCAGGCCGAGGCCGTTGCCGGCCAGGTGGCCACCATAAAAAGGCTGATCGCCGCGATCAGGGAGCAAAGAGCGCGCACGTTAAACCTCCCCGGGAGGATGCAGGCCGGCCCCGGACGGGACCAGGGGCCGCAGGTCGCGGGCCGCCGGCAGACCGGGCAGGGAATGGGCGGAGCGCACCCCGTCCAATATAGCCCGGGCCACCACCTCGGCGGCCATTAGTCCCAGCCCGGTGAGGTCGGCCCGCACCTGGCCGCTGGCCAGCACGAAGATCAAATCGCCATCAAAAACAGTATGCACCGGTCTGATGTGGCGCACCAGGCCATGATGGGCCAGGGAGGCCACCTTGCAGGCCTGGACCTTGTCCAGACGGGCGTTGGTGGCCACCACGGCCAGGGTGGTGTTGCTGGGCGGCAGGAAGGCCTGGCGCTGGTTGCCGGCCAGGAACCAGGCCGTGGTGTCGGCGAACTTCGGGCACTGGGGGGTCTGGCGGGCCCCGGCGATGATGCGCCCCTGCTCGTCCAGCACGTCGCCAAAGGCGTTGACCACCGCCACGACGCCCACCACCAGATCGCCCACCTCAAGGCTGGCGCCACCCAGGCCGCCCTTGCAGGCCCCCGCCAGGCCGTTCAATTTGCCCACGGTGGCCCCGCAGCCGGCCCCCACGTTACCCCGGGGCATGGGGCCGGCGGTGGCGGCCTGGCAGGCCGCCCGGCCCATGGCCCGGTCCGGGCGCCCCCGCCCCTGGCTCAGGGGCAGGTCGAAGATAACCGCCGTGGGCACCACGGGCACGCGAAAGTCGCCGGCCTTGACGCCCCGGCCTTGTTCCTCCAAATAGGCTTGCACCCCGCCGCCGGCGTCCAGGCCAAAGGCCGAGCCCCCGGTCAACAGCGCGGCCTGCACCTCCTCCACCATGTGCCCGGGCTTGAGCCCGTCGGTCTGGCGGGTGCCAGCGGCCGAGCCCCGCGCCTCCATGCCCCCCATGGTGCCCGGCGGGCACAGCACCACCGTGCAGCCGGTGCGCCCCTCGGGGTCCTGGGCGTGTCCCACCAAGAAACCGGCCACCCGGGACGGCGAGCCCTCTGCATGCCAAACTGCCTTATGTTTCACATGATGCTCCCCTGCGACCCGAAATATGGCCCTCCTGGCGCGCGGGTGTCAAGCATTCTCCGCGTCTGGTCTTGTTTGACTTTGTCAGGCGTTTGCAGTATTTCTAACAGAGTAGCCAATAGCCGCGAGCATAGGACGGCCCAGCAAGGAGACCGCATGGCCGAGGCGTACCTCGAGGAGAACCCTCAGAACATAGCCCAGGCCGACATGGTGGTGGCCATCCCTTCTTATAGGGAGGCCAAGCACATCGCCTACCCCACCACCCAGGCCGCCCTGGGTATCAAGCGCTATTTTGGCGACAAACGCTGCGTGCTGATCAACTGCGACAACAACTCCGACGACGGCACCAAGGAGGCCTTTTTCGAGGCCGACACCGAGGGCGTGCCGCGCATTTATTTGTCCACGGCGCCGGGGGTGCGCGGCAAGGGCAACAATTTCAAAAACCTGTTCCGCAAGATACTGGAACTCAAGGCCCACGCCGTGGTGGTGGTGGACGCGGACCTCAAGTCCATCACCCCCCAGTGGATCAAGCACCTGGGCGAGCCCCTGTTCAATGAGTTCGGCTACGTGGCCCCCTTGTACGTGCGCCACAAGTTCGACGGCACCATCACCAACTCCATCGCCTATCCCCTGACCAGGGCCTTGTACGGCCGGCGGGTGCGCCAGCCCATCGGCGGCGACTTCGGGTTCTCGGGCGACCTGGCCCGGGTGTTTTTGGCCAGCCCCACCTGGAACGAGGCCGTCAGCCAGTTCGGCATCGACATCTGGATGACCACCGTGGCCGTCAACAACAACGTACCCATCTGCCAGGCCTACATGGGCCGGCCCAAGATACACAAGCCCAAGGACCCCGCCGCCGAGTTGGGGCCCATGTTTAGCCAGGTGGTGGGCACCATCTTCGACCTGATGGCCTCCACCACCGGTTATTGGATGCGCGTCAAGTGGTCCAAGCCCACCTCCATCTACGGCTTTGGCCTGGGCGAGGTGGAGATGCCCCCGCCGGTCAAGGTGAGCGAGGAAAAACTGACCGCCAACTTCCGGGAAGGCTTTGCCCGCTACCGGGATACCTGGGAGCGCATCGTCTCGCCGGAGGTGATGGCCAAGCTGACCGAGATCGGCGATCTGCCCGCCGACCAATTTGACTTCCCCACCCAGTTGTGGGTCAAGGCGCTTTATGACTTCGCGGTCTGCCACCATGGCGGCAAGGTGGATAAGGATGAGCTGTTGAACTCGCTCATTCCCCTGTATTTCGGCAAGACCTTGTCCTACGTGCGCAAGACCGCGCGCATGAGCGTGCAGCAGGCCGAGGAGTTCATCGAAAACGAATGCATGGTCTTTGAGGAGTCCAAGCCTTACCTGGTGGACCGTTGGGGTTCCTGACCTCCCGAGGTGTGTATATGCCAAAAATCCTGATCGTGGACGACGAAGAGCACATCCGCTTCCTCTACTCCGAGGAGTTGGCCGACGAAGGCTACGAGGTGGTGACCGCCGACTCGGGGTTTCAGCTCCTGGAGCGTATCGAGGCGGAAAAGCCGGACCTGATCATCCTGGACATCAAGATGGTCGACTACAACGGCCTGGACCTCCTGCAGGACATACGCAACAAGTATTACGACCTGCCGGTGATCCTCTGCACGGCCTACGACACCTTTAAGGAAGACATGAAGTCCATCGCCGCCGACTTCTATGTCATCAAGTCCTTTGACCTGACCGAGCTGAAGAACAAGATCAAGATGGCCCTGGAGACGGCGGTGCCGGTCAGCCCCTAGAGCCAGTCCGCATGGTTGCCGCGAGCCGGGGCGGGCGTAGGCCCTTCCCGGCTCGCTTTTGCCGCCAGTCCGTTGTATCTTGGCGATATACGCTAGATATTATTTAATAATTTGGCAGGCGGCCCCGCCTGGCCCCGGCGGTCGCTAGGCCAGGGCCGGGGCGCGGAGACTGGGGGGCGGCGGGGTCTATTGCCGGATGGTGGTGAACAGCCACAGCCCCAGGATGCTGAAGATGCCGTTGGGCAGCCAGGCCGAGAGAAAAGGCGGCAGCACCCCGGTGTAGCCGAAGATGGAGCGCATGTAGGAGAAACTTATCCAGTACAAGAGGGCCACGGACATCCCCAGCACCACGCCGGTGGCCAGGGATTGACCGCGCTCCTTGATCAGCGACAGGGGTATGCCCACCAGGGCCATGATCAGGCACACGAAGGGGAAGCTGAGCTTGGACTGCATGTCCACGCGATAGCGCCGGGAGTCGTAGCCCTCGATCTCTATCTTCTTGACGAAGCGCGCCAACTCCCCGAAGCTCATCTCCTCGCTGGGCTTGGAGAGCTTGGTGAAGTCGTTGGGCCGCTCGGGCAGGTCCACGGCCTGCTCGTCAAAGGGCGTGGCTGTGTAGCCGCCGCCGGCCAGGCGCTGTTGGATCAGCCCCGAAAAAAAGACCCAGCGGTTGCCCAGGAAGCGCGCCCGGCGGGCGTCCACGCGCAGCGACAGGTTGAAGTCCTTGTCGAAGCGGTAGTAGACCACGTCGGATAGCGACTGGGTATCGTTGTCGTAGAAGCCCACGCGGTAGATGGAATTCTGCCCCTTGTACCAGAACTTTTCCTTGAGGAACAGTTTGTTGGGGCGTTTTTCCACCAGCACTTCCCAGATGTAGTTGGTCTTGGCCTTGGTGCGCGGCAGGATGGTTTCGTTGAACAGGGCCACGGTGAAGGTCAGGGCCAGGGCCACCAGCAGCAGGGGTAGGGCAAAGCGAAACAGGCTGATGCCGCTGGATTTCAAGGCCACCAACTCGTTGCGCTGGCCCATGAGCCCCAGGGTGATCACCGTGGACATGAGCACGGCCAGGGGCACCATCAGGGACATGATCTCCGGGATCTGCAGCACGAAGAAGGAGAGCATGGCCGAAGTTGGCACTCCGGCTTGCTGAAAGTTCTTCACCTTCTCGATATAGTCGAAGAAGGTGTAGATGGACACGAATCCCATGACCAGCATGCAGAAGAGCTTCAGGAACTCGCGAGTGACATACTGCACCAGGATGCGCACGGGGCCTAGCCTTCCTGGGTGGTCCCGCCATGGCGCAGGCGGGCCAGCAACGCCTGGAGGCGGTGCAGCTTATCAAAGAAGGGCAGGGGCGTTTCCTTGAGCTCACGGTTGAAGAGCAAAAAGCCCACCATCCCGAAGATCAGGTTGGGCACCCACATGCCGATGCGCGGCGGGTAGACGCCCTGGGCCCCGAAGGACCAAGCCGCGGAAAGCATGATGTAATAGGAGAAAAAGATGACCAGGGCCACGGCCACGCCCCAGGAGCGGCCACTACGCGACTGGATGCCCAGCGGCATGCCGATCAGGGCCATCACCAGGCAGGAGAAGGGCAGGGTGAATTTTTTTTGCAGTTCCATGTCCAGCAGGTTGTAGCGCTTGTTGCCCTGCTTTTCCTGGTGCATCTCATCCAGTAACTCCTGGACGGTCATCTCCTTCTCATGCTTCTGGCCGGTGCGCGTCACATTGCCGAAGCTGCCGGCGTCCATGGTGACGTCGTAGGAGTCGAACTGGGCGGTCTGGGCCGACTTCAGGCCGGTGCCCACCGTGTGCAAGGTGCCGTCGAACAGGCGCACCATCACCTTGCCCTGGGAGACGGGATATACCTTGCCCCGCTTGGCCACCACGGTGTACACCCGGCCGGGGTCGCGTTCGTCGACGATGAAGACGTCCTGCATCTGCCCCTCGCCGGGCAGGCGGTTGATGTAGATCACCAGGCCGTGGAAGGTGTCCAGGAAGACCCGCTCGCGCAGGGCCAGTTCGGTCTTGGCCCGGGCGGTCTGGAAGAGCAGGTTTTCAAAGTTGTGGTTGCCCCAGGGCAGACCCCAGATGGCCAGGATGCTGGAGATCAGCCAGGCCAGCATGGACAAGAGGGCCACTGGCGGCAACAACTGCATCAGGCCCACGCCGGCGGCCTTCAGCGCCGTGATCTCGTTGTCGGCCGACAGCCGCAAAAAGGCCAGCAGTACCGAGAGCAGGGTGGCCATGGGGATGGTGAAGACAAAGAAATAAGGCAGGGTGTAGAGCAACAGGCGCCCCACCACGTCCAGACCCACGCCACGGGTCACCACCAGGTCGGTCAACTCCATGACCTTGGCGATCAACAGCACGAAGGTGAAGACGCCCAAGGCCACGAAAAAAGGGCCCACCATCTCCCAAAACACGTAACGTTGGATTATCCTTGCGCCGAACATGCCAGGGAGTCTAAAGGGTAGAGGGGCATTTGTAAAGGAGGACCATCATGAACCTGCGCCAGAGGCTCGAGCAACGCGAGGAGCAGACGCTCTCGCCCCTGGCCGCCCGCTCGGCCGCCAGCCTGGGCCGGCTCAAGTCCGAGTCCGAATGCCCCCTGCGCCCGGCCTTTCAGCACGACCGCGACCGCATCCTCTATTCCAAGGCCTTCCGCCGGCTCAAGCACAAGACCCAGGTCTTCTTGGCCCCCACCGGCGACCATTACCGCACCAGGCTCACCCACACCCTGGAGGTGGCCCAGATCGCCCGCACCCTGGCCCGGGGCCTGGGGCTCAACGAGGACCTCACCGAGGCCATCGCCCTGGGCCACGACCTGGGGCACACGCCCTTTGGCCACGCCGGTGAAACCGTGCTCCACCGCTTGCTGCCCGAGGGCTTTCATCATTGGGAGCAGTCGCTTCGGGTGGTGGACGTGCTGGAGAAGGACGGCCAGGGGCTGAACCTGACCCATGAGGTGCGCATGGGCATCCAGGGACACTCCAAGGGCCGGGGCGAATTCCTGGCCCCGGAGGGCCGCGAGTCCGGCCTGACCCTGGAGGCCCAACTGGTGCGCGCCGCCGATGTCATGGCCTACATCGCCCACGACACCGATGACGCGGCCCGGGGCGGGGTGATCTCCCAGGAAGACCTGCCCCCCCTGGTGCTCGAGGTCTTGGGGCCGCGTATCAGCAGGCAGATCGACACCATGGTGCGCGATCTGCTGACCCAGACCCTGGCCGGCGACGGCCACCGCCTATTGATGAGCCCCCAGGTAACGGAGGCCATGTGGGCCTTGCGGGAGTTCTTGTACCAGCGGGTCTACGACAACATGGTGGTCCACGAGGATTTCATCAAGGCTTCCAAGGTGATAGAAGAATTATTCCAGCGCCTGGCCCAGGATGACGGCTTTTATCTGGCCCAGGTGGGAGCCTTGCCGCCGGCCGGGGAGCGCCTGCGCCGCGTGGCGGATTACATCGCCGGCATGACCGACCGCTACGCCCTCACGCTCTACGAAACGACATTCCTGCCGCGGCCCTGGGGGCGTTTTTAGTGCGCCTGGGTTTTCACTTGTCCATAGCCGGCGGTCTGGTCAAGGCGGTGGAAGGGGCCAGGGCCATGGGCCTGGGCTGCCTGCAAATATTTGCCGGCAACCCCCGCTCCTGGAGCCAGCGCCAACTGGACGAGGCCCAGGCCCTGGATTTCAAAAACCAAGCCCGCCTGGCGGATCTGAACCCCGTCAGCGTGCACGCCCCCTACCTGATCAACCTGGCCAGCCCCGATCAACAGTTGTGGCAACGCTCCATCAGCCTGCTGGCCGACCAGTTGCGGCGCGCCCGGACCCTGGGCGCCCGGGCCGTGGTGGTGCATCCTGGCAGCCGGGGGGCGCGTGGCCTGGCCTGGGGCCTGGAACGGGTGGCCGCTGGCGTGGCCCAAGCCCTGGACCTGGCCGGCCCCGGCGCGGCTTGCTGGCTGGAAAACACCGCCGGCGGCGGCGGGCAACTGGGCGGCACCCTGTCGCAATTGGCCGGGTTGTTGGAGCGCCTGCCGGGCCTGCCCGTGGGGGTGTGCCTGGATACGGCCCATGCCCATGCCGCAGGCTACCGCCTGTCCCGGACCGGGGACGTGGGGCGCTTCCTGGATCGCGTGGACGGCTTGCTGGGTCTGGATCGGGTGGGGCTGTGGCATTTCAACGACATCCCGCATGCCCGAGGCAGCCATCGCGATCAGCACACCCACCTGGGGCGCGGCCGTCTGGGGGGCCAGGCCTTTGCCGCCTTGTTGGCCGACCCGCGCCTGGCCGAGGCCGCGGCGGTGATGGAAACCCCCAAGGACTCCCGCTGGGCCGACCGCCGCAACCTGGCCTTTCTGCGCCGGCTGGAACGCCAAATCGGCAGTGTTGTCCAATAATAAGCCAGGTGGCCTTTCCCGGGCGGGCCACTCGCCAGGGGTGGGCCTTTTTGCGACCGCGCCACCAGCAGGCCAGGTTGGGGCCGTGCGTGAGGGCCGCGCCGGCCCCTCCCAGGCTGGTGGGGCCTGCCGGCGCGGCCCCAGGCGGCCGGCCTTTGGGCCTTGACGCCCTAAGCGGTTGTGAATTAAGATGCCTTTGCCCCTAAACCTGGGCCTTTCCCGGGTCGGGGTCTTCAACGCCTGCCCCATCTTCGACCTCACCCCTCCACCCCGACCCGCGGGTGGCGGCAGGGTAACGCCTGCCTTCGGGTTTGGTCAACCAACAGTACCTTCGCCTAACTGGGTACCGAGGTGGGGCCGTGACTTCCAGCAGCGATATTTTCCGCAGAAACATGCGCCAAATCCCCGTGGAGGGGACGGGCAAGCCCTCGGCGCCAGCCGCCGGGGCCTGCTCCCGGCGGGAGCCGGCCTCCAGCACGGCCTGGGATGACTTGACCGAGCGGGAGGCCTTCGAGGGCCTCTTGCGCCATGAAGCGCCCAAGATAACAGCCTTTCTCTCCATGCGCGCCAACTCGGCCAGCGATGCCCAGGACCTGGCGCAAGAGGTCTTCATCAGGGCTTGGTCCAGCCTGCGCCGGGGCACCCAGGTGGAGTCCTTCGGTCCTTGGGTGCAGGCCATTGCCCGCAACGTGCTCAAGGATTACTACGCCAGGCGGGGTTCCCGGCCGCCCGCCGAGGCCCTGGATGACCACCTGGACCTGCCGGACACCCTGCCCAGCCAAGAGAAGAACGTCACCCTGGCCAGCCTGTTCAACGGGCTTCTGGCCCGCATCGACCAGGCGTTGTCAGGCCCGGCCGGCGGCGGCCGCCAGCGCGACGAGGCCCGCCTGCGCAAGCTGGCCTTTGTGTCCTTCTATGTGGATCATTGCTCCCTGGCCGAGATAAGGCAGGAGGTGGCCCTGCACGCCGGCGCCCTGGGCCTGGAGCCGCCCAGCGCCGCCATGATCAACAACTGGTTGAGCCGGGGCGACATACTCTCCCAACTGATCCGCCACCTGGTGGACCAGCACCCCGAGTGGGTCAGCGGGTCCATCCGGGCCGGGCTGGCCAAGTTGGAGATGAGCGGCCCGGAACGCAAGCTGGCCCGCCTGCGCTGGGTGTGCTGCCTGAAGCTGGAGGAGGTGGCCGCCCGTAGCGGGCTGCCCATGGCCCAGGTGCAGCGGGTTCTGGACGACCTGCGGCGGCGCCTGGTGCCCGGGCTCACCGCCCAGATCAAGGCCGCCCTGCACCAACTGCGCAGCGCGGCCTGAGGTCGGGCCAGTCGATTGATATGCCTTTGAAAGATTTGGCCGGACGATATGGTCTAAAAATCAAAGGGCAATGCTCGGGGTGGCGGATGGACGACAAGATGGGGCGCGCCATGGACTTGATGGCCTTGTTGGAACAGGCACAGATTCTCGCCGAGGCCTGGCGAGGCGTGGACCTTGGCCAGGGGCGGGCCGCCCAGCGGGAGTGTCCCGGCCCCGAGGAGTTGGAGGCCTATGCCCGCGGGTCCCTGGCGGCGGAGCAGGCCGGGCGCCTGCTGGACCACCTGGCGGCCTGCGGCCATTGCCGCCAGGCGGTGCGGGAACTGGGCCGGCGCCTGGGGCTGGCCGGCCAGCCCGTGGATTTGGCCCAGTTGCGCGCGGACCTGGAGCAACTGCACCCCGAGGCCTCGGCGGCCCTGGCCCGCCTGGCCCAGGCCATCAATGCCCTTTTGCAAGAAGACCAGCCCCTCAATCAAGACCCCGCCTCGCGGGTGGAGCTGGGCCTGCGCGGGGTCGACGGCCTGCCTAGCGGCCGTTGGGCCTGTTTCAGTCTGCGCCGGCCTCCCTACATCGATCACCGCAAGCACCTGCGCCTGGACCTGGCCGGCGCGGGCGAGGCCCCCCCGGGCTGCTGGCTGCGCCTGCTGTTCAGGCATCAGGGCCAAGCCTGGGACCTGGGCGCCACCTCCTTGTGCGAGCATGACCGGGAGCTGACCTGGGACCTGGCCGACCTGCCCATTCTTTCCGGCTATCTGGATTGGCACTGCCTGCAATTGCTGGCCGAGCAGAGGCAGGTCACCGCCTGCGCCCGGCTGGGGGACAGCCTGATGGCCGAACCCTCGGCCCAGGACCTTTCCCTGGCCGGCTCCCAACCCTTCGAGCCGCGCCCCTTGCGTGAGCGGGACCCCTAATGACCATCCCGGTAATACCAGCGAGATATCCGGGGCAATCCCGGCCCTGATGGCCGAAGGAAGCGGAGCGGCCGAGGTGGCGCCCTGGGTGGCCACGGCGGCGCTCCGCGAGGGTTGTCAAAGGGGCAGGCCAACTTCGGCATGGCCCGTGATTCAAGGCGCGACCCCAGCCAGCGCAACGAGATACTGGGCCTGGTGCGCGACATCGTCGTCGAGGCGCGCGCCACACCCCCCGGCCAGCCGCGTGGAGTCCAAGGTCAGGCGGCTGGTGGAGCTGATCAAGGACGACCCCCGGGCCGCGGGCGCCTCCGAGGGCAAGGGCGTGGTCCTGCCCTTCGCCCGGGGTGCTGAGTGGCGCCCCTTGAGGCGCCGGAGCGTGAGCGGGATGGGTGGGGCGGGGTGGGCCAGAAAGGATGGATGCAAATTGCAGGGCCTGGGTATCTACATAGGCAGGGGCTTTCATTGCCTGGCCCACCAGCGGGCCGACGGCCGCGGACAGCTGTTGATCAACGCCATGAACGAGGAGATGCCGCCCAATGTGGTGGCCAGGCAGGACGAGGCCTGGCTGTTGGGCAGCCAGGCTGCCAGCCTGCGCCGGCGTCATCCCCAGCTGGTGGAGGTCGACCCCTTGGGTCGCCTGCTGGCGGGGCAGACCGTGGAGTTGGCCCAGGCCCGCCTGGAGGCGCGCGACCTGCTGGCCCTGATCATCGGTCAGGCCCTGCAAACCGCCCAGCAGCGCCTGGCGGACAGGCCCCAGACCCTGGCCCTGGCCCTGTCTCCCGAGGTCTGGCCGTGCCTGCGCCAAGCCCTGGAACCGGCGGCACGGCAGGCCCAGGTGGCCCTGGCCGGGGCCTGGCCGGCCAGCCTGGCCGAGGCCGCGGCCCAGTGGAGCCCGGAACCCCAGGCCGAGCCCCGGCACTATCTGCATCTGCACGCCGGGGGTCAGGCCCTGTATGCCCAGGTGGTGCGCGCCCAGGGGGACCGCCTGGATCTCCTGGCTTCGCTCAGCCTGCCCCAGGCCGGCGGCCAGGCCCTGCGGGAGGTCTTGGTGCAATGGGCCTTGCAGCGGGTGCGGGATGATATGGGCCTGGAAGGGCAGGGCCAGCCTCGTTTCCTGGCGGCGCTGCAAAATTCGGCCGAGGTGGCCTTGGGCGACCTGGAGCGCTTCGGCAGCGGATGCCTGGTGGTCATGGGCGGCCTGCGGGGACGGGAGGGCGAGATTCTGGATCTGGAGCTGGACCTGGACCTGAACGACTATCGCCAACTGGCCGTTCCTCGAATGGCGGCGGTGCGGGATGATCTGGGCCGTTTCCTGGTAGAAGCGGGCCTGGCCTGGGAGTCCCTGAGCAGCCTGGGGTTGCGTCTGCGCGGGCTGGAGGCGCCCTTGATGCAGGAGCTTTTGCTGGAGCGCCTGGGCAAGGCCCAGCGGTTTTCGGCGGCGGCCCCCCTGGGGCAGAGCAGCGCCTTGGCGGCGGCCAAGCTGGCGACGGGCCAGCCTTGGCGCATCAACGTGACCTCCGCGTCAGCGCCGACCGTCGGGGGGGTAAGCGCGCCGGTGGCTGCGCCCCCCCTGAACCCAGCATCCCAACCATCGGTGGCGCCCGCCGGCTCCTCCCCGAGCCAGGCGGTGATGTTGTCAGGGGAGGATGATGTCAGCTTTCTGGCCTCGTCTTCGCCCTCGTCTCTGCCCTCGCCATCCCATTCAGCCAAGGCCGAGGAGGGGCCTGCCCTGGAGCTGCTGGAGGACGGCACGCAGCTTCTGCCCGCCAGCATCACCGACAGCAACGGCCTGGAGATGCCACCTCCCCAAGAGGCGCCGGCGGGCTGGTCGCTGGGCGAGGAAATCGTTTACCATGAAGGGCCGGAGGTGTCCACCGATCCCCAGGAGCAGATGGAGTCGGATACCGATCCAGGCTTGGAGGGTCCGGATAACGCTGCCCCTGGTCAGGGCCTGGCCTCCCGCCACCCGGAGGCGGCCCCGCCCCTGGCCCTGGAAGCTGAGCCCCCGGCCCCAGCGCCCCTGCCCGAGGCGCCTTCGTCTTGGCGGCCAGTCTCGGATGCCGCCGCCGGCTTGCCCGCCTCCGATCAGCCAGAGACCGTGGCCGGGCGCTACCTGATCCTGGAGGTGCGCTCCAGGGAATCCTACGCCACCCAGTACCGGGCCAGGGACCTGCAAAGCGGGGGCATGGTGCTGATAAAGCTTTTCGCCACCAACAAGGAGCCGGCCAAGCAGGCCTTCGCGCGGGCCATGACCGTGCGCCACATCCGTCACCCCAACCTGGACGGCGTGCTGGACCTGGGGCCTCACGGCCGGGGCATGTTCATCACCCTGGCCGACGAGGGACGGCTTACCGTGCGCGAGGTGATGCGCCGGCGTCGTCCCGGCGGCCCCCTGCCGCTGGGGTTGGCCCTGCGCGTCATGCAGGGCCTGGGCGAGGCCCTGCGCGCCATCCACCTGATCCAGCTGAGCCACCGCAACGTCAAGCCCGAAAAGGTGCGCATGCTTGAGAACGGCCCCGGCCTGTGGCTGGGCGGCTTCGAGCTGTGCCAGTTCACCCCGCCGGGCCTGCGGGTGCGGGCCGCCGCCGGCACCCCCAATTACATGGCCCCCGAGGTCTGGCGCGGCGAACCGGTCTGCGCCTCGGACATCTTCGCGGCGGCGGTGTTTTTCTACGAGATGGTCACCGGCCGCCTGCCCTTTGCCGGCCGCAACCCCCGGGAGCTGGAAGAGGCCATCAAGGAGCGGCGGCCCTTGCCGCCCACGGAGCACAATCAACTACTGCCCAAGGTCCTGGACGGACTGATCCTGCGCGGTCTGACCAAGGACCCTGGCCAGCGCGTGCTGGATTGGGCGGGCATCCGGGCGCTGATCAAGGCGCGGGATTAGGGCCGAGCACGGGTAGTGCCCATGGCCGCCGATCACCAGCGCCGCCTGGTCTTGCCGCCCCATCCCGAGAAGGGTCTGCTCCGGCAGTCACCGGGCCACACCCGGGGAGACGCGGACGGGCTGGCGGCGGGCCCGAACCAACCCAACCTCTAGCCCAGGCGGACGGCGCGACATGGAATATCACTTGGAGGCCGGGATCTCCATCCAGGTGGCCTGGCCCTTGGCGGCCCGCGAGGCCTCGGCGGCCGGTTTCGAGCAGATCGGCAACGTCCACCTGTTGCTGGGGCTGCTGAAGCTGGCCGAGCTGCCGGGCGAGCAGTTGGCCCGCCTGGCCGATTCCCAACGCCTGGAAGAGTTGCGCTTGGAGCGCGGGGAGTTGCGCGGTCTGCTGGGCCAACGCGGGCTGCGCGTGCCCGAGGACACCACCGGCATTCGCCACACCCTGCGCAAGAGCCTGGGCCGGGGAGCGGCCAGCGAGGGGCGGCGGGGCCTGCACCGCTCCCAGGCCGCCCGCCAGAGCTGCCGGCTGGCGGCCTTGGCGGCCCTGGAGCGTGGCGAGCCCACCTGGCGGGGACTGCACCTCTTGGAAACCCTGTTGGGCCAGGAGGACCAGTTGATCCGGGGCACGCTCCTGGCGGCGGCCAGCGGGGGCCAGGATTTTGCCGGGCGCGCCCTGGCCCAAGCCCCGGCGCTCAAGGTGCTGGCCCGGGGTCTGGGCGGGGCTCCGGCAAGGGCCATGGTCCTGCTGCGCCAGGACGGCCCCAGCCCCGATTCGCTGTTGCGCGCCCTGCCGGGTTATCTGTCGCAGGGATTGCACGGCGGAGCGGCGGTGGCGCGTCAGGTGGTGGAACTGGACCTGGCCAGCCTGGAGGTCCCGGCCCTGTGCGCGGCCCTGGCCCAGGCCGCCCAGGATGGGGGCAGGATATTGTTCCTGCGCGGGCTGGCCGCGCTGTGGACCAGGGATTTGTCCGACCCCCTGGCTGGCGCCTTGGCCGATTGGCTGAAAAACCCCCAGGCGCCCTGCGTGGCCGAGGGTGACAGCGGGCTCTGGGCGGCCCTGGATGATTCCTCGGCCTGGCGGCGATGCCTGGCCCCGGTGTGGCTGCACCAGGTGGCCCTGCCCGAGATGTTGTAACAATGTAACGGCCGCCTCCGGCCCGCTGGCGGTGGCCTCGGGAAAATAGTCTATGTTCACTCAAGCGGCGCGCCGCATAGTGGACCTGGCCAAGGCCCAGGCCCAGGCCCAGGCCTGCGGGGAGGTGGACCTGCCCCACCTGCTGGCGGCGGTGGCCGGGGACGTGCGGGCCCGCCTGCGCCTGGCCCAGTGCCTGACCCGCGGCGACGCCGGCCGCCTGCGGGAGCTGTTGCCAGCCCCCGTGGTGGTGCCCGCCTGCCTGAGCCCCTTGCCGCCCAGCCCGACCCTGCGCCAGGTGTTGAGCACGGCCTTGGAGCTGGCCTCGGGCCTGGGCGTGCCCGATGACCGCCACCCCGGGCTGGTGGATGTTCGACATCTGGTCTGCGCCCTGGCCGGCCTGCCCGCGCTGTGCCGGGCGCTGGACCATGCCCAGCCCCTGGGGCGCCGTGATCAACTGGCGTTGTTGGCCCAGTGGTACCAGGAGGGCATGGGCGACACCCAGGCCCTGGCCGATCTGGTGGGCCGGCTGCGGGCCATGCGCAAGGGCCTCCTGGGCCGGGTCTTCGGCCAGGACCATGCCATCCTGGCCCTGGAAGAAGGCCTGTATCATTGCCAATGCGCCGCCCTGGCCGACCAGGACCGGCAACTGCCGGCGGCGGTGTTTCTTTTCGCCGGGCCGCCGGGGGTGGGCAAGACCTACCTGGCCGAGCTGGCCGCCGACCATCTGGAGCGCCCTTTCAGGCGCTTCGACATGACCGGCTACGGCGACAACCTGGCTTTTCAGCAACTGGTGGGCTTCGCGGCCTCCTACCGGGGCGCCGGACCGGGCGCGCTCACGGGCTTCGTGGCCAACAACCCCCAGGCGGTGCTGCTCTTCGACGAGATCGAGAAGGCCCACCTGACCACCATGCAGCTCTTTTATCAAATCCTGGACTCGGGCCGCTTGGAGGACAAATTCAACGAGGAGGCGGTGAGCTTCCGGGACACGGTGATCATCTTCACCACCAATGCCGGCGCCAGTCTGTATGACAACCCCAACCGGGCCGGCATCGGCCGCTTGCACCACGATTATCACCGCCGCACCCTGCTGGGCGCCCTGACCCACGAAAAGAACGCCGCCACCGGCCAACCGGCCTTCCCACAGGCCATCTGTTCGCGGCTGGCCCAGGGCTACCCCATCCTGTTTAACCCCCTGGGGGTCAACGAGTTGGAGCAGGTGGCCCGGGCCGGCCTGTCGCGCGGGCAGCGCCTGCTGCAAAGCCAGTACCTCAAGGAGATCAGCTTCGACGCGCTTCTGCCCATGGCCCTGGTGCTCAAGGAAGGCGCCCTGGCCGACGCCCGGCAGATAAGCGCCGAGGCCGAGAAGTTCCTGAAGAGCCAGCTCTACGCCTATTGCAGCCTATTCAGTCCCGAGCGCCTGGGGGCGGCCTTCGCGCGCTTTGATCGCCTGCACCTGGGCCTGGAATCCCTGCCCAACTCCCTGGGCGGGGCCGTGGCCGATATCTTCGGGGACCTGCCCCGGCCGGCCATCCTGCTGGTGGCGGATCGAGCCTTCTGCGCCGCTTGCCGGCAACTGCTGCCCCAGGTGCAATGGCAGGCCGCCCAGAGTGCCGAGCAGGCCTTGCAGGTGCTGGCCTCCCAGCGGGTGGACCTGGCACTGCTGGACCTGTGGCTGGCCGGGGATGAAACCCCCGAGGCCTGGCCCGACCTGAACGCCACCTTGCATCAGGGCCAGGACTACGTGCCTTTTTCCTCCCGCGCCCTGTCCTCGGGGCGCGAGGTGCTGCGCGCCATGCACGAACACGCCCCCGAGACCCCGGTCTACCTGCTGTCGCGTCCCGAGGGGCCGGTCCCGCCGGAGAGCGGCTCGGCCATGGCGGGCGACCTGGGCGGGTCCTTTTGCCTGGACGCCACCCTGTCCCCCCGGCCGGAGGGAACCGGGCAGTCCAGCCAGGTGGTGGATGACGAGTTGTTCCTGGCCTGCCTGCGGGCCGGCGGGGCGCGGGGGGTGCTGACCAGCGATTTCCGGGGGCCGGGTCAGGGCGATGCCCGTGCCTTTCTGGAGAGCCTGCGCGCGGTGGCCGGGCGTCTGCGCCGGGAGGCGGCGGCCCGCTCCCTGGCCCGGGAGCGCAAGGTGCTGGGCTTTCAGGCCGTGCCGTTCCTGGAGGCCCCGGAGCGGCGGCTGGTGATCAAGCTGCGGGACTTTCGCCTGCAACGGGCGGTGGAGGCCGCCGACGTGGGCCAACTGGTGGAGGACGTCAGCCGGCCGGAGGTCAAATTCGCGGACGTGATCGGCGCTGGCGCGGCCAAGGAGGCCTTGGGCTTCATCGTGGACTGGCTGCGCGACCCCCGGCGCTACCAGGTGTTGGGCATCCGTCCGCCGCGGGGGGTGTTGCTCACCGGCCCCCCGGGCACCGGCAAGACCCTCTTGGCCCGGGCCGTGGCCGGGGAATCGGACTGCGCCTTTTTGGAAAAGCCGGCCAGCGGCTTCGTCACCGTGTGGCAGGGCAGCGGACCCCAGAACGTGCGCGAGCTTTTCGAGCGCGCCCGGCGCTACGCCCCGGCCGTGGTCTTTTTGGATGAGATAGACTCTCTGGGCCTGCGCCGGGGTGGCCTGGGGGGGGCGGCCCGCGCCCAGGAGGACACCCTGGCCGCCCTCTTGGTGGAGATGGACGGTTTCAAGTCCAAGAAGGCCCCGCCGGTGATCGTGCTGGCGGCCACCAACCTGGCCGGACAACTGGACGAGGCCCTGAAGCGCCGCTTCGACCGCCAGGTGGAAGTGGAGCTGCCCGACCGCGCCAGCCGCCTGGAGTTCTTAAGCCGGGCACTGACGGGCCGCGACGGCCCGCCAGTGGGCGCGGAGACCCTGGAGCGCCTGGCCGGCCAGAGCGCCGGCATGTCCCTGGCCGAGTTGGAGCGGGTGGTGCAGGAGTCGGCGGTGAGCGCCGCCCAGGCCGGACGGCGGCTGGACGACGCCCTGCTGGAAGAGGCCTTCGAGAAACTAAGGATGGGTCAGGCCCGGCGGCATCAGGACCCGGAGATGCTCCTGCGGGTGGCCAGGCACGAGGCGGGGCACGCCTTGGTGGCCTGGCTGGGCGGGCGGCCCCCGGTGCAGGTCACCATCGTGGGCCGAGGCGCCGCCGGCGGCTACATGGAGCGGGAGGCGGACGAGGAGCGCCTGATCCACAGCAAGCCCGAACTGGAACAACGCCTGCGCGAGGCCCTGGCCGGCCGGGCGGCCGAGATATTGTACTACGGTCCCGAGGCCGGGCTCTCCAGCGGGGCGGCCGGCGACCTGCGTCAGGCCAGCGGCCTGGCCCGGCGCATGGTCTGCGAGTTGGGCATGGACCCTGACTTCGGATTGTTAGGCGCCCCGGAGGGCGGGGCGGGTTCCTGGGGCGGCCAGGCGGCGGACCTGGCCAGCCAGGCCGTCAAGGCCCTTATGGGGCGCCAGTTCGGGCAGGCCCAGGAGATGCTGGAGGATCACCGCGACCAGTTGGACCTATTGGTCAGGGCGTTGTTGCGGGCCAACCGCCTCACCGGCCAGGACCTGCAACGCCTGTGGTCGGCGGAAGAAGGCGCGGGCGCATGCTGAATGCCGAAACCCTCAACCTGCCCCTGCCGGTGATTCGCCCTGACATCCAGTTGCTGCCCGGGCCGCCATCCCGGGAGGGCGCGCCCACCTTCACCCTCTACGATCCCTTGCAACGCAATTTCTTCAAGGTGGGCTGGGCCGAGGCCACCATCCTGGACCTGTTGCGCCGGCCCCGCACCGTCTTGGAGGTGATGCGCCACCTGGCCTTGCATACCACCCTGCGCCTGGAGACCCAGGAGTTGTTGATCATGTGCCAGCAGGCCCAGCTCCAAGGTCTGACCCAGGAGTCGGCGGTGCGCCCGGTGGAACAGCTTCTGGCCGAGCGCCAGGCCCGGCGGGTTACGCCCCTGAAATGGCTGTTGCACCATTACATATATTTTCGAGTGCCCCTGTTGCGGCCGGAGCGCTTTCTGCGCCGGGCCTTGCCCTATGTCAAGCCCCTGGCCGGCCGGCTGGCCTTGCGCCTGTATCTGCTTATCTCGCTGTTGGGTCTGTGCCTGCTGTTGCCGCGGGCGGAGTCCTATTTCACGACCTTGACCTATTTCTTCAATCTGGAGGGCATCATCTTCTACGGGGTGGCCCTGACCCTGGTCAAGGTGGTGCACGAGTTCAGCCATGCCTTCGTGGCCACCAATTTCGGCGCGCGGGTGCCGGTGATGGGCATGGCCTTCATCGTCTTCTGGCCGCTGGCCTACAGCGACGTCACCGACGCCTGGAAGGTTCCAGAGCGGCGCAAGCGCCTGTTGATCGCCTTTGCCGGCATCGCCGCGGAGCTGGCTATCGGCGGCCTATGCCTGTTCGGCTGGGCCGTGACCTCGCCCGGCAAGCTCAACAGCACCTTCTTCGTGCTCTCCTCCGGGGCCTTGCTGGCCACCTTGACCATCAATCTCAATCCCGGCATGCGCTGGGACGGCTATTACCTGCTCATGGACTGGTGGGGCATCGACAACCTGCAACCGCGGGCCTTCGCCCTGACCCTGTGGTTCATGCGCAAATGGCTGTTGGGGCTTGACCTGCCTTGCCCCGAGGACAACCCGACGCCCGGCCGCCAGGCGGCCATGATCGTCTATGCCTTTTATACGTGGATTTACCGGTTCTTCGTTTTTTTCGGCATCGCCCTGTTGGTCTATCACAAGTTCACCAAAACCGTGGGCATCATCTGTTTCGCTATTGAGGTGGGCTGGTTCATCGCCTGGCCCTTCATAAGCGAGGTAAAGAAATCCATGAAGATATGCAAAATCCAAAAACCCGGCCGCCGCGTGTGGATCACCCTGGGGGTGCTGGGCTGCATTCTGGTCTGGCTGTGCCTGCCCCTGCCCCACGGCTTCAGCGTGCCGGCGGTGGTGATGCCCACCGAGGCCCAGGTGATCTACGCCCCCTTTGCGGGGCAGATCCAATATCTGGGCACCGAGCGCCTGGCCAGGGTGGAGCAGGGGCACGTTTTGGCCCGCATAGGCTCGCGGGAGCTGCTGACCGAGCTGAGGCTGCTGCAACTGGAGGCCAAGCAGTTGCGCATCCAGATCGACGTGCTCACCGTGGGCGGCGAGGATCGCGCCCTGTTGCCCCAGAAGGAAGAGGAATTGGCGGGGGTGGAGGCCAAGATCGTCAAGTTGGAAAAGCAGATCGCCCAGAACCAATTGGCGGCCGAGATGGATGGGGACGTATACGAGTGGGACGACAGCCTCTACGTGGGGCGATTCATCCAGAAGGACAAGGTGCTGGGGCGCATCGCCCGCCCCCGGGACAAGGTGCTCTACGCCTTTGTGGGCGAGGAGCACATCAAGGACGTGTCGCCCCTGGACCAAGGCCTGTTCCTGGCCAGCGACCTGACCACCCGCGCGCCGGTGGTGGTGCGCAAGGTCAGCCCGGTGCGCGAGGAGATCGTGCGCCACCCCGCGCTCACCTCCCTGGCCCAGGGCAGTCTGCCGGTGAGCAAGGCCAAATCGGGAGAGGCCATGGTGCTCCTGGAGACCTACTACCTGGTGGAGGCCACCATGGGCCCCGAGGACGCTCAGGAGTTGCGCCTGGGACAGAGCGGCGAGGTGCGCCTGACCAGCCGGCCCTCCTCGCTGGCCATGATGGGCCTGCGCAAGGCCCTGCGTATTCTACTGCGCGAGAGCAATTTCTAGGCCCGGGGCGGGGTGTGGTCATCACATCATCTCTGGTGGGGACGCCAGGATGGTCAGCCGCCTGTTGATAAGGATAGCATTGCGCCCGCCAGCCCGATCCGGGGAGGGGCCGTGGCCCGGGGCCTGGTTTTTGGCCACGGCATAAGCTATCAGGAGGCGTTCTGATAGGCCCCCAAGGGCCGATCATGATTAACTTATTTTCTCAATTAATTTAGCTTGCCAAGATCATGTTGTCGGTTGTCTCGGGAGCACAAAACAATTTGCCCCCAGACCAGGAAAATTATTGTGTGTGATTGATAGTTTTGGCATAATGCACTCGGTCTTTTCCTGTGAAATCCTCGTTTGGCCTGCCCGGCGTTATACATGAGGATGGCATGGCCGCCTCCCAGAGGTGGTTTCGTGTAGTAACGCTTGGGAAATAAGTAAAAATTTATTGCAGATGCTGCCGCCCCGCCCCTGGGACGCCAAGGCCCGTCGAGCAATCGCGTGGTCCCGGGCGAAATTGCCACCGTGACTAGGCGGTGATTTTGCCAGGGCATGGTTGGGGACCTGTTGCTAGCTAGGCTGCCGGGTGTGTCCAACGCCAAATGCCTGGGGAAACCTCACCAGAGGTTCCCGGACGGCAAGCCACCGCAGGCCAGCCTGGCCCAAGGTTGCTTGCGGCACCGAGGGCAAGAGGCCCGCAACCAGCCGGGCGGGCTGTTGGTTCGTAGTGTAACGGCTGCCCCATGACCAGGCGTGAATAAGGCCTCGCACGGAGGGTCACGCCTCGCGGCACCCAGTCATGCCAGCAGCTTGCGGCTGGCAAATGCCGGGATTTTCAGTGGTACCAGTAAAGAGATAGGGGGAGGACCCAATGACTCTTCGCATAATGCGCCTAGAGGAGAGGATCGTCATGGACGGGGCGGCGGCGGCGGCGGTGGCGGTGGCCACGGCCACGGTGGCGGTTGCCCAGCCAGAGGCCAAGACAACCTCGTCAACGGATACCTCCGCCACCGAGAGCAAAACCACCTCAGCTCCCGCGACCACCGATTCGTCCCATGCCGACACCGCCACTAGCACCACCACCAGCGACGCCAAAACAACCAGCGATGCCGGGACCACCACCACCGGCACCAGCGGCAGCCAGACCTCCACCACCACGACCGCGGGCGCCACCACCACGGCCAGCACCACCGACGCCAGCAAGACCACCGACACCGCTGGAGCCACCGGCGCCACCAGCGACGCCAGCAAGACCACGGACCCAACCGCGGCCACCGGCACGGCCACCGACGCCACGGGCAGCACCACCACCTCCGCCTTGGGCACGGCCACCAGCGACCCCACGGCCAGCGGCGCCACCACCCTGGGCACAGCCGGCACCACCAGCGTCACCGCCGGCCTGGGCGTGGTCGACACCCTGGGGGTCACCACGGTGAGCAGCACCGCGGACCTGACCACCAGCCTCGGCGGGAGCACCACCACCAGCGAGGCCAGCACCACGGTGGAAGGCCCCCATGTGCTGGCCATCGCCTCCACGGTCAATGACGCCAAGGACCTGGCCGCCGCCGCCGGCAGCAACGTCATCACCACCATCTACGACGCCGAGCACGACACCCTGGACCAGGTGCTGGAGCAGATCCACGCCGTATTGGGCGAGGTCAAGGCCGCCAGCATAGCCTTGGCCACCAAAGGCGACAGCGCTGGCGACGTCTTTTTGACCCAGAACCAGACCGTCACCGCCGATAACCTGCTATCCCAGGCCGAGGTGTCCCATTTCTTCGAGGCCCTGGGCAGCATGATCGCAGATGGCGGCCGTCTTGACCTTTTATCCTGCGACATCACCGCCAGTGACCAGGGCATCAAGCTGGTCAGCGAATTGGAACAGGTAACCCACCACGAGGTGGCCGCCTCCAACGACCGCACCGGCAACGCCGAGGCCGGCGGCGACTGGCAACTGGAAACCGGCAACGTGGACGCCAAGGCCGTCTATTTCGACGCCGCCAAGTTGGCTGATTACCATGGCGTGCTGGACAACGCCCGCTTTGACACCGCCCCGTCCGCCGCCACCGCCACGGAGCAAACCTCCAAAGCCCTGGGCACGGTGGCGGTCAATGATGACACCCTGGGCCCCGGTGGACTTGATTGGTGGGACGGCGCCACCATGACCATCGAGCGCACGGGCGGGGGCGGACCCAGCGTGGAAGACACCTTCAACGTGGTGGGCGCCGCGCTTCAGGCGGGGAGTTTCAACAATGGCAACGGAGACCTTAGACTGGTTTCCGATGGCAGCAAGATAGGTACCGCCACCTACGCCGGCGGCACATTGACCCTGACCTTCAGCGACACATTCGGGAGCCCAGGGCTGGATACCGCTACGATCAACCAAGTACTCAGCGATTTGAGTTATCGCAATGGCTCAGACGCGCCGCCTGCTTCCGTAGCCCTACGCTGGACCCTGAACGACGGCACCCTCGGTGCGGGAAACACGACCTTCAGCGACCAGAACATCACCATCGACGCGGTGAACGACGCGCCTGTGCTGGCGGGTGACGGGGCCTTCGCGGGCATAACCGAGAACGACACCAATGGAGCGGGCCAAACAGTCGCGGCCATCGTCAACTCCGCGGCCAACATCGGCGACGTGGATAGCGGAGCGGTAAAAGGCATAGCGGTTTACGGAACCTTGTTGGCGGGCAACGGCACCGGCCATTTCGATTACAGCACCGACGGCGGCACCAACTGGACCAACATGGGGGTGGTGAATTTCAACAGCGCCCTGCTCTTGCGCGACACGGATATGGTGCGCTGGCAGCCCGACACACAAAATGGCTCCACAGGCACTATGCAGTACTACGCCTGGGATCAGACAGGGGGCACTGCCGGTGGGGAGGGCAGCAAAATCGACGTACTGGGGATCGGTACTGGCGGGGATAAGCCTTTCAGCACGGCCACGGCCCAAGCTGTCATTACGGCCTCTGATGTCAACGACGCGCCGACGCTGACGGTTGACGGTGCCTTCACGGGCATCACCGAGGACCAGACCAATAGCGCCGGGCAGACCGTGGCGGCCTTTGCCAACAGCCTGGGTCAACTTGGTGACGTGGATTCCGGTGCCTCCAAGGGCATCGCGGTTTACAGCGCCACGGTTACGGGCGGTCCTGGCGGCGGCGCTTGGCAGTACAGCACCGACGGCGGCACCAACTGGAGCACGGTTGTGGGCGCGGCGGCCAACAACGCCCTGCTGTTGCGTGACACGGACCTGGTGCGCTTCAATCCAGATGGCGACAACGCCAGCGCGGCCCGCTTGCAGTACTACGCCTGGGATCAGACCGGCGCCACGGCCGGGCAGCAGGGCACCTATTTCAATGTGACGGGCACTGGCACGGGTACGGACAAGCCCTTCAGCGCGGGCACGGCCAAGGCCGACATCACGGTATCGGCGGTGAACGACGCGCCCACGCTGACCGGTAACGGGGCTTTCACGGGCCTCACCGAAAAGGACACCGGCAACGCCGGCGAGCTGGTTTCGGCCTTTGCCAACACGGCGGCGCGTATCGGCGACGTGGACAGCGGAGCCGTGAAGGGTATCGCCATCTACAGCGCCACGGTGGCGGGCTCCGGTTCAGGGGTGTGGGAGTACAGCACCAACGGTGGCGGTACCTGGAGCGCGGTTGTGGGCGCGGCGGCCAACAACGCCCTCTTGCTGCGCGACAACGACCTGGTGCGCTTCAATCCCGATGGCGCCAACGGCAACACCGGGAGCCTGCTCTACCGCGCCTGGGACCAGACCGGCGCCACGGCCGGGCAGCAGGGTACTTATGCCGACGTGACGGGCACGGGCACGGGCGCGGACAAGCCCTTCAGCTCCGCCACGGCCCAGTCCGACATCACGGTCACGTCTGTCAACGACGCGCCGGTCATGACCACCGACCGCAGCCTGACGGTCTTCACCGACAGCGCGGCGGCGGTGGCTGGCAAGGCAATCAAGGCCAACGACATGCTCAATCTGGCGGCCGATATCCATGGCGTGGCCGTCACCACCACCACCGGCACCGGCGTGTGGCAATACAGCCATGATGGCAACACCTGGGTCAACTTCGGCACCGTGGACGCCGACCATGCCCTCATGCTGCTGGCCGACGATCAGGTGCGCTTCATCCCCGATGCCCGCGCCGCTGCCTCGGGCACATTTACCTACCGCACCTGGGTTTTGGGCACCGACCTGACCGAGTACAGCCACGCCGATCCCACGGGCGCCGCCATGGGGGCGCAGCATAACCCCAACCTGGGGGCGCTGGACAACGCGGCCTTTGATGCCACGGCCAATGGAGCCGCCGGCCAGATGCTCGGCGACTTCCTCAGGGATGGAACCGGAGCCTCCCTGATCACCATAGGTGGGCAGCAGGTGGGAGGCGTGGCCATAACCGACACCCTGGGTACTGGCGAGTGGCAGTACAGCAGGGATGGCAAGAACTGGCTGGACTTCGGGACCTTGACGGGCACCAGTGTGCTTTTCTTGGAGAGCAGCGATTTCGTGCGCATCAAGCCAGGCAGCACCTCCGCTAACTCCAACCTGACCTTCCAGGCCTGGGACAACAACGTCGCCAACGCCTTCAATGCCAACTTCGAGCATGTGGATTCCGACGGAGGGGCTAACCCTGCCCCTGCCAACCTCAGCGCCACCGGCGGTGGCTCTGGTCCCTTGACCTTCAGCAGCGCCGCCACGCTGGACGGCGTGGCGGTATCCATCCTGGCCACAGACCGCGCCGACAACAACGGGGCTGTCCAGAACGGCGTGGCCATACAGTGGGCCTCCACCGACAACGGCGTATGGCAGTACAAGAGCGGGGCCAATTGGGTCGATTTCGGCAGCGTGACGACTACCAACGCCCTGTTGCTCAATGCCGCCACCTCGGTGCGCTTTGTGCCCAATAGCAATCAATTTGTCCAGACGGGTGTGGATGGCGGCGGCAACCCCGTTTACAGCACCACCCAAGTAACCTACCAGCGCGGCACATTTACCTACAGCGCCTGGAACACCACTCAGGGCGGCGCCGAGGGCGAGTACCACAACCTGGAGACCGATGCCGCCTTGACGCGGGCGCATTACCTGGATTCCGTCACCGAGAAGCAGACAAGCGACGCGGACATGGAACTGACGGTCGGCAGCCTGGTGGGGCAGGTGGTGCGAGTCAATGCCGACCTGAGCCTGACGCCCGTGGACGGCGTGGCCATCTACACCAGCACGGGCGCTGGCTGGGAGTACAAGACCAATGATATCGGCAGCGTCTGGACGCCTTTCCCTGTTTTAGGGGGAGACGGCACCGGTTCTCTGTTGCTGAAGACCACGGATCTCATCAAATACACCGGGGTCGGCACGGGCACTTTTGATTATTACTCCTGGGACGCGACGGTGGACAGCAAGCTCACCGGCAACACCAGCGATGCCAGCGACGCCAAGCGCGGAACCGACAAGGCCTACGGCCTGGCCGGCGACCATGTCAGCCTGACCGTCTCCGCCAACAATGGCCAAACGGTAAGCGACATTTTACGCGACAACGGCGGCGGCTCCAGCGTCACGGGCAAGGACTGGCAGGACGTGGACAGCGGGACCGCGAGCATGGGCATCGTCATCACCAGTCTAAATATCGCCAACCCGTACAACGGCACCAACGGCGATTCCACGGTGATTGACCTGTCCACCAATTTTGAAGGAAACCCCTACTCCACCTTTACCTTCAACACCGGCACCGCGGGCACCGACGACACCATCTCCAACCATCTGGGCACGCCCAATGTGCTGGACAGGGACGGCAGCGCCGTCCAAAAGATCGCCATCACCTACCTGGACACCAGCAACGGTACCTGGAAATACTCCGAGGATGGAGGCGCCATTTGGAATAATTTCGACCCGCTGGCACCCGGGAAAAACGCCTGGGTGCTGAACACCTCCGCCAAGGTTCAGTTCAAGCCCGATGCCGTGGCGCTGGGCCACACCACCGATGGCTCCTTCATCTATTCCGCCTACAACGGCACCGAGAGCAACGGCGAGACGGTCTACTCCTACATCGCCGGGCCCAAGACCATGCCCACGACCTACAACGGCAGGTGGCAGTACAGCACCAATGGCGGCGCCAACTGGACGGACGTCTCCACCGACGCGCTGGACCCGACCAATAAAATCGCCATCCATGTCTCCGATAGCAATGCCCTGGTTCTCGCTCCCACCGACCTGGTGCGCTTCATACCCGACGGCCACAACGGCACGGTGGCCACCATGCAGTATCACCTGTGGGACCAGAGCGACAGCGTGGCCAACGGAGGCACGGTCAACGCGGGGGACCGGATCAACTTGGCGGTCACGGGCAAGGGTGGCATCACGGCCTACAGCAATCAGGCCGGGGCTGCCTCGATAGTGGTCACCAACGTCAACGATGCGCCCTTGAAGACCATAATGGTGGCGCCCAGAGCTCCCGTGGGCGATGCGATCTATTCAGCCTTTACCATCGACATGGACATCGCCGACAACCCCGAGTCTCGCCTGAACTACCGCGTGATGGATAAGGCCAGTGCCGGCTACCCGGCGCTAGCCACCGAATCCTACAAGTTCGTGGGCAACCAATTCCAGGCCAGCGGAGCTTTGCCCGCCAACACGGAATGGCACTACCAGGTGGGCGTGCGCGACCTGGGCCCCGGCGGGACCGCCTATGACCAATCCTCCTCGCCCGCCGGCGGACTGCGCGTGGCCTCGTCGGTAAATTCTCCCAATGATGCTTCCGCCAATGGCTACCACATAACGCGCACCGGAGGCGGTGGCGATCCTGATCCTCCTTTCCCGACACCCATAGTGCATGCAGCCGCTGGCCACGGGGAAACCAATGATGGCACCACCCCCGGCGACACGAACAACCCCGGCGGTGGCACCAATACCGGCTTCGCGGGCGATGCCGGCGGACCCGGCGGCCTGACCTCCACGCCCTACACCAGCAGCTTCGGGTCCCAGGACTCCAGCAGTTGGTTTGATTCCAGCAGCAAGAACTACCTCAACTGGGATTCCGGCAATCGCTACGGCGGCGATGACTTCACCAGGGGCAACTTCGATCTGGGCACCCTGGGCGGGGCCGCCGCCGATGTCTTGAACCGCTTGCAAGCCCTGGCCATGGGTGGGGCGCTGGCCGACATCTTCGGCGGCGGCGACCGGTCGCCGGCCGAGGCCGTGCAGGCGGCCAAGCAGGTCTTGAACGACGCCATCGAGACCATGGACTTTGGCGGGCCCGTGAAGTCGGTGCTGCATGGCACCAACGACATGATCCTGGACTTGGTGCTGCTGCCGCCCAGCCAGGACGCCTTGAACGAGGCTCAGTTATGCGTGAGTTCCCTGAGCGCCATCGTGAGCACGGTCTTCGGCAGCGACAGCTCTCCCCTGGCCCAACGCATGGTCACGGTGTGGGTGAACATCCTTAACAAGGTTTTGCAAGACCTGGCGGCCAATGGCTTCGACACCAGCCAGGTGCAGCAGCAGTTGAACCAGATCAAGCAGAGCATGGGCCAATAACCGGCTCGCGCCTGGCTAAAGGGGCTGGTCCCAAGACGTGGTTGTCAAAAGAAAGGGTTCAGAGGTTATGAAACGCTACTGGTGGTGGCTCGTAATCCTGCTATGTCTGGGATGGGCCGGCAAGGGCTATGCCGATCTGGTCAGTTTCGAGGTGGCCAGTTCCCCCGACACGATGCAAGTAGCTCAGTTGGGACAGCCCGCGCGCAACGCGCCCGGCCAACCGCGCGAGTATGCACGCGCCGACCTGTCCGCCGGTCCGGGAGCGATCATCCTGGCCTCGGCCAGTCCCTCCTCGTCCTCGGCTGAGCTGGACGGAGAGGTCATGACCGCCGACAAGGTGGTGTCAGTGCTCAAGAGTCCGGTGGCCGGCGAGAACGTCGTCAACTGGATTTATCCCGGTCAGAAGGTGTGGGCCGGCCAGCCGGCGGGTGACTTCCGCGCGGTACAAGATGTGCAGGATGTCGGCAAGGCCCAGGCCAAGACCATGGGTTATGTCAAGGCCTCTGACCTGCGTCCCTTGACCGACGCGGAAAAGCAGCACATGGCCAGCACCGCCCCCGCCCCGGTGGCGGCCGCCAAGCCCGCCGTGCCCGAGCCGGCCACGAAGCCCGCTGCCGCCCCCGCCCCGGTGGCGGTTGCCAAGCCCGCCGCGCCCGAGCCGGTCGGCGAAGTGCTCACCCCCGCCGAGGTCGCGCCCATTATGCGGGGGCGGGGACCCCAGCACCCCATGGTGGGCTGGCTGTACCTGGATGAGAGGGTTTGGGCTGGCTATCTGCAAGATGGCTACTACGCCATCTTTGATCTCAAGGACAAGGGTCACTCTGAATCGCAGGCCAAGGGCTACGTAAAGGCGGCTTCCCTGCGCAAGCTCAGCGAAGAGGAGCGTGCCGCCATGGCCGCCCCGGCCCCGGTGGCCAAGGCTCCCGAGCCGGCGGCTCAGCCTGCCGTTGCCCCGGCCCCCGCACCGGTAGCCAAGGCCGTCGAGCCCAAGGCCCAGCCTGCCGTTGCCCCGGCCCCCGCCCCGGTAGCCAAGGCCGCCGAGCCCAAGGCCCAGCCTGCCGTTGCCCCGGCCCCGGCCCCGGTGGCCAAGGCTCCCGAGCCCAAGGCCCAGCCTGCCGATGTCCCGGCCAAGGCGGGCCTGCAAGCCAGCGCGCCGGCTCCCGTGGCCAGGCAGGAAAAGCCCGCACCCGCCATGGAGACCAAGCCCTCCGCTCCCACGGCTACCAAGCCCTCGGCGGCGGGGGTGACGGTGGTGGCGGGCAAGCCGCCCCTGCCCAGGCCGCTTACCCTGGCGGCGGCCGTCGCCTATGCGGTGGAGAACAACCTGGACGCCGCCGTGGCCCGTCAGGAGCAGGC
>JAZDIQ010000101.1:0-76646 GCA_043804825.1 Pseudomonadota bacterium
GGGGGCCGCCTGGGGGGCCGGGGCTGGTTTGGCCGCCGGCTTGGCCGGCGCCGGGGGCATGGCCGCGCTGAAGCTGGCCGCCGGGGTCGGGGCGCTGGCCGGGGCCTGGGCCGCCGGGATTTCCTGGGGGATGGCTCCCCTGGCCTGGGCCTGAGCCTGGACCGCCGGCGCGCCGGGCCGGGGGGTGGTGGCCGGCGCGGCGGCCAGGGGGGTGGGGTCCGGCTTGAGCAACGGGGGCGAGGGGCGCACCGGGGCCGGCGGGGCCGGCGGCGCGGCCTGGCTCAAGGGCACCGTGATCCTGGCCGCTGGCGGGGCGGGCAGGGGCTTGGCCCCTGGCGTCGCTGGCAGTACCGGCGGCGGGGCTGGCCCCGCCGGGGCCGCCGGGGCTGGCTCGGGGGTGGCCGGGGCCGGCTTGGCCTCCGGGGTGGGGGGCGGGGGTGGGGCCTCCTGTTCCGGCGGCGGGGCGGGCATGGCGGATTTGGCCTTGGGGCCGGGCGGGGCCGCGCCGGCCACCGCCACCTGCTGGGAGGGGTGGCCGCCCAGCTCCAGGGTCAGGCGGCGATTGGCGGCCTCGTAAAAGGGCAGCACCGTCAGGCCGGGACCCTTGGTGTGGATCACCAGGTCCAGGCCCTTGGAGGTGGGCTGCACCTCCACCCAGCGGATCAGGGGATCGTTGCGCAGTTCGGCCGGCATCACCGGGGCCTGGCTGACCCCGGGCAGATGCAGCACCACGGTCTGGGGGTCGCTCAGTTCCACCTGGTAGTCCAGGGGGGCGTCGGCGCCAAATATCAGGCGCGTGGCCTGGCCCTCGCGGGCCACCTGCCAGGAGGTGAGCTGCACGGCCAGGCCCGGGCGGGGCCAGCACAAAAGGGCCAGGACCAGCGAGACCAGCGGGACCAACAGGCGGTATGTGCGGAAACTGCCTATGACGCCGGCTCCTTGGCTTTAGGTTTGCGCGCAGGGGTCCGCCTTGCGGGGCAGCAAGATGGATGCCAAGGAGGCTCAAAGGAGGCCAAGCATCTAACCAGTCTTAACTATTATTAATACCGGCCTCCCCCGCCAGGCCGCCACGGGCGTCAAAATACCGGCTGCCGTCCTGGCCCTCAGGCCAGGGCCTGCTCGCCGGGGGCGTTGATGCCCTTTTTTTTGATCTTCTCCACCAGGGTGGTGCGGTTGAGCTTGAGCAGGGCCGCGGCCTGGTTCTTGACCCAGCCGGTGCGCTCCAGGGCGGTGGTGATCAGGCTGCGCTCGAATTCGTCCACGGCGGCGTTGAAGTCCAGCCCCTCCTCCGGGAACTCCGGGGCAGCCGGGGCCGCCGACGGGGCGACCAGGGCCGGGATCTCGGCGGGTTCCAGGGGGGGCAGGGCGCCCGGCCCGGCCAGCTTGGGGGGCAGGTCCTCCAGGAGGATCAGGTCGCCCTCGGAGAGGATCACCAGGCGTTCCAGGAGGTTTTCCAGCTCGCGCACGTTGCCCGGCCAGTGGTGGCGCATCAGCCGCTCCAGCACCTCGGGGTGCAGGCGCTTGTGTCCCAGGCCCTTGAGCCGGCCCAGGCGCTCCAGGAAGTAATCGGCCAACAGGGGGATGTCGCTACGCCGCTCGCGCAAGGGCGGCACCTTGATGGGCACCACGTTGAGGCGGTAGTAGAGGTCCTCGCGGAAGGTGCCCTCCTCCACGCGCTTTTTGAGGTCGCGGTGGGTGGCGGCGATGACCCTGATATCCACGCTGATGGTCTTGGTGCCGCCGATGCGCTCGAACTGGTGCTCCTGCAAGACCCGCAGGAGCTTGACCTGCAACATGGGCGACATGTCGCCCACCTCGTCTAGGAAGATGGTGCCCCCCTCGGCCAGCTCGAAGCGCCCCAGGCGGGTCTTGATGGCCCCGGTGAAGGCGCCCTTCTCGTGGCCGAAAAGCTCGCTCTCCAGAAGCTCGGCCGGGATGGCCCCGCAGTTGACCGGCACCAGGGGGCGCTCGTCGCGGCCGGACTGGGCGTGGATGGCCCGGGCCACCAGCTCCTTACCGGTGCCGCTCTCGCCCAGGATCAACACCGAGGCGTCGGTGGCGGCCACCTTGTGGATCATGCGGAAGACGTCCTGCATGGGGCGTGACTGGCCCACGATGTTCTGCACGTCGTACTTCTGGGTGATCTCGCGGCGGCGCTCGCCGTTTTCCCGGCGCAGACGCCGGTATTGCAGGGCCTGCTCCACGGCGTAGAGCAGGCTGTCCTCGTCCTGGGGGTCGGGCACGAAGTCAAAGGCCCCCAGGCGCAGGGCCTCCACGGCCGCCGGCACCGTGGGCTCGGGCGAGATGATGCTCACGATGGTCTCGGGAAACAAATCCACCAGCCGGGAGACCAGTTGGGCCGTGGAGGCCCCGGCCAGGCGCTCGGCCAAAAAGATGAGGTCAAAGTAGTTCTGCTCGGCCAGGGCCAGACACTCCTCGGCGCCCTGGCAGATGCTAACCTCGTGTCCCCGCAGGCTTAATATCTCTTGCATGCGCTGGGCGGCGGAGGCGCGCTTCTCGGCGATGAGGATGGACACGTTGGACTGGCTGGCGGGCATGTTTACCTCTGGGCAGGAGCGTGAGCACGGTTAGCGTCATATTTTCGACACTAGTCGATATTCTATGAGAGCGGCAAGGCTTTGCAAGCAAAAAATTAGTCTGCCCACGCGCTTAGGGCGGCGGGGCCTCCAGGCCGGGGCGCTGGCCGGGCGGGGGGCCGGCGATGGCCCAGGAAATGGCCAGGCGCCGGTCCAGGTCGAGCAGTGTTGTCCACGGCCTGGGGCCGAGCTTTCGTGTTGTAAAGTATAAATACTCTGGCGCGGCCTGAAACCAGCCTTTTACCAGCCCGCCAGCCTGGATCGGTTGCCGGCCAAACCCCCTGGGCCCGCGCCCGCTTCTGGGATGAAGAAAGAGGCTTGGGGTATGATCCAGCTTGACTCCCAACGTATCGCCGCTTTTTGCCGCCAATGGCGGGTGGCCGAGTTGGCCCTGTTCGGATCGGCACTGCGCCCGGATTTCGGACCCCACAGCGATGTGGACGTGCTGGTGAGCTTTGAGCCCCAGGCCCGGGTCAGTCTGTTCGACCTGATGGAGATGCAAGCCGAGTTGGAGGAGATATTCGGACGCCCGGTGGACCTGGCCACCCGCCGTGGCATCCAGTCCAGTCGCAACCGCCTCCGGCGCGAGGCCATTCTCTCCACGGCCCGGGTGGTCTATGCCGCGTGACGTGGTCCACCTGGCCGACACGCTTCTGGCGGCGCGCACGGCGCTGGCCCTATGCGGCGGACCTAGGCTATGAACAGTTCTCCAGGGACGGCCTGCGCCAGGATGCCGTGGTCCGCCAGTCGCTGGTCCTGGGGGAGGCCGCGCGCAGGGTGTCGCCATCTGGGCAAGACCAGTGGCCTGGTCTGCCCTGGCGCAAGATGATCGGCCTGCGCAACTTCCTGATACATGAATACGACCGAGTGGATATGCCAACCCTTTGGGAGACCTTGCGGGCGGATTTGCCCGGACTCGCCGCGCAACTCGAAGAGATCGTCCCCCCCCGCCGCCATAGACTGAGCCCGACCCCTGGTGGGCAAGCGCCCTCCCTCCCCCGACCCGTGGTGGTCGGGAGGGCGAGGACACTTTTTTTTCAGCGTTAAGCAATAATTATGGCAAAACCCCTGGGGGCTGGTACGCTTTGCTGGACTCAGGAAAGAAAAGGATTTGGTTTAATGAATATTTATGTAGGCAATCTTCCGTTCAACACCGGCGACAGCGACCTCCGCGACCTTTTCAGCCAGGCGGGCGCTGTGATCTCCGCCCGGGTTATCACGGACCGGGAAACCTCCCGTTCGCGCGGCTTCGGTTTCGTGGAAATGAGTTCCGCCGAGGAGGCCAAGCAGGCCATCCAGCGCTTCCATGGTTACAACCTTGGTGGCCGCGACCTGACCGTCAACGAAGCCAAGCCCCGCAGGTAAGGCCCATACCCGCGCCCCCAAGGCGCGGACAAAAGAGTCCGGTTTAGCTTTTTTTCAGTTAAGTTCCTGATACCTGGGTCATAAAGGGGGCCGGAATCGTTCCGGCCCCCATCATTTTGGCCTCCGCCCCCCGGATATCCCCTCCCGCCCCTTCAGCCTACAATTGCAGGAACTCATCGCGGCCGCAGGTGGGGCAGCAGGTTTGGTCGTGCACCTGACCGCAGCCGGCGCAGATGCCCTGGCCGGGCTTGAGTGTCAGGGGGTTCTTGGTGCCGCACAGGCGGCAGGCCGTGAAATCAGGGTCGTTCGTGGCCTGGCACTTGGGGCAGGTCCAGGGCTGGGCTGGCATGGTCATGGCTACTACCTCCGGATAGGGGCCGCGCTGGCAGGCCCACAAATGCGGCGGCCACCAGCACGGCCAGCGTCCAAACGTGGGCGGGGGCATCAGGGGTCGCCCCCGCTTCCCCATGGCGTTATCCCTCGCGCTTCATCGGGAGCCGGCGGCGCCGGCCAGGGCCACACCACCAACCGACCCGTATATGCCCAGCGGAGGGCACCCGGCCATTGCGCCGCGTCACCCCGCCAGCCTCACCGGGAGCCGGCGGCGCCGGCCAGGGCCACACCGCCAACCGACCCGTATATGCCCAGCGGCGGGCACGCCGCCCAGGCTATTCCGGCACCACCACCAGCACCGGCTCGCCGTAGGGATCGGCCACCGTCTGGGGCACCTTGAGCAACTGGGCCCAGCGCTGGAAGGCCCCGATGAAGACGATCACCATCAGGCACATGATGATCACCGACAGGGTCACCAGCAGGTACTTGCCGGCGGGCAGGTAGTTGTTCACCACGTTCTGGTAGCCGGCCACCATGGTGATGATGGCTAAAGCGATGCCCGGCACGGCGGTCAGCCAGGCGTACTTGGCCTTGTTCATGCGGATGATCATGGTGGTGCCGATGATCAGCCCGCTACTGGCCAGCAGTTGGTTGCTCATGCCGAACAGGGGCCAGATGGTGGTGATGTCGCCGGTGTAGACCAGATAGCCCCAGGCGGCGGTGAAGATGGCGCTGGTGGTGATGATGCCCGGCCACCAGCGCTTCTCGTTGAACTTGGGCACCACCGCGCCGATCATCTCCTGCAGGAAGAAGCGCCCCACCCGGGTGCCGGTGTCCACGGCGGTGAGGATGAAGACGGCCTCGAACATGATGGCGAAGTGGTACCAGTAGGACATCAGGTGCTTCATGAAGGGCACCGAGGAGAAGATGTAGGCCATGCCCACGGCCAGGGAGACGGCGCCACCGGGGCGGCCCTGGATGTTCTCCTCCACGGCCCGGGCCAGATCAGGCAGGTTGACCGTGGTCATGCCCAGCTTGGCGAAGACCGCCGGGGCGGCGTTGATGGCGAAGTAGTCCGAGGGCACCAGCACGCAGGCCGCTATCAGGGCCATGATGGCCACGAAGCCCTCCACCAGCATGGCGCCGTAGCCCACGAAGAGCACGTCCTGCTCGTTGCTGATCATCTTGGGAGTGGTGCCGGTGCCGATGATGGCGTGGAACCCGGAGATGGCCCCGCAGGCGATGGTGATGAAGACGAAGGGGAAGACCGCGCCGGGGATGATGGGGCCGCCGCCGCCCACGAACTTGGTCACCGGCTCCATGAGCAGGTCCGGGCGCACGAAGAAGATGCCGCCGGCCAGCATGGCTATGGTGCCGATCTTGAGGTAGGTGGACAGATAGTCGCGCGGGCAGAGCAAGAGCCACACCGGCAGCACCGAGGCCAGGAAGCCGTAGATGGGTATGATCAGGGAGATTTGGGTCTTGCTCAGGGTGAACATGGCCTTGAGGGTGGGGTTGGCCACCACGTGGGGGCCGGCCAACACCGCCAGGAGCAAGAGCGCCACGCCCAGGATGGTGGCCCCGCGCACGTCGTCATGCCGCCAGACGTGCAGGTACACGCCCATCAAGAGGGCGATGGGCATGGTGGCGAAGACGGTGAAGGTGCCCCAGGCGCTGTCGTGCATGGCGTTGACCACGGCGATGGACAGGCCGGCCAGGGTGAGGATGAGGATGAAGAGCACGGCGTAGGAGGCCACGATGCCCACGGGCTTGCTGATCTCGATCTCGGCGATCTTGGCCAGGCTGTGGCCCTTGTGGCGCACCGAGGCGAACAAGACCACCATGTCGTGCACCGCCCCGCCCAGCACGCAGCCCACGATGATCCACAGGGCGCCCGGCAGGTAGCCGAACTGGGCGGCCAGCACCGGCCCCAAAAGCGGGCCGGCGGCGGCGATGGCCGCGAAGTGGTGGCCAAAGAGCACGAACTTGTTGGTGGCCACGTAGTCGTGGCCGTCGGCCATCTTGACCGCCGGGGTCAGGCGCTCGATCTTGAGCCCCAGGACCTTGTTGGCCAGGAAAAGTCCGTAAAAGCGGTAGGCTAACGCAAAAATACAGAGGGATACAAAGACCAGGGTCAAGGCGTTCATGGGGTGGCTCCTGAATTTTCTAGCTGCTGCCGACCGCCCGGCCCGACCAGGCGGCGCCTCAAGTGGCCGGCGCGGCGACCTTGTCGCCGCCCGGCCCGGGCCATACCAGATTTACCCCATGAATCATCATGGTTAGGCCCTGGATACTAATCGAGGTCAGCTTAGCCCATGCCACAGTCCCAAGTCAATGGCCCTGCTTGGCGCGGGCGCATGGGCAGTGGATCATCACGGCGTGGTTCTGCTTGTCTGGTGCTGGGCGATGTCGGCGGACCGGCGGGGGGCTAATCGCTGGCGCCCTGCAGCATCTGCTGCCAGAGGTCCTCTATCTGCTGCCGGCTCTGGGCCACGTTCTGGGCGCATTCCTTGAACTGGGGGATATCCAGACCCAGGCCCTCCAGGGCCTTGGGGTTGAGCTTGGGGGCCTCGTGGCGGTAGGCGTCCTTGAAGCCCAGCCCGTGGGCCAGGTAGTCGGCGGCGTGCACGGCGCTGACCAGCTGGAAATACTCCAGGTTGACATGGGGGGCGTGGTGGCGGCTGATGACCTGGGCCAGGATGGCCGGCAGCTTCCAGTGCTCGGCCAGTATCTTGCCGATCTCGGCGTGGGACAGGCCCAGTTCATGCTCACACTCGGCAAAGGACTTGCCGCCCTGGGCCAACAACCGCTGTAGCTGGTCCACGTCGTCGGGATAAAAGGCGGCCAGCACCACCTTGCCGATGTCGTGCAACAACCCGGCGGTGTAGGCCACCTCCGGGTCCAGACCCTTGCTCTTCTGGGCCAGCATTTTGGCGGCCAGGGAGACGGCCAGGGAGTGCTGCCAGAGATGGCTGGCCATCTCGTGGTCGCGGAAGACGCTGGGCTTCAAGAAACCCATCAAGCTCAGCCCCATGCATAGGTTGCGCACCTCGTTGTAGCCCACCGCCACCACCGCCCGGCGCACGGTGGTCACCTCGAACTGGAAGGCGTAGTAGGCCGAGTTGGCCATGGCCAACAGCTTGGTGGTCAGGGCCTGGTCGTGCTTGAGCACCCGCTCGATGTCGGCGGCGGAGGAATTGGGTTTCTCCAGCAGGTCGATGATCTGCCCCAGTATGCTGGGCAGGGTGGGCAGGTTGCGTACCTTGTGCTGAAAGCCTTTGAGCATGGCGCTAATCCCGTTGCGGGCCTTGCTGGGGCCTGGCCGGTGGCCCCCCCAAGATGGCCAAATCAGGCGGCCCCGGTTGAGCGTCAGAATTGAGTAAGCCCTTGCTTGACTTGCCGTATTGTGCCACATTATAACCTAAGTTAGGAATCTTTGTGATTTTACTGCCGAGGTGCCGCCCGTGGGGGGCAGGAAAATCATTAGCCGGACTGCAAGCGTAAGAAGATAACGCCTGGCCCTGCCTGCCGGGCCTGCCCAGGCAGGTCAGCGAGGATGTTAAGCCGCGTGGATGATCTGTCTCCCATCCCTCTTTTCAGCGTCTTCCTGGAAAGCCTGGATGATCCAGCTTTTATCTGCGAGCTGGGCCATGACCTGGAGCCAGGCCCCTGCCTGGCCGTCAACCAGGCGGCCAGCCGCTGGCTGGGCTTCAACAGCTCCCAATGCCGCGACCTGTTGGCCGGACTCATGGGCCAGGGCCGTCCCAGTCTGGCCGCCGGCCTTAACCAGGACGGGCAGGCCAGCCTGGACCTCACCACCACCGACCCCCAGGGCCAGGCCCAGGTCTTGAGCCTGGGTTGCCGTCTGTTGCAGGCCCAGGACCGCCACTACCTGCTGTGCCGGGCCGCCGGCGAGAGCCAAAGCGCCCGGGACGGGCGGGAGCCGGAGCTTAGCTGGCGCATACTGGAAAACCTGCGCGAGGGCGTGGCGGTGGCCGACGGACAGGGCCGGCTCCTGCGCGTCAACCCCAGACTGCACAGGCTCCTGGGGCTTACGGAAGGCCAGGAGAATCTGGAGAACCTGGAGCAGTTGCTCTCGCGGTTCTCGGGCGTGGACTACGCGGGCCAGGTGCTGCCCATCCTGGAGGACCAGGGCGGCTGGGCCGGCGCGGCCCGCAACCCCCTGGGTCCCTACCCCGGCACCCTGTTCCAGATCAGCCTGACCTGCCTCAAGCAGGACGACGGGACCATAACCCACCACGTGGCCCTGTTCAGCGAGCAGGCCTGGGACCTCTCCAGCCAGGACCAGCTTTTGCACCTGGCCCACTTCGACCCCCTGACCGGCCTGCCCAACCGCAGTCTCTTCGGCGAGCGCCTGGTGTCGGCCATGGCCCACGCCCGCCGCCGGGACCTGGGCCTGGCGGTGCTGTTCCTGGACCTGGACAACTTCAAGACCATCAACGACAGCCTGGGGCACAGCCTGGGCGACGAACTCTTGAAGGCCGTGGCCCGGCGCCTGCAAGAATGCGTGCGCGCCGAGGACACCGTGGCCCGCCTGGGCGGCGACGAGTTTCTGCTGCTGTTGCAAGACATCGGCAACGCCACGGCGGCGGCCATGGCCGGCCGGCGGGTGCTCACCTCCCTGGCCGAGCCCTTCATGATCGACCGCCACGAACTCTTCGTCAGCGTCAGCGTGGGCATCACCCTCTTCCCCCACGACGGCGAGGACACCGAGACCCTGATCAAGAACGCCGACATGGCCATGTACCGCGCCAAGGACGAGGGCAAGCGCGGCCTGCACCTCTACAGCCCGGCCCTGAACAACGAGGTCACCCGCCGCCTGCTCATGGAGAACAACCTGCGCAAGGGCCTGACCCGGGGCGAGTTCGAGGTGCACTACCAGCCCAAGGTGCGCCTGAGCGATGGCCAGGTGACGGGCATGGAGGCCTTGATCCGCTGGAACCAGCCCGAGGTGGGCATGATCAGCCCCGTGGAATTCATCCCCCTGGCCGAGGAATCGGGGCTGATACTGCCCATCGGCGAATGGGTGCTGCGCGAGGCCTGCCATTTCACCAAGGCCCTGCACGATGCCGGGCACCCGGAGCTCTCCGTGGCGGTCAACCTCTCCACCCGCCAGCTCTTGTGGCAGTTCGACCTGGTGGACATGCTGGAGGCCACCCTGGCCGAGAGCGAGCTGCCGGCCGACCGCCTGGAGCTGGAGGTGACCGAGAGCGTGATCATGCGCAACCTGGAGGCCTCCATCGTCACCATGCGGCGCATCCGCGATCTGGGCATCCGCATCTCCCTGGACGACTTCGGCACCGGCTACTCCTCGCTCTTCTATCTCAAGAAGCTGCCCATCGACACCATCAAGATCGACCGCGCCTTCGTGCGCGACCTGCCCCACAACCGCGAGGACGTGGCCATCATCCAGGGCATCATCTCCATGGCCCGCAGCCTCAACCTGGAGGTGGTGGCCGAGGGCGTGGAGACCCTGGAGCAGCTGGAGTTCCTGCGCCAGAGCCACTGCCACCTGATGCAGGGCTACTACTTCAGCCGGCCGGTGCCGGGCGATGATTTCAACGCCCTCATGGCCCGCGGGGCCGCCCTCTAAAACCCATCAGCCAGCCCCCAGCCCCCGGCGCCGGGTGGGCGGACGCCGGCCCGGCGCTGTGGTATAGATTGGCATAGGCCAATACCCCACCCACCCCCCCCACGGCGGCCAGGACCATGCACAGCCCAATCGCCCAACGCATCGCCAGCTTGAAGCAACAGCGCCAGGCCCTGATCCTGGCCCACAACTACCAGCGCGGCGAGATTCAGGACATCGCCGACTTCGTGGGCGACTCCCTGGAGCTCTCCCGCCAGGCCGCGGCCACCGACGCCAAGGTGATCGTCTTCTGCGGGGTGCACTTCATGGCCGAGACGGCCAAGATCCTCTCGCCAGACAAGACCGTGCTGCTGCCCGACCTGGGCGCCGGCTGCCCCATGGCCGACATGATCACCCCCGAGCAGCTGGCCGCCGAAAAGGCCAAGCACCCGGGCGCCCAGGTGGTCTGCTACGTTAACTCCAGCGCCGCCGTCAAGGCCCTGTGCGACGTCTGCTGCACCTCGGCCAACGGCGTCAAGGTGGTCCAGGCCATGGACCCGGCGCGCCCCGTGATCTTCGCGCCCGACCAGTACCTGGGCCACTTTGCCCAGCTCCAGAGCGGCCGCGAGCTGATCCTGTGGCCGGGCTTCTGCCCCACCCACATGAAGATCACCGTGGAGCGGATCGCCGCCCTGCGCACCCAACACCCCGGCGCCCCGGTGCTGGTGCACCCCGAGTGCCGGCCCGACGTGGTGGCCGCCGCCGACCAGGCGCTCTCCACCGGCGGCATCCTGCGTTACGCCCGCTCTTATGCCGGCCAGACCCTCATCGTGGGCACCGAGACCGGCATCCTGCACCGCCTGGCCAAGGAAAACCCGGCCAAGACCTTCATCCCGGTCAACGACAAGGCCGTCTGCCCCAACATGAAGCGCATCACCCTGGAGAAGGTCCTGGCCAGCCTGGAGACCATGCAACACCCCATCGAGGTGCCCGAGGACATCCGCCAAAAAGCCCTGGCCTCGGTGGAGCGCATGCTGGCCCTCTAAGCCGGCGGCGCGTCCCCGGACCCCCTCGCCCCCAGCGGGGGAGAGGGCCGGGGTGAGGGGGCCCCACCAGAAGAGTCATGGCCAGGGTCTGACCAGACGGCGAAGCAAGGCTGTCACCAATACCCCAGCGCCTGTCCCACCACCCCGAACAATAGCTGTCATTGCGAGCTTGACCAAGTAATCCACACTATTTTTCCTGGTTAAGACAAAGTTCTGGCAAGGCCCGGCCTGGCCGCCTCAGCGGGCACGCCAACCGACCCGTTTACGCCCAGCGGCGGGCACGCCGCAAATCCCGGCGGTTTTTCTTTGTGCCCCGCCCAGCCGCCCGGCCATACCGCGCCCCGGCGATGCGAAGGCATCATCCAGGCGGCCGAGTCCCGTGTTCTCGGGCCGGCCTGACCGTCTCAGCGGGTTAGGCGGGGGCGTACCAGCCTGGCCTCCTGCCGGCGATTAAGAATGGCCGGGCTGAGGGCGGGGCACGGGGTCTAGGTGGGAATTAAGAATGGGCGCTATTGGCCCCAGGATGTTTTGGACCAACCCGGAACGGGAGTTGGCGGCGCTGGTTGGCGGCGGGGCGCTGACGGACCCGTTTAAGCCCCGCCGGGGGCACCCGGCGGCTTGACCGGTTGGCCAGGAGAGTATATGTTGCTGAATCGCGCTCATTGAGGGTATGAGCAGCGTTTTGGTCAGCCGATTCACCCAGCCACGCCCCCGCCTGCCCGGCGGGCCGCCAGGAAACGAGGTACAGCCTTGCTAGAGGTCAGCATTCTGGGCACCGGCTCCCACCTGGCGGAGCGGGTGGTGCCCAATTCCTATTTCGAGACCATCGTGGAGACCAGCGACGAGTGGATCGTGGCCCGCACGGGTATCCGGGAGCGGCGCATGGTCCTTCCCGGACAGGCCATGAGCGACCTGGCCACCCCGGCGGCGGCCAAGGCCCTGGAGATGGCCGGCGTAAAGCCCGGCGAGCTGGACTTGATCGTGGTTGGCACCTCCACCGCCGACATGCTCAGCCCCTCCTGCGCCTGCATGGTGCAGCACCAGTTGGGGGCCAAGGGCGCGGTGTCCTTTGACGTCAACGCCGCCTGTCCGGGGTTCATCTACGGCCTGGCCGTGGCCATGCGCTTCATCGCCGACGGCACCTGCCAGCGGGCCTTGGTAGTGGGCGGCGAGATCGTCAGCCAGCGCATCGACTATGAGGACCGCGCCACCTGCGTGCTCTTCGGCGACGGCGCCGGGGCCGTGGTGCTGGGGCCGCGCCAGCGCCCGGAGCAGGGGCGCATCCTCTCCACCCATCTGCACTCCGACGGCGATCTGTGGGAGCTGCTCTATGTGCCCGGCGGCGGCTCGCGCATCCCTCCCTCGCGGGAGATGGTGGACAAGCGCCTGGGCGTGGTGAAGATGCAGGGTCAGGAGGTCTTCAAGCACGCGGTGCGCGCCCTCAGCGAGGCCGCCCAGGAGGCCCTGGACCACAACGGGCTGACCAGCGAGGAGGTGGACTGCTTCATCCCCCACCAGGCCAACCTGCGCATCATGGAGGCCGTGGCCAAGCGCCTGGGCATCCCCCAGGAAAAGGTGATGCAGACCGTGCACAAGTACGGCAACACCTCGGCGGCCACCATCCCCACCGCCCTGGACGAGGCCGTGCGCTCCGGCCGGGTCAAACCCGGCGACCTGGTGCTGGTCAACTCCTTCGGCGCCGGCTTCACCTGGGGCTCGGCCCTGTTCCGCCTCTAGCGCCGGGTGCCCCGGCCGGACCTTTATGGCCCCCTGGCGGGCGCGCCGCTTGCCAATGGCAAGTGGAATGCTAATCATTACTACATAGCTCAGGGTAGCTCCGCGCATGGCCGCCTTGCCGGCGGCAGGGAGGGATCCATATGTCTGACGAGGTGATGACCACCATCATCCGCCAGTGTCTGCACATCGACACCCTGGCCGCCGAGGCCTACCGCGGCATGGCCGAATGCTATCCCGGCAGCGAGCTGGGCGCTTTTTGGCGGCACATGGCCGGCGAGGAGCGGGAGCACGTGGTCTTCTGGCGGGGGTTGTTGTCCCTGGCCCAGGATGGCCTGATCCCCCAGGTCTTCGATGACCCTTACCAGGTCAGTCAGGAGTTGGAGAGCGTGGAGACCCGGGTGCGGCGCCTGCAGGAGCGGCGCGCCTGCCCGCCCCAGGTCAACACCACCTTCGTGGTGGCCTACCGCCTGGAGTTTTATCTGCTGCATCCGGCCTTCACCACCCTGTTCCATTACGCCGGCACTCTATCCCAGAGCACCGGCCTGTCCTCGCCCGAGGAGACCTACGAGGCCCATATCAACTATTTCCTGGAGGCCCTGGCCCGCTGGGGCAACAGCAGCCCCGAGTTGGAGCTGGCCGGCGAGATTTTGCTGCGCCTGTGGCGGGAGAACAAGCGCCTGGCCTGGCAGAGCAGCACCGACCAATTGACCCGGGTGCTCAACCGCCGGGGGTTTTTCAGGGTGGTGGAGCCCCTATTGCACCTGGCCAAACGCCAGGGCGCCCTGGTGGGGGCCTTGATGGTGGACCTGGACGGCTTCAAGGCGGTCAACGACCGGCTGGGGCATCAGGCCGGCGACCTGCTGCTGCGCCGGGTGGCCGAGGTTATCCAGGGCCAAGTGCGCCAATCGGATATCGTGGGACGCTATGGCGGCGACGAGTTCGTGGTCTATCTGGGAGGCATCGACCAGGAGGGTCTGGAGGCCGTGGCCGGCAAGATATGCCGGGCCGTGCGGGAGGCGCCTCTGGAGGGGCTGAGGGTGACGGTGAGCGTGGGCGGTTGCCTGGGTCCGGTGGAGGGTCCCGTGGATCAGGCCTTGCACGGCATCATCCAGGGGGCTGATCATAGATTGATGGAGGCCAAGGTGGCCGGGCGCGATCAGGCCCGCACCGGCGGCGAGTACGACCCCGGCCAGCTCCCGGCCCTGTCCAGCGAGATATGGTAGGTCCGCCCCCAGCCACTCCAGCGAGAGGAGGAGAAACCATGGAAGACAAGCGCAACCTGCATCTCAAGGTACAGGAGATGGCCCAGTGCCACGCCTCCAGCGACCCCTTGCGGGCCATGTCCGCCCTGGCCGGCGAGGCCGATCCCCAGGAGGCCGCCGTCAAGTGGCTGGCCCTGGCCGTGCTGCACGCCGTGGGGGCCGGCGCCCGCAAGATCACCCTGGACCTGGACGCCCAGGGTCAGGCCGTGGTGAGCGCCGAGTACCGCGCCGCCACCCTGCCCTCCCCGGGACCCAAGGTGGGGGCGCTGGTATTGGAGGCCGCGCGGGAGATACTGCACCTGGAGGGCGACAAGGCCAAGGGGCTCTTGGCCCTGGGCCTGGGCAACGACAACCTGGAGGTGCGGGTCAAGTACGAGGCCCACAAGGGCGCCCGGCAGCTCCGCCTCAAGTTCGGGGAATAAAGCGACGGGAAGGACCGGGCCGGCCCACCACCCAGTCTGCCCCTAAAACTCGATCACCTCTTGGCCACCGAAGGTCTTCATCACCTCCAGCAGGTTCTTGAAGTCCTGACAGGCCCCCTTGATTACCTGCTCGTTGTTGAGCAGGGTGCCCACGTCGTCCATTTCCTGGTACACGCCGTCCATGAGCCCGCCCACGGTCTGCCCCGGCAGGCGGGTTCCGTCGCTGGCGCTGCGGTAGGTCAGGGCGTGGCCCGAGGCCTTGTAGCGCTCCACCAGGCTTTTTTCCTCGGAGGTCAACTCAACCTTGCAGGAAAGGGAGAAGGCCACCCCCTTGTGCCCCCCCAGCAGGCCTTTTTTGTCTCTCTGGTTGCGCTCTATGATCAGCTTCATCTGGTCCCCCCCTCGTCCCGTGCTAGACGTATCCCTTGCCGTGGCAGACACCGCACTTCACCAGACCGGAGCCGTGGCAATTGTCGCACTGCTTGCTGCCGCCGGGGAGGAATCCTCCGTCGCCGTGCCGGCCGCGTCCCTTGCATTTGGGGCAAGGGAGCGATCCCTTGCCTGCGCATGTCTGACACTTGGCCATCTTGACCTCCTACCTCGCTAAGCGAGAAAAAAGCCCACTGATGGGTTGTTACCCCTTGGCGTAGCCGGCGTCGCGCTTGTCGGTGGAGCCGCAGTCGGGGCAGCGACCGCCGCCGCAGTCGCTGCAAAACAGGGTGCCGCACTTGCGGCACTCATAGATATAAAAGATGCTGGTTAGGGCTCCCCCCACCGAGCGGCCGCAGTTGGGGCACTTGTTGAATTTGGTGCTCATCGTCCACTCCCGTGATCAAAGGCGGTTAACCATCCGCAAGGTTCCCGGGGGCGGTGTCAGCCGTCAAAGATCGAGAAGTCGTTCTTCACGGCGATGACGTCCACCAAGTCCTTGATTATTTCTTCGTTAACCTGGAATCGCTCGACATAGGCCGTCAGCAATTCCTGCTCCGCGCCGGCCAATATGCCATCGGCCATGGCTATGTCCAACAGATTGGCCAAGGCCGCCACCCGTTGTTGGGGATTCAGGGCGGCGCCGACCAAGCCTATGCATTCCTGGATGGGGCGGTCCTTGTAGACCAGAAAGGCTTGGTTAAAGGCATTGCCGTCGCCCCTGACGATGCGTTTGAGGGTGGCCAATTCCTCATCCTCCACGCTGCCGTCGGCGGAAATCATGGGCATGGCCGCCAAGGCCAGGGCGGCCTTGGGTGTCAAGGCGATATCCTTCTTGCCGGTCAGCTTGTCGAAAAGCCCCATGTGTCTCTCCTTATAATGGCGGCTGGGCGTGGCAGGCCCCCCAACGAAAAACCCCTCCCCCGGCTCTGGCCGGAAGAGGGGCGAATCACGACCCCATCGTCGTTGTTTGGCGTGGTCTGGCTGGGATTAACTTAGGCCATTGGCCAGCGGACTGTCAACGGTCAGTTCAAGCCGGCCCCAGGGGCGCTAGTCGTCCACGATGTCCCTGAGCCGCTCCTCCTTGTCCAGTTCCTCCTGGATCAGGCGCTTTTCCAGGTTCTCGTAGCGCGCCCGCCCCAGCACCTTGACCGCCTTGAGCCCCAGCAGCAGGGCCAGGCCCAGGACTGGCCACCAGAACCAGTAATGGCCGCGATAGGTGGCCAGGTTGACGCCCAGGAGCAACAGGCCCAGAGCCAAGCTGATGGCGGCCTGTTTGTACAGGCTCAAGCGGGCCCGGGCGCGGGCGTTGGCCCGCTGGTAGGCCTCGGGGGTGGGCATGGCGCGTCCTCGCTGCCCCCAAGGGGGCTAGCCGTCGTGGCGGCTCCAGTCATAGGGGATGTGGCTGTGGTGGGCGTCGAAGCGGAACTCGTCGGGCTCCTGGTAGTTGTAGGCGCGGGTGACGGTGTTGACGATCAGGGCCTCCTCCAGGCTGACGCACTTCCAGCCGTGGCAGACCTGGGGGGGTATCTGCACCAAGAGCGGCTGGTGCACCCCCAGGAAGAACTCGTTGAGGCGGCCGAAGGTGGGGGAGTCGCGGCGCTCGTCGTAGAGGCACAGCTTGATCATGCCGGCCACGCAGGCCACGTTGTCGGTCTGGAGCTTGTGCAGGTGCCAGGCCTTGACCACCCCGGGCAGGGTGGTGGTCAGGTAGACCTGGCCGAAGCCCACGAATATCTCGTCATCGTCGCGCAGTATCTCCATGAGCCGGCCCCGCTCGTCGGGGATGACCTTGAGCGATTTGGTGCGCACGCCGTCGATCAGTTCCACCTTGCACCTCCGGGGATGGGGCCTATTGACACCGCATCCCAAGCTACCACGAATGCCTTGGCGCGGCCAGCCCCGGAGCGCCAATCGGCCCGGCCCTAGCCCAGGCGCCCCAGCAGGCGCTGGGCCATCTGCTCCACGGTCAATTTCAGTAGCGGCGCCAGGTTGATCACGTCCATGGCGTTGTAGAGCAGGAGCGTCTCCAGGGCCTGATGGTCGCCGGCCAGGTGCTCTTGCCAGAGCCTCAGGGCGTCGAAGCCGCTCAGGTCGCGCACCGGCTCGGGCCGCCCGAGGCCCAGGCGGCGCTCGATACGCTTGAGGCCGCCGCTGTAGCCCAGGCGCTTCAGGGGCCAGCGCAGGTCGATGTGCACGGGGGGGATGATGAGGTTTCCGAAGGCCTGGCGCAGCACCGGCAGGTCGAAGGTGGAGCCCGCGAAGGTCACAACCACATCATATTCTTTCATGGCGTCATTTATTAACCACATGTTGTGGTCAGCCACGAATTGCTCAACCCGCTGGCCGTCATAAAGACCCACCACCGTCACCCCGCCCCAGTCCTGGGGGTCGCCGCCGGTCTCGATGTCCAGGTACACCACCCGCCCCAGGCGAGGGTAAAAACGCCAGTGCTCCGCCGCCGGGATCAGACCGGCCAGCTCCGCCAGGCCGCCGGGTCGCTCCAGGCAGGCCTGGCTGCGCTCCACCAGGGGCCGGCCCGCCTCCCACAGACCCGCCGGCAGCCGGCTTTGGCCCAGCTCCAGGAAGTCCCGCCAATGGCGCACCCCGGCCCGCCAGATCATCAGTTCGCGCTTGGGCCCCACCCCGGGCAGATGCAAAAAGGTGCTCTCCAGCATGCTTTATGGCCAACTCAGGGAAAAGGTTATGGATAATCGCCGCGTGCCCCGATAAAGTATATCAGTTGTTCACAGCCAGGGAGAGAACGCGACTTGACCAGCGACCACAAACCACCCCAGGCCCCTCCGCCGCCGGCCGACGCCACCGCCCCGGCGGGCGAGGACAGACTCCTGGGCGCCGTGCGCTCCCTGTTCCAGGGGCTGGCGCCCTTCATGGCGCCCCTGCCCCCGGGCGAGTTCCAGCGCCTGGTGGGCGGCGGCCTGGCCCAGGCCCTGGGTCAGGCCCTGGCCCCGCAACAGGGCCAGGCCGCGGGTCAACCCGCCGCCCCCACGGCCCCGGCCGTCGAAGAGCGGACGCCCTCCCCGGACCCCGCCGCCGCCCCGCCGCCGGGCCTGGCCGGCCTGGGCCAGGAGGGACCCGTGGGGCCGCCCGGCCTGCCCCCGGCCGAGCTGGTGCTGGAGGAGCGCCTGGCCTTGAGCGCCCATCCCCAGTACCAGGGCGAGGCCTGGTGGGAGCGCACCATGTACCTCATGGTGACCTGGAACCAGATGCGCCGCCGCCTGGGGCACCTGAGCCCCCAGTTTCCGCGCCTGGGCGCCCACTGGCAGCAGCCGGACTGGCCGGACTTTGATCAGGCCCGCCGCCAGGCCGACGCCCAGGGCGCCGACTATGAGCATTGGGTGGCCGCCCAGTACCAGCGCCCCGGCCGCCAGGACCTGTGTCAGGCCCCCCTGCCCCAGGAACTGCACGGCCCCCAGGCCCAACTGGCCTGGCGCGAATTTCAGGAGGCCCGGCGAGTCCAGGCTTCCCGCCCGGACCCGGACGCGCCGCCCTTTGCGCCCGGCGAGTTCGACCTCTACAACCCCCGCCACGTGGCCCACGCCCAGAAGCTCCTGGACGAGATCATGGGCCTGGCCGCCCATGTCTATGGCGGCGATCCCCAGGGCACGGCGCTGTTGCTGGCCCAGGCCCTTGAGCGGGGCAACCTGCCCCCCCAGGCCCTGGAGCTGGTGCCCCAGCTCAAGGACCGGGTGCTGGCCCTGGCCACCCAGCCCCGCCCGGCCGGCTAGGGCGCCAGCGGCCCCGGACGGGCCTCGTCGGCCGCTGTTGACATCCCGCGTGCTATCGGGTACATGTGCAGGTCGAAGCTGGCCGCCGGCGGCCGGACGCTTAAGCCACGGAGAGATGACCGAGTGGCCGAAGGTGCGCGACTGGAAATCGCGTGTACGCCCAAAAGGTGTACCGAGGGTTCGACTCCCTCTCTCTCCGCCAACTGAAAGACAGCCCTAAGTGTTAAATCACTTAGGGCTTTTCAATTGCCGCCAGCCAGCCCAGAATCCCTTGACGACCCGGCCCGCCACCAGGTCTGGCCCCTTGCTGGCCCGCCGGCCAGGCACCGGCGGCGGGGCGGTGGGGTGATATCCTTGCCGGCGCGGGATCAAAATTTCCCGGCGTGATTTTTAGGATTGTCGACGGCCAGGCTTGTCTTGGGGGCCTCAGTGGGCCTCGGCCCAACTTTTCCCCATGCCCACGTCCACCACCAGCTTGACCTTGAGCTTGATGACCCCCTCCATGACCTCCTTGACGCGCCCGGCAAAGGGCTTGACCTGGCCCGTGGGGCACTCGAAGACCAGCTCGTCGTGCACCTGCAGGATCATCAGGCTCTCGGGGTATTCGGCGACCATCATCTGGTCCACCTTGAGCATGGCCAGCTTGATGATGTCGGCGGCCGTGCCCTGGATGGGGGTGTTGAGCGCCATGCGCTCGGCGCCCTCGCGGGCCAGGCGGTCGCTGGCGTTGATGGCCGGCAAAAAGCGCCGCCGGCCCAGGAGCGTGTTGACATAGCCATACTCGCGGGCCTGGCTCAGGCACTCCTGCTGGAAGGTGGCGATGCCCCGGTAGCGGCCCAGGTACTTCTCGATTATCTCCTGGGCCTCGCCCCGGCTGATGCCCTGCTCGCGGGCCAGGCGGAAGGCGCTCATGCCGTAGAGCACGCCGAAGTTGACGGTCTTGGCCCGGCGGCGCATCTCCGGCGTGACCAGGCCCGGCGGCACCTCGAACAGGCGCGAGGCGGTCTGGGTGTGCACGTCCATCCCGCCGGCCATGTCCTCGATGAGCAGCGGGTCCAGACTCAGGTGGGCCAGCACCCTGAGCTCCACCTGGGAGTAATCGGCGCTGACCATGGCGAACCCCGGCCGGGGCACGAAGCAGGCCCGAATGCGGGCGCCCAGGTCGTTGCGCACGGGGATGTTTTGCAGGTTGGGGTCGGAGGAACTCAGGCGCCCGGTGGCGGTGACGGCCTGGTTGAAGCTGGTGTGCACGCGGCCGGTGGCCGGGTTGACCAGGGCCGGCAGGGTGTCCACGTAGGTGCTCTTGAGCTTGGTCAGCGTGCGGTAGTTCAACAGCTCGGCGGGCAGGGGGTGGCTGGCGGCCAGTTGGGTCAGCACGCTCATGTCCGTGGAGTAGCCGGTCTTCTTCTTGGTCTTCTTGCCGGTGGTCAGCCCCAGCTCCTCGAAGAGCACCTGGCCCAGTTGCGCCGGCGAGTTGAGGTTGAAGCGCCGGCCCGCGTACTGGTAGCACAGCTCCTCTATGCGCATCAGGCTCTCCTCCAGCTCCTTGCCCAGATCGCGCAGGCCTTGCATGTCCAGGCCCACGCCGTTCATCTCCAGCTTGCTGAGCAGAGGCACCAGGGGCATCTCCAGGTCGCGGAACAGGCGCGCCAGCCCGGCTTCCTTGAGCTTGGGCTCCAGGCACAGGGCCGCCTGCAGGGCCACGTCGGCGTCCTCGGCCGAGTAGTCGCGGGCCTTGATCAGCTCGGCGGTGGCGAAGCCGACGTTCTTGCCGCCGGTGGCTTCTTCGTAAGAAATCATGGAGCGGCCCAGATATTCGGCGGCGATGGCCGTCAGCCCGTGGCTGGTCTTGCCGGGGTTGAGCAGGTAGGAGGCCACCATGCTGTCGAAGTCCACGCCGTTGATGGTCAGCCCGCAGCGCTTGAGCACCGTCAGATCATATTTCAGGTTCTGGCCGATCTTGGCCACGGCCGCGTCGGCCAGGATGGGGGCCAGCAGGTCCAGCACCTCCGCCCGCTCGGCCTGGCGCTGACCCAGGGCCAATTGGTGCCCCACGGGCACATAGCAGGCCCGGCCGGGCTCAACGGCCAGGCTGACCCCCACCAGCTCGGCCAGCATGGGGTCGATGCTGGTGGTCTCGGTGTCGATGGACAGCCGGCCGGCCGCCTTGGCCTCGGCCAGCCAGGGGGCCAGGTCTGCGGCTTCCAGCACCAGGGCATAGTCGGCCTGGGGCGCCGGCGAGGGCGCGGCGAACTCCTTCTGCAGCTTGCTGAACTCCAGCTGAGCCAGCACCGGGGTCAGCACCGCCGGGTCCGGCGGGCGCACCTCGAAGTCCTCGGGGTCAAAGGCCAGGGGCGCGTCGTCCTTGAGGCGCACCAACTCGCGGCTTAAGAGCGCCAGCTGGCGGTGGGCCAAGAGGTTGTCCCTGAGCTTGCCCTTTTTCAAGGCCCCGGCCTGGGCCAGCACGGTATCCAGGTCGCCGTGGCTGGCGATGAGTGTGGCGGCGGTCTTGGGTCCCACGCCGGGCACCCCGGGCACGTTGTCGCTCTGGTCGCCGGTGAGCGCCATGTAGTCCACCACTTGCCCCGGCTCCACGCCCAGCTTGTCCCTCACCTCCGCCGGCCCCAGGGTGATCTCCTTCATGGTGTCCCACATGCTCACGTGGGGCGACACCAACTGGAAGAGGTCCTTGTCGCCGGAGACCAGCACCACGTCAAAACCCCGCTCCACCGCCCGGGCGGCCAGGCTGGCCATGAGGTCGTCGGCCTCCAGGCCCTCCATCTCCACCGCCGGCAGGTTCAGGGCCGTGACCAACTGGCGCACCAGGGGCATCTGGGTCTTCAAGGCCGGGTCCAAGGGCGGGCGGTTGGCCTTGTAGGCCGGGTAAATATGGTGGCGGAAGGTCGGCCCCTTGGCGTCGTAGACCACCGCCAGGTGACTGGGCTGGGCATCTTTCAGCACCTTGAGCAGCATCTGGGTGAACCCGAACACGGCATTGGTGGGCACGCCCTGGCTGGTGGTAAGCCCCCGCACGGCGTGGAAGGCGCGGTGTATGTAGGAACTGGCGTCCAACAAAAACAGGACCGGTCGCTGGGTCATGAAAGGCTCTCCTTGCCGGCCGCGAGCCGCGGCGGGCATAAACGGGTCGAGAGGCGCCGCACCCCTAGCCAGCGCCAGCAGCTCCCGTGAAAGGCTCGCGGCCTGGGCTCAATATATCTCGGAGGCCCCCCACAGTTCGAGGGGCGCTGTCGAGAATTTTAGCATAGGCCTTTGCACCCGGGGGGCTGGCGCCGCCGGGCCGGCCTGGCGGGGGCGTTGCCGACTTAATTCCTAGTATTACGAATTGGTATTACGAATCCGAAATATTCCGTCCCTGAATCAGACGACTGTCTGATGCCGCCGCAGAGGCCAACCCACGCCCCTGCCAGTCAACCAATTCAAATAACAAGCATTAAGTGCAAAGGCCCGACCCTCGCCCCAGGGCTGGAGCCCTTGGCACCCCTATTGCTTTAGTAATGATTAACCAACTCAAGAGAGGGATGTTGGATGCCACGAAATAACGATCACGCCGCCCTGCCTTACCTGCCCGGAAAGGAGGGTGCGCCACAAAGAGATTAGCCTCGCGAGGTGCATCATGAGAAACAACTTTTGGCGAAGCCTGGCATTAGCTGGTCTGCTGCTCCTGGTCCCGGCCCTGGCGGGGACGGCACAGGCCAACACACAGACCACGGGACATTACAACCTGGACTACGGCCCCTGGCAGGGCGTGGCCAAGGCCCTGACCCCCTACCTTGACGCCGCCTTCACCACGCCCCAGGGCGTGCTGGGCTATGACAATCAGGGCCACGGCAATATCGATGTAATCTTCTACAGCGACCCCAACAGCGCCACCCTGGGCTACATGACCGCCGGCCAGAACGCCCTGCACCTGAACATCGTGGGCGATCAGTCCACCGCCGCCGGTTACCTGAGCCAGTACGGCAGCGTGGTGGCCCACGAGACGGCGCATATTCTCTATTACAACAAGACCGGCCTGGCCGGCCGCTACAACCTCAACTCCGGGGCCATGAAGGCCGACTCCTGGGTCACGGAGGCCATCGCCTACTACGTGGGCGAGGTGGCCTACCCGCGCGGCGCCCGCCAGGGCCGGGCCTCCCTGGGCTCCCTGTTGGCCCATTACTCCAACAACGGGGCCACGCGCAGCAGTTGGTACGACAGCGGTTCGCGCTACCGCGACGGCAACCCCAGCAGCCTGGACATCGTGCAGATGGAGGCCACGGGCTACTTTTTGGCCAACTTCGGCGGCGGCGGCGGCCTGGCCCGCCTGACCGACGCCCTGGCCGGCAACGGCGATTTCGAGGCCGCCTTGCAGAGCGCCTACGGCCGGCCCTCGGGCCAGTACGGCACCGCCTCCGGGGCCAAGGAGAACACCCTCTATTCGGAGTACATCAAGTACTACTACGGCAGCTACTGATACCGATGCCAAGTCGGTGCCGGGCGCCGGCCATAACGGGCGGGGATCATCCCCGCCCGTTTGTCTTGCCAGAACCAGCCCGCCACGGGAGCCGCCGGCGTTGGTTTACTCGACAGCATCCACCGACCCGTATAAGCCCCGTGGCGGGCAGGCAAGCCTGGCCGTTAGGGGCAGTATAGAAAATAGCCGTCATCGCGAGCGCAGCGAAGCAATCTTCCAAATTGATCTTGGGACGCGCTTCGTGGCGGGTGATGAAGCCCGGGGATACGCGGCTGGCTCGAGTGGGCGTCGCGGTGCCGGGGCCGGCGCGTAAAGGAGGCCGTTGCATGGGGCAGGAAGCCCAGTGCAATGATCTCTAAAGACCAAATCCCGGCGGTTATTTTTTGTGCCCTGCCCAGCCGCCCGGCCATACCGCGCCCTGGCGCTGCAAAGGCCCGACCCATCCGTGCCTGAACGGTCGCGGGGGTGGGCGCCCCTGTCTCGCCCGGTGGACGCCGGCGTTCAAGCAGCAGCCTTGCGGCGGCGATTTAAGAATGGCCGGGCTGAGGTCAGGGCACGGGGTCTGGGTGGGAGAAAAGGCAGAGGCCGTTGGCCCCAGGGTGTTGCGGTCGGGGGGACAAGAGGCGGGGCGGGGTTGCTTTGCGCGAGGGCCTGGCTCCGGGAGCCGCCGGCGCTGGCCCAGGGGAGCAGGGCCACCCGACCCGTATACGCCCAGCGGCGGGCACGCCGCCCCCGGTGGCGGGCACGCCACTAGTGGACGAGGATGGTGTAGCGCAGGCGGGTGAGGGGGGGCTGGTCCTTTTCCCAGGGGCGGGCGTAGATCAGTTCCAGAGCGGTGGCGCCGGACTTGCGGGCGCGGAAGCTGAAGACCTGGCGCCCGTTGGCGCCGGGGCGCCCGGCGGCCTGGGGATCGGGATAATAGGCCTCGGTCTCCAGGGCCAGGATGGACTTGTCGGGCGGCTGGCTCAGGGTCCATTGATAGCCGGTGCTGGGGTTGGCCGACAGGGAAAGCTCCCAGGGCTCGCCCCGGCGCAGCTTGACGTCGGCGGGGTTGTCGTCGCCGTTGACGACGATCTTGCCCTGGCCGCCCCAGCAGCCCGCCAACGACAGCGCCACCAGGCAGGCCAGCAAACAGATCAGCATTGACCTGGTTTTCATGCCGCCTCCCGCCGCCATCCAGTCGCTGTCCTTTTTCTGGGCACCCCGACCCGGCCTTGTCTCACCAGCCGCAAGCCCCCCACGGGAGCCGCCGGCCCAGGATCAGGCTACAACGCCAACCGACCCGTTTGTGGCCGCCGCGGCTCGCGGCCGCTCGTTAATGCCCAGCGGCTGGCACGCCGCCCGACAGGGCGATTTTGGTCTGGGCGATCTCCTCGGGGGTGACGCCCTGGCGCAGGGTCTCCATTTTTTCCATGACCTGGCTGAAGCGCAGGCCCTCGGCGGCGCTGATCCACTCCAGTTGCAGGCGCTCGGGGCGCAGGCCCAGTTTTTCCATCTTGCGCCACATGCGCTTGACCCGCTTCTCGGTCCAGTGGTTGGCGTTGATGTAGTGGCAGTCGCCGATATGGCAGCCCGAGAGCAGCACCACCGGGGCGCCTTGGCGGAAGGCCCGCCAGATGAAATCCTCGCTGACCCGGCCGGAGCACATGGTGCGGATGAGCCGGGTGTTGGGGGGGTATTGCAGACGGGCCACGCCGGCGAAGTCGGCGCCGGCGTAGGAGCACCAGTTGCAGGCGAAGACGGGGATGCGCTGGCTGGGGTCATCCTCCAGGATGGTGTCGATCTGGGCGTTGATCTGGCCGTCGGTGAAGTGATGCATGGTGATGGCGTGGGCCGGGCATTCGGCGGCGCAGGTGCCGCAGCCCATGCAGGCCGCCGCGTTGACCAGGGCGGGGGTCTTCTTGGGGGTGACGCTGATGGCCTGGTAGGGGCAAACCTTGCCACAGATGCCGCACATGGTGCAGGTCTCGGCGTTCACCTCGGCGGTGTGGGCCTCCACCTTGAGCTTGCCGGGGGTCATCAGGCGCATGGCCCGGGCGGCGGCCGCGGATGCCTGGGTCACGGATTCCTTGATGTCCTTGGGTCCCTCGGCGCAGCCGGCGAAGAAGATGCCGCGCGTGGCCGAGTCCACGGGTTGCAGCTTGGGGTGGGCCTCCAGATAGAAGCCGTCGGGGCTCTTTTGCAGGGCCAGCATCTCCTGGATGAGCTTCATCTGCTCCGGCGGGTGCATGCCCACGGCCAGCACCACCATCTCGGCGCGGTGGCTCTCCAGGGAGTTGGTGGCGGTGTTCTCCACGCTGAGCACCAGCTCGCCCGTGGCGGGGTCTTCCTTGATATCGCCGGGGATGCCCCGGATGTAGCGGGTGCCCACGGCGCGGCTGCGGCGGAAGAGGTCCTCGAAGCCCTTGCCGAAGGCCCGGATGTCGATGTAGAAGACCTTCACCTCCATCTCGGGGTAGTGCTCTTTGAGCATGAGCGTGGTCTTGATGGTGTTCATGCAGCAGATGTTGGAGCAATAGGGGTTGCCGCGCTTTAGGGAGCGCGAGCCCACGCACTGGATGAAGGCGATGGATTTGGGCACCTGGCGGTCGGTCAGGCGGATGACCTGACCCTGGCTGGGGCCGCCGGAATTTATGAGCCGCTCCAGCTCAAGGCTGGTGAGCACGTTCTCGTGGCGGGTGTAGCCGTATTCGTCCAACACCGTGGGGTCGTAGATGTCCACGCCGGTGGCCACCACGATGGTGCCCACCTTGAAGGAAAACTCCTCGTCGCTCATGTTGAAGTCGATGCACTTCTTCTGGCAGGCCTCCATGCACTTGCCGCAGACGATGGGCTCGTGGCCCAGGCAGTGGGCATCGTCGATGATGTAGGCGCTTGGCACGGCCTGGGGGAAGGGCTGGTAGATGGCCCGGCGCGATGAGAGCCCCACGTTGAACTCGTCGGGGGCCACCACGGGGCAGACTTTAGCGCAGTCGCCGCAGGCGGTGCACTGGTCCTCGATGACGAAGCGGGCTTTTTTCAGCACCTTGACGCTGAAGTTGCCCACGTAGCCCGTGGCGGCGGTGACTTGGCTGTTGGTCAGGAGCGTTATGTTCTGATGCCGACCGGCATCGGCCATTTTAGGCCCCAAAATTCATATACTGCAATCCATGGTGGGGAAGGTCTTGTCCAGGCGGGCCATGATGCCGCCGATGCTGGGTTCCTTTTCCACCTGGTAGACGTGGTAGCCGGCGTCGGCCAAATCCAGGGCGGACTGGATGCCGGCCACGCCGGCGCCGATGACCAGGGTGGAGCGCTCGATGGGCACCTCCATCTCCTGGCGCACCGCCAGGCCCTTGGCCCGGGCCACGGCCGAGCGCACCAGGTCCTTGGCCTTTTCGGTGGCCCCGGCCGGATCATGGGTGTGCACCCAGGAGCACTGCTCGCGCAGGTTGGCCATCTCCATGAGGTAGGGGTTTAGCCCGGCGTCGGCCACGCACTGGCGGAAGGTGGGCTCGTGCAGCCGTGGGCTACAGGAGGCCACCACCACGCGGTCCAGCCCGTGCAGGGCGATGTCGGCCTTGATGCGCGCCTGCCCCGGCTCGGAGCAGCAGTAGCCGTCGTGGGTGGCGTGGGCCACGCCGTCCAGCCCGGCGGCGTATTCGGCCACGGCGGCGCAGTCCACCACGCTGGCGATGTTAAGGCCGCAGTGGCAGACGTAGACGCCCACGCGGGGCTCTTGGTCATCCTTGGTCATGTGCATCATGCCCGTCCTCGCTTTGGCAATATGTTGAAAAAGTCCGGCCCTGGACTTTTTCAATTCGGGCTGGCCGAAGTGAATTCGGCCAACCCTCCCAAAAAGCTTGGCGCTTGGAGCCCGCGCTCTTTGACGGGCCGTCCCCGGGGTCCCCAGGCAAACTAAGTTTGCTTGGGGTGAATCCCTGGCCCGCCACCAGGCTGTTGCTCAACAGCCTGGCGATCAGCGTATATGGTCGGCCAGCAGGCTGGCCAGGTCGCGCACCTCCATGGCCAGGGGTCCCTCTTGGCAGGGGTCCTTCATGGCGCAGGTGAGGTGGATCATGCATTTGGGGCAGGCGGTGACCAAGAGGTCGGCGCCGGTGTCGCGGGCCTGCTTGAGGCGCTCTATCTGGTGGCGCTTGGAGTAGGCGTCGCAGTTGATGAAGGCGTTGTTGCCGCAGCACAGGGCGCCCAGGCCGTGGTCGGCCATCTCGGCCAGCTCCAGGCCGGGGATGCCCTCCAGGAGCTGGCGGGGCGGGTCCAGGCAGCCGGCCTGGCGGCCCAGGCGGCAGGGGTCCTGGTAGGTGACCCGGCGCGCCAGGGGGCTGAACTCCAGGGTGCCGGCTTGGGCGGCGCGCCGCACCAGGTCGATCAGAAGCGTCACCTTGAGCTCGCAGCCCTCCACCACCCGGGGCAGGTAGTGGCTCAGGACCGAGTAGCACTCCGGGCAGGAGACGATGACCTCCTCCACGCCGGCGGCCTTGAACTCCTGGTAGTTGAGCCGGCACAGGGTCTCGAAGTTCTCTCTGTCGCCGCTCCACAACAGATCATGGCCGCAGCAGCGCTCCTGACTCAAAACCACCGGCTCGATGCCCAGGCGGTTGATCAGGCGGATGCTGTCCTTGGCGATGTCCAGGGTCTGCACGCCCAGGCCGGCGAAAAAGACGTCGAAGTAGGGGGCGCAGCCCACGAAGAAGGCCTGCCGGCCCTGGCGGCGGACCTTGAGCTCCGGGCCGATCCACTGGGTGCGGTTCTGGCTGATCTCCGGGGAGGTCATGATGCGCATCCAGGAATGCAGGGCTCCGTCGTGGGTGCGGTAGCCCATGAGCCCCTGGCTGGCGGCCAGCTCGGTGCGCATGTCCAGGATCATCTGCACGAACTCCACCCCCGAGGGGCAGCGCTCCGAGCACTGGCCGCAGGTCAGGCAATCCCACACCGAGTTCTCGATGTAGGCCTGGTCCTGGGGCTGGCCGGCCAGGAGCTTGCTCGCCAGCATGCGCGGCGAGTACTCCTTGCCGGAGACGAAACGCGGGCAACTGGAGGAGCACTTGCCGCACTCCAGGCACATGTGCAGGTGGTGCCGGGCGATGATGTCCCTGATGCGCGGTGTGTCCAGCTTCACGACGCCTCCCGCTCCTGCCGGGGCTTGGCCGGGTTGGGTCCCAGTTCCTCGATCTGCTCGGCGAACTCCCACAAGGCCCGCACCAGGGCCTCCTTCTCGTTGGCGGCAAACGCCTTTTCCAAAAGCCGCTCCTGGCCGATACCCAGAAAGTGCAACAGCCGCCGCACGCGGGCCACGTTGGTGTGCCCCACCTCGGGGCCGGGGCCGTAGCGGCAGTCCTCGTCAAAGCACTCCAAGAGGATCACCCCGTCGGCGCCATACTCAAAGGCCCGCAGGATAAGCGCCTGGTTGATGCGGCCGATGCACATCACGCGCATCAGGCGGAAGTTGGCCGGCAGCTCCATGGCCGCCTGGCCGGCGGCGTTGTAGCAGGCGAAGGGGCTCCAGTTGCAGGCGATGCCCAGGAGGTTGATGGCGCTCATGTCAGCGCTCCCCGAAGAGCCGGCCGGAGACCAGCTTTTCCAGCAACTGGTTGGAGAAGTAGGGGATGTCCATGGCCGTCACCGGGCAGCGCCCCACGCAGCCTCCGCAGCCCACGCAGTTGTGCCTGAGCACCTGGGAGGTGTACATGCCGTTTTCGCCGGGCACCAGGCGCACGGCGTCAAAGGGGCAGATGGCCTCGCAACGGCCGCAGCCCCGGCAGCGCTCGGGGTCCACCCGGGGGCTGAGCTGGTGGTCGCTCAAAAAGGCCTGGGCGGCGGCGCCCACCACCTCGGCGGCCAAGGCCGCGCCGGCCTCGAAGGCCTTGACCCGCCTTAAGGTGCGGGGCATCACCCGATACAGCCCCACCTGGGGGGTGTGGAAGAAGGCGAAATCGTAGCGGTAGAACTTCTTGAGCCCGGCCTGGCCGGCATAGGGGGCCAACTCCAGCAGGTTGTGGTCGGTCAGGCAGACCACGTCGGCCTGCCAGGCCCGCTTGCGGCCCTCCACGCGGGCGCCGACGCTGAAGTCGCCGATACTGCCCTCCACGCTAAGAATCTCGGCCCGCTCCACCACGGTGATGGATGGGGGCAGGTCCTGGGGCAGCGGACGGCGGGCGATCTCCGGGGGCAGGTCCTGGCCGGGCAGGTTGCCCCCCAGCACCAGGCGCACCTTGAGACCCTGCTGGGCCAGGTTCAGGGCGCAACTCACGCCCACCTCCGAGCCGCCCAACACCAGCACCCGCCGGCCCATGTCGGTGAGCCCCTGGGTGAGCGGTCCCAGGTAGCGCGAGCGGATGAAGGCCCCGCGCAAGAGGTCGCGGCCGCGCTCTATCATCTGCTCGGGCGTGGGCTGGCCGGCGGCCAGGTGGTCGCGCAGGTTGACGGTCTCGAACGCGCAACGCACCAGGCCCAGTTCCTCGAAGAGGTGCTGCTTGGCCCGGCTGCGCTGGTCGTTGCAGGAGATGCAGTGGAAGTTGAGCGGGCAGCAGACGCAGGAGGCCAGTATGACCCGGTTCAGGCCCTGCTCGCGCACCGCGCGGGCGATCTCTTGGGCGCCCTGGGGGTGGCAGCAGGAAAAAATCGTCTGGCTGTGGGCGGTGTCGGGCACGGCCGCCGCCAGGCCGGTCAGGGCCTCCAGCACCTGGGGCGGGGCCATGGTCTGGTTGCAGGTGCACAAGAAGAAGCCCACCCGGGGGGCCTGGCCGGCGGGGACGGCGGGGTAGGCCTGGGCCTGGGCCTCGGCGGGGACCAGGGAGAGGTCCCGGCGTAGGGGTGCGGCCACGGCCAGGGCCTGGCCGGCGGCGGCGCTGCCGGCCATGAGGGCGTCCATGAGGTCCTCGGTGTAGCCGGCCCGGTCCAGGCGGTAGATGTGCGCCCCCTCCTGGGGCAGGTGGGGCGGCAGCTCGGCGGCGTCGGCCACGATCAGCGTGGGGCAGTGCAGCTCCAGGCGGCGGGAGGTCCGGCCATGGTCGATGGCCCCCACCTCCTGGCAGGCCTGCTCGCAGGCCAGGCACTCCGAGCAACTAGCGCAGTTCAGGCAGCGCTTGGCCTCGGCCAGGGCCTGGTCTTGGCCAAAGCCGAACTCCACCTCCTCGAAGTCGCGGCGGCGGGCCTTGGGCTGGCGCTGGGCCATCTCCTGGCGGGGCCACTGGGGCAGGTCCTCGTCGATGGCCAGGTAATCACCCACGCCGTGGCTGGCCGGCGTCAGCTCCTCCACCGGCGAGGGCCGCCCGGTCAGCGCCGCGTATACCTGGCCGGCCACCCGGCGGCCCTGGGCCATGGAGCCCACCACCGTGGATGGTCCGGTGACCACGTCGCCGGCGGCGAAGACTTGCGCCAGGGAGGTGCGCCCCTGCTGGTCCACCACCGGGCGGCCGCCGCGGCCCAGCTCCAGGCCCTTTTGCAGGCCGTCCTGGCCCAGGTGGGGGCGCTGGCCGATGGCCACGATCAGGGTGTCGGCCTCCAGGGTGATGGTCTCCTCGGAATCGTGGACAATGACCGGCGGGGCGTCGTCGCTGGTTTGCCAGTGGGCGAGCCGGGCCAGCACCGCGTCGATGCGGTTGGCACCCACCAGTTCCACTGGCGCGGCGCCCAGCAGCAGGCGCACGCCCTCCTGGCGGGCCTGGCGCACCTCCTCGGGGTGGGCCGGCAGCGCGGCCTCGTCTTCAATGGCCAGGATGGTGACTTCCGAGGCCCCCAGGCGCAGGGCCGTGCGCGCGGCGTCCATGGCCGAGTTGCCGCCGCCGATGACCACCACGCGCTCGCCCATGGGGGCGCGGCCTTCCAGGTTGACCTGGCGCAGAAACTCCACGCAGTGGCGCACCCCGCGCAGGTCCTCGCCGGGCAGGCCGAGTTTCATATCCTCGTGGGTGCCGGTGGCCAGGAGCACCGCCGCGAAGCCCTGGCTCAGCAGACCCTCCAGGCTGGTGACGCGGGCCGAGGTCTTGATCTCGATGCCGCTCTGACGCAGGGCCTCGATCTCGGCGTCCAGCACCCGCCGGGGCAGGCGGAAGGCGTTGATGCCGGCGCGCAGCATGCCGCCGGTCTGGGCCAGGGCCTCCAGCACCGTGACGTTAAGGCCCCACTGGCGCAGAAAGTGCGCGGCGGTCAGTCCGGCGGGCCCCGAGCCCACCACCGCCACCCGGGGGGCGGACGGGTCGCTGGGCGGGGCCTCTATCTTGGGCAGGCCGTGGCGGGCCTCATGGTCAAAGAGGAAGCGCTTGATGCCCCGGATGGCCAGGGGCTTGTCCAGCTCGCCCCGGCGGCAGGCCGCCTCGCAGGGGTGGTGGCAGACCCGGCCGCAGACCCCGGGCAGGGGGTTGTCGCGGCGGAGGACCGCCAGGGCCTCCTCGAAGCGCTCGGCGGCGGTCAAGGCCAGGTAGGCCTGGGCGTTGACCCCCAGGGGGCAGGCCAGCCGGCAGGGGCTCACCGGGCGCTTGTCCATCTGCAAGGCCCGCGAGGGGCAGTAGGCCGGGCTGCGGGTCAGCGGCGGATGGGCCGCCTGGCCCAGGGGACAGAGCTGGCGGCAGCGGTCGCAGCCGGTGCACAGCTCGTCATCGATGTAGCGGGGCTGTTGCTCCACCACGACCCGGTAGCCGCCCTGCTCGGCGGACAGGGAATCCAGGCGGGCCTGGGGCAGCAGGCTGACCAGGGGGCTGCGGGTCACGCGCAGGTACAGGGGGCGGAACTGGAAGGAGAGGTCCTCGGGCCACTCGGCAAAGGGCCTCACCCCCGCCGGCAGTTCCAGGAAGTTGGCGGCCCGGGTGGCCCAGGCCACGGGGATGCCGGCCAGGGAGAGGTCCTCGGCCACTTTGAGGGCCCCGAAGCCCGAGCCCAGCACCAGGACCGCCCGCGCCGGGGTCTGGCCTTTCTTCTCCGCCGCCACTAGCCCCGCCCCTCCAGCGGGGCCAGGCCATGCTCGCGGCCGCGCTCAAAGGCCAAGCCGTTTTTCTCCTTGGTCTTGGGCGGCACCGAGGCCAGCATGGCCTGCTTGAGGGCCTCCTGGCTGACCAGGTCGCTCACCGCCGAGAGGAAACCCAGCATGACGATGTTGGCCATCATCTTGTTGCCCAGCTCCTCGGCGATGCGCGTGGCCGGCACGTGCAGTTGCCTCCAGGAGGGGTCCAGATCGCCCACGCGCACCAGGTCGCTGTCCCAGACGATCAGGCCGCCGGGCATGAGGCTGGGGGCGTTTTTCTCGTAGCCCTCCTGGCTCATGCACACCAGCACCTGGGGGTGCTCCACATAGGGGAAGGCTATGTCAGCCTCGCTGACGATCACCTGGGAGGAGCAGGAGCCCCCCCGGGCCTCGGGGCCGTAGTTCTGGGTCATGGTGGCGTGGTGGCCGTCGTAGATGGTGGCGGCCTTGCCCAGGATGTTGCCGGTGAGCACGATGCCCTGGCCGCCGAAGCCGGTGATCACCACATGCTTTTCTTGCTGGCTCATAGCGCCGCTCCCGCGCGAGCCTTTTCCTCCCGCAGGCGCTCGTGCTCCAGGCCCAGCCAGTCTGGCGCCTCCTTGCGGTTGATCAGGCCGTAGTTGTCCAGGAAGGTGGGGCGCTCACGATCAATGAACTTGCCCAGCACCAACTCGCCGGCGAAGTCGATGGTGGCCAGGTTGGGGTCCAGGCCGTTTTTCACCACCGAGCGCTCGTAGTACATGCGCAACAAGTCCACCGCCTTGCGCACCTGGTTGCGCCGGCCGAAGGCCGTGGGGCAGGGCGCCAGTATCTCCACGAAGGAGAAGCCCTTCTTGTTGATGGCCTCCACCAGGCTGGTGGTGAGCCGGCGCAGGTGCAGGGCCGTCCAGCGGGCCACGTAGACCGCGCCGCAGGCCGCGGCCAGGGCGCAGAAGTTGAAGGGCTCGTCGGGGCTGCCCAGGGGGGTGGTGGTGGTCTTGGCCCCGAAGGGCGTGCTGGGCGCCAACTGGCCGCCGGTCATGCCGTAGTTGAAGTTGTTGACGCAGATGACCGTCAGGTCCAGATTGCGCCGGGCGGCGTGGATGAAGTGGTTGCCGCCGATGGCCAACAGATCGCCGTCGCCCGATGCCACGATGACCTGGCCCTGGGGACGGGCCAATTTAAGCCCCGTGGCGAAGGGGATGGCCCGGCCGTGGGTGGTGTGGAAGGAGTCCAGCTTGATGTAGCCGGCCATGCGCCCGGTGCAGCCGATGCCGCTGACCAGGGCCACCTCGTCCAGGGGCAGGCCGGTCTTCTGGATGGCGGTGATCAGCGAGCTGAAGACGATGCCGATGCCGCAGCCCGAGCACCAGATGTGGGGCAGGCGGTCGGTGCGCAGCATCTGGTCCTGGGGGTGGCACAGCGGCTGGGCCAGGTCTTCCGGGCTCATAAGGCCTCCTTCAGGGCGGCTTGGATGGATTCCAGGACCACCGTGGGGCTGATGATGGCCCCGCCGGGATGGGGCACCAGTTTGACCCGGCAGCGGCCGGCGGCCAGGCGCTCCAGCTCCAACACCATCTGCCCCAGGTTGATCTCGGGCATGATCAGGCACTCCACGCGGCCGGCCAGCTCCCTTATCATCTCCTCGGGGAAGGGCCACACCGTGTTGAGCTTGATCAGGCCCACGGGCAGCCCCTGGGCGCGGGCCATGTCCACCGCCCCCCGGGCCGAGCGGGCGCTGATGCCGTAGGCCACCACCACCACGCGGGCGTCATCCAGCCACAGGGCCTTGTAGTCGTCGATCTCGGCGCGATTGCGCTGAATTTTGCCGACGAGGCGCTCCATCATCTGGGTCTGGGCGGTGGTGTCCATCACCGGGTAGCCGCGTTCGTCGTGGGTCAGCCCGGTGACGTGCATGTGGTAGCCCATGCCGAAGGTGGCCATGGGGGCCACGCCGTCGGCCTCGGGGTGAAAGGGCAGGTAGCCCGGCCCGGGCGGCTGGCTGGGCTTCTTGCGCTCCACCAGCTCTATCTCCTCGGCCGGCGGGATGACCACGCGCTCGTTCATGTGCCCCACCACCTCGTCGGCCATCACCAACACCGGCAGGCGGAAGCGCTCGGCCAGGTTGAAGGCTCGGATGGTGAAGTCGAACATCTCCTGGGGCGAGGAGGGCGCTAAAGCGATGATCTCGTAGTGGCCGTGGGAGCCCCAGCGGGCCTGCATCATGTCGCCCTGGGCCACCAGGGTGGGCAGGCCCGTGCTGGGGCCGGCGCGCTGCACGTTGGCCACCACGCAGGGCGTCTCGGTGCACAGGCCCAGGCCGATGTTCTCCATCATAAGAGAGAAGCCCGGCCCGCTGGTGCTGGTCATGGCCTTGGCCCCTCCCCAGCTGGCCCCCAGGATGGCGGCCATGGAGGCGATCTCGTCCTCCATCTGGATGAAGATGCCCTCCACGCCGGGCAGGCGACGGGCCATGCACTCGGCCACCTCGGTGGCCGGGGTGATGGGGTAGCCGGCGAAGAAACGGCAGCCGGCGGCCAGGGCGCCCTCGCAGCAGGCCTCGTCGCCGTTCATGAAGTGGGTGCCGGTGAGTACTGCCTTTGAGGCCACGGCGTGCTCTCCCTAGTGGTTTTCCGGCCCCCCGGACCGGGGGCGCCGTGGGGGCTCTTGGCAAAAGTTTAAGAAACTAGCGCCCAGCCAGGGGCCCCGCCGGGGGGGCCGCGCCGGCCCGCCTACTGGTCGTCAACCGAAAAGATGGCGAATTCAGGGCAGATGGCCTCGCAAAAATGGCAGTTGACGCAGGCGCGCGCCGCATCGGCCTCGGGGTAGTGATAGCCCTTGCGGTTGTAGGAGCGCGACATGCTCAAAACTCCGCGCGCGCAATAGTTTATGCAGAACTCGCAGCCCTTGCAGCGCTCCTGCACCACCACCACCCGCCCCTTGGCCACGGGAGTGGTTTCCAAATCCAGGGGTTTTCTCCAGTATTTCATGGCGGCTCCTGTCGCGGTGCGGGCAGGGGACCCTGGCGGCCGGCGCTGGCGGGCCGGCGGGACTCTGGCCCGCCTCGCCGCCGAGGCCCGCAAGGGGCCCTGGCCATAACCAAGCCATATCCTTAACACATGAAAGCCGGGCCCCGAGGGACCCGGTCTGCCGCCGCTCCGCCGGCCACCGGGCGGCCAGGGGCGCGGTAAGAATGATACCCCGCTAACACAACCATAGAGTAACGGCGGTGTCAACCGCCGAGAGACAAATATGCCGGCCAGGCCTCCCGCCCGGCCAGACCTGGCTGGGCCGCGCCAACCAGCCGGCCGCGCGCCCCACGGCGGCGGCTTGTGCAGAAAAGCGTTGACAGTCCGGGCCTCGTATGCTGTTTTGGGAAGCGCCGGACCCGGCCGGGTTTGGCGAGGATTCCACAGCAGAAGACCATTAATTGTCCGCGCCCCCGGCGGCGCGGGCCAAGCACGGTTATAAGGAAAGGAGCGGGGCATGGCTGCTGAGTTGATCAAGGGGTTGCCCATTGCCAAGGCGATCCGCGAGGAGATCGTCAAACGGGTCGAGGAGCTTAAAGGCAAGGGCGTGCAGCCCAAGCTGGCGGTGCTGTTGGTGGGCGACGACGAGGCCTCGGTGGTCTACGCCCAGTCCAAGGAAAAGGTGGGCGCCAACCTGGGCATCGTGGTGGAGCTGAAGGTCATGGCCGCCGACACCAGCCAGGAGACGGTGATGAACCAGCTCCAGGGCTGGAACGCCGACACCAACGTGCACGGCATCCTGGTGGAGCTGCCCCTGCCCAAGCACCTGAGCAAGGAAGCCGTCATGGAGGCCATCGACCCCAAGAAGGACGTCGACGGCGTGCATCCGGTCAACCGTGGCTACCTCCTGGGCGGCCAGGAGCACCTGGCCCTGGTGCCGGCCACCCCCCTGTCCTGCATCGCCCTGATGGAGCGCGCCGGCATCAGCCTCAAGGGCAAGAAGGTCACCCTGGTAGGCCGTGGCGACACCGTGGGCCGGCCCCTGGCCAGCCTCTTGATCAAGCGCGACGCCACCATCACCGTCTGCCACACCAAGACCCTGGACCTGGCCGGTGAATGCAAGCGCGGCGAGATCGTGGTGGCCGCCGCCGGGTTCGCTGGCCTGGTGACCAAGGACATGATCGCCCCGGGCACCGTGGTCATCGACGCGGGCATCAACCCCACCCCCGACGGCAAGGGCATCTGCGGCGACGTCACCGCCGACGTGGAGGAAGTGGCCAAGGCCATGACCCCCGTGCCCGGCGGCGTGGGCAGCCTGACCACCACCATCATCATGGAAAACGTGCTCAAGGCCATCAAACTCCAGGGCCTTGCTTAAAAAATAGCCGCTGTTAGCCCCCTCACCCCGCCCTCTCCCCCCGGGGGAGAGGGTTGGAGAGGCCAAGGGCCGGGCGGCCAAGGGAGTGATTTTCCACCCTCGCCCCCATGGGGGGAGAGGGCAGGGTGAGGGGGAGTTGGCTCCCCGCCAACCCTCCAAACCATAAGGAGCTAAGAGATGGCTGAAGATAAAATCTATGGCATGACCTTGAACGACTTCATCGCCGTGGCCGCCAGCAACAGCCACACCCCCGGCGGCGGCAACGTCTCGGCCGTGGTGGCCACCCTGGCCGCCTCCATGGTGGCCATGGTGGGCAACCTCACGGTCAGCAACAAGAAATACGCCGACTTCCACGCCCAGGCGAGCGTCCAGGTCGACAAGCTCATGGGCATCATCGCCAAGCTCAAGGACCTGACCAACAACGACATCGCCGCCTTTGACCACTACATGGCCTGCTACAAGCTGCCCAAGGACACCGACGAGCAGAAGGCGGCCAAGGCCGCGGCCCTGGAAGACGCGGCCAAGAAGGCCACCCTGGTGCCGCTGGAGATCTGCCAGTGCTGCCTGGAGATCATCGCGGAGGCCGAGGAGCTGTCCAAGTACGGCAACAAGATGGCCATCAGCGACGTGGGCGTGGGGGCCATGGTGGGCGAGGCGGCCATGCGCGCCTGCATGCTCAGCGTGGACATCAACCTGCCCACCATCAAGGACCAGGACTTCGTGGCCAAGGTCAAGGCCCAGCGCGAGCACCTGTTCGTGCTGGCCGAGGAGCTCAAGCTCCTGGGTCTGGCCCGGGTCAAGGAGAAGATGTCCTAGACCCTGACGGCCGCTGGATCGCAAAAGGCGGGGCCCCACACACGGGGCCTCCGCCTTTTTTGTCGCCCACGGGGGGCGTTGCCAAGCCTCCGAGCTTGTGATAGCCTTTGCCCATGAAAGGCTTAATCTTCCGTTGGGTGCTCAACGCGGGCGGGTTGCTGTTCATCAGCTACCTGTTCGATGGCATTCACATCGCCGGCCTGGGCTGGGCCTTCATCGCCGCCCTGTTCCTGGGGGTGATGAACGCCCTCATCCGCCCGGTGGTCCTGGTGCTCACCCTGCCCATCAACATCCTCACCCTGGGCCTGTTCACCCTGGTGGTCAACGGCCTGATGCTCTGGCTCACCGGCAGCCTGCTCAAGGGCTTCGTGGTGGAGGGCTTCTGGGCGGCGGTGGGCGGCGCCCTGGTGCTAAGCCTGATCAGCCTGGTGGTCAACTCCCTGATCGGCGACCAGGGCCGCGTGGAGGTCATCGAGATGCGCCGCTCCTCCGGCGGCGTCTGGCGGGAGCGCTAGGGGGCATGGACAACAGCCAGCGGGCCTTGCGGATGCGGGTGGACTCCTGTCAGCGCCTTATCCACGACGTCAGCCAGCGCCTGGCCCAGCGCACCGTTCACCCGCGCATCGTGGAGCAGCTCTCGCGCCTGGACGAGCTCTTGTCCCTCATCGACCAGCGCCTGGTCACCGACTCCGACCTAAGCCGCATCGAGGCCTCCACCAACCAGCTCATGACCGAGCTGGCCGCCCTGTTCAGCCACCAGAAGCTGGGCAGCCTCTACGACGAGGTGTCGGTGCACTAGGCCGCGAGCCGCGGCGGGCGACAACGGGTCGGTTGGCGCTGTCGCCCAGGCAAGGCCTGGCGGCTCCCGGTGAAGGCTATTCTTGATAATGCCTGAGATTAGCGTTGGTTAGCCAGGAAGAGCCTGGCGGCTGTCAGTGCGGGCTCGCATATATATAGCCCTCAGCCGACATGGTCTTGCCGCTCTCCTTGACGCCCCCCCCGCGCCCTCCTATAGTTGATATCCGTCCACAACCACGCCACATCCACCCCGGAGGCCCGCCGCCATGAAGCAGATAGTCCTGGGCACCGCCGGCCACATCGACCACGGCAAGACCTCGCTGGTCAAGGCCTTGACCGGCACCGACACCGACCGCCTCAAGGAAGAAAAGGCCCGGGGCATCACCATCGAGCTGGGCTTCGCCTTCCTGGACCTGCCCAGTGGCCAGCGCCTGGGCATCGTGGACGTGCCCGGCCACGAGAAATTCGTAAAAAACATGGTGGCCGGGGCCACGGGCGTTGATCTGGTGGCCCTGGTCATCGCCGCCGACGAGGGCGTCATGCCCCAGACCCGCGAGCACCTGGACATCTGCTCGCTCTTGGGCGTGCGCACCGGCCTGGTGGTGCTGACCAAGACCGACATGGTGGACGAGGAGTGGCTGGGCCTGGTGCAGGAGGACGTGGCCGACTACCTGGAGGGCACCTTCCTGGCCGGCGCGCCCATCGTGCCCGTCTCCTCCACCACCCGCCAGGGCCTGGACGAGCTGATCGGCATCATCGACCAGATGGTCTCCGGCCTGGAGGAACGCCCGGCCTTCGGCCCCTGGCGCCTGCCCGTGGACCGCGTGTTTACCATGAAGGGCTTTGGCACGGTCATCACCGGCACCGCCGTGGGCGGCACCCTGGACCTGGGCCAGGAGGTGGAGATCTACCCGCGCGACGTCAAGGCCCGGGTGCGCGGCCTACAGGTGCACAACCAGGAGGTGCAGCAGGCCCGGCGCGGCCAGCGCACGGCCATCAACCTGCAAGGCGTGGAAAAGGCCGTCATCGAGCGTGGCGACGTGGTGGCCACCCCCGGCTCGCTAAAGCCCTCCCTGTGGGTGGACGTGGAGTGCGCGGCCTTGAAGGACATGCTGCGCCCCCTGAAGCACCGCGCGCCCATCCGCTTCCACACCGGCACCGGCGAGATCATGGGCCGAGTGATGTTCCTGGACCGCGACGACCTGAAACCCGGCGAGCACTGCTACTGCCAGGTGCGCCTGGAGTCGCCGGTGGCGGTGATGGCCGGTGACCGCTATGTGCTGCGCTCCTACTCGCCGGTGGCCACCGTGGCCGGCGGCATCATCCTGCACCCCCACCCGGGCCGCCACAAGCGACGGCGGCCGGAGATCACCGACGACCTGGCCACCCTGCAACTGGGCAGCCCCGCCGAACGCGTGGCCGTGCACGCCCGCCTGGCCGGCGAGGCCGGCATCACCGCCCACGGGCTGATGCGCCTGATCAACCTGCCCGGCAAGGACCTGGAGCGTCTGCTGACCGACATGCTCAACAAGCACGAGGTGATACGCTTCGACAAGGAGGGCGGCCGCATGATCGCCCGGCCGGTGCAGGAGGAGCTGACCGACAAGGCCATCAGCCTCTTGACCGAGTTTCACCAGAACCAGCCCTTGAAGCCCGGCATGAGCCGCGAGGAGTTCAAGCAGCGGCTCAGCCCCGGTATCGAGGCCAAGCTCTTCGCCCATCTGCTGCGCAAGCTCTCCGACGAGGGCAAGCTCATCGTCGACAAGGACCTCTTGAAGCTGCCCGACCACCAGGTGCGCCTGGCCGGCGGCGCCCAGGCCCTGCGCGCCCGCCTGGAACAGGCCTACGCCCAGGGCGGGCTTACCCCGCCTTTGTTCAAGGAAGTCACCGAGAAGGACGACAAGAAGGAAGCCAAGCAGGTCATGCAGGTGCTGATCAACGAGGGGGTGCTGGTCAAGCTCAAGGATGACCTCTATTACCACGCCGAGGCCCTTAACGAGATCAAGGCCCGCCTGACGGCCTACTTCGCCGAGCACGAGCGCATGGGCGCCCAGCAGTTCAAGGAGATCACCGGCCTGTCGCGCAAGTACCTCATCCCCCTGTTGGAGCACTTCGACGTCACCCAGGTGACGATACGCGTGGGCGACGAGCGGGTGCTGCGCAAGAAGTAGGGACTCGGGGCTGGCCGGCGAGCCGCCTGGGAGAAGCCACATGCCCAAGGCCAAGCAAGCAGACGGGGCTGTCGACCTGGAGGAACTGCCCAACGTGGGGCCGGCCACCGCCGCCGACCTGCGCCGGCTGGGGATCGAGAGGCCCGGCCAGCTCATCGGCCAAGACCCCTTGGAAATGTATGAGCGCTTGGGCCGCCTGAGCGGCGCCAGGCAGGACCCCTGCGTGCTGGATGTCTTTCTGGCCGTGGTGCGCTTTATGGAAGGCGGCCCTGACCTGCCCTGGTGGGCCTTCACGCCCCAGCGCAAACGCCTGCTGGCCGGGTTCCAAGAGGCACTGGCCGGCGGTGCCCCGGGTGGGCTTACCCCGCCCTAATTGCAGGAAATCAGCGAGCAGGACGACAAAAAGGAGGCCAGGCGGGTCTTGCGGGTGCTCATCAACGAGGGCGTGCTGGTCAAGATCAAGGAGAACCTCCACTACCACGCCCAGGCTTTGGGTGAGATCAAAGCCCGCCTGACGGCCTACTTCGCCAAGCACGATCGCCTGGGCGCCCAGCGGTTCAAGGGGATCACCCACCTGTCGCGCAAGTACCTCATGCCCCTGTTGGAGCACTTCGACGTCACCCAGGTGACCATCCGCGTGGGCGACGAGCGGGTGCCGAGAAAGAAGTAGGGACCGTTTGCCTAGTCTTTGTCAGGCCTCATGAGGCTACGAAGCAATCTTTAAATGATGCCCCCCTATCGGCGGGCGATTGCATGGCTAAATCGTGCCGCACGGCATTACTTTCTGCTTTTTCAGATAATATTTATGTTTCACCATGCAATGGCCCCGAGTTGCGTTAGCGCGATGAATCCTCCCGGCGGATGATAGCGAACCACATTTTCCTGTCCGCGAATGCATCCGGAAACTCGGCCTCAAAGGCCGGATTCACCTCTCCCCCCACCAACTCCAGCGATTCGATCTCCCAACCATCGGCAAAGGCCTCGTACAGCTCCCGCCGGGACACCCCACCCCCGGGCCACTCGGGGTCGTCGTTGAAACTGAGCAGGAAGAGCCGCCCCCCCCGCTTGAGAACCCGCGCCAACCCCTGGACATAGCGTTGGCGTTCGTCTCCATCGTATACATGAAACAACCCACTGTCGATGACGCTGGCAAAGCGTCTGTCCCAATCGCCCAAGGTCATGGCGTCTTTGACCAGGAACTCCACGGTCAGGCCGCGTTCATCGGCCTTGGCCCGGGCGCGCCGGATCGCTTCTTCCACAAAATCGATGCCCGTGACTTGCTCACCGCGGGCGGCGAAAAAAAGGGAAGGTCCCCCCGTGCCGCAGCCGGCGTCGAGCACGGGACTCACGACTTGGTCGGCAACCGCCACGAAAGCCGACTGCGGCTTGTCGATATCCCAGGGCGGGTTGCTCTCCGCGTAGATTTTGCTAAAGCCGGCTAGGGCTGATTCTTCGTTCTGCATGGGCTTGGTATCGTGTTCCATGAGAAATTCTCCTTTGGGGGAAGTGTGAAGCAAAAAGTGATCGGTTTTTATTCGCCGGGGCGAGACGCCAGGCGCTGCTCGCCTACGATGCCGTCGATGATGACGTCCAGCGCCCACTCGGTGCGAAACTCGGCCTGGCCGGAAAGCATGGCCTCCTTGAGAGCGAACACCAGGGGGAATTCCTCGGCGGAGACCGCGGACAGCGCATTGTTCAACCCTCCCGGTCCCTGGCCATTGGCGCGCCAATTGCTTTTTTCGGCGGCAATGGCCGTGACGTAGAGCGTTAGCAGGTCCACGCCCCAGGCCGCCTTGAGGTCATCCACCCCGCCCTCCTTGAGCAGGCCCAGGAGCATTTCCCAAATGCGTAGTGCGTTGGGACCGGTGGCCATGGTGGTCAAGGCCAGTTGCGCCAAGCCCTGACGTTCATAGAGGACTTGGAGATAAGAGAGGAGGAAGGCCTTGAGGCGGTCCCGCCAGGCAAGGTCACGAGCTGGGGGCGCCTTGACCGCCGCCAAGGCCTGATCGAGCATCAGCGCATGCAGTTCGTTGAGATTGGCCAGGTAGACATAGAGCGATGCCGCGCCAGTGTCCAGAGCGGTGGCGACGCGTCGCAGGCTCAGTCCGGAGAGGCCGTCTCGCTCCAAAATGTCGAGCGCTGTCGAAACGATAAGGTCTCGGCTCAGGGGGGCCTTGGCCGGACGATTCCTGCGGCTGATGACTTTGTGTTCTTTTTCCATGCCAGTGAAGATAGCTCCACGAACGCAGTTTGTAAAGAACATTGTTCGTTACGATCTACGTTCGTGGCGCTGGCCGCTCAGGTAGCCAATAAACAGGAAAGCCCGCCTGGCTATTTTTAGGCTTTGTAATTAAGCTGGCTATATAATGATCTGTGATAACTGGTTGATGGCGCCGGCCCGGCGCTACCGGCCCGCGCGAAAGCCCCAACCCCACCCGACCCGTTAACGCCCTACCCGGGGCACCTGGTTATTCGTTGAGGGCCTGGGGCAGGTCCTCTTCCAGGCGCAGCAGCACCCTTGTGCCCTTGCACAGGTCCACGTCCTCCCAGGTCAACTCGCCGCCGGCGGAGTCCACCACCACCAGATCCCAGCCGCACTGGTCCTCCTGGCGGTTGAAAGCGATCTTGGCCTCCTCGCCGGGTAGCAGCAGGTCGCGCTGGAGCAAGTCCTGGTCCCAGGTGGTGGCCTGCGGGGACACCACGAAGAACTTGTCGATGGCCAGGCCAGTCTGGTTGACCAGCGTGAAGTCGTGACTGCCGGCCCAGGCCGCCAGGGGCGCGGCGAGCAGGGCCGTGGCCAACAGATTTAGTATCCAGGATTTATCGCGCATAATCACCCCCGCGCATGCCTGATGGGGGCCGCCAGCCAATCCAGCACATCCCCGGCGCCACACAAGCCGCCAGCGCCGCCTGGCGGGGGGCCGTTGGTGTGTGGGGCAGGCCCTATAGAAAAAAAGCAAACGGGGTGGACACTGGCTAAGCCCTTGTGTACCCCGTTTATGCACCCAGGCCCTCTTGGCCTTACCCTTGATTTTGGCTTATTTTGCCAGCCGCATCAAAGGCTTATAGTTAGTGGCGGAGAGGGTGGGATTCGAACCCACGTGCCGGGTGTTAGCCGACAACCCGATTTCGAGTCGGGCCCGTTACGACCACTTCGGTACCTCTCCTATTACCTGCTGAAAAAGGCCGTCCTGGCCTTTTTCAGCATCCCCAGGCCGAAGTAAATTCGGCCTGGCTCCCGGCCTCCGGCTGACGCCGTCGGCCGCGCGGGCTCCTGCCCGCGAAAACATCGCCAGGTATCTCTCCTGGCGTCGGGGCTCCTGCCCCGCCGCCTTGTATCTCTTTCAGCCTCAAGGCACCTGGAGGCGCCAAAATACCGAGGCCAATCGTTCCCCAGCCCCTCAGCGCCGGCTGGCGAAGAATCCCTTTAGCAGCTCGGCGCTCTCCTCGGCCAGAAGCCCGCCCCGCACCAGGGGCCGGTGATTGAGCCCCGGCTGGGCCGCCAAATCCAGCAGCGAACCCAGGGCACCGGCCTTGGGGTCGCTGGCCCCGTAGAACACCCGCTTGACCCGCGCCCAGACCACGGCCCCGGCGCACATGGGGCAGGGCTCCAGGCTCACATAGAGGGTGCTGCCGGTGAGCCGGTAGTTGCCCAGGGCGGCGGCGGCGGTGCGCAGGCACAAAACCTCGGCGTGGGCCGTGGGGTCGCAGGCCAATAGGCTGCGGTTGTGCTCGGCGGCCACCAGCCGCCCCACCTCGTCCACCAGCACCGCCCCCACCGGCACCTCGCCCAAGCGGGCGGCCCGCCGGGCCAGGGCCAGGGCACGCCGCATGTGGGCGATATCCACGGGTTCCCACTGCGCGATCATCAGGCAAATTACCATAGGCCCCGGCGGGGTGCAACGTCCTGGCTGGCCAGGCGGCGGCCAAGCTGATAACCTCATCCAAGACCCCAAGGCATCCCCACCCAGACACCGGGAGTCCAGCCATGGCCATGGTGCTTTTGCGCCACATAGACGACCGCTTCCAGGCCGACCTGTGGTGCCAGGCCCTGGACGTGGAGGGCATCCCCCACCGCCTGCGCACCTGGGAGGACTCGGCCTACGACGGCCTGTTCGTCCTGCAACGGGGCTATGCATCCTTATATGTGGAGGAGGCCGATCTGGCGCGGGCCCGCCAGCTGGACCAGGGGCTGATGGGTCAGGTGGTGCCCCAACTCGACGACCCCGCCGCCCTGGCCCGGGCCATCGACCACACCCTTCTGGACCCGGGCGCCGGCCAGGAGGAACTGGAGGAGCACCTACGCCAGTGCCTGGAGATGCGGGCCGCCGCGGCCTGTCTGGCGCCCTGGATGGTGCCCCTGGCCGCTCCCGTGCTGGCCGGCAGCCAGGTGGCCCTGTGCGCGGTGGTGGGCTTTCCCCTGGGCACCCACACCAGCGCTAGCAAGCTGGCCGAGGCCCTGGAGCTGGCCGAGCTGGGCGCCGTGGAGCTGGACGTGGTCATCAACCGGGGGCTGGTGGCCTCTGGCCAGGCCGCCCGGGCCGTGCAGGAGGTGGCGGCCATCGCCCGGGCCCTGCCCGGCTGCCTGATCAAGGTCATCCTGGAGAGCGCCGTCCTGGGGCCGGAGATCAGCCAGGACCTGGCCCGACGTTTCACCGGCAGCGGCGTGGGCTTTCTCAAGACCGGCAGCGGCTACTTCGGATCCGCCACGGTGGCCGACGTGCAGATGCTCCTGGCCGCCGCCCAGGGTCTGGGGGTCAAGGCCGCCGGCGGCATCCGCGACCTGGACCAGGCCCTGGCCCTCCTGGGGGCCGGGGCCGAGCGCCTGGGCACCAGCCATGGACATGCCATTTGGCGGCAGGCCGTTCAGCGTTGGCGCGAGCCCCGGGACTGATGCCCCGGCTGGTCTTCATCGGCCTGGACGGCCTGGGCCTGGCCCAGGCCCGCGATCTGGCGGCCCAGGGGGTGATGCCCCACCTGGGCCGACTGATGGACCTGGGCCTGGCCTGGCCCACCGACTCACCCCTGCCCGAGGTCTCGCCGGTGTGCTGGACCAGCCTTTTCAGCGGGGCCGAGCCCGGGGCGCACGGCATCTACGGCTTCGGCGAGCCGCTGCCGGGCAGCTATAGCGTGCGCCCGGTGGGGGACGAGGCCGTGGCCGCCGAGCGCCTGTGGGAGGAGCTGAGCCGGCGGGGGCGCTCCTCGGTGGTCTTGAACGTGCCCCTGACCTACCCGGCGCGGGCCATCCGGGGGGTCATGGTCAGCGGCTTCGTGGCCCCGGAGTTGACCAGGGCCGTGCACCCGCCCCAGCTATTGCCCCGCCTGACCGCCCTGGGCTACCGCCCCGAGGCCGACCTGGAGGCCGGCGTGGCCGACCCGGCGGCCCTGATCGTGGACCTCAAGCGGGCCATCGCGGCGCGCTCCAGCCTGTTCAGCCAGTTTTGGGAGGATGACTGGGACCTGTACGTGGCGGTCTTCACCGACAGCGACCGGGTCAACCACTTTTTATGGACAGCCCTGCACGACCCCGCCCACCCCCTGCACGCCCCGGCCTTGGACCTTTACCGGGACATGGACGATTTCCTGGGGCGGCTGTGGCGACGCTTCGGCCCCCAGGTGCAAGCCGGCGAGATGGCCCTGCTCCTGGCCGCCGATCACTCCTTCGGCCCCATACGCTCCGAGGTGTACCTCAACCCCTGGCTGCGCCAGGAGGGTTTCCTGCGGGTGGAGGGCTGGCAAGAGGGGCCGGGGCGCGAGCGCATCCTGCCCGAGAGCCTGGCCCTGGCCCTGGACCCCGGGCGCATCTATCTGCACCGGGCCGGCCGCTTCCCCGGCGGGCGGCTGACCCCCGGCCCGGCCGCCCAAGAGGCCCTGACCGCCATCCGGCGGGGGCTGCTGGGCCTGCGCTTTCGGCGGGTGGAGAAGGCCGGCGGCCAGGTGCGGGTGCTGGAGGAGGCGCCCATCGCGCGGGTGCACCTGGGGAGCGAGCTGTACCAGGGCGCCCAGGCCCACCTGGCCCCGGACCTGGTGGCCGAGGCCGCGCCGGGTTATTCCCTGCGCGCCGGCCTGGGGCGGTCTTCGGTCTTCGGCCTGAGCCACCTGACCGGCACCCACAGCCCCCGGGGGGCCTTGGCCTGCCTGCTGCCCCGGCCCGATGGGCCGCCGCCCGGCCGGGTCAGCGGCCTGCACGCCCTGATGCGCCAGGTCCTGGGCCTGGCTTCGGTTGACCGGGGTGGAAGCCTTGACGTAACATAGGCCAGGATACGGCCCGGGCCGGCAGCGGACCAGGGTACCTGACATCCATGATGTTTCACCGTTAGGGAGCAAGAAGATGCGAGCCAGACAAGGCTTGATGCTGATCCTGGGCCTGTGGTGCCTGCTGGCCCTGAGCCAGGGCCTGGCCGAGGCCCGCCCGCCCTGCCCGCCGGGCTATCACTGGAGCCACAACTACCAGGACTGCATGCCCAACCGTCCGCCGGGCTGCCCGCCGGGCACCCACTGGAGCGAGCGCTACCAACAGTGCGTGGAGAACCGTCCCCACTGCCCGCCGGGCACCCACTGGGACGACCGCTATCGCCAATGCGTGGAAAATCGGCCCCACTGCCCGCCGGGCACCCACTGGAGCGAACGCTACCGGGACTGCGTGCCCAATCGCCACGAAGGCCCTCCGGCCATCGTGATACCCTTGCCTCGTTGAGTATCGCCGGCCGTCCCGCGCCCCGGGGCGGCCGGCCTCGACCCAGCCGGACCGGGGTGCCGGGACACGCCACCCCGGCTTGCAAGTTAACCCATCAGCGGGCCGAACCGCCCGCCCCGCCCCGAGTCATAAGGTGGTTTGCCCATGATTGATCCCTACCAGCCCCAGCCCGTAGGTCTGGCCGACTTTGACGCCTATGAGCGAACCTGCCTGCGCCTGGCCCAGGAACGCCTGGCCGCCTACCCAGGTCCGGAGCAGGTGGCCGCGGCCCAGGACGACCTGAACCAGTACCCTCGCCTGCCCCTCCTGGAAGAACCCCGCGACATCTGGGTGGTGGATGAACGCAGCATCAAGGGCCGCGACCTCAAGCGCGCGGCCCAGGCGCTCCTGGCCGGTTCGGTGCTCCTGGAGCACGCCTGCGCCGGCGAGGCCACCCGCCTGGGCCTGGGCACCAAGTACCTCATCAACCCCCGGCGCGACCTCACCCCGGAGGTGCTGGCTCAGTTGGTGGACCCGGATGAAGAGCTCCAACACACCCCCGACAGCCTGCGCCCCTTGAGCCTGGGACGCCGGCACATGCTGCAAATGGCCTGGGATCTCTGGCACCTGGCCCTGGAGATGGGCCAGGATCCCCGCCAGGTGCTGGCCCGCCAGCACCTGTTGGTCATCGTCAACGAGGCCTCGGACCAGGCGGTCCTGGATGATTTCCAGGAGGCCGCCTTTTACGGCCTGGAGCGCGACAAGGTGCTGTTCATGGTGCAAAAGGCCTTCCACGGCCTGGGCCGTGGCCAGGGCGATTGGTTCTTTGACCAGTCCTCGCCCCTGCGCCTGCACAACCACGGCCAGATGCTGATGCAGACCACCATGAACCAGCAGATATTCCACCTGGACCAAGAGGGCCGGCGCCAATATCTGTTCTGGGACGATTATCGCGGCCTCCTGGAAGGGCTGGAGGACAAGCTGTCCTTCAATATCGAGGACCTGGACTATCTGGCCCGCTCCCTGGACCTCACCGGCCTGGCCGCGGCGCTCAAACTGGCCGACGAGGGCGCGCGCATGGTCATGGAGGTGGTGGGCAACAACCCCCGGCACCCCATCAAGGGCGGGGCCTGCTACTGGGACCCGGAGCTGGGGCGCAATGTGATGATCGAGTCCTTCCAGCTCAAGGGCATCGCCCCGGCCGACATCCGCTATCTCAACAAGAACGTCAACCACTATCCCCAACCGGCCCAGGCCCTGGCCGCCGTGCGCCAGCGCGGGCTGGCCATGCCCCTGACGGTCAAGAAGGGCTACGTGTACTTTCAGCCGGTGCAGGGCGACGTCAACTTCCTGGTGCCCACCGCCTTTGTGCGCCGCACCCAGTTCAAGCCCATCCAGGCCTGGAAGGCGGCGGTGCACACCCCCGACGCGCTCACGGCCATGGCCATGCAGGACCGCCGGCCGGGCTTCATCGCCTGGGCCGCCGCCCTGACCGGCCTGGCCCTGTGAGGGCCAGGTCCCCCCTTACAAACTAGGGCCATGATCGTATACTGATCTTGGCGCGGACGGATGCCTTGCCCGTCTGGCCGAGGGCTGGCCATGGCCGGGAGGGGCGGGGGCCGGGGTGCCCGCCATTACAGGGGACAGGTGATTGTTGCGGATGCCCGAGGGACATGCATAGCCCCGTGGACAGCCCCGGCGCCACGGCCCTGGTGGTGGAGGTGGCCCTGGCCGCCCCCCTGTGGCGGGGCCTGTCCTATGTGGCGCCCGTGGACCTGGCCCCCCTGATAGGACCGCTGACCCGCCTGTCGGTGCCGCTCAAGGGCCGGCCGGCCCTGGGTTTCGCCCTGGCCGCGCCGGCACCCGGGCCAGCCGCCGGCCTCAAGCCCATCCTGGACGTGCTGGACGAGCCGGACAGCCCGGCCTGGCCGCCGGGGCTCCTCAAATTCTTCAGCCGGGCGGCGGCCTATTACCAGGCCCCCCTGGGCCAGGCCCTGGCCTGGGCCCTGCCCGCCGGCCTGGGCGGACGCGCCGCGCCGGCCACGCCGCCGCGCGGCGCCCAGGTGGCCGTGGCCAGCTTCCGCCAGGGGCCGGAATCCAGCCGGCCTGAGGGCGAGAGCCGGGCCGCCCAACTGCTGCGCCTCTTGGAGCGCCAGGGACCCCAGCCCCTGCCGGTGCTGCGCCAGCGCTTCGGCCAGGTCCTGCCCCTGTTGCGCAAGCTGGAGGCCGCCGGCTGGCTGGCCATCAGCCACAAACCCCTGGTCAAGGACCTCCTGGGCCGGCCCCTGTGGCCCGAGCCGGTGCCGGAGCGGCTCACCCCCGACCAGGAGGCGGCCCTGGCCGCCATCCTGCCCGCCATCGCCGACAAACGCTTCGAGCCCTTTTTGCTCTACGGCGTCACCGGCTCGGGCAAGACCGAGGTCTACCTGGCCGCCTGCCAGGCCGCCCTGGCCGCCGGGCGCCAGGCCCTGATCCTCACCCCGGAGATAGGCCTGTGCCTGCGCCTGGAGGGCCTGTTGCGCGACCGCCTGGGGCCGGCCGGGGTGGCGGTGCTGCACTCTGGCCTCAGCCCGGCGGCCCGGCGGGGGCAATGGCGGGCCATCGGCCAGGGCCTGTGCCGGGTGGTGGTGGGGGCGCGCTCGGCGGTCTTCGCCCCCCTGGGCGACCCCGGGGTCATCTGCGTGGACGAGGAGCAGGACGAGGCCTACAAGCAGGAAGACCGCCTGCGCTACCACGGCCGCGACCTGGCCCTCTTGCGCGGCCAGGAGCAGGCCTGCCCGGTGATCCTGGGCACCGCCACCCCGGCCGTGACCACCTACCACCGCGCCCATGCGGGCGAGATCAGGCTCCTGGAGCTGCCCCGGCGGGTGCGCGACGTGGCCCTGCCGCGCATGGAGGTGGTGGACCTGCGCTCGGCCGGCCCCCTGGAGGGCGGCTTCCTCAGCCGGCGCCTGGGCCTGGCCCTGGAGCGCACCGTGCGGGCGGGCAACCAGGCCATGCTCTTCCTCAACCGGCGCGGCTACGCCCCGGCCCTGGTCTGCACCGCCTGCGGCCAGCGCCTGGGCTGCCCGGCCTGCTCGCTGTCCTTGACCCTGCACCAGGCCCGGGCGCGTCTGGTGTGCCACACCTGCGGCTTCGAGCGCCCCCTGCCCAGCGCCTGCCCGGCCTGCGGCCAGCCGGCCGAGCTGATGAAGCCCCTGGGCCTGGGCACCGAGGCCGTGGCCGCCAAACTCCAGGAGTTGCAGCCAGAGTGGCGCATCGCCCGCCTGGACCGCGACACCGCCGCCACGCCGGCGGGGCTGCGCCAGATTCTCAAGCAGGTGGCCGACCTGGAGGTGGACGTGCTGGTGGGCACCCAGATGCTCACCAAGGGGCATCACTTCCCGCGCATCGGCCTGGTGGGGGTGCTCCTGGCCGACCAGGCCCTGGTCACGCCGGACTTTCGCGCGGCCGAGCGGGCCTACACCCTGGTGACCCAGGTGGCCGGGCGGGCCGGCCGCGAGGGCGGGCCGGGGCTGGTGATCGTGCAGACCTTCGACCCCCATCACCACGCCCTGAAGGCCGCCCTGGAGCAGGCCCCGGCCCAGTTCTACGCCCAGGAGCTGGCCGAGCGCGAGATATTGGGCTACCCGCCCTTCCGGCGGCTTCTTAGCCTGCGCCTGGAGGGGCTGGATCAGGCGGCGGTGGAGCGCGCCGCCACCCACCTGGCCCGGCACCTGGAGCAGGCCCGGCGGCGCTTGAGGCCCCAGGCCCAGCTATTGGGGCCGGCCCCGGCCCCGGTGGCCAGGGCCGCCGGCCGCTGGCGCCAGCTGCTGTTGCTGAAAACCCCGGAATCCAGCAGCGCCGCGGCCATCCTGCGCCTGGGTCTGCACCAGGCCGGGCCGATGCCCCCGGGGGTGCGCCTGTTGGTGGACGTGGACCCTCTGAGCCTGAGTTGAGGTTGCGGCCAGCCGCGCCGGGGACGATCATCCGCCAGGCTGAGCGGCGGCATTTAAGGCCAGCCCGTGGTATCGTCCAGGGTGTGTTGATGTCGGCGCGGGAGGGCGGCTGGCCCCGGCGAGCGCGGCGGGAGCCTATTGGCGATACCCCGGGGGGGTAGGTTAGCATTGACCAACCTAGTGGATATCCGGACCCTGGTCCTGGCCTCGGGCATCATCGCCGTGGTGCTCTTCGTCTACTTGCTGCACGTGCAAACGGCCCGCAAGACCTACCCCGGCTTTGGCCTGTGGACCAAGGGCAGCCTGGCCGCCGGGGCGGGCCTGGTGCTGATCGCCCTGCGCGGGGTGGTGCCCGACCTGATCTCCATTGTTCTCTCCGGCGCGCTGATCTCCTATTATCCGCTGATGCTGTACCGGGGCCTGGCCGCCTTCATCGCGCGGCGGCCGGGCATCTGGCCGGATGTGGCCGTCTTTTTCGTATATACCGTGGTCACTAGTTGGTACACCTATGGCCAGGTCAACGTGGCCATGCGCATCGCCGTGATCTCGCTGGTGCTGGCCTATTATTGCCTGCGCGCGGCCCTCTTGGCCGCCGGGCCGGTGGCCAGCCTGCTGGGCTCGCGCAACTGGATGCTGATCGCCGCCCTGGCCGGCATGGCGGCCCTGTTTGTGGCGCGCGGCCTGGCCAACCTGCTGGGCCTATCCCAACCCGTGGACTTCCTGGCCAACAACGCCTTGCAGGCCGTGACCTTCATGCTTTCCCTGGCCGGCCAGATATTCAGCGTCACGGGCCTGGTCTCTCTGAACATGCAGAGGCTGGAGCGCGACCTATCCCTGGTGGAGAAGGAGGTCAGCCTGCTCAGCGGTCTGTTGCCCATCTGCGCCAACTGCAAGCGCATCCGCGACGACCAGGGCGATTGGCACCAGGTGGAGGCCTTCATCAGCACCCACAGCGAGGCCCAGTTCAGCCACGGCATCTGCCCCCAATGCCTCCGCGAGCTCTACCCGGAAATCAGCGACAAAATCCTGGGCCAGGGCGGCAAGTAGGCGCGGAACCCTGCTGGCCGTGATTTTGGGCCACCGCGCGCCGGCCCGACCGGGAGCCGCCGGCGGGGCGAAAAGCTTGGCCCGGCCGGCCGGCCTGGCCTATAATGATCTGATACCTGCATGCCTACACCCTGGGGGAGTCGACCCATGAAAAAGTTCTTGCTGGCGCTTTTGGTGGTGGTCCTGGCCGTGGTGGCCGGTCTGTGGGCCTTCTGGCCCCAGGTGCGCATGTGGCAGGTGAACCAGGCCCTGGACCGGGTGCTGATCCCGGCCATCAAGGACCAGTATAAGGCCGCCTATGGCCGCGAGCCCGTGGTGACCCATGATCCCCTAACGGCCGATGGCACGGCCTTTGTCACCAACAACTTCAACCTCAACCTGCCCGGCCAGCCGGAGATCGTGCTCAAGGTGACCAGCGTCCGCCTGGACAAGATCGACCTGAGCCTCTTCGGCGACCTCAAGAGCTGCGACCTGGCCCTGGGTCAGACCACCATGGACCTGCGCGGGCTCAAGGTGGGCGACAAGGACCACCAGGCCAAGATCACCCTGGCCGGCGTGGAGGTGGAGGGCCTGAGCATCGCCGACGGCGGCCAGCGCATCCGCCTGGCCCGCAAGATCGCCCGCGACATGGTGCTGACCACCCCCGACCTGCCCCAGCCCCTGCGCCTGGTCAGCGCGGAGGCCCGCGACTACCAGTTGGACGCCAGCCCCCAGTGGAAGCACGGCAAGGGCAGCCTGGCTAGCCTGGTGATCAAGGGCGAGAACGGCCTGGAGATCAAACTGGGCCAGATGACCTTCGACGCCGACACCCCCACCTGGCAGGACGGCAAGGCCTTCTTCGGCCTGGCCAAGGTGCAGGCCCGCCAGTTCAGCCTGGCGGTGCCCGGCCAGCCCGAGCCGGAGCCGGCCCTGAGCATGGCCGAATTGAACATGACCCTGTCGCGCAAGCCCGAGCGCTCCGCCGACCGCGTGGAGATCAAGGGACTGACCTGGCGGGATCGGCCCGGCGACAAGCTGCAATTGGCCCTCAAGGATCTGGGCTACGATAACCTGAGCCTGGATGTCGTCTATGACTACGATTACGACCGCGCCAGCAAGGTCCTGGAGTGCAAGGAGCTGACCCTGGCCGTGCCCCAGGCCGGACGCCTGACCCTGGGTTTCGTGCTCAAGAATTTCGACTCCGAGCTGGGCAGCGACAGCGTCCGCAACCTGGCGGCTTTGAAGAACTGCCGGCCGGCCAGCCTGACCCTGCGCTATGAGGACGCCTCCTTGGCCGACAAGGTGCTGACCCTGGGGGCCAAGAAGGAGGGCCTGGACCTGGAGGCCTTCCGGGCCAAGCTGGCCAGTCAGATGCCGCCCCTACCCGGGGCCCTGGAGGCCGACCCGGCCCTGGTGGCCTTCGTGAAAAAGCCCGACAAACTCTGCCTCAAGATCACCCCCCGTCAGGACATGACCGCCGATGAGTTGGCCAAGACCGGACCGGTGCTGCTGGCCATGCTCAACATCCAGTTGGACAACTGCGCCGCGAGCCGCGGCTCCCAATAACGGGTCGGGCAGGGTGTATACCTGAGCCAGGGCCGGCGGCTCCCGTTTAGAGGCTGACCCTAAAAAACAAGACGGGCGGGGTTTATCCCCGCCCGAGCTTTTTGGTTGACGCGGGGGCCTTTCCACGGGAGCCGTTGGCATCCGCCCTGGCCACGCCGCCGACCGACCCGTGCCCCGCCGGGGGCACCCGGCCCCGGCCGTGTTTTTGGGGCGGGCTGGCCTAGCCCAGGCGCGGCGGGGGCTGGAAGGTGGTGAAGCGCTTGGTCAGGATGAGCCAGATCATGCGCAGGCCCAGCTTGAAGGCCACGATGTGGTTGCCGGTCACCGAGCTGACCCCCACCCGCTCCTTGTAGTTCAGGGGAATCTGCACGTTTTTCAGGCCCGCGCGGATGGTGGCCATCATCATCTCGGGGCCGAAGTAGTTGGCGGTGATGCGGCAGGTGGCCAGAACCAGTTCCAGGGCCTGGCGGCTCATCAGGCGGTAAGTTGCAGCCCACGTCGGAGAGCGAGGTGGCGCCGTAGAGCATCTCCATGAGCTTGGCCACGCTCCAGTTGCCGAAGCGCAAAAACCAGCCCATGTTGGCGCCTTCCCAGATCAGGTCGTTCATGGTGCGCGAGCCGTAGACCACGTCGAAGTCGCGGCTGTACTCCAACAGCTTGAAGATGTCGCGCTCCAGGAAGGTGCCGTCGGGCTCGCAGACCACCACCAGCTCGCCCCGGGCCTCCCTTAGGCCGCGCATGATGGCCGATCCGTAGCCCTGGCGGGGCTCCAGCACCTCGCGGGCGGCCGTGCCGGCCACCTCCCGGGAGGTGCCCTCCTTGGCGTTGTTGTTGATGACTATGATCTCGTCGATCACGCCCAACGACGCGAAGTTGTTGATCACCTCGCGTATGGAGTCCTTCTCGTTATAGGTGGGCAGGATCAATGAGACGCTATTGCCGTGGAACATGTCAGCTCCTCTGGGCCACGATCAGCATCTGCTGGGCCATGAAGGGCAGCCCCAGCCCCAGGTAGAGCTTGGTCAGCCAATAGGACTTGGGCAGCCGGCTCTTGATGGTCAGGGGCAAATAGCCCCCTCGCCGGTGCTCTATGGCGAACCCCTCCGAGACCAGCAGGCCGCAGAGGGACTCATCGGTGAAGATGCTTTGGTGGGTGTAGTCATCGAAATAGTGGCGATAGCACAGCCGGAAGTTGGGCTGGATCAGGATCAGCCGTCCGCCGGGCTTGAGGGCCCGCCTGACCCCCTCCAGCAGACCCAGCACCGCCGACCGCTCCAGGTGCTCCAAGAGGTTGCTGGCAAACACCACGTCCAGGGAGCCCGGCTCCAGAAAGCCCAGGTCGCTGGCCTGGCCCTGGTGGAACTCCACCTCCGGGGCCAGGTGGCCGGCGGCCTGGGGCTCCAGGTCCAGGGCCAGCTTGCGCCCCGCCCGCACCTGGTTGATGAAATCGCCGTAGCCCGAGCCCAGGTCCAGCACCGCCGCGCCGGGATCGATGAAGCGGGCCTGCAGGTCCTCCACGACGGCCCGCCAGACCTTGACCCGGCCGGGGTCGGGGGTGAAGCGGGCCTGGAAGTATTCCGACATGGGCTGACCGCCTCGCAAGTACGTTGCCTTCGCCCACAGGGGGCGCCTGAATCCTACCTGGTGCGCTACTGCACGTCAACCTCTGGATTATCTGGGCTATTTGGCTTTAGCTCCCCGGCCACCCGGCGCACGGGGTCCAGGCGCACCAGCCTGATCACCGCCGGCCCGGGCTCGTCCCGGCCCCCGGGCGCGCGGTTGACCAGCATGTGGCGGGGCTGGGGCACGGTCACTTCCTCGCCGGTCAGCGCCGGGGCGCTGACGCTGCGCTCCAGGAGAAAGTCGTACATTTCCTTTTGCATGTAGACCTTGGGCTCCGAGGCGCCGATGATCAGGTGGCGCGGCGAGGGCCGGTCGGGGGTCGCCACGATCCAGTCGCTATGATAGCGCTGGCGATAGTCGGGGGGCAGCTCCCAGGCCTTGAGGAAGCCGGGATACAGGGCGTCCAGGCGCCACAGGATTCGAGCGCCCAGGGAGCGCGGTCGGGCCTCTTGCACGGCCTGGTACAGGGAATCCACGTGCCGGCCCTCGAAGTAAAAGCCGTCTGGCTTGACCTGGCCCCGGAAATTGCCGATGTAGCCGGCCTCGGTGCGGTTGTACAGGGAAAGCTCGTAAAAGCCCGGCGTGCGGGCCTCGCCCAGCTTCTGGCCCAGCTCCTGGGAGGCCTGGCGCACGGTGTGGGTGACGTCGAAGAAGTAGCGCCAGGCGTGATGCAGGTTGACCGGCAAAAGCAACAGCCCCGCCAGCCCCAGGACCAGCAGGGCCGCCCGCGCGCGCTGGCGCAGCAAGAGCCAGAAGAGCAGGCCGCCGGCCACCCACAGCCCGGCCAGCAGCCAGAACAGGCTGTGGGCCTGCTTGAACAACAGCGGATGGGCCAGGCGGGTTATCAGTAGATAAAAGGCGAAACCAAAGGTGAGCACCGCCAGGGGTCCGGGGCGCTGGGCCAATTCCACCCGGCGCCAGTTGAGCGCGGCGTGCATGAGCCGCAACAGGCCCAGGTAGCCCAGGGTCATCAGGGCGTAGTAGCGGTGCCAGCTCATGTCGTAGACCACGCACTGGAAGAAGAACAGCCCGGCCATGATCACCATGGCCACGTCCAGCTCGTCCGCCCCCCGGCGTTTTTGGAGGCAATAAACCATCAGCCAGGCCAGGAGCCCGAAAAGCCAGGCCGAGTGCACATCCAGCGTGGCCCAGGCCTCGGGCGCGCCCACCTTGACGTTGAGCAGGTTAAAGAGGTTGCCGGTCACCTCCCGGGTGAAGGCCGGCAAGAGCAGGCGACCGCTGGTGCCGAACATGCGCCAGGAGAAATACATGGCCCCGTCCAGGTGGGGGATGATCCACAGCACCAGGGCCAGGCCCATGGTCAACCCCAGGCCCAGGTGGGTCCATCCCAGGGCGGCCGGATCGCCGCAGGCCAGCCCCCGCCAGCCGTGCCGGAGCCAGGTGTAATAGGCGAACCCGGCCAGGACGATCAGGGGCAAAAGGTTGCGCAAGAGCATCAGGCCCTGGCCGGGGGTGGAGCCCAGCGCCTTGGCGGCCAACAGGCCCCACAAGAGCAGGTTGCCGATGATCCAGCAGGCCCCGGCCCAGCGCCCTCGGGGTTGGCCCTGGCCCATGGCCCGGCGGGCCATGAGGGCCATGTCCCCCAGAAAGTAGAGCAGGGGCAATAAGGGCCACAACAATAGCCCCAGGTTGAAGGAGCGGTCGCTGCCCAGCACAAAGGTGTCCAGCAGCAGATAAAGGGTGGGCGCGTAGCACAACAGCCAGCGCGCCCAGGGCCGCCAGGGCTCGGCGGCGGGCTCGGCGGCGGGCTCGGCCGTCGGCTCCAGGCTCAGGCGCCAGCGGGCCTGCAAGAAGGCATAGGGGAACAAGGGCCACAGAAAGGCCGAGAGCTTGTAGCAGAAGGCCAGGCCGCAGAAGACCCCGGCCAACAGGTAGCGCAGGCGGGTCTGGCCGTCGCGGGCGCTGACCAGGCACAACAGGGTCAGGGCCATGAGCCCGGTCTGGCCCGAGTCCACCGCCCCGGTGCGCGACATCTCGTTAAGGGGCGGCAGCAGGGTCACCAGCAGCAGGCTGGCGATGAGATAGCCGACGTTCTTGTATTGCCGCCACACCAGGAAGCAGATCACGCCCTTGGTCAGGGCCATGAAGAAGAAGGCGTTTAGGCGCAGGCCGGTCAGGGTCAGCCCGGCCAGCTCGAAGCCCAGCCACACCAGGAAGGAATGCAGGGGGATGAGAAAGATGGGCCGCCAGTCGTCCAGGTCGGGGCGGAACCACACCCCGTGCAGGTATTTTATGCGGGCCGAGTGGGCGAACCCCACCTCGTCGCCGAAGCTGGTGCCGTTGAGGAAAAAGGGCAGGCGGTCGGCCTCCAGGAGCACGAAGTTGTAGATCAGGCCGCCGGCGAAGACGGCCAGGGCCAGCCACAGCAGCCAGCGCAGGTAGTCGGCCCGGGGCAGGGGGGCGGGGACGGTGTTTGAGAGAGCCATGCCTTGATCCACCATGTGCGGTTAGGCGCCGGGGCCGGCCAAATCAGGCCAAGCCGCCCAGGGCCAGGTCCAGGATGCGCCGGCAGCGTTGGGTCCAACTGAAGGGCTGCACCGCCTGCCAGGCGTTGCGGGCCAAGGCCTGGGCCAGGCCGGGCTCGTCAATGGCCCGCAGGATGGCCTGGGCAAAGGCCTCCAGGTCGCCGGGGGGGGCCAGGAGCCCGCTGTACTCCGCTTGCAGCACCTTGGCCACCGTGGGCACCGCCGTGGCCACGATGGGCCGCCGGGCGGCCATGTATTCAAAGAGCTTCAAGGGGCTGGTGGTGCCCAGGTCCATGACCGTGTGGCGCTGGTCGGGCTGGTAGGGCAGGAGCAGGCAGGAGGCGGCCTTGAGATAGCCCGGCACCTGGGCGTTGGGCACGAAGCCGGTGAAGCGCACGTTGGCCGCCCCCTGGTCGCGGCACCAGTCCTGCCAGCGTTGGCGGTCCTGGGGGAAGCCGCCCACCAGCAGGAACTCCAGGTCCGGCCGGCCGGCCAGGGCCAGGGCCGCCCGCAGGATCACCTCGATGCCCTTGTCGGCGTAGAGGTGGCCGGCGTAGACGGCGTAGTGCTTGTCAGGGTCCAGGCCCAGGTTTTGCCGCCAGGGCCGAGGGTCGTCGGGCACCTGGAAGCGCTCCAGGTCCACGCCGTCCTCCAGCACCAGAATCTTCTCGGCGGGCACGCCGCGCCGGGCGTGCTCCCGGGCGATGTCGGCGTGGATGGTGACGAGCCCCCGGAAGGCCTCCAGCCCGGCCACCTGGTAGATGCCGGCCAGAAAGGGGTTGTCGTATTGCACGGTGTGGGTCTCCACCACCGTGGGGATGCCAGCCCTGGCCGTCAGGGCCGGGGTGAGGTAGGAGCGGGCGTAGACCAGCCCCAGCCCCTCCCGGGCGGCCAGCCGGGCGGCGCGCCGGGCGAATGCGGCGTCGTTCTGGGTGGAGCCCCGCAGGTAGGCCCAAAGGGAGGGCGGCAGCCAGGTGATGTCCAGGCGTCGGCTGATGCCGTAGTGGGCGCCCAGGTCCTGGAAGCGCCGGCGGTTCCTGACCGCCACCAGGCTGTTGGCCGTCACCACCCGCGTTTCATGCCCCAGGGCGGCCATGCCCTGGGCGGTCTTCATCACGCTGAAGCTGTGCGCCAACAGCGAAGGGATGTCGGCGTCGCTGAATACCCCTATCTTCATGCCGCCACCGGCCGGGCCTCGGCCCATATCTCGCCCCAGCGCACCTCCTGGTGGGTCACCTCCAGGCCGGCCTGGGCCATCTCCAGGGCAAAGGACTCCAGGGTGTACTCGGTGTGGTGGGTGTTGTCCAGCCGCCATTCCAGGCCCAGTTCCCGCCGCCAGGCCACCCGCCAGTCGCGCTCGAGCAGCGGCACCCGGATCAACAGGCGCCGGGGCCGCTGGGCCGCCAGCAGGTCGCGCAGGAACTCCACGCGTTGGGGCAGGTGCTCCAGCACGTTGGACAGGGCGATGACCTCGCAGCCGGCCTGGGGCAGGGGCCTGAGCGCGTCGGCCAGCAGATACTCCACCCCGGGATGGGGGTGCAGGGCGCGGGCCCGCTCGATGGCCTGGGGGTTGTTGTCAATGGCCGTCACGCGGGCCTGGCCGCGCTGGGCCAGGTCCTGGGCCAGGGCGCCGACGCCGCAGCCCACGTCCAGCACCCTTTGCCCCGGGGCCACGCGCCCCACGAAAAAGTCATGGTAGGCCGTCAGGCGGTGCTTGACGTGGGTGCCGCCCCCCGCCGCCACCGCCGCCTGGCTGAGCAAGGGATAGAGGGCCTCATCCAGGCCCAGCAGAAAGGCCGCCGCCTCCCGGGGGGGGCGGCGACCGGCTTCCAAGGCGCACAAGGCCCTGACCAGGGGGGCCACCAGGCTCGAGGGCACCAACCCCAGGCCTCTCTGGGCCAGGCCTTTCAACAAGGCCTTCACGCCAGCGCCCCCTTGGCGGCTAGGAGCCTGTCGGAAAAATCCTTCGGCAGGCTCCTCGGCGGGCCATGGACGGCCCGCCCGAAATTGTGCAAAATGCCAATTTGGCGCAATTTCGCAAGCATGCAAAAATTCACTTTTGGCACGCGCCAAGAGGAGAAAGCCATGGATGGCTTTCTCCGACACACTCCTAGTCCCACGCTATGTCCTCTTCACGTAAGAGGCTGTCGGCGGCGATGGCCCGGGTGGCCCGGCGACCCAGGGCCTGGCCCAGGCGGGCGGCCGGGATGCCGTCGCCGGGCTTCTTGACGCCCAGCAGGCTGGGCGTGAGCACCGCCCCGGCGGGGATGTCAACCAGCGCCACCAGGCTTTTCTCGAAGACCCGCTTCATCTCGCTAAAGCGGCTGGCGTCGGCCTTCTGCACCGGGTGGGCCAACATGCACTCGATGGCCCGCACCCCACGCACCAGGTCGGCCAACTCCTCGGGCTCCAGAGAGTGGGGGGCGTCGGAGCCGTACATCAGGCGGCTGAAGGCGAAGTGGCGCTCGATCACCCTGGCCCCCAGGGTCACGGCGGCCAGGGAGGCGTAGGTGGACAGGGTGTGGTCGGAGAGCCCCACCTCCAGGCCGTAGCGCGCGCGCATCTCCAGCATCACGTTGAGCCCCACCCGCTCATGGGGGCAGGGATACTCGCTGGTGCATTGCAGCACGACAAGCTGGTCGTGATGGCGGCGGATGGTCTCCACGGCCCGGTCCAGCTCCTCCCAGGTGCTCATGCCCGAGGAGAGGATCAGCGGCTTGCCGGTCTGGGCCAGGGCCTCCAGCAGCGGCTGGTTGGTCACCTCTCCCGAGGGCACCTTGTAGCGGGCCACGCCCACGGCCTCCAACAGCTCCACGGCCTGTATGGAAAAGGGCGAGGAGAGGAACTCCACCCCGCGCTGGTCGCAGCGGGATTTAAGTTCGCACCATTGCTCCAGGCCGAAGCCGGTGCGCTCGAAATACTCAAAGCGCGGCTCGCCGGTGAAAAAGTTGGGCATGGGCGCGGATTTGATGGTCTCGGCCGCCGCGATGTGGGTCTGGAACTTGACCGCGTCGGCCCCGCAGGCCGCGGCGGCGTCGATGAGCCGGCCGGCGTTGCCCAGGCTGCCGTCGTGCACCGAACCCACCTCGGCTATTATGCAGACCCCCTGGCCCATGCCCCTGCTCCCTGGCGGTTGGATGGCGTCGTGTTATTGCTGTAGTTATCACGAAGCGCCCCGCTTGTCCATGGCCGGCCGGGCGCGCTTGGGTTATCATGGGCCACGGTAGCGGTCAGTTTTGTCCCGCTGGAGGTGGCGCTTGGCTCCCCTGGTCTCGGTGCTGATGAGCGTGTACAACGGCCAGTCCTACCTGGCCGAGGCCCTGGACTCGGTGCTGGGTCAGGGCCTGGTTGACCTGGAGTTCATCGTGGTGGACGACGGCTCCAGCGATGACACCCCCGCCATGCTGGCCGCTCACGCCCGCCGCGACCCGCGCCTGAAGCCGCTGACCAACCCCGCCAACCTGGGCCTGACCCGCTCCCTCAACCGGGGGCTGGGCCTGGCCCGGGGGCGCTACCTGGCCCGCCAGGACGTGGACGACGCCTGCCTGCCCGGACGCCTGGAGCGCCAGGTGGCCTTTATGGAGGCCCACCCCGGGGTGGTGCTCCTGGGCAGCGACATCCGGGTGGTGGACCAGGCCGGCCGCCCCACGGGCGAGATCGGCTTCCGGCCCCGCCAGGACGCGGGCATCCGGCGCTATCTGCTCCTGAATAATGCCTTTTTTCATTCCACGGTGATGCTGCGCCGCCAGTCGCTGGAGGGCCACGGCCTGGCCTACGACGAAAACTTGGCCTATGCCCAGGACTATGACCTGTGGTCGCGGCTGTTGGAGCACGGCCAGGGGGCCAACCTGCCCGAGCCCCTGGTGCGCTTTCGCCGTCACGGCGGCCAGCTCTCGGCCACGGCCTGGCAGGCCCAGCAGGAGGTGGCTGACGCCGTGGCCTGGGCCAACCTGGAGCGCCAGGGCCTGGCCGGGCGCCTGTCGCGCCGGGATATCCACCTGCTGCGGCGGGTGGCCCTGGGGCCGGGGGCGCTGACGGGCGCTGAGCGCCGGGAGCAACTGGCCGCCCTGCGCCGCTTCTGCGCCCTGCCCGCCCCGCCCGGTCCGGACCCCCTGGAGCGGGAGCTGTGGTCCCACCTGCGGCGCTTTTTGCTGCACCTGCCCCGCGGCCTGGAGGATGTGCGGGCCCAGGCCGCCATCCTGGGCGCCGACCCCCGGGGGGCCTGGCGCGATCTGACGGCCAGGCTGCGCCAGCGCCTCACGGGGCGCAAGGGTCCGGAAATGATATAATGCCTAGCGCCGCCAACCCAGGAGAGGCCCCCCAGGTGACCGATACCCCGCCGCCCCCGCCCCGGCTGTGCCCCGAGCATTGGCTGATCCTGGCGGTCATGGCCGTGATCATGGCGTTTGCCCTGGGCTGGGGCCTGCCCGACGCCTCGCGCCTGGCCCTGTTGAACTGGGGCCAGGACCCCACCCCCCAGGAGATGCGCCAGCTCTCCGACGCGCGCGACAGCTATTACAACGAGCTGGACAGCCTGCAAGCCGAGTCGGGCCGCCGGCTGCTGCACGGCCAGCCGGCCAGCCTGGGCGACCCGGTCTCCCTCACGGCGGTCTTGAGCCCCGCCGAGCGGGGCATCGCCTGGCGCTCCTATCTGCTGGGCAGCAACGCCGTGGACGAGCGCTATTCCTTTAGCGTGCTCTCGCGCATGAACCCGGCCAAGGGCGACTTCAACCCCCGCCGCCACAACTACGGCGGCTCCTTCATCTATCCCCTGGGGGCGCTGTTGTACGCCCAGAAGCTCCTGGGCCTGCTGCAGGCCACCCCGGACCTGAGCCACTACCTGGCCCGACCCCAGGAGATCGCCCGCATGTACCTGACCGGCCGCGCCTTTAGCGTGCTGGCCCTCTTGGGCATCATCTACCTGCTGGGGCTGTGGGGCCAGAGGTTGGGCGGGCGGGCCGCCGCCAGCCTGGCCATGCTGGCCTTTGCCCTGTCCTCGGTCACCTTCTGGCAGGCCCTGATCACCAAGCCCCACCTCTACGCCGCCTTCTTCGGCTTCCTGGGCCTGTACTGGCTGGCCCGCCACCGGCAAGAGGGGGGCACCCGGTTGTTGATCCAGAGCGCGGCGGCCTGTGGCTGGGCCGCCGGCGCCTCATTGCCGGCCGGGGCCCTGGCCCTGGCCTACCCCCTGCTGCTGGCGCGCTCCGGCCAGGGCTGGCGCTGGCTGGGGCCCGTGGCCCTGGCCGGGGTGGTGATGGCGGCGGTCTTTCTGCTGACCAATCCCTACGCCGTCCTGAGCCCCGAGACCTACGCCTACACCCTGACCCTGCACGGCTCCAGCCGGGGGTTCGGCTACGGCGTCTTCGGCCTGCTCAAGATGAAGGAATACCTGCACGACATCTTCACCCGCTCCTACACCCTGCCCCTGGGCCTCTTGGGCGGCTTATGCGCCCTGGGGCTGGCCCTGCTGGGCCGAGGGCTGGAGCGCCGCCTGGCCCTGCTTTTCATCGTGCTGACCCTGCTGGTGGGCGGCACCGTGGCCACCCCGCGCATCACCCTGTTCACCGGCCCCCTGTTGTGCCTCCTGGCCGGCCTGGGCCTACAGCGCTGGCTGCTGCGGCCGGCCTGGGCCGCGCCGGGGATCAAGGCCGGCCTCCTGGGGCTCTTGCTGCTGCCCGGGCTCTGCACCCTGGGCCTGATGGCCCACGACGCCATCTGGGACCGGGCCTGGTACCAGCCCACCCGGCAGTGGGTGCACACGGCGGGGATCACCCCGGCCACCAGCTTCGGCACCTTCGGCCGCCCCGACCCCACCAACCTGCCGCCCTTTCCCTTCCTGCACCACCGGCTGGTCAACCTTTTCGATTTCAAGGACCCAGCCCAGGCTCCGGACTACGTGCTCTTGGGCAACTTCCAGGACGACCAGATATTTTGGCAAAAACACCCCCTGCGCGACCTCTACCGGCCGGTGGCGGAGCTGGGTTGGCGCCCCTCCTGGCAGTGGCTGGCGGCCTGGCGGCAGCCCAGCGAGGCCCGCCTGGCGGCCTGGGTATATCAGCGCCGGCCCTGAAGCCCATACCCCCCTCGGCCCTTCTTGACTTCCCCCGGTCTCGCGGGTAGATTCAGATGTTACTTGAACATTTGCCTCCCTGGGGGGCTTGGGAAGACCATCATGCAGTACGAAGCTGTCATCGGGCTGGAGGTGCACGCCCAGCTCCTGACCGAGTCCAAGATATTCTGCGGCTGCTCCACCAAGTTCGGGGCCCCGCCCAACGAGCACACCTGCCCGGTGTGTCTGGGCATGCCCGGGGTGCTGCCGGTGCTCAACCAAAAGGTGGTGGAGTTCGCCATCCGCGCCGCCCTGGCCACCCACTGCGCCGTGGCGGGCAAGAGCATCTGGGCGCGCAAGAACTACTTCTACCCCGACCTGCCCAAGAACTACCAGGTCAGCCAGTACGAGCTGCCCTTGGCCGAGCACGGCCATCTGGACATCGAGACCGAGGGCACGGGGCAAAAACGCATCGGCATCACGCGCATCCACATGGAGGAAGACGCCGGCAAGCTGATCCACGACCCGGGCCAGGGGTTGAGCTACGTGGACTTCAACCGCACCGGCACGCCGCTGATGGAGATCGTCAGCGAGCCGGACATGCGCAGCCCCGAGGAAGCCGCCGCCTACCTGAAGGCCCTGCGCGACATCCTGGTGTACCTGGAGATCTGCGACGGCAACATGGAGGAGGGGTCTTTTCGCTGCGACGCCAACGTGAGCATCCGGCCCCTGGGCCGGGAGGCCTTCGGCACCCGCGCCGAGCTGAAGAACATGAACTCCTTCCGCAACGTGCAAAAGGCCCTGGAGTACGAGATACGCCGCCAGCGGGCGATCTTGGAGGACGGCGGCCAGGTGGTGCAGGAGACCCGGCTGTGGGACGCCCAGGCCAACAAGACCATGGCCATGCGCGGCAAGGAAGAGGCCCACGACTACCGTTATTTCCCCGACCCGGACCTCTTGCCCCTGGTGGTGGACGGGGCCTGGGTGGAGCGGGTCGAAAGCCAGCTGCCCGAGCTGCCCGAGGCCAAGCGGGAGCGCTTCATGGAGCAGTACGGCCTGCCGGCCTATGACGCCGGGGTGCTCACGGCCTCCCGGCCCCTGGCCGACTACTTCGAGGCCGTGGTCACGGCCGGCGCCGCTCCCAAGACGGCCAGCAACTGGATCATGAGCGAGCTTTTGGGTGCCCTGCACGGCCAGGACCGGGAGATCACCGACAGCCCCGTAAGCGCCGCCAACCTGGCCCGGCTGATCGCCATGGTGGACTCGGGCGAGATCAGCGGCAAAATCGCCAAGCAGGTCTTCGCGGAGATGATGTTGAGCGGTCAGGACCCGGCGGCGGTGGTGGAGCAAAAGGGCCTCAAGCAGGTCAGCGACAGCCACGCCCTGGAGGCGGTGCTGCAAAAGATTTTCGACGCCAACCCCGGCCAGGTGGAGCAGTTCAAGGCCGGCAAGGACAAGCTCCTGGGCTTCTTCGTGGGTCAGGCCATGAAGGAAACCAAGGGCCAGGCCAACCCGGCGCTCTTGAACGAACTGGTCAAGAAGATGCTGGGAGGCAGTTAGAACCAGGCGATGCCCTTGGTTTCCGCGGGGCAGGACGCCCCGCCGGCGAGCGATAGCGAGCCGGAGGCCGGGCCGGATTCACTCCGGGCCGGCCGGGCGCCAAAAGGCCAGGACGGCCTTTTGGCGGGAGATAAACACCAAGGGCCAGGCCAACCCGGCGGTGCTCAACGAGTTGGTGAAAAACCTGCTGGCGGGCTGAGCCGGCAAGAGATTGCTTCATCGCCTGGCGATGCCTCGCAATGACGGGGTTCTGAGCGGCTGGTGTTTGACGAGGCCGGTGGTTTCTGTCTTTAATGTAGGGGCGGGGTTTATCCCCGCCCGTATTGGCGGGACGTCGGAACGCGGGCGGGGATAAACCCCGCCCCTACATAAAAACCGGCGCACCCAAAGCCGGCAGGCATTTGAGAGGCGCGCGTGAACACCGCTAAAACCACCAAAGCATCCCCCGCCGCCAGCCAGGTGGCCGGTCTGCCCCTGCCCGCCACCCTGTACTGGGATGGCCCGGCGGTGATGATCCTGGACCAGCGCCTCTTGCCGGGCAAGACCCGCTACATGGCCTGCCAGGACATGAAGCAGGTGATCTACTGCATCAAGACCCTGGCGGTGCGCGGGGCCCCGGCCATCGGCGTGGCCGCGGCCATGGGCATCAGCCTGGCCGCCAGCGCGCTGACCGCCAAGACCCCGGCGGCCTTCCGACGCCAGTTGGCGGCCAAGATAGAGACCATGCGCGCCGCGCGCCCCACGGCGGTGAACCTGGCCTGGGCCTGCGACCGCGTCTTGGCCCTGGTGGCCCTGGCCCCCAACGACATGGAGACCATGCGCCAGATGATCCGGCGGGAAAGCCAGTTCATGCTGGACGAGGACATCGCCGTCAACCAGGCCATCGGCCGTAACGGCTTGAAGCTCATTCGCAAGAAGAAGCTCACCGTGCTGACCCACTGCAACGCCGGCTCCCTGGCCACCGGCGGCTACGGCACGGCTTTAGCCCCGGTGTGGGCGGCCCATCAGGCGGGCAAGGATATCTCGGTGATCGCCGACGAGACCCGGCCCCTGTTGCAAGGCGCCCGGCTCACGGCCTGGGAGTGCGTGGCCATGGGCGTGCCGGTACGGGTGGCGGTTGACTCCGCGTCGGGCGTAATCATGTCCAGGGGCATGGTGGACCTGGTGATAGTGGGGGCCGACCGCATCGCCGCCAACGGCGACGTGGCCAACAAGGTTGGCACCTTCAACGTGGCCCTCCAGGCCGCGCGTCACGGGGTGCCCTTCTACGTGGCCGCGCCACTTTCCACCGTGGACCTGGACACCAAGACAGGCGAGGATATACCCATAGAGGAGCGCGACCCCGGCGAGGTGACGGCCTTCGGCACCTGCCGGGTGGCGGCTAAGGGGGCGGGGGCCATCAACTTCGCCTTCGATGTAACCCCCGCCGATCTGGTCAGCGCCATCATCACCGAAAAGGGCGTGCTCAAGCCGCCTTTTAGCGAATCCCTGGCCCGGGCCAAGGCCCAGGCCAAGAAATAGAGAGAGCATCATGCAACTCACCAAGACCCTGCTGCCCAAGGACCAGATGAAGCCCAAGCCCGCCGACGAGAGCAACCTGGGCTTCGGGCGCATCTTCAGCGACCACATGTTCCGCTGGGACTATAAGTCCGGCCAGGACTGGCACAACCCCCGGGTGGTGCCCTACGGCCCCCTGGTGCTGGACCCGGCGGCCCTGATCTTCCACTACGGCCAGGAGGTCTTCGAGGGGCTCAAGGCCTATCGGGGCGCCCAGGGCGGCATCTACATGTTCCGCCCCCGCGCCAACATCGAGCGCCTCAACCGCTCCAGCGCCCGCCCGTGCATACCGGCGGTGCCGGTGGATCAGGCCCTGGAGCACCTCTACGAGTTCATCCGCGTGGAGCAGGAGTGGATCCCGCGCACGCCGGGCACCAGCCTCTACGTGCGCCCCACGATCATCGCCACCGAGGCGGCCCTGGGCGTCAAGGTCAGCGGCGAATACCTCTACTTCATCATCGTGGGGCCGGTGGGGGCCTACTACCCCGAGGGCTTCAGCCCGGTGAAGATATTCGTGGAGGAGCATTACGTGCGCGCCGCCCATGGCGGCACCGGCGAGGCCAAGACCAGCGGCAACTACGCCTGTAGCCTGTTCGCAGCCGAGGAGGCCCACGCCAAGGGCTTTACCCAGGTGCTGTGGCTGGACGCCTGCGATCGCAAGACCATCGAGGAGGTGGGCACCTCCAACATCTTCTTCGTCATCGGCGACGAGATCATCACCGCGCCCCTGGGCGGCACCATCCTGCCCGGCGTCACCCGCGACTCGGTGATCCAGCTCTGCAAGCACTGGGGCCTCAACGTCAAGGAGCGCCGCCTGACCATCGACGAGGTCATCGCCGCCCAGGCCGCCGGCACCCTCAAGGAGGCCTTCGGCACCGGCACGGCGGCCGTGGTCAGCCCGGTGGGCGCCATCGCCTACCAAGGACAGGAATACACCGTGGCCCAGGGCGGCACCGGCGATCTGACCAAGAGGCTCTATGACGAGATCGTGGGCATCCAGTTGGGCACCCGGCCCGATCCCTTCGGCTGGGTGGTCAAGGTGGCCTAAGGCTTTATTAACCTGGGAGCCCTCCCGCGCGGGAGGGCTCCCCGCGTAACTCCGCCCCGCCCCGCCCTGAAACGAGCCGCCATGGACGACACCGACAAGGCCATACTGCGGGCCATCCAGTCCCACCTGCCCATCGCCGAGCGGCCTTTCGCCGAGCTGGGCCGGGATCTGTCCCTTAGCGAGGACCAGGTGATCAGCCGCATCGCCCGGCTCAAGGAGAAGGGCATCATCCGGCGCATCGGCGGCAACTTCAACAGCTCCAGCCTGGGCTTCGCCTCCACCCTCTGCGCGGCCAGGGTGCCGGCCGACAAGCTGGCGGCCTTCATCGCGGCGGTCAACGCCCACCCCGGCGTGACCCACAACTACCGCCGCGCCCACGACTACAACGTGTGGTTCACCTTCATCGCCGAGACCATGGAAGAGATCGAGGCCCACCTGGCCGAGCTGGCCCAGCAGACCGGCGTGGCCGACATCTGTAGCCTGCCCTCCCTGCGCACCTTCAAGATTAAAGTAGACTTCCCCGTCTAACCCGGTGCCCCGGGTAGGGCATGAACGGGTCGGGCGAGGCCCTTGCACCCGCGGAGGCCGCCGGCTCCCGTTGAAGGGATGTTCCTCAAAAAAGCCGGGCGGGAATAAACCCCGCCCGCTCCTTTGTTGGCCTTTGCGCCAAAGCGCCGCACCATTTGTGCCGCGATTGCCTCGTCGCCCCCAGGGGCTCCTCGCAATGACACTTTTTTTAATATTTATTCCATGACCTGGCCACGGGAGCCGGCGGCGCCGGCCCAAGCATCAACGCCACCCGACCCGTTTAAGCCCCGCCGGGGGCACCCGGCCCGGGGGCGCCCGTCGGGCGCACTATCAGACAGGTGCAGGGGGCGCGGCGGCTGACGCGCTCGGCCACCGAGCCCAGCAGCACCAGGCCCATGCCCGTGAGCCCCTGGGAGCCCATGACCACCAGATCGGCCTTGCTCTCGGCCAGGTGGGCCAGGATCTCCTCGCTGGGGTGGCCCCGGCGCAGGGCCGGGCGCCAGTCCAGGCCCCGCAGGGGCTCATCGTAGCGCCCATGCATGAAGGCGGTGAGTTTCTCCACGATCTGCTGGTCGGAGAAGCGGTCGGCGGCGTGGGGCTGCTCGCCGGGCAAGAGCGGGGCGCCGGGCAGCACCACGTGCAAGAGCGTCAGGCTGGCGCCGTCGCGGCGGGCCTGTTCACGGGCCGCTTGCAGGGCCACCTCGGACTGGGTGGAGAAATCGCTGCAGCAGACGATATGGCTGAACATTCCCACCTGTGATCCTCGCGGTTGGAGATAGCGGCTGACGGCCCGATGGGTCGTGGCCTGATTATAAGCCCGGCGGGCGGCACCGGGGGGAACGATCTGCCGGGCCGGGGCTGACTGGCGTCAGGGGGCCAGCAGCACCTCGTCCCCGAAGCCCTCGCGCAGGGCCAGGGCCAGGGCCAGGGCGGCGGTCTGGTCGGCCAACTCCACCAGAAGCTCACCATCTCCGCCCACCACCAGCCGCCCGTGCAGGGCCACCACCGCGGCCACGTCCTGGGGTTCCACGGTCCAGGCCCCCCGGGCGCGCAGCAAGAGTTCGTGGCCGCTCAAGGGCTCGGACGCCACCTGGTCGGTCTCCCGAAACCAGGCCTGCCAACCCACCTGGGCCGGACTTTTCAGCACCGGCGCGATGGGGTCGTGGTACAGGCTGGAGCGGCCGAAGAGGCGCAGACGCATCATGAGAGCACCTCGGCGGCCAGGGCGAAATACAGGCTCTCGGCGGGCAGCAGCTCCAGGGGGGCCTTGAGCCCCTGCTGGCTCAGCTCCCGCGCCAGGCAGCACAGGTAGAGATCGGCGGCGCCGGCGGGGTCCCGGGCCAGTCCGCGCTTGCGTGCCCGGGGCCAGGCCCGCAAAAAGCGCCTCCTGGCCTCTTGGCGGGCCGGGGCCAGGCGGGGGTCCAGCTCCGACAGGCCCATGCCGGCGATGAGCCGGGCTTGGGCCGCGAACATGGCTTCGTAGGCCTGGCGCAGACGCCGCGCCTGGGCCTCGTCATCCCATGGCCCACCTGTCCCCATGGCCCCGCTCATGCCCTCTCCGCCACTTCCCGGTATTGCTCCAGCAGACGCCCCATGAGTTCATTATGCCCGAAATGTCGGGCCACGCCAGCCGCTCCGGCGGCGCCCAGGCGGCGGCCCTCCGGCCCGGCCAGGCACTGGGCGGCCCGGGCCAGGGCCGGGGCGTCGCCCGGCGGCAGCAAGAGGCCGTTGACCCGGTGCTGGAGCCAGTCGCCCACCCCGCCCAGGTCCGAGGCCGCCACCGGCACCCCCAGGGCCAGGGCCTCCAGGCCGGCGATGCCAAAGGGCTCGGCCCACAGGCTGGGCAGCCACAGGCTGGCCGCCCCGGCCAGGAGCGCGCTCATGCCCGCCCGGTCGGCCCAGCCCACGTAGCGCAGGCGGCCGGCGCTCTCCTCGGCCAGGCGGGCCACCTCGCCGGCCAGGGGGCCGTGGCCGGCCACCAGCAGGGGCGGGCCGCCAGCCAGCATGCCGGCCGCTTGGCAGGCCACCCTGACGCCCTTGCGCTCCACCAGGCGGCAGGCCAAGAGGTGGTGGGTTGGGGCGACGGGGCGGGGTGGCGGGGCCAGGCCCTGCGCAAAGGGCGGCAGCACCCGGATGCTTGCCGGGTGCAGGCCCACGGCGGCCAATTCACGGGCCATGTAGTTGGAGAGCACCAACAGCCGGCGCAGGCCAGCCAAGGCCGCCAGGCGCCGCTGGGTCAGATCCATGAGGCGTTGGCCGTAATCCTGGTCGCCGAAGCAGGCCAGGCAGCCCGGACCCAGGGGGATGTGGCAGATCGTCCCGGTTGGCGTGAGCTTGCCCAGGCCGGGGCAGAAGGCCCGGTGGTCCTGCACGGTCATCAAGGCCCGCCCCGTGGCGGCCACGGCTGCTATCAGCTCCGGGTCCATGATGTTGTGCAGGTGGATGACGTCGGGCTGGTAGCCGGCCAACAGCCCCTGCAAGCGCTCCAGCGCCGCCACCCCGCCCCGAGGGCTCAGGCCCCCGCGCTCCAGGCCCTTGATACGCCGCCACGGACCCAGGCCGGGGCGCTCGCCTGCCGGCAGGCTCTGGTCGTCGTGCCCCACGGCCAGGAGCGTCTCCGCGCGGCCTTGCAGGTGGCCCAGGATGGCGATCAAATGCCGATCGGCCCCGCCCCGGTCCGAGAGGCGGTCGTTAAGCATCAACACGCGCATGGTTGATTGGCTTGCGGCATGCGGGCCAGGGATGGCCCGCCGGGCGCGCCAGCGCCCGGGAGGCCGGACAAAACCACGTTTTGGCCCGGCCGATGGGCAACCAAAGCCAGGGATGGCTTTGATTGCGGCAATAGACGATCAGCCCCGCCCCGGTCCGAGAGGCGGTCGTTGAGCATCAACACGCGCATGGTTGATTGGCTTGCGGCATGCGGGCCAGGGATGGCCCGCCGGGCGCGCCAGCGCCCGGGAGGCCGGGCAAAACCACGTTTTGGCCCGGCCGATGGGCAATCAAAGCCAGGGACGGCTTTGATTGCGGCATCATGCTAATCGTTGCTGGAGCCCGGTCCGGAGACCACGTAGGTGCCCGAGCGGGCATCCTTGCGCAGGCTGACCAGGCCCTGCTTCTCGGCCTCCAGCAGCAGGTTGCTGAAGTTGCGGAAGCCGTAGTAGGACTCGTCAAAGGAGGGCTTCTTGCGCTTGATGGTGTCCTTGACCATGGAGGAGTAGATGACCTCCTTGTTCTCGCGCTGCAAGGCCTCCACCGACTGCACCAACAGGTCGAAGACCTCGCGCTTTTCCTTGGGCAGGGCCTTGGGCAGGGTCGGCGGCTTGTCGCGCTGGCGCTCCAGGTCCTCGTAGTAGACGAACTCGTCGCAGTTGTCGCGCAACAAATCGCTGGTGGAGGCCTTCATGCCCAGGCCGATGACCCGCTTGCCGTTCTCCTTGAGCTTGCTGACCAGGGGCGAGAAATCGCTGTCTCCGCTGACGATGACAAAGGTGCCCACGTGGGTCTTGGAGTAGCACAGGTCCATGGCGTCCACGCACAGGCGGATGTCGGCGGAGTTCTTGCCGGTGAGAGTGCGCTTGGGTATCTCGATCAGGTCGATGGCCAGCTCGTGCAGCTCCTGCTTGACCTTGGCGTAGCGCGACCAGTCGGCGTAGGCCTTCTTGACCACCACCTTGCCCTTTTCCAGGAGCCGCTCCAGCACCATGCGCATGTTGAAGGCGCGGCTGCGGGTCAGGCCCTGGGCCAGGTTCTCGAAGTCGATGAATACCGCCAGCGTGTGCTCGCCCTGCTCCATGCTCGGCCTCCCGTTGGTGCCATCTTCATCTTTTGTTAAGGATACCACAGCCGCCCCCGCCAGGGCGCTCCCGGCCCCGCCCCGGCTCCGGCAACGAGAAGCGCTATTGCAAACCCCGGCCACTTAAGGCAAGAATAAGCCGTGCGTCTGTGAATTGTATATTGTCGCCACCTTGGTCCCAGACCGGCGGGAGGAAGCATAACGTGCAGCCCAGTTTAAGTTTTCAGGTAAAGCCCAGTCTCCCGCCCCAGTTGGCGCCTCTGACCCGCCTGGCCGGCAACCTCTGGTTCACCTGGAACCCCGAGGCCGTGGAGCTGTTCCAGCGCATCGACGTGGTCCTATGGTCGCAGGTCTCCCACAACCCCCTGATGCTGCTCAACCAGACCAGCCAGGAGCGCCTGGAGGCCCTGGCCAAGGACAGCGGCTTCCTGGCCCAATTGGAGCGCGTGGTGGGTCTGATGGACTCCTACCTCAAGGCCACCGACTGCCCCTTTCTGGGCGACCGCGCCCCCGACAATTTCAAGATCGCCTATTTTTCCGCCGAGTACGGCCTGGCCGACTGCCTGCCCATCTACTCCGGCGGCCTGGGCATGCTCAGCGGCGATCACCTCAAAAGCGCCAGCAACCTGAACCTGCCCCTGGTGGCCGTGGGTCTGGCCTATCGCCAGGGCTATTTCAACCAGTACCTCAACCCCGACGGCTGGCAGCAGGAGGAGTACCACGCCAACGACTTCTGGAACATGCCCATGACCCTGGTGCGCGACGCCCAGGGCCAGGAGGTGAGCATCAGCGTGGAGATCGAGGGCCGCCCCCTGGTGGCCCGCCTGTGGCAGGTCAAGGTGGGGCGCGTCAGCCTGTACCTCATGGACTCCAACATCGACCAGAACCCCGACGACCTGCGCGGCCTGACCCGCCAGCTCTACGGCGGCGACACCGAGATGCGCATCCGCCAGGAGATACTCCTGGGCATCGGCGGGGTGCGGGCCTTGAAGGCCCTGGGCATAGAGCCCAACATCTATCACATGAACGAGGGCCACAGCGCCTTCGCCTCCCTGGAGCGCATCCGCATCCTGCGCGCCGAGCAGGGCCTGTCCTTTGACGAGGCCCGCGAGATGGTCAAGACCAGCAACTGCTTCACCACCCACACCCCCGTGCCGGCGGGCAACGACTACTTCGACCCCGATCTGGTGCGCCGGCACTTCCAAGGCTACGTGCGCGAGCTGGGCATCAGCCTGCCGGTATTGTTGGCCTATGGCCGCATCCATCCCCACGACCAGCAGGAGCAGTTTTGCATGACCGTGCTGGCCCTGCGCCTGTCGGCGGCCTGCAACGGCGTCAGCCGCCTGCACGGCCAGGTCAGCCGCCAGATGTGGCAGGACGTGTGGCCCCACTTCCCCCTGGAGGACGTGCCCATCAGCAGCATCACCAACGGCGTGCATATCCCCAGTTGGATCAGCGGCGACATGGCCTACCTCTACTACCGCTACCTGGGGCCGGCCTGGATGGAAGACCCCGACTCCCAGGCCGTGTGGAAGCTCATCGACCAGATCCCCGACGGCGAGCTGTGGCGCGCCCATGAGCGCCGCCGCGCCCGCTGCGTGGCCTACGTGCGCGCCCGCCTGGTGGAGCAGCTCAAGCGCCGGGGCGCCAGCGCCGAGAGCCTCAGGCAGGCCTCGGAGGTGCTCAACGCCGAGGCGCTCACCGTGGTCTTCGCCCGGCGCTTCGCCACCTACAAGCGCGCGGTGATGATCCTGCAAGACCCCGAGCGCCTGGCCCGCCTGGTCAGCGACCCCAAGCGCCCGGTGCAGTTCATCTTCGCCGGCAAGGCCCACCCCAAGGACAACGAGGGCAAGGAGTTCATCCGGCGCATCGTGGCCATCAGCCAGGAGCCGCGCTTTCGGCAGCACATGGTCTTCATCGAGGACTACGACATCAACGTGGCCCGCTACCTGGTGCAGGGCGCCGACGTGTGGCTCAACACCCCCCGCCGGCCCCTGGAGGCCTGCGGCACCAGCGGCATGAAGGCCGCCGCCAACGGCGCCTTGAACCTCTCCATCCTGGACGGCTGGTGGGACGAGGGCTTCGAGCCCGGCCTGGGCTGGGCCATCGGGGCCGGCGAGCAGTACGAGGACGAGTACCTCCAGGACCAGGTGGAGGCCCGCGCCATGTACCGCACCCTGGAAAACGAAGTGGCCCCGGCCTTCTACGACCGCGCCGACGACGACCTGCCCCGGCGCTGGATCGGCTACATGAAAAAGAGCCTGCGCCAACTCTGCCCGGCCTTCAACTCCCACCGCATGCTGGAGGACTACACCGATCTGTCCTACCTGCCGGCGGCCACGCGCTTCAACAGCCTGGCCCTGGGCGGCTTTGGCCGCGCCCGCCAACTGGGGGGCTGGACCCGGCGCATCATGGAGCACTGGAGCCAGGTGGAAGTGACCGAAGTGACCAGCCCCATGCCCGAGACCCTCACCTGGGGCGAGGACCTGGAGGTGCGCGCCCGGGTCAAGCTGGGCGGGCTCACGCCCGACGACGTGGCCTGCGACATCTACCACGGCCCCCTGGACGCCGACGGCCAGTTCGCCTCCCGCGACACCCAGCCCATGCAGCCCGTGGGCGGCGGCGACGGGGTCTATGAGTTCCTGGGCCGCGTCAAATGCCAGTACACCGGACGCCTGGGGCTCAAGGTCCGCGTGGTGCCCTTCCACGACGACCTCAACTCCAAATACGCCCTGGGTCTGGCTGCCTGGGGCTAGTGGCGTGCCCGCCACGGGGCTTATACGGGTCGGTTAGCGTTGTGGGCTTGGGCTTAGGCCTGCGGCTCCCGTGGCGGTCATGATCCGAAAATACGCGGGCGGGGATAAACCCCGCCCCCACACTAAGACCTTAGGCTTGTAGGATATTTATTGATGTGTGGGCGGGGCTTACCCCCGCCCGTTTTTCATGGTAACGCCGCAACCCCACCACGGGAGCCGCCGGCCTTGACCAGGCGACAACCTCACTCGACCCGTTAACGCCCTGCCGGGGGCACCCGGCCGCCGCCGACCAGGTTATGCCCCGCGGCGGGCACGCCGCAGCGACGCTCTAGGCTGTCGGCCACGCGGGCGGCGGTGTGGCCGTCCCACAGGGGGGGCACGCCGCCCCTGGGCCATTGCCCGGCCAGCACTCGCTCCAGACTGGCGGCCAACTGCTCGGGGGTGATGAGGCGGTTGCTGCCCAGGCTCACGGTGATGGGCCGCTCGGTGTTGGGGCGCAGGGTCAGGCAGGGGATGTGCAGGTAGGTGGTCTCTTCCTGGATGCCGCCGGAATCGGTGATGGCCACCGCCGCGCCCAGCACCAGGCCCATGAACCGCATGTAGCCCAGGGGCTCCACCAGCTTGAGGCCCGAGGCCCGGGCCAGGTCCAAGAGGCCGAACTCCTCCAGGCGGGCGCGGGTGCGGGGATGCACCGGGAAGACCAGGGGCAGCCGTTGGGCGGCCGTGGCCAGGGCGGCCATGATCTGCCCCAGGACGGCGGGATCGTCCACGTTGGCCGGCCGGTGCAGGGTAACGACTCCGTAGCCGCCCGCCGCCAGCCCCAGGGCCTGGGCGGGGGTCTGCCCCTCTATGGCCGGGCGCAGCATCTCCAGGGAATCAATCATTATATTGCCCACCAGCTCGATCTTGGCCGGGTCGACGCCCTCGCGCAGCAGGTTGTCGTCGGCGTCACTGCTGGGGGTCCACAAGAGATCGCAGAGCACGTCGGTGGCCAGGCGATTGATCTCCTCGGGCATGGCGCGGTCAAAGGAGCGCAGGCCGGCCTCCAGATGGGCCACCGGCACCAGGAGCTTCACGGCGGCCAGGGTGCAGGCCAGGGTGGAGTTGACATCGCCCACCACCACCACCCAGTCGGGGCGCTGATTGAAGAGCACCTGCTCATAGGCCGTCAGACAGCGGGCGGTCTGCTGGCCGTGGCTGCCCGAGCCCACCCCCAGGTGCACATGCGGCTCGGGCAGGCCCAGGTCGCGCAGAAAGGTCTGGGACATGTTGTCGTCGTAGTGCTGGCCGGAATGGATGATCACCGGCCGGCACCAGGGGCGGCGCTGGAGTTCATGGTAAAGGGGCGCCACCTTCATGAAGTTGGGCCGGGCGGCGGCCACCAGGTGCACGGTGCGGGTCTGCATGGGCGGATATTCCTCTCCGCCACCGGGCCGTGGGCTCCGACCTGGCGACAGGGCCTATCATACATACCTGGAGCCTTGGGGCAACGGTTCTTTGGCCCTGGGGCGGGGGCACCAAATAACAGCCCCGGCCAAAAGGCCGGGGCTGTTATTACTACTTACGGGCCGGGCCGCGTCCGCCGCGGCCTATAGGGGCCCTGTGCGTCGCCGCCCCCGCAAGTGCCTTGACGAAAGGCGACGACGCACAGGGTTGGGGGGCAGGTTGTTGCTAAAAATGTATCGCTTCCCAGTCTGTCAGTCAAGCGACTAAATGCTAATAAAAACCTATGTCAAAAGGCCTGTGTTACCGGGAAGCTATCGAAATTACCTATGGATAGTTAATATATTAATCAGTGCTTTCCTCTGGATTTGTGGCTTTGACCAGGGCCATAAGTCGCTCCCAGTCTTGGTCGACGCGCTTTTGGATGACGGCGATGTCCTCTGGTTTGAGGTGGCGGAAGCGGCGCTGGATCTTGAGGTAATCCTCCACCGGCTTGGGCTTCTTGACGTCGCGGGAGAGCACG